>NZ_JBVJLW010000002.1:657622-761813 GCF_055584525.1 Streptomyces sp. NPDC102514
GGCTTTCAGGGGCGCGGGGAACTGCGCGAGCGACCCCCACCGGCCCGCAGATCCCACGGGCGCGCGGACCCCAGGGGCGCGGGGAACGGCGCAGTCTTTTAGGGGCGCGGGGAACTGCGCGGCCAGCCCCCACCGGCCCGCAGTCGAGCAACCGGCCCGCCGGACGCTACCCCCGGCGCCGCACGAAGAACGCCCCGCACAACGCTCCGATCACCGCCGTGGCGAGCAGCGCCATCCACAACGGCATGGTCACCTCGGGAATCAGCAGCCGGATCTTCGTCGCCCGGGTGTTCTCGAAGATGAAGACCAGCCCGAGCACGGCCAGCGCGACAACCGCCACCCGCCCGGGCGTCAGCAGACTCGCCCGCCCGGCCGCCGCGCCACCACCACCGCCACCACTCTGCTGCGCACTCTTCCGGCTCATGGAACCAGGATGGGCTCACAGGCGCAGGCCACGCACGGTGAGCGGTCCCTCCGGGTGAGAGGTGAGACGTCAGGCCAGGGCCGGCGCGTCCAGCGTCAGAACCCCGGCGCCCGCGTCCAGCTCCGCCCGTACCCCGAAGGGAACCGTCAGCGCCCCCTCCCCGTGCCCGAACCCGAACTCCTCGGCGATCGGCACCCCGAGTCCGCCGAGCCGGTCGAGGAGCAGTTCCCGCACCCGCTCGTACGGGCCGCACCGCTCCCAGGACCCGAGCAGGATCCCGGCGACACCGTCGAACCAGCCGGCCCGCAGGAGCTGCGTGAGGTACCGGTCAAGGCGGTACACCTCCTCGCCGACGTCCTCCAGACACAGCAGCCCGCCGCTGGCGGAGGGCCGGGCGTGCGGTGTCCCCAGCTCGGAGGCGAGCAGGCTCAGACAGCCACCGAGCAGGACGCCGGCGGCCCGCCCCGGGACCAGCGCCTGTCCGGCCGACCGGATCGTCCGTACGGACTCCGGCGCGAAGAGGGTCGCCCGGAGATGGTCCTGGGCGCGGGCGTTCTTGACGAAGTCGATGCCCGCGGCCATGGGACCGTGCAGGGTCACGAGCCCCAGCCGCGCCGCGAACGCCTCGTGGAGAGCCGTGATGTCACTGAAGCCGACCAGCACCTTGGGCCCCGCGGCCCGCAGCGCGTCCCAGTCGAGCAGGTCGGTCATGCGCTGCACGCCGTAGCCGCCGCGCGCGCAGAGCACCGCGGCCACCGACGGGTCGCACCAGGCGGCCTGGAAGTCGGCCGCCCGGTCGGCGTCCGTGCCCGCCAGATAGCCGAACGTCCCGTGCCGGTCGAGGACATGGGGCCCCACGACCGGTTCGAGGTCCCAGCCACGCAGGATGTCGACCCCGGCCTGCAGCCGTTCCTCCGGGACGGGCCCGCTCGGCGCGACGACGGCGACCCGCGCTCCGGCCACCAGCCGCGGAGGCCTGACAGGTTCGTTCGTCGGTCGGCCGTTCAACGGCCGGTCACTTGACGAGCTCCAGTGCGGGAACGCCGGGCGGTTTGAGGCCGAACACCTGGGCGTACAGGGAGAGTTCGGCCTCCAGAGCGCGCACCATCGTCTCGGTGCGGCGGAACCCGTGGCCCTCGCCCTCGAAGGTGATGTAGGCGTGCGGCACGGACCGCGCCTGCTCCTCCAGCCTGGCGAGGAACCGCTCGCACTGCGCCGGCGGGCAGATGACGTCGTCGAGGCCCTGGAGGAGCAGGAAGGGCGCGGTGACCTTGTCGGCGTGCTCGGTGGGCGACCGTTCCGCGTACCGTGCGGGCACCTCGGCGCGTGGCCCGATCAGGCCCTCCAGGTACTGGGACTCGAAGTCATGGGTCTCGCCCACACCCCAGCCCACCAGGTCGAGGACGGGGTAGAGGATCGTCCCGCACGCGTACACGTCGGTGGCGACCAGTGAGGAGGCGGCGGTCCAGCCGCCCGCGCTGCCGCCCCGTACGGCCAGCCGGTCGCGGTCGGCGGTGCCCTCCTCGGCGAGGGCGAGGGCGACGGCCGCGCAGTCCTCGACGTCGACGACACCCCACTGCTCGCGCAGCCGGTTGCGGTACTCGCGTCCGTACCCGGTGGAGCCGCCGTAGTTGACCTCGGCGACCCCGATGCCGCGCGAGGTGAAGTAGGCGATCTGCAGGTCCAGGACGAGCGGGGAGCGGCCGGTGGGACCACCATGTGCCCAGACCACATAGGGCGGGAGCACATCTCCGGGGGCCACATGGCCGGGGTGGTGTGGCGGGTAGACATGTGCGTGGATCTCCCGCCCGGCGGGTCCGGAGAACGTACGGATCTGCGGTTCCGGGTAGTAGGCGGGGTCCACCGGGTCGTTGTGCCGGGCTCCCACGACACGGGCCCGTCCGGTACGGGCGTCCAGCTCGACGACCTCGTACGCGCTGCGCGGGCTGGCGGCGACCGTGACGACACGGCTGCCGTCGACGGCGAGGGTCGGCGCGTACTCGCTCCAGGGCCCGGCCGCGTCGACGACCTCGCCGCTCTCCGGGTCGAGGATGCCGAGCGCGGTGGCGCCCCGGCCGTGCACGACGGCGATCAGGCCGCTGTCCAGCGGCGCGAACCAGCGGCGGCCGACCGTCCACAGCGGCCCGCCGAACTCCTGCTCGCGGTTGCACAGCAGAAAGGGCGGCTCACCGGCGGTGCCGTCACCTGCGGTGCCGTCGCCGGAGGCCCGGTAGAGGTTCCACCAGCCGGTGCGGTCGCTGGAGTACAGGAGGGAGCCGTCGCGACCCCAGTCGGCCTGGGCGATCGCCTCCTCGGGGCCGCCCGCGACCGTCCGGGGCTCCCCCAGGGACCCGTCGGAGCCGACCTCGGCCACCAGCAGCTCGGTGCCGTCCCACGGCATCCGCGGGTGGTCCCAGGCCAGCCAGGCCGCGCGCCGCCCGTCGGGCGAGATCCGCGGCCCGGTGACGAACCGGTGCCGGTCGTCGGTGAGTTCGCGCACCGCGGTCCGGTCCTCGGCGGCCGAGCCGTCCAGCGGCACGGCGGCGACGAGCCGCCGCACATCGCTGGGCCCGTCGCCGGTGAACTCCTCCAGTACGCACCAGACCTCGCCGAGTTCGACGCGCACCTGCGGGTCCACCCACCGCAGTCCGCCGCCGACGGAGGACACGGGGGTGAGGGGGCGCGGGCCGCTCCCGGGGTCGGCGGGCTCGTACACGTACAGCCGCTGGTCGGCGAAGTTCACGAACACGACCAGCGGGCCGTCCTCACCGACCGCGCCGGTCCAGGACTGTCCGCCGTACTCCATGACGCGGCTGCGGACGTTCCACGGGGCGGGCAGTACCGACTCCTCCGTGCCGTCGGCGAGGCGGCGCACCAGGGTGCGGCGCCCGCCCTCGGAGGGCCGGGGCTCGGTCCACCACGCCTCGTCGCCGACGAAGCCGACGAAGTCGGGGTGCCCGTCGTGCGCGGCGGCGAGCGCCGCGTCGATGGGCGAGGGCCAGGAACCGTAGGCCAGCGTCTGCACTGTGTCCCCCATTTTCTTCTTTGTCCCTCTGTCTCTTTTTCCGTTTTCCCTCGGGCCGTTTCTTCCTAGGCCGTGCGCAGGAAGCGGTCGAGTACCCGGACTCCGAAATGCAGTGCCTCGACGGGCACCCTTTCGTCGACCCCGTGGAAGAGGGCCTGGTAGTCGAAGCCCGGCGGGAGCTTGAGCGGCGCGAAACCGTAGCCGGTGATGCCGAGGCGGGAGAACTGCTTGGCGTCCGTGCCGCCCGACATGCAGTACGGCACGACGTTCCCCTCGGGTGCGAACTCCTCCACGGCCGCCCGCATCCGGGCGTACGTCGTCGAGTCGAGCGGCGCCTGCAGGGCGACCTCACGGTGGACGAACTCCCACTCCACGTCCGGCCCGGTGAGCCGGTCGAGGGTGGCCCGGAACTCGTCCTCCGTACCGGCGAGGAAGCGTCCGTCGACGTGCGCGACGGCCTCCCCGGGGATCACGTTGACCTTGTAACCGGCGTCCAGCATGGTCGGGTTGGCGCTGTTGCGGACCGTCGCCTCGACCAGGGAGGCGGCGGGACCGAGCTTGTCCAGCAGCCGGTCGACCCCGTCGGGGCCGTCGAGCGTGGGCTCGACCCCGTACAGCGCGGCGAGTTCGGTGAGCGCCGCGCGGACCGTCGGGGTGAGCCGTACGGGCCACTCGTGGTCGCCGATCCGCGCGATCGCGGCGGCGAGCCGGGTCACCGCGTTCGACCGGTTCACCTTGGAGCCGTGGCCCGCCCGGCCGCGCGCGGTGAGCTTCAGCCAGCCCGTGCCGCGCTCGCCCGCCGCGAGCGGGTACAGCTGACGTCCGGCGCCGTCGTGGAAGGTGAACGCCCCGGACTCGCTGATGCCCTCGGTGCAGCCCGCGAAGAGCCCGGCGTGCTGGTCGGCGAGGAAACCCGAACCGTCCTCGGCACTCGCCTCCTCGTCCGCGGTGAACGCGATCACCAGGTCGCGGCGGGGGCGTACGCCTGCGCGTGCCCACTGCCGGACGACCGCGAGGATCATCGCGTCCATGTTCTTCATGTCGACCGCGCCGCGTCCCCAGACGACCCCGTCGCGGACCTCGCCGGAGAACGGATGGACGCTCCAGTCCTCCGCCTGCGCGGGCACGACGTCCAGGTGACCGTGGACGAGCAGCGCGTCGGCGGACGGGTCGGTGCCCTCCAGGCGCGCGACGACGTTCGTACGCCCCTTGGTGCGCTCCAGGAGGGTCGGCTCAAGCCCCGCCTCGGCGAGCAGGGCGGCGGCGTACTCGGCGGCCGGCCGTTCCTGGCAGTCGCCGCCACCGCGGTTGGTGGTGTCGATGCGGATCAGGTCGGAGGTGAACCGGACGACCTCGTCCAGGGCCTGCTCGTCGACGGCGGTCTGCTGTATCACGCTCATGTCAGCCATAGTTCTCCTCCACGGCGGCCGAGACGATCGTGGTGACCGCCTTGAAGGTCCGGATGCCCTCGTACATCGTGGCGCTGGTGTACGCCACCTTGCGTTCCCCGGTCCGCTCGACGCCCGGGACGACGGTGGCCGACAGGGCCAGGTGCTCGGCGTCGAACTCCAGGGCCACGGTGAAGGGGCCCGCCCGGCGCGGCTCGTGCCGCACCGCGAGCCGCGCCGCCTCCTTGGCCGCGGACCGGATGTCCGCCGCCGTACGGGCCGGGGTGCGGCACACGGCCGCGTACCGCGAGACATGGTCCTTGACGGCGACCTTCAGCGCCTCGGGCGCGTAGCCGAGCGCGTCCTCGCAGGCCACGTCGTCGCCGGTGACCAGCACGACGGGGACTCCGTACTCGGCGACGACGTGCGCGTTGAGCAGGCCCTCGCTGGCGCGCTCGTCGTTCACCCACACGCCGGTGATCGAGTTGGCGAGGTAGGTGTGGGCGAGGACGCCCTCCATGCCGGCGCCCGCGTGGTAGCCGACGAAGGCGATGCCGTCGACGTCGCCGTGCTGCACGCCCTCGACCATGGAGAGCGATTTGTGCCGCCCGGTGAGCATCTCGACCCGTTCGTCCAGTTGCTCCAGGAGCAGGTTGCGCATGGTCGAGTGGGCCTCGTTGATGAGGACCTCGTCGGCGCCGCCGTCGAAGAAGCCGAGGACTGCGGCGTTCACGTCCGAGGTGAACATCGAACGGCACCGCTCCCACTCGGGTGCGCCCGGCTCCACGTCGGCGGGCCAGGTCACCCCGGTGGCGCCCTCCATGTCGGCACTGATGAGGATCTTTACCATGTTCCAGTTGTATCGCAGTCGCGATGCGCTCCACAGGCCCGGGCGGTCAGCCGGTCGAACCGACCGAAACCTTCACTCGGCCGTCGGCATGTTCCTCGTCCACGGTGATGGTGGTGCCGGAGTCGGCGTCGTAGCTGGATCCGTAGGGCGCGGTGTCGTAGTGGTGGACCCCCTTGAGGTCGTCGAAGACCGGGACGGCGGGCCGGGCGGGGATCACCGTCCGCACACCGCCCAGGTGGAAGACGAGCGGCGTGGTGGGCCGCAGACCGAAGGGCGCGTCGTACGTCTGGAGGCGGCCCCGGATCACCGCTCCGGAGGCGGTCCGGGCGGGTTCCGCATGGGCGTCGATCGGCAGGATCCGGCCGTAACCGCCCTTCGCACGGGTCTTGTTGTCGCGGTACTTGGTGTTCCAGTACCAGATCAGAACACCGCTCTCGTAGTGCAGCCGCTCCTTGAACCGGGGCTTCCCGGGCGCCCAACCCAGGTGAAAGGGACTCGACTTGAGGAACCTGTCCTCCCCCACGTACTGCCTGTTCTCGACGACGTAGTAGCGGGCGTTGCCGTCCGCGTCGGCCGGCAGGTTCACCAGAAGGGCCTCAGGACCCGCGGTCGCGGAGGGCACGGACAGCGGGTTGAGCGTGACGGTGGAGGAGGCCCCGGCCTTGACGGTCACATAGTCGAGCCACCCGAGCCGGAGCCGGGCCCAGGCGCCCAAGTCGGCGGGGTGGGCGGCAAGTTCGTCGTCATCCGACAGGAGCGACCCCTGCCCCATGACCGACCAGAAGCCGGTGGAGTTCTCGGCGCCCGAGGTGTCGTACAGGTCGGGCAGGCCGAGGTCGTGGCCGTACTCGTGGGCCAGGGTGCCGAGGCCCCGGTTCTCATTCGTCATCGTGTAGTCGTCGACCCAGATCCCGGAGTCGCCGACCTCGCTGCCGCCGCCCTTGCGCCCGCCCGCCGGGCCCAGCCTGCCGGCGCCGGTCTGCAGATGGCTGACGTTTCCGCGGTGGGACCCGATGGCGTCGGAGCCGTTGACACCACCGCCGTTGACCTGCGACTCCCCCGCGAACATCAGCATCACGCGGTCGAGATAGCCGTCGGGTTCGTCGAAGTTCCCGTCCCGGTCGTGGTCGCGGCGGTCCCAAGTGTCGTACGCGGCCAGGTACTTACGCAGTGAGGCGACACTGCGGCCTGCGGCGCGCTGGTCCTCGTACCACTGGTCGAGCCCGTCGCTGACGAGCTGCTGATTGCAGTAGTACGTCGAGATCGGCTTGCCCTGCCTCTTGCAGGCGTCGGTGCCGTAGTGCGCGAGGCGGTGGCCCACGCGGGTCCAGTCATGGACGGTGCCGGTGATGGTGTAGGCACCGCTGGACTGCCGCTGGTAGTAGCCCTTCAGGCTGTCCCCGGAACCGTCCTGACCACCGCCCGCGCCATCCGCCGTACCGAAGATCTGCCGCTGGTAGTAGGCAGGGCTGTAGTCGGCGGCCCAGACGGTGGAGTTGTCGACGGAACGGTCGGGTTCCGGAATCCGATTGTGCGCGTAGTCGGCGAACTCGACAGGCAGCACGAAGACTTTGTCTTTGGCACGCGTCACCGGGTGCGGGTGCGTGACGGCACGCGTGCGGGTCGGCTCGGGCGCGCGCGTCGCCGGGTGCGGGTCCGCTGTGGCCGGCCGCGCAGTTCCCCGCGCCCCCAAAAGACTGCGCAGTTCCCCGTGCCCCTCTTTCAGGGGCACGGGGAACTGCGCAACGGGGGTTCGGGGGCGGAGCCCCCATGCCTGTGCCGCAGCATCGGGGGCCAGGGCGGAAAGCGCCACGGCGGCAGCACCGACCACCACCGCTCCGCGCATCCACTCGCTCACGTGCGTCCTCCTCGCGCTCCCGGTCCCGAACCGCACTCAGGAGAGCATGAGGACGCACACACGCGAGGTTGCCGGACAGCGTGTCGCCGTCACGGTCACTCGGCCGCCCACAACCCCCGTACATGCCCGAGATGACGCGTCATGACAGCACGTACGGCCCCCTCGTCGCGGGCGACCAGCGCGTCCAGGATCTCCAGGTGTTCCTCGGCCGAGGCCTCCAGACGCCCCGCCTCGACCAGGGCATGCAATCCGTACAGCCGAGAACGCTTGCGAAGGTCGCCGACGACCTCGACGAGGTGCTCGTTACCGGCGAGGGCGAGCAGGCCGAGGTGGAAGCGGACGTCGGCCTCGACGTACGCGATGAGGTCACCGGCCGCCGCGGCCGTGACGATCTCCTGCGCGACGGGCCGCAGCGCCGCCAGGTCGGCGGGGGCCGCGGAGGCGGCGAGGCCGACGGTGGTGGGGATCTCGATCAGCGAGCGGATGTGCGTGTACTCGTCCAGCTGCTTCTCGGACACGGCGGTGACCCGGAACCCCTTGTTGGGCACGGTGTCGACGAGCCCTTCCTTGGCGAGGTCGAGCAGCGCCTCACGCACGGGGGTGGCGGAGACCCCGAACCGCGCGGCGAGAGCGGGCGCGGAGTGCACCTCCCCGGGTCGCAGCTCCCCCGCGATGAGTGCAGCCCGCAAAGCATCCGCAACCCGCTCCCGGTAACTGGGCTTCTTACCCCCCAACGCGGAAAGGGCGGGCGCGCCGACACGCTGGGCAACCATGGACGATCTCCTAGGACTTCGGTCTTTCAGGGGCGCGGAAAACGGCGCGGTCGTTCGCTTTGGCTTTCAGGGGCGCGGGAAACGGCGCGATCTTTCGCCTTCAGGGGCGCGCGGAACGGCGCAGTCTTTCGCTTTGGCTTTCAGGGGCGCGGGGAACTGCGCAGTCCTTGAGCCGCACCAGCCAACCCACCAGCCACTCACCACCCACCCCCGCCTACAACACGAACCCCGCCGGAAACGGATCATCAGGATCAAGAAGATACTGAGCGGTCCCAGTGACCCACGCCCGCCCAGTGAAACTGGGCAGCACAGCCGCCACCCCACCCACCTCCGTGGTCCCGTGCAACCGCCCACTGAACCGCGTCCCGATGAACGACTCGTTCAGGAACTCGGTCTCCAGGCCGAGTTCCCCCCGCGCATGCAACTGCGCCATCCGCGCACTCGTCCCCGTCCCGCAGGGCGACCGATCGAACCACCCGGGATGGATCGCCATCGCATGCCGGGAATGCCGGGCCGTCGACCCGGGCGCGACCAGGTGCACATGATGACAGCCCCTGATGCTGGAGTCCTCGGGATGAACCGGCTCCCCTTCGGCATTGATCGCGTCCATCAGCGAAAGACCCGCGGCAAGGATGTCGTCCTTACGCGCCCGGTCGAAAGGCAGCCCGAACTGGTCGAGCGGCAGAATCGCGTAGAAGTTCCCGCCGTACGCGAGGTCGTACGTCACCGTCCGCCCGTCCGCGAGCTCGATCTTCCGGTCGAGGGCGACGGCGAAGGACGGCACGTTCCAGAGCGTGACCGACTGCGCGGCCCCGTCCCGCACGGCGACCTCGGCGACGACGAGCCCGGCCGGTGTGTCGAGCCGGATGGTCGTCACCGGCTCGACGACCTCGACCATGCCGGTCTCCACGAGTACGGTCGCGACCCCGATCGTCCCGTGCCCGCACATCGGGAGATAGCCCGACACCTCGATGTAGATGACGCCGAAGTCGCAGTCGGGCCGGGTGGACGGCTGGAGGATCGCGCCGCTCATCGCCGAGTGCCCGCGCGGCTCGTTCATCAGCAACTGCTTGATGTCGTCGCGGTGTTCACGGAAGTACAGCCGCCGCTCGTTCATCGTCGCGCCGGGAATCGTGCCGATCCCACCGGTGATCACCCGGGTCGGCATGCCCTCGGTGTGCGAATCGACGGCATGCAGGACGAGTTTGCTACGCATGTACTGTCTCCCTCTCTCCCCGGACGAACCCGGCCTCTTCCCGACCCGGCCTTCAGACGAGCCCGGCCGCCACGGCCTTCTCCGTGGCGGCCCGGACGGCGGCCTCCTGGTCGGCCCGCAACGGCACGCGCGGCGGACGCACCGGCCCGCCGCGCCGGCCGACGATGTCCATCGACAGCTTGATCGCCTGGACGAACTCCACCTGGGAGTCCCAGCGCAGCAGCGGGTGCAGTTGGCGGTAGAGGGGCAGCGCGGTGTCGAGGTCGCCCCGGACGGCGGCCCGGTACAGCTCGACGGACGCGGCGGGCAGCGCGTTCGGGTAACCGGCGACCCAGCCCTTGGCGCCGGCGACCGCCAGCTCCAGAAGGACGTCGTCGGCGCCGATCAACAGGTCGAGATCCGGAGCGAGTTCGGCGATGCGGTAGGCCCGCCGGACATCGCCGGAGAACTCCTTGACGCCGTGGATGTACCCCTCGCCGTGCAGCGTGGCCAGCAGTTCGGGCACCAGGTCGACCTTGGTGTCGATCGGGTTGTTGTACGCCACGATCGGCAGGCCGGCCTTCGCGACCTCCGCGTAGTGGGCGAGCACCGAGCGCTCGTCGGCCCGGTACGCGTTCGGGGGCAGCAGCATCACGGAGGCGCAGCCCGCGTCGCGTGCCTGCTCGGCCCAGCGCCGGGCCTCGGCGGAGCCGTACGCGGCGACGCCGGGCATGACGCGCGAGCCGCCGATCGCCGCCACGGCCGTCTCCACGACCTTGGCGCGCTCCTCGGGGGTCAGCACCTGGTACTCACCGAGCGAGCCGTTCGGTACGACGCCGTCGCAGCCGTTCGCGACGAGCCAGGCGCAGTGGTCGGCGTACGCGTCGTGGTCGACGGAGAGGTCGTCCCTGAGCGGTAGGGCGGTGGCGACGAGGACGCCGCGCCAGGGACGGTCGGAGGTCTTGTCGGCCATCTCGGTCCTGCCGGTCCTGTCGGTCATGAGGGTTCCCGTCCGATCCTTGAAGTCATGGGGCATGGGGGTGGGTCAAGAGGCTTCATCGGGCTCGCGCGCCAGCACACCGAGCGGCACCGGCCGCGCGAAGGGCCGCCGTGCCGGTGTCGGCGGGCACCCCGCGAGCCCCGCCACCGCGGGAGCGCACATCCGGCCCTGGCACCAGCCCATCCCGGCCCGGGTCAGCAGTTTCACGGTACGTACGTCGCCCGCACCGAGTTCGTCGACGGCCTCCCGGATCGCGGCGGCGGGCACCTCCTCGCAACGGCACACGAGGGTGTCGTCGCCGACCCGCTCCACCCAACGGTCGGGCGGTGTGCAGACGTTGTCGACGGCGTCGAAGAACTCCCGCAGCCCGTCACGTGCCTTGGCGGCCGATGCGTACGAACTGGGCTCGGGCGTACGGGAGTCGAGTCGCGCGGCGATGGACAGGCCCGCGATCCGGCCCTCGGCCAGTGAGAGTGCGGAGCCGCCGATCCCGGTGGTCTCGCCTGCGGCCCAGACGCCCGGCACGTCGGTGCGCTGTTCGTCGTCCACGGCGACGTTCACCCCGTCGAGGCGGCAGCCGAGCGTCTCGGCGAGGTCGGTGTGCGGCAGCATGCCGTGTCCGACGGCGAGGCTGTCGCAGGGAACGCGCCACTCGCTGCCGCCCTTGACGCGTCCGTCGGCGTCGAGCGCGGCCACGGTCACGGCTTCGAGGCGGTCGGTCCCGTGCGCGGCAACGACGGTGTGCCGGACGTGGACCTTGACCCGGTGCCGCGCCAACTCGGCGGCGTACCGGGCGCCTTCGGCGAGCTTGTCCGGATGGGCGGCGAGGACCCGCGCATGCCGTACGAAGTCCTTGGGGTCGGCGGATTCCACGAGGGCGGCCACCTTCGCCCCGGCCGCGGCCAGTCCGACGGCCACGGGCATCAGCAGCGGCCCGGTCCCGGCGACGACGGCGGTACGGCCCGGCAGCACGAGTCCGCTCTTCAGCATGGCCTGCGCCCCGCCCGCGGTGACGACTCCGGGGAGGGTCCAGCCGGGGAACGGCAGCACCTTCTCGTAGCCGCCGGTCGCGAGGAGCACGGCGTCGGCCCGAGCCACGACGGACTCCTCCTGCTCGGGCCCGAGCAGAGCGTGCACGGCGAAGGAACCGGACTCCCCCTCCACACACCACACATGATGTTCCGTCAGGTGCGTGATCCTGCCCGCCCCGACGTGCGCCGCCAGTCCGTCGCGGAGTCGTTCCCAGGTGCGCCACTGGTGGTGCAGTGCGCTGGGGCGGCGGGCACCGAGCCCGGTGGCGGGCTGCCGGTAGAACTGGCCGCCGGCCTGCGGAGCCGCGTCCACGAGGGTCACCGCCACACCGCGCGCGGCAGCCGCGAGGGCGGCGACGAGCCCGGCGGGTCCGGCGCCGATCACCGCGAGGCGGGGTCGTTCACTCATGCCGTCCGGTCCCTTCCTGGGTTCGGATCACATCACCCGGCTCCGCCCGTACCAGGCAAGCCCGTTGGTTGGGGCGTCCGTTGACGGTCAGCAGACAGTCGAAGCACACCCCGATCCCGCAGAAGACTCCGCGCGGCTCACCGCTTCCCCGGGTCGTGCGCCAGGACAGGACACCCGCGGACCACAGGACGGCCGCGATCGTCTGGCCGGGGAGAACGGCCAGTTCCCGCTCGTCGAACGTGACCGTGAACGGCGGTTCGGGCCGGGCCCGGACCAGCCTCAAGGGAGTACGCGGCGTCACGATCAGAACTCCTCGGGATCGGGAGCGGGTGCGGATGCGAGATCGGGTGCGGGATCGGGGAAGCGGTCGGGGCGGAACGGCGCGAGGTCCAGGTCGGGCCTCTTGCCCGCCAGCACCTGGGCGATCAAGTGGCCGGTACCGGTGGCGAGTCCGATGCCCGCGCCCTCGTGCCCGCACGCGTGGAAGAGGCCGGGCACCCGTGCGTCGGGCCCGACGGCGGGCAGGTGGTCGGGCATGTAGGGGCGGAAGCCGAGGTAGGCGCGCATGGCCCGCACCTCCGCCAGGAAGGGGAACAGCCGGGTCGCACCGGCCGCCAGTTCCCGGGTGACGGGCAGCGAGAAGGAGCGGTCGAAGCCGACCCGTTCCCGGCTGGCGCCGATCAGTACGGGGCCCGCCGCCGTTCCCTCGACCACCGGGGAGGTCTGCAGCGCCGCCGAGTCACTGGCCACGTCGGCCACGTAGTCCGCCGCGTACACCTTGTGGCGCACCCTGCGGGGCAGGGGTTCGGTGACGAGGACGAAGCCGCGCCGGGGCAGTACGGGCAGGGACACCCCGGCCAGCGCGGCCAGTTCCCCGCCCCAGGTCCCGGCCGCGTTGACGACCGCGGGCGCGTGGATGTCGCCGTGCGAGGTCCGGACGCCGCGCACCGCCCCCGACGCGGTACGCAGCACGTCCGTGACCGTCCGGCCGGTCCGCAGAGAGGCACCCGCGGTACGGGCGAGCCGGACGAGACGGGCCGCCGCGAGCGTCGGCATCACCTGGGCGTCCTGCGGGTAGAGCACGCCACCCGCGAGGCCGTGCGCCACGTACGGTTCGAGGTCGTGGAGTTGGTCCGGGCCGACGGAATCGGCCCGGACCCCGGCCGAGCGCTGTGCGGCGGCCAGTTCCTCCAGCGCCGCCAGCCCCTCGGACGCGGAGGCGACGACGAGTCCGCCCTTGGCCTCGTACTCGACGGACTCGCCCACGCCCGGCTCGGCGGCGAGGTCGGTCCACAATCTCCCGGAGAGCAGGGCGAGTTCGAGTTCGGGGCCGGGTTCCTTGTCGGAGACGAGGAGGTTGCCCTCGCCGGAGCCGGTGGTGCCGCCCGCCACCGGACCACGGTCCACCAGGACGGCACTCAGCCCCGCCCGAGCCGCGTACAGGGCGGTCGCCGCCCCTACCATTCCGGCCCCGACGACCACGACATCGCAGGTCAGCGAGTTGCTCACGTCAGTAATATGTCACATAGCCCCGTGAATGCACACCCCCCTTCGCAGCGTTCCGGAATCCCCGTAGTCAGCCCGCCAGCCGTGCGGCGGCCGTCAGTGCCTCCAGTGCGCTCGCCTGGGTGCGCCAGTCCGAGACGTTGGGCGCGGTTCCCGACCAGCGCTGACCGAGGCGGTTGAGCGGGTCACGGTCGGTCGTCCAGACGGAGTCGGCCTGCTTGGTGACGTACGCCTTGTACGCGGTCGAGGCCGTGGCGTCCGCGAGGTCGGCGAGGTGCCGGACGAAGATGCCCTTGAACTGCTTCTGGTTGTCGTCGCAGGAGGCCGTGCCCAGGTCGCAGGACTCGGTCAGTACGCCGCCACGGGTCAGCGCCGGTGAGGAGATCGCGGCGTCGGCCAGCCGCTTGGCCGTGTCCAGGTACCGGGTGCTCCCCGTCGACCGCCACAGCTGGGTGAAGGCTCCGATGGCGAGTCCCTGGTTGTAACTCCACACGGTCTGGCCGTTGTTGGCGCAGCCCGAGGTGATCCCGTCGTTGACGAGGCCCGCGGAGTTGATCATTCCGCTGGCGAGGTACCAGTCCGCGGCCGTGGTCGCGCGGGCGCCCCACACGGTGTCGCCGCTGATCCGCTGGTGCAGCGAGGTGGTGAGCCACAGGTAGAGCCCGTTGGTCACGGCGTTCTTGTAGGTGCGCTCCCGGTCCCACCAGACACCGCCGCCACAGGTACCGGTGTCCCAGTACTGGTGGACGTAGTTCGTGATGGTGACCGCTTCCTCCAGATAGCGCCGGTCGCCCGTGTAGTCGTACGCCGTCAGCCAGGCCACCGCCCACCAGCCCGCGTCGTCGATGGCGCGGCTGATGAAGTGCCCCTCGATCGGGTCCGAGCTGCGCCCGCCCGCGGGGAAGACGCCACGGTTCTGTTCGTAGGTGCGGGCGATCGCCCAGTCGTAGTCGTGCCGCCCGCTCTGCTCGGCGAACTCGACGACCGTCGTGAGCGCGACGGCGGAGTTCCACCAACTGCTGCGCCACCAGCCCTCATCGGTCCGGTACGAGGCCATCAGCGCGTCCGCCGCGCCGCGCGCCCGGGTCGGTGCGGGCCTGGCCCAGGCCGTGCAGCTGCCTTCCTGGTGGGCGGCCTCGCGACCGCAGGCGCGGACCGCCCCGCCGTACAGCAGGCCGCGGGGGTCCCGGGTGGCGAACAGGGTGGTCCGGGTGGAGGTGGCCCCGGAGGACACGCTCGTACGGCCGAGGGAGGAGCCCTCGGGATGGCTCGCTCCGCCGTCCCAGGAGCGGTCCAGCCATATCTCGTCGCCCGCGCCGCCGCCCGCGATGACGCCCCAGGCCGTACCGCCGCGCTGGTCGACGTGCAGGCTGATGGTGCGGCCGAAGAGGGTGGTGGCGGGCACCGGGGTGTCGCCGCCGGCCGCCGTGGCGGGGTCGGCGCCGTCGCAGGCCGTGCCGTCGCACACCTTGGGGTACACCCAGTCGGTGCAGGTCACCCCGGCGGCGTCGCCGCAGGCGCGGATCCAGCCGCGCCGGTGCGCGACGGGGTCGGTGATGTTGTACATGAGGGTGCGGGTCCCGGTCCATGAGCCGGGAACGCTCGCCTTGCCGAGCAGGCCGTCCCAGGTGGCGCCCCGGTCCCAGGAGCGGTCCAGCCAGACCGCGTCGCCCGCCACGCCGTTGTCGATGCTCGCCCAGGCCGCGCTGTCCGGGTCGGAGACGTGCAGGCGCAGGGTTCTGCCGTTGATGGTCCGGTTCGGCACCGGGAAGGTGTCCTGCTGCGCCTTGGAGGGGTCGAGCGTGTCGCACACCAGGGCGCAGACCGGTGTCGCGGCGTGGGAGGGGGTGGGGGGAAGGGCGACCAGGCCGGTCAGGGCCAGGAACAGGACCAGGAGTCCGCCGACGAGGGGGTGGTGGCGTGCCGCCATGACGAATCGCCTCTCTGGGGAAGCCGTGCGCGGAAGGGCGGTGGCGGCCTGCCGGGGAACCGCCGTTTAGATCGTGCCCATGTCAAACGGCACCTACGACCGAACTTCCCCGGGACTTGGCACGACTTCCGGTCACTCCCGGATACGGCCCACGACCATCCACAGGGAGGGCAGTTCGATGCGCGAGCCGTCGGCCCGGTGCTCCGTGGTGACGAGCGGCAGCGCCCCGCTCGCCACCACCCCGAGACCGGCCGCCCGCAGATACTCCGGCACGGCGGCGTCGGCCACCTCGCCGGGCGCGATGCCGTGCCGGAGGACGGGCGCGAGTTTCGCGGGCGGCCCCTCGGGGCTCCGGGCGAGGTCGCGCAGCAGGACACCGGCCGCCTCGGCCAGTTCGACGACGAAGGCGCGGCCCCGGTCGCCGACGAGCATGGCCAGACCGTCGACGAGCGACTGCCGGTCGGCGGGCTCGCACTGGTGCAGGACGCCCCGCATATAGACGTTGGCGTCGCCCATCTCGGCGTGCAGCGTCTCGGCCTCGGCCCTCTCCGCCGCGTCGACCATCCGGTAGTGGGCCTGGCCCGCCGGGTCCGCGAGCCGGGCGTGGTCGAGGGCCGCGGCCGACAGATCGGCGCCGATGACCCGCGGATAGCGGTCCGCGAGGAACCGGGTCTGGGTGCCGTTGCCGCAGCCGAGGTCCACGAGCGGCAGCCCCGGGGCGGTCAAGTGCGGCTCGAACAGGCCGAGATGGACGCCCACGGTGAGCACGGGCTCGGCGTCCCAGAAAACGGCTCCCCGATCATCGGGAGCCTCCCGCCAGAAGCCCTCCCAGGCCTCCCTGTACCGAGTAGTCACGCTCATGCCAGCTCCCCAGGAAAATGTGACGGGCAGTCCGGTTTACCGCGCCGGGGTCACAGCGACAAGAACAGGGCGCACACCTTCACGGCTCATTCGCTCCCGCACGCGGTCACGCTCGGGGCCACGCCCCGAAGGGGCGCGGCGAACTGCGCGCCCCGCCCCCACCGACCCGCAGAGTCATCTCTACGCTTCCAGCCCAGCCAAGCCAAGCGGTCAGCGCCGCGGCAACGTCAGTTCGAACCACACCGTCTTGCCGGAGCCGGTCCGACTCGTCCCCCACTCACGCGCCAGCGTGCTCACGACCCGCATCCCGCGCCCGAACTCGTCGAGCCGCCCCGCGCTGAGCAACGTGGGCAGGGTGTGATCGTCGTCGTCCACCTCGCACAGCAGGGTGTCGCCCCGGACCAGCCGGAGGTCGATCGGCCGGCTGTGGGAATGCCGTACGGCATTGGTGACCAGCTCGCTCACCAGCAGCACGGCGGTGTCGGCGACGGAACCGAGGCCCCACACGTGGAGCTGCTCACGGACCGCCGCACGCGCCCGGCCCGCCTCCCGGGGGTCGTGCCCGATCCGCCACTCGGCGACGTCCTCGGGCTCGATGCCGTTGAGCCGCGCCATCAGGAGCGCCACGTCGTCCTTGCGGCCACCACGGGTGTTGAGGGCCCGGATGATGGTGTCGCAGGCGTCGTCCATGGAGGCGGCCGGATGGGCCGCGGACTCGCAGAGCGTGGCGAGGCCGACACCGATGTCCTCGCCACGCACCTCGACCAGGCCGTCGGTGCACATCACGAGCCGGTCGCCGGGTGCCACCCGCACGCGTACCGACTCGAAGGGCACCCCGCCGACTCCGATGGGCGCGCCGGTGGGCAGTTCCAGCAGATCGCTGTGGCCGTTCTCGGCGCGGACCAGCACGGGCGGGATGTGGCCCGCGTTGGCGATCTCCAGCTCGCTCGCGATGGGGTCGTAGATCGCGTACAGGCAGGTCGCGAGGTAGTGCTCGCCGAGTCGCTGCGCCAGGTCGTCGAGGTTGCGCAGGAGTTGGGAGGGTGGCAGGTCGAGGGCCGCCATGGTCTGGACGGCGGTCCGTAACTGCCCCATCATCGCCGCCGAGTTGAGCCCGTGGCCCATGACGTCACCGACGACGAGGGCGGTGCGCGAACCGGGCAGTTTCACGGAGTCGAACCAGTCGCCGCCGACCCGCCCGAGCAGTGTGCCCGGCAGATAGCGGGTCGCGATGTCACAGCCGGACATCCGCGGGGAGATGTGCGGCAGCATGCTGTCCTGGAGGGTCTCGGCGACACTCTCCTGGTACGTGTACATGCGGGCGTTGTCGAGTACGAGCCCGGCGCGCGCGGCGAGTTCGGCGCCGGTGACGCGGTCCATGTCGTTGAACTCGACGCGCTCCGGGTGCCGCAGCAGGATCATGAAACCGAGGACGACGTTGCGGGCCTTGAGGGGCACGACCAGCATGGAACGGCCGGTGATCAGGGGCCGGATGTCGCGCTTCTCGAACTGCGCGGCGATCATGTGGCCCATCTGCTCGCTGATGCGGGGCACGAGGACGGGTTCGCCGGTGGTCATGCACTGGAAGAACGGGGTGTGCGCGGGGAAGGGCATGGCCTCGCCGACCGGCACGACGTCGTCCCAGCGGCCCGGTTCGTCCGTGTGCTCCAGCGCGACCCGGTGCCACATGGTGGTCGTGTCGGGCACGCCGTCGGAGAAGCCCTCACCGGCGACGACCTGTTCGCGCAGATAGGTCCCGGCCACGTCGGTGAAGCGCGGGACGACGGCCCGGCTGACCTCGACGATGGTGCGGGACAGGTCGAGCGAGGTGCCGATGCGTCCGCTGACCTCGTTCAGGAACTCCAGCCGCTCGCGTACGGCGGCGTATTCGAGGTCCTCGACCTCGTCCTCGGCGTCCTGCGGCAGGGGCTCGCCCGACAGGGCCGCGGCAGCCGCCCGCTGTCGGCGCTCCATGCGCTCGGTGCGGCGCGGGACACCCCAGTCGGGGGTGACGGGGACGCGGTCGTTCTGGCTGAACTCCAGGACCGGATAGCCCAGTTCGAGGACCTGGGAGACGATGCGGGCGCTTTCGCCCACGCTCATGCTCGGCAGGATCTCGGGCAGCCTGCCTGCCAGGTCCTCGGCGCCGGGGAAGTCGGTGTGCAGCGCGAACCCGGGCGCGATGCGCTCCACGGCGGCGCCCGCGCCGGACGCGCCGGACCCGTCGGTGTCGTCGGGACGCAGCGCGCCCGCGTCGGCGGCGAGGACCAGCAGGCGTTCGGCGCCCGGGCCCACGAGTGGGTACGCCCACCACAGGACGTCGATCCGGTCGCTGTCCGCCGCCGTCAGCCGGGCACGGCCCGCGGCCGGGTAGAACAGCCGCCCGTCCAGGGACGATTCGAGGTCGGGGCCGAGTCCGTCGTACGCGGCGTACGCCCCGTAGGGGGCGGTCTCGTCGTCCTCGGGCAGTGCGCCGGAGACCGGCAGCAGGTCGACCACGGGACGGCCTACGGCTTCTTCCCTCGCCGTGCCGAAGAGGCGGCGGGCGCCGCGGCTCCAGTGCGAGACCAGTCCTTGGCGGTCCACCACGACCACGGCCAGCGGAATCCGCCCCGCCGCGGCTGCCCCGTGCGGAGGGTTGCCCCTCTCGGTGCCACGGTCCATGGCTCAGGCCCTCTCTCCCACGGTCCGCAAGATCTGTGCCACCACTCCGACCACGGTACGTCCGTACCCGACGGCGATGTGCCCCATTCCCCGAATTGCCTCCGGCGCACACCCCCCACCACCTAGGGGCGCGAGGAACGGCGCGACCGGCCCCCACCGTCCCGCGCCCGACGAACTCCCCGAGCCCACCCCAGGGGCGCGGGGAACTGCGCGCTCCGCCCCCACCGGCCTGCACCCGACGTACCGCCCAAGCCCCCCAAGGGGCGCGGGGAACGGCGCAATCTTTTGCCTGCGGACCGGAGGGGGCTGGCCGCGCAGTTCCCCGCGCCCCTGACGGGGCGGGGCCGCGGGCAGACCGTCGACTGCGGACCGGAGGGGGCTGATCTCGCCGTTCCTCGCGCCCCTGAGGGGACGGGGGCGCGGGCAGATCGTTGGCCGCGGGCCGGTGGGGGCCGGGCCTCGGGCAGAGCGTCGGCCGCGGGTCGGTGGGCGCTGGGCCCCGGGAAAGGGCGCGGACTCAGTCGTCCTCGTGGCCCAGTTGGAGGTCGCGCTCCGTGCGCCCACCCCCCGCCACCTGCAACACCGTGGCCACCGGCGGATACCCCGCCGCGATCACCGTGTACTCGCCCGACGAGAGGTCGATGAACCGGAACGCTCCGTCACCCCCCGTGGTCAACGTGTCCACCACATTGCCCGCCGCGTCGAGCAGCGTCACCCGAGCGTCCTCGACCGGCCGCCCCCCGCTGGCCCGCACAGTGCCCCGCAGCACCGCCCCGCCCGCGAGTTCGACGTCCTGCCGGGTCTCGCGCGCGGCCTGCACGCTCACCGGCAGGGCGGCCGGGCGGAAGGCCGGCGCGCTCCCGGCCAGCGTGTACTCCCCCGCCACCAGCTCGGTGATGACATAGCCGCCCTCGCGCCCGCTGCGCGTCGCGGCGACGACCTCCCCGTGCACATTGGTGAGCGTGACGGTCGCGTCCCGTACGGGCGTCCCGTCCGCCGTGACGACGCTCCCGGCCAGCCGCCCCGCACCGCCGAGGACCACGTCCAGTTCCACGGGCCGTTCCCCGACGGTGACGCTGACCGCCTGGGGCTGGTGCCCGCCGGCCGCCGCGATCAGGACGTACGACCCCGATCCGGGCGTCGACAGCGCGTACCGTCCGTCCTCGCCGCTCGCGCCCCGCCCGATCTGCTGCCCGGCGACGTCGATGAGGGTGAGCGCGGCTCGGGGTACGACGGTGCCGTCGGGGTGCTGCACGGTGCCGCAGACGGGAATCCCGGCGGCGTACGACGAACGCGCGCCGGGCAGCGGGGTGTTGAGCGGCGCGGCGGTCTCGGGGGCTGCGGTGGGGGTGTGGTGGGACACCAGTGGTTTCTCCTTGAGGAAGAAGGCGACAAGCAGGCCCAGGACGAGCACCGGCACGAGGTAGAGGAAGATCCGCGGCATCGCGTCGGTGTACGCCGCGATGTAGCCGTCCCTCTGGTCGGCGGGCAGCGTGTGGACGAGCTGCGGGGTGATGGACTCGGGGTCGGGCACGCCGGCCCCGGCGGGCAGCCGGTCGGCGAGGGAGTCGGCGAGCCGGTTGGCGAAGAGCGTGCCGAAGACGGCCGCGCCGACGCTGCCGCCGATCTGCCGGAAGTAGTTGTTGGCGCTGGTCGCGGTGCCGAGGTCGTGCGGGTGGACGGAGTTCTGGACGGCGAGGATCAGTACCGGCATGACCAGGCCGATCCCGGCGCCGAGCAGGGCCATCCACACGCTGTAGTGCAGCCGGGGCGTATCGGCTTCGAGCCGTGAGAGCAGCCACATGCCGACGACGGACAGGGCTCCGCCGAGGATCGGATAGATCTTGTAGCGGCCGTTGCGGCTGATGAGCTGGCCGGAGACGATCGAGGCGCCGACGATGCCGCCCATCATGGGGAGCATGAGCAGGCCGGACTCGGTGGCGCTGGCGCCGTCGACCATCTGCAGGTACGTGGGCAGATAGCTGGCCGCGCCGAAGAGGGCGACGCCGACGATCACCCCTACGAGAGCGGTGACGTTGAAGACGCCGTCGCGGAACAGCCGCAGTGGGATGAGGGGTTCGGCCGCACGGTGCTCGGCGACGAGGAAGAGCACGGTCGAGGCGACGGCTCCCGCGGCGAGTCCGAGGACGACGCGCGAGCCCCACGCGTACTCCGTGCCGCCCCAACTGGTCAGCAGGACCAGGCAGGTGGAGGCGGCGGCGAGCAGCAGGGCGCCCAGGACGTCCAGGCGGGGCCTCGCGGTGGGCTTCGGCAGTTCGAGGACGACGGCCACGACGGCGAGGGTGACCAGGCCGAAGGGGACGTTGATGTAGAAGCACCAGCGCCAGGAGAGATGGTCGGTGAAGTAGCCGCCGAGCAACGGGCCCGCGACCGAGGCGAGTCCGAACGCGGCGCCGATCATCCCCATGAAGCGGGCCCGCTCCCGGGCCGGCACGACGTCCGCGATGATGGCCTGTACGCCGATCATGAGGCCGCCGGCGCCGACTCCCTGGAGGGCGCGGAAGGCGATCAACTGGTCCATGGTGCGCGACCATCCGGCCAGCGCCGAGCCGATCACGAAGACGACGATGGCGAACTGGAAGACGCCCTTGCGTCCGTACAGATCGCCGAACTTGCCGTAGACGGGCAGTCCCACGGTCGAGGTGAGCAGGTACGCGGTGATCGCCCAGGACATCTTGTCCAGGCCGTGCAGCTCTCCGACGATCTTCGGGAGCGCGGTGGCGACGATCATCTGCTCCAGGGCCGCGAGGAGCAGCGCGAGCATGAGCGCGAAGAAGACCAGGCGCACGCGGCGCGGGCTCAGTGTCTCCAACTGAGGGTGATCGGGCGGCGCTTGGGGTGTGTCGGGGGCCGGAGAGGAAACGTCTCGTCCGCTCTCCGCCAGAGCCGTTCCGCCCACGTGCTGCTCCCCTCGTCGCGCCTGCGGGGCCCATTTCTCGCATTGTGCGACATCTGGGAGCAAGCGCGACGAGTCGCCCTGAGGCGGGCCCCGGTGGACGTATCCGCCGGTGGGAGCCCTACGGCGTACAACTGGGCCCGTACGGAAAACCACTCGAAACGGTGAGCGTGGAAATCGTCCGGGCCGGTGGGGTCCAGGAGGGCGGGGAGTCGCCCCGTGGAGTTACTTCTCCACCTCGGCGGCGAGCTTCGCCAGCACCTCGTCGTAGATGCGGCCGAGACCCTTGGGTGCGAAGGTCCGCTCGAAGAACCCGCCGATGCCGCCGGCGCCGTCCCACACGGTGGTGACGACGACGCGCGACCTGCCCTCGCCGGCCGGGGTGACGCGCCAGGTGGTGACCATCGAGGAGTTGCGGTCCTTCTCGACGAGTTCGCCGTCGGTGGGCTCGCTCACTTCGAGCAGGCAGTCGCGGATGCGCTTGCTGGTGGCCTGGAGCTTCCAGTGGACGAGGGTTCCCTCGCCGTCGCCGCCCTCCCGGACCTCGTACTCGCTGAAGTGCTCGCTCAGGATCTTCGAACGCGTGCCGTTGTAGTCGGCCAGCGCGTCGAACACGTCGTCCGGCTGACCCGTCACGACTCGCTCGGTGGTGGCCTCGACCTGCGCCATTGCGTTCCTCCAGCACTCGGGATCTCGGGCGTCAGCGCTCAGCCAACCATCACGCGGCCGGGCCACCCAAATCGGGGTCCGGAACTACGGGGTCGCACGATCAAGGGAACATGTGTTCTATTCTGTGGTCAGTGCTATCGAGGAGGCGTCATGCGGTGGGAGAACCTCGCAGTGGAGTCCGACGGGAATCCGTCGGCCGGCCCCACAAACCCCGCGCTGTTCGGCGCGGAGTCGGTGACCACCAGGACGTTCGACACGCCCGAGTTCCGTGGGATCACCTTCCACGAGATCCGGGCCAGGTCGATCGTCAACCGCGTCCCGGGGGCATCGCGCATGCCCTTCGAGTGGACGGTCAACCCCTACCGGGGGTGCACGCACGCGTGTGTCTACTGTTTCGCCCGCAAGACCCACAGCTATCTCGACCTGGACACCGGCCTCGGCTTCGACAGCCAGATCGTGGTGAAGGTGAACGCCCCGGAGCTGCTGCGGCGCCAGCTCGGCTCACGGCGCTGGCTCGGTGACCACATCGCGATGGGCACCAACGTGGACTGCTACCAGCGCGCGGAGGGCCGCTACCGGCTGATGCCCGGCATCATCGCGGCCCTGCGCGACCACGCGAACCCCTTCTCCATCCTGACCAAGGGCACGCTGATCCTGCGCGACCTGGACCTCCTGAAGGAGGCGGCGGCCGTCACCGAGGTCGGGATCTCCGTCTCCGTGGGCTTCACCGACCTCGACCTGTGGCGGACCGTGGAGCCGGGCACGCCCGCCCCGGAGCGCCGCCTCGACGTCGTACGCACCCTGAGCGCGCACGGCATCGACTGCGGGGTCCTGATGGCCCCCGTGATCCCCTTCCTGGGCGACGATCCCTCCCAACTGCGTGCGACGGTACGGGCGATCGCCGCGTCCGGCGCGACCTCGGTGACCCCGCTCGTACTGCATCTGCGGCCCGGCGCGCGCGAGTGGTTCATGGGCTGGCTGGGGCACCACCACCCGCATCTGGTGCGCCGGTACGAGCGGCTGTACGCGGAGGGCGCGTACGCCCCGAAGTGGTACCAGCGGCGGATCACCCGGCAGGTGCACGAGCTGGCCGAGGAGTACGGGATAGGCCCCACGCGCGCGGGGATGCCCCGCAGGATCCCGGTGCCCGAACCGGTCACGACGGGGCCCACCCAGCTCACCCTTCTGTGACGGCACACCCCCACACACCGGCACCGACATCCCTCACACATCGGCCGGCACTCCCTGCCCGGCATCCGGCCGTACAGCGCGGCCCAATGGGGTCAACTCTCGGCAGAAGCGGTCCTTCCGGGCGCCCGCCCCGGGACGATACGGCCAGGGCCGTGAGGTGCACGGCCCGCTGTCCGGTCCATCGATGTGAGGCGATTCATTGTGAACCGACGCGCAGCCGCTCTGTGCGGTGCCGCCGCCGTGGTTGCCGGAATGATCACCGCGGTCCCGGCCGACGCGAACCCGGCCTCCGCGACCGCCCGGCGCACCGCCCCCTCCGCCGACGCGGCGAAGCCCACCTGGAAGAAGTGCGGCACCAAGAACTATCCGACGCTCCAGTGCGCGTCCCTGAAGGTGCCCCTCGACCACGCGAACCCGCACGGCCGGAAGATCACGCTCGCGCTGTCCCGGGTCCCGCACACCTCCAAGAAGAACTACCAGGGCCCACTTCTGGTGAACCCGGGCGGTCCCGGCGGCAGCGGTCTGTCCCTGGCCGGATTCGTCGCGGCCTCGCTGCCGAAGAACGTGGCGGCCCAGTACGACGTCATCGGCTTCGACCCGCGCGGGGTCGGCGCGAGCAGGCCCGCCCTGAACTGCCGGCCCGGGCACTTCAAGCCGGTGCGCCCCGACTCGCTGCCGACGACCCCCGCTCTCGAAGAGGCCAACCTCAACCGCGTAGAGGCCTTCGCGAAGGCCTGCGCGAGCAAGTACGGGGACCTGCTGCCGTACATCGACACGGTGAGCGCGGTCCAGGACATGGACGCGATCCGCGGCGCCCTGGGCGCCAGGAAGATCAACTACTTCGGGTACTCGTACGGCACGTACCTGGGCGCCGTCTACGCCAAGCTCCATCCGGAGCGGGTACGGCGCATGGTGCTGGACTCCGTCGTCGATCCCACCGGTGTCTGGTACGACGACAACATCGCGCAGGACCACGCGTTCAACTCCCGTCACCGGGCCTTCATGGCCTGGGTCGCCGAGCACGACGCGACGTACAGGCTGGGCACCGATCCGGAGAGGATCGAGGAGGCCTGGTACGCGATGCGGGCGGCGCTGGCGAAGAAGCCCGCGGACGGGACGGTCGGCGCCTCGGAGCTGGAGGACACCTTCTCCCCCGGCGCCTACTTCAACGGCTACTGGCCGTATCTCGCCGACGCGTTCGCGGCCTACGTGAAGACGAAGAACGACGACCTGCTGGTCGAGGCGTACGAGAACTTCGGGGCCGTCGACGCCGCGGGCGACAACGGCTACAGCGTCTACACCTCGGTGCAGTGCCGTGACGCGAGCTGGCCGCGCGACTGGGACGAGTGGCGCGACGACAACTGGGACGTGTACAAGAAGTCGCCCTTCATGACCTGGAGCAACGCCTGGTACAACGCCCCGTGCGCGTTCTGGCCCACGGGCTCGGCCGAGCCCGTGGACGTCTCGAACGACTCGGTGCCGCCGGTGCTGCTGTTCCAGGCGACGGACGACGCGGCCACCCCGTACGAGGGCGGTGTCCTGGTCCATCACCTGCTGGGCGGCTCCAGCCTGGTGGTCGAGCAGGGCGGCGGGAACCACGGCGTCACCCTGAGCGGGAACACCTGCCTGGACAAGCACCTGGCCGCCTATCTGACCGACGGCCGGGTGCCGCGCGGGAACGGCGAGGCCGACGCGGTGTGCGCGAAGCTGCCCGATCCCGAGCCGCTGACCGCGAAGGCGAAGACGGGCACGGCCTCGCGCGGCGCGACCCTGCACGGCCTGCTCGGTTTCCGCGGCTAGTCGGGACCGAGCCGGGCCGATCCGGGCTGATCCGGGCCGATCCGGGCCGATCCGGGCCGATCCGGGCCGATCCGGGCTGATCCGGGCTGGTCCGGGCTGGTCGGGGGCGTTGTCAGTGCCGTGGTGCAGGATTGATCCATGACCGGACCGATCCGCATCACCGCCCCCGACGGCGTCGCCCCCGCCGCCGCCTACTCGCACGTCGTCATGGGCACGGGCCGCTTCGTGGCGGTCTCGGGCCAGCTGGCGCTCGACGAGGACGGAAAGCCGGTCGGCGAGGGCGACCCGGCCGCGCAGGCCCGTCAGGTCTTCGAGAACCTGCGCCGCTGCCTCGCCGCGGCCGGCGCAGGCTTCGACGACGTGGTCAAACTGACCTACTTCGTCACGGACATGGCCCACATGCCGGCCATCCGCGCGGCCCGTGCCGAACACATCCCGCAGGACCGCCTCCCGGCCGCCTCCGCCGTACAGGTCGCCGCCCTCGTCCGCCCCGAGTTCCTGATGGAGATAGAGGCGTTCGCGATACTGCCCGGATGAGCCGCACCGGTGCCCCGCAGCACATCCGCGAGATGCCCCTGTCCGACTGTCCCCGCGTGGCGGAGATCCGGATACGCGGCTGGCAGAGCGCGTACAGAGGGCTGATGCCCCAGCCGTATCTCGACGGCCTCGACGTGGCGGCCGAACTCCCGCGTCGGCGGGCCCACTTCGAGCGGGCCACCGGCACGGGCGTGGTGAACCTCGTCGCGGAGTCGGCCGGTGAGGTCGTCGGCTGGTCCTGCCACGGGCCCTACCGCGGCGGAGAACCGCGTACCCAGGAAGCCCAGGACACCGGGGGTGCCGGGGACGCCGAGCTGTACGCGATCTACGTCGACCCCGACCGGACCGGGCGCGGGGTGGGCCGTGCCCTGTTGCGGGCGTCGGTCGAGCGGTGCGCCGCCGCGGGGCACGACAGGATGCTGCTCTGGGTCCTTCGGGAGAACGCGGGCGCGCGCCGCTTCTACGAACGGGCCGGTTTCAGCGCGGACGGCGCCGAGGAGCCCTACGAGGTCGAGGGCGTCGAGGTGCCGGAGGTGCGGTACGCCCGGCTGCTGGAGGGCCGGGTCACCCCTTGGGAAGGCTGACGCAGAAGACCGCGCCGCTCGGCCGGCCCGGTTCGTACCAGGCGTCTCCGCCCTTGGCCCGGGCCAGGCTGCGGGCGATCCACAGGCCGAGGCCGGTGCCCTCGGTGGCCGCCGCGGTGGCGGGGTCGCGGCGGTAACGCTCGAAGAGGTGCGGAACGAAGGACTCCGGCACACCGGAGCCATGGTCCGCGACCCGGAGCTCGATGCGTCCGCCGGCTTCCCGTGCGGTGATCTCGACGGGGTCCCGGCCGTAGGCGAGCGCGTTCTCCAGGTAGTTGCCGAAGATCTCGGCGAAGCCCACGGCGTCGACCCGCGCCACCAGCCGGGGCGGGACGGCGAGTCTCAGTCCGTCGCGGGCGGCCCCGGACTCGGCGAACTGGTCCAGCAGGAAGCCCAGTACCTGCACCGGCTCCGGCACGCCCTGCCGGCCGGCGCCGTCGAGCCGTGCGGCGGTGAGGAGTTTGCGGACCAGCGCCTGCAGGCGGGCCGTGCGTTCGGCGATCCGCTCGACCACCTCCGCGCGTCGCTCGTCGGCCAGTCCGGGCGGCGGCTCTCTGAGCACGTGCACCAGGGCGCCCAGAGCGGCCAGCGGGTTGTGCAACTGGTGCGCGGCGACCTCGACGACCACGCTCTGGTGCTCCAGCGCGGCCTGGAGCACATGGTCGGCCTGCTGCCGGCGGGTCCCGTCGCGCAGGGTGGCCACGTACAGCGGCCGGCCGTCGAACCGGGCGAGGGCGACCGTCATCTCGACGATCTTGTTGCGGCCGTTCGGCAGGACCAGCGTGACCTCGGTGGACTCCCCGTCGTCGAGCGGAAAGCCGAACACGGAGCCGATCAGTTCGTCCGCCGACCGCTCCAGCAGTGCCGCAGCGGCCGGGTTGCACGCCCCACGCATCCGTCGGCGTCGACCGCGACGATGCCGTCGGGCGCGGCCAGCATCATGGCCGCGTACAGCTCATGACGCCCGTCGTCAGCCATCGTGATCGTCCCCGCGCCCCCTTCGCCGTCCCAGTGGTCCGTCCGGCGAACCGGTACCTCTCATGCTCCCCCGCTTCCTCCCGCCGGGCACCCGGCGACGAGGTGGCGAGCCACCCTTCACCGGCCGCCCGTCTCGGCTTCCCCACAGCGTCGACGCCCCCTGTCCGCAAACGGTCGGACAGGCGGTACGCACGGCGCATCAGGCGCGCGTCGGCCGACACGGCGGGGATCGCCCCGTCGGCCCGGACCTGTGCGGTACGAGGAACGCACGGGTCTCCTTCCGGCGCCCCCTGCCACCTGCCGCTGACCGGCCACTGACCGGCCGCCCCCGGCGTTCCTGTTCAACTCTCCACCGTGCGGCGGGTGTTGGGCCAGACACGGGAGGCAGATTCCCGGGTACGGCCGGGACCCGCCGGGGGCCTTCAGCACTACGCTCGAAAGCGCATCGCCACCACCGGCCCGGGGAGAGCCGGCCATCCGGAGGGGGAGGATCCGGCATGATCCGCGTGCTCGTGGTCGAGGACCAGCGCGCGCTGGCCGACGCCCTGGCCATCGCCATCGGAGCACAGCCGGACCTGGACTGCGGCGAAGCGGTGGGTACGGTCGACGAGGCGTTGCGGGAGGCGGCCCGTCGGCCCCCCTCCGTGGTGCTGATGGACATCCATCTGCCGGGTACGGACGGTATCGAGGGCACGCGGCTGCTGAAGAAGGTCCATCCTGCGGCCCGGGTGGTGGTCCTGACCGCGGATGCGACCCCCGACCAGCTCGCGCGGGCGGTGACGGCGGGCGCCTCGGCGTTCCTCGCCAAGTACAGCCCGTTCGGGGACATCCTCACCGCGATCCGGACGACGGCCACCGGCAAGCTGCTCGTGGAGGGGTCGACCCTGGCGGCCCGGCTGCCGCCGCGGCAGCGCAACGGGGCCGGGCTGACCCGCCGTGAGCACGAGGTGCTGGTCCTGCTCGCGCAGGGGCACGGCCTCAAGGCGATCGCGGACCGGCTCGTCCTCAGCCGGCACACGGTCCGCGGACATGTGAAGAGCGTCCTGTTCAAACTGCGCGCGCACAGTCAGCTGGAGGCGGTGGTGACGGCCACCCGGCTGGGGATCCTGCCGCGCGAGATGCCGTAGGACGGTGAATCAGCCCATCTGAGGGGGCCGTTCGCCCCGCCTGGGGGATTTTCGGCGGGCCGTCCGCCGCTTATGATGCGAAATGTGCGACCTCCCTCGGTAACGGTGCGAACCGTTGCCGAGCGACTACCCGAATCCCATGTCGCACCCAGCCGGGCGGTCGCACGACGGGGGCCGCCGGGGAGCAGGCCCAGGGCCACATCCGCGAAGTCCGCCCACCTGCCACTCGCCCGCCTCCCGCCGGGCAAACCCCCGGCACCCCCACCCCCACCCCGCCCCGTCAGGGGCACGAGGAACGACGCGCCAACCCCGCACATACAAACAACCGCATCCCCCCACCCCGCCCCATCAGGGGCGCGAGGAACTGCGCGACAAGCCCCTACGAACCCGCACGTACAAACAACCGCACCCACCCCACCCCGAAAGGGGCGCGGGGAACGGCGCACCAAGCCCCCCACCGACCCGCAGCCACAAACAGGCCCCTACACGCACCCCACCCCCAACCCGCTAACCCCGCCCCCGCGGAACACGCTGAGCCGGCAGCCGCCGCAACGCATCGGCCGCCGCCCCCGCCAACTCCGGATGCACCAGCGCCTCGTTCAGCACAGGCCGAGCCCGCTCGTCCCCCAGCACCCCCAAGCCCTCCACGCACGCGAGCGCGACCCGCCGATACGGATCGTGCGGCCGGAACCGCCGCGCCAGCGTGGTGATCAGCGCGGGCACGGACTCGGGCGCCCGCAGTTCCACGAGCAGCCGCACCGGATGAAGGGCGTACGCGACGCGCAACTCGTTGGTGGCGAGGGCCGCCGCCGCCCGGGCGGTACGCGGATCCCCCAGCCGGGCCATGGCGTAGGCCGCGGAGGCGCACCGCTGCGGATCCCGGTGGTTGAGCAGCAGGACGAGCGCCTCGAAGGCCCGTCTGTCGCCGGCGACACCGAGCCGGAACGCGGCCAGTTCCCGCGCCCAGAGCGGCTGTTCGGGAGCGATGAGCACGGCGGCCAGCTCGTCGAGATCGCCGGTCGCCGCCAGTCGTTCGTACGAGAAGGACGCCATCGTGCCCGCCTCCTGCCGTAAGCGCTGGGTGAGCGATCGCAACTCTTCGTCCATGATGCAGAGACTATCGGCGACATACGTCACATGGACCGGCCAGGAATACAGGCTGGCGCGCTCGTTACTCACCGGTTAAGCTCAATCGAGCGAGTTACCCACTCGTGGATCCGCCCGTGATGGCCTGGTGACGCAGCCGCCGCGGGAACACCCTCACACCCCGTGGTCGTGAGGGAGCTGGTCGGTTCGGTACTTCAGGTACCTCAGTTCGACATGACGGCACGGCTCCGGGACAGGGCCTGTCGGTGCACCTCTCCATTTCTCTCCGCACTGCGTGCGCCCGTCGGCGTATCCGCGTGCGTCCCTCAGTCGTCACTCATTCCTGGAGTCCCGCGATGGCCACTCCCCTGTCCGACCCCTCGTTGTCCTCCGTGTCCCTCCTGCGGACCGTCGCCGTCGTCGGCCTCGGCACGATGGGCACCGGTATCGCCGAGATCCTCGCCCGGGCCGGCCGCGAGGTCGTCGGCATCGACATCAGCGAGGCCGCCGCGGCGCAGGCCGTCAGCGCGCTGGAGTCCTCGACCGCCCGTGCCGTGCAGCGCGGGCGCCTCACCGAGCAGGAACGCGACGACACCCTCGCCCGCTTCCGCACCTTCACCGATCTGCGGGCCGCGGCCGACGCCGACCTGGTGATCGAGGTGGCCCCGGAGTCGTACGAGATCAAGCACCAGATCTTCCGGGAGCTGGACGGTGTCGTGCGCCCTGGCACGATCCTGGCGACCGGCACGAACGCCCTGTCGGTCACCCGGCTGGCCGCCGACTCGGCCCATCCCGAACGGGTCCTGGGCCTGCACTTCTTCAACCCCGCGCCCGCGATGAAGCTCGTCGAGGTCGTCTCGTCCGTGCTGACCGCGCCGGGCGCCGTCGCCGCCGTCACCGACCTCGCCCTCGAACTCGGCAAGGAGCCCGTCGCGGTCGGCGACCGCCCCGGCTTCGTCGCCGACGGCCTGCTCTTCGGCTACCTCAACCAGGCCGCCGCGATGTACGAGGCCAAGTACGCCAGCCGCGAGGACATCGACGCCGCGATGCGCCTGGGCTGCGGCCTGCCGATGGGCCCGCTCGCCCTGCTCGACCTGATCGGCGTGGACACCGCGCGGACGGTCCTGGAGGCCATGTACGCGGAGTCGCACGACCGGCTGCACGCGCCGGCGCCGATCCTCAAGCAGCTCAGCCAGGCGGGCCTGACCGGCCGCAAGTCGGGACGCGGCTTCTACACGTACGACGCCCCGGGCAGCGCGACCGTCGTCCCCGACCCGCTGACACCGTCCGCCGCGGGGTCCGGGACGGCCGGCCGGACGATCCGCTCGGTCGGCGTCGCGGGCTCCGGAACGATGGCGTCCGGCATCGCGGAGGTCTTCGCGAAGGCCGGGTACGACGTCGTCCTCGCTGCCCGCACCGAGGAGAAGGCCGGGACGGCGAAGGCCCGTATCGGTACGTCGCTCTCACGCTCCGTCGACAAGGGCCGCATGACGGCCGAAACGGCCGCGGAGACGCTGGGGCGCATCACGCCGGCGGGTTCGTACGAGGCCTTCGCCGACGTCGATCTGGCACTGGAGGCCGTCGCCGAGGACCTGGAGATCAAGCAGCAGCTCTTCGCGGTGTTCGACAAGGTCTGCAAGCCGGGCGCGATCCTGGCCACGACGACGTCGTCGCTGCCGGTCGTCGCCTGCGCCCGGGCCACCTCGCGGCCGCAGGACGTGATCGGCATGCACTTCTTCAACCCGGCGCCCGCGATGAAGCTCGTCGAGGTCGTGCGGACGGTCCTGACGGCGGACGACGTGCACGCCACGGTCCGTGAGCTGTGCGCGAAGGTCCGCAAGCATCCGGTGGACTGCGGCGACCGGGCGGGTTTCATCGTGAACGCGCTCCTCTTCCCGTACCTGAACAACGCGATCAAGATGGTCGAGGAGCACTACGCGACGCTCGACGACATCGACGCCGCGATGAAGCTCGGCGGCGGCTACCCGATGGGGCCGTTCGAGCTCCTCGACGTGGTCGGCCTGGATGTCTCGCTGGCCATCGAGAAGGTGCTGCACCGTGAGTTCCGCGACCCGGGTCTCGCCCCGGCGCCGCTCCTGGAGCACCTGGTGGCCGCGGGCTGCCTCGGCCGCAAGACGGGCCGCGGCTTCCGCGAATATGCGCGGCGCTGAGCCGCCGCGCCACGACGGGCCCGGGGACCGGCCCGGCATGCTCGCCTCCGGGCCAGGGGACCGGCCCGGAGGCGACCGTGCGGACTGGGGCGGGCTGCTCGACCCCGCCGGCGCCTCCGCCGGGGCCCCGGACCCCGGCGGAGAAAGACCCGGTCGGGAGCGCTCCGGCGCGTACATGCAGTACGTTCGGGGCATGTCCCAGCCCGCCAAGTCCTCCCGTACACCAGCCACGTCCGACGCGCCGGAGAGCGCCGCGGGCGGTCGCGCCGCGGCGCAGCGGCTCAAGATGCGCCGAGAGCTGGCGGCCGCCGCGATGGAGCTCTTCGCGACGAAGGGGTACGAGGCGACGACGGTCGACGAGATCGCGGCCGCGGCCGGGGTGGCCCGGCGCACCTTCTTCCGGCACTTCCGGTCCAAGGAGGAGGCGATCTTCCCGGACCACGACGACACCCTGATCCGGGCCGAGGCGGTGCTCAACGCCGCGCCGGCGCACGAGCATCCGCTGGACACGGTGTGCCGCGGGATCAAGGAAGTCATGCAGATGTACGCGGCGCGGCCGGAGATCTCGGTCTCGCGCTACAAGCTGACGCGTGAGGTGCCGACCCTGCGGGAGGCGGAGATCGCGTCCGTGGCCCGGTACGAGCGGCTGTTCACCCGCTATCTGCTGGGGCACTTCGACGAGCACGCCCACGACGACGACGCCAACGACGACCCGCTGCTCGCGGAGGTCGCCGCGTCGGCCGTGGTCACCGCGCACAACCACGTGCTGCGGAGATGGCTGCGGGCGGGTGCCCAGGGCGACGTGGAGGCACAGCTGGACCACGCCTTCTCGATCGTCAGGAAGACCTTCGGCACGGGGATAGGCGCCGGCCGGGACACCGCGGCGCACGCGGCGCCCGTGTCCACCGCGTCGGTGGAGGGCGAGGTGCTGGTGACCGTCGCCCGCGTGGACGCTCCGCTGCACCAGGTGATGCGGACCATCGAGCAGGCTCTCAAGGAACGGTCGTAGAGCCCTCCCTCACGTAACCGCGACTTCGTCGCTCGTCCTCAGACGCCGGACGGGCCGGATATGGGCGCTCCCTCTTGGAGGGGGCGCCCTTTTCTGATCGATCATCGCTCATCTGTGACGGGCAGATGACAACTGAGAGAAATTGTTGGCACTCGGTGCCTTGATAGATGACACGCAGTGTCATACGTTGAAGTGGTCCGGGCGGCCGGCGTGCAGAGAACCTTCGTACGCCGGCTGTCCCCGCAAGCCAATGCCTGCGAGCCCGGACGCCTGCGTCACAGGCAACCTTCCGCGCCACAAAGCGCTGCCGAGCACCACCCTCTGCCGAACCGACGGCACGCCTCACCCAGCAGCTGTCCACCCCGACGTAACCCTCAGCGTTCCCCCTCGGACGCTCATCGCCGGAGGCAACACCGTGAAGGAAATCCTGGACGCGATCCAGTCGCAGACCGCCACGTCCGCCGACTTCGCCGCGCTACCGCTCCCCGAGTCCTACCGCGCGATCACCGTGCACAAGGACGAGACAGAGATGTTCGCCGGGCTCACCACCCGCGACAAGGACCCGCGCAAGTCGATCCACCTGGACGACGTGCCGGTGCCGGAGCTCGGCCCCGGCGAGGCCCTGGTGGCCGTGATGGCCTCCTCGGTCAACTACAACTCCGTGTGGACCTCGATCTTCGAGCCGGTGTCCACCTTCAGCTTCCTGGAGCGCTACGGCAGGCTCAGCGAGCTGACCAAGCGCCACGACCTGCCGTACCACGTCATCGGTTCCGACCTCGCGGGCGTCGTGCTGCGCACCGGTCCGGGCGTGAACGCCTGGCACCCCGGTGACGAGGTCGTCGCGCACTGCCTGTCCGTCGAGCTGGAGTCCAGCGACGGGCACAACGACACCATGCTCGACCCCGAGCAGCGCATCTGGGGCTTCGAGACCAACTTCGGCGGCCTCGCCGAGATCGCGCTCGTCAAGTCCAACCAGCTGATGCCCAAGCCCGACCACCTCAGCTGGGAGGAGGCCGCGGCGCCCGGCCTGGTCAACTCGACCGCGTACCGGCAGCTGGTCTCCCGCAACGGCGCCGGGATGAAGCAGGGCGACAACGTCCTCATCTGGGGCGCGAGCGGCGGCCTCGGCTCGTACGCCACCCAGTTCGCGCTCGCCGGCGGCGCCAACCCCATCTGTGTGGTCAGCAGCCCGCAGAAGGCGGACATCTGCCGGGCGATGGGCGCCGAGGCGATCATCGACCGCAACGCGGAGGACTACAGGTTCTGGAAGGACGAGCACCACCAGGACCCGAAGGAGTGGAAGCGCTTCGGCAAGCGCATCCGTGAACTGACCGGCGGCGAGGACGTCGACATCGTCTTCGAGCACCCGGGCCGCGAGACCTTCGGCGCCTCCGTGTACGTCACCCGCAAGGGCGGCACGATCGTCACCTGCGCCTCCACCTCGGGCTACAACCACGAGTACGACAACCGCTACCTGTGGATGTCCCTGAAGCGGATCATCGGCTCGCACTTCGCCAACTACCGCGAGGCCTGGGAGGCCAACCGGCTCATCGCGAAGGGCAAGATCCACCCGACGCTGTCCAAGGTGTACTCGCTGGAGGAGACCGGGCAGGCCGCGTACGACGTGCACCGCAACCTCCACCAGGGCAAGGTCGGGGTCCTGGCGCTGGCGCCCACCGAAGGTCTCGGTGTGCGTGACCAGGACAAGCGCGCCCAGCACGTCGACGCCATCAACCGCTTCCGGAACATCTGAGGTCCGAAGATGACAGAGCGCCAGACGCCCCAGGAGCGCACGGCGAAGGACCGGCCGTGGCTCATGCGGACCTACGCCGGCCACTCCACCGCGGAGGCGTCCAACGAGCTGTACCGGCGCAACCTCGCCAAGGGGCAGACGGGTCTGTCGGTCGCGTTCGACCTGCCGACCCAGACCGGGTACGACCCCGACCACATCCTCGCCCGTGGCGAGGTCGGCCGGGTCGGTGTGCCGGTCTCGCACCTCGGTGACATGCGCCGGCTGTTCCAGGACATCCCCCTGGAGCAGATGAACACCTCGATGACCATCAACGCCACCGCCATGTGGCTGCTGGCGCTCTACCAGGTCGTCGCCGAGGAGCAGGGTGTGGACATCACCACGCTCCAGGGGACGACCCAGAACGACATCGTGAAGGAGTACCTGTCGCGGGGCACGCACGTGTTCCCGCCGGTGCCCTCCCTCCGTCTGACCACGGACATGATCTGCTACACGGTCAACAACATCCCCAAGTGGAACCCGATCAACATCTGCAGCTACCACCTGCAGGAGGCGGGAGCCACTCCGGTCCAGGAGATCGCGTACGCGATGTCCACCGCGATCGCCGTGCTCGACGCGGTGTTCGCGTCCGGGCAGATCCGCGAGGACCAGAAGGGGGACGTCGTCGCGCGCATCTCCTTCTTCGTGAACGCGGGCGTCCGGTTCGTCGAGGAGATGTGCAAGATGCGGGCGTTCGGCCGCATCTGGGACCGCATCACCCGCGAGCGGTACGGCATCGAGAACCCCAAGCACCGCCGCTTCCGGTACGGGGTCCAGGTCAACTCCCTCGGCCTGACCGAGGCCCAGCCGGAGAACAACATCCAGCGGATCGTGCTGGAGATGCTGGCCGTCACCCTCTCCAAGGACGCACGCGCCCGTGCCGTCCAACTCCCGGCCTGGAACGAGGCGTTGGGGCTCCCCCGCCCCTGGGACCAGCAGTGGTCGCTGCGCATGCAGCAGGTGCTCGCCTACGAGAGCGACCTGCTGGAGTACGCGGACATCTTCGACGGCTCGCACGTCGTGGAGGCGAAGGTCGCCCAGCTGGTCGAGGACTCCTTCGCCGAGATCGACCGGATCGAGGAGATGGGCGGCGCGATGGCGGCCGTCGAGTCGGGCTATCTGAAGTCGCAGCTCGTCTCCTCGCACGCCGAGCGCCGGGCCCGTATCGAGTCGGGCGACGAGAAGATCGTCGGCGTCAACATCTTCGAGTCGACCGAGCCCAACCCGCTCACGGCCGACCTGGACGCCGCGATCCAGACGGTCGACCCCGCGGTCGAGGCCCGGGTGACCACCGCCCTCCAGGAGTGGCGCGACACCCGCTACCAGCCGCCCTTCAACCACCCGCGCCCCTGCAAGGCGCTGGACGGGCTGAAGGAGGCCGCCAAGGGCACCGGCAACCTCATGGCGGCCACCCTGGAGTGTGCCCGCGCCGGGGTCACGACCGGCGAGTGGGCCGGCGCCCTGCGCGAGGTGTTCGGCGAGTTCCGCGCCCCCACCGGGGTGTCGTCCGCGCCCGTCGCGGTGACCGCCGAGGAGGGCACCGCGATGGCGGCGGTGCGCCGCAAGGTGGAACTGACCGCGAAGGACATGGGCGTCGGCAAGCTCCGCTTCCTGGTGGGCAAGCCGGGCCTGGACGGGCACTCGAACGGCGCCGAGCAGATCGCCGTACGGGCCCGTGACGCCGGGTTCGAGGTGGTCTACCAGGGCATCCGGCTGACGCCCGAGGAGATCGTGACCGCGGCCGTCGCCGAGGACGTCCACGGCGTGGGCCTGTCCATCCTGTCGGGCTCGCACGCCCAGCTGGTGCCCGACGTGCTGGAACGGCTGCGCGAGGCGGGCGCCGCCGACATCCCGGTGATCGCCGGCGGGATCATCCCGAACGCCGACGCCGAGCTGCTGAGGGCCGCGGGAGTGGCCGCGGTCTTCACCCCGAAGGACTTCGACATCACGGGAATCATCGGCCGTATCGTCGACGAGATCCGGAAAGCGAACAAGCTCGACCCTCTGGAGGTCCCCGCATGACCAGCCCTGTTCCCCAGGTCAACCGATTGCGCCCGCGGCGCTCCTGCCTGGCCGTGCCCGGCTCGAACCCCCGCTTCCTGGAGAAGGCCCAGGGCCTGCCCGCCGACCAGGTCTTCCTCGACCTGGAGGACGCCTGCGCGCCGCTGGCCAAGCCCGGGGCGCGGCACACCATCGTCAAGTTCCTCAACGAGGGCGACTGGACGGGCAAGACGCGGGTCGTGCGCGTGAACGACTGGACGACCGAGTGGACGTACCGCGACGTCGTGACGGTCGTCGAGGGTGCGGGGCAGAACCTCGACTGCATCATGCTGCCGAAGGTGCAGGACGCCCAGCAGGTCGTCGCCCTCGACCTGCTCCTGACGCAGATCGAGAAGACCATGGGCTTCGAGGTCGGCAGGATCGGCATCGAGGCGCAGATCGAGAACGCGCAGGGTCTGAACAACGTCAACGAGATCGCGACGGCCTCCCAGCGCGTCGAGACGATCATCTTCGGCCCGGCCGACTTCATGGCGTCGATCAACATGAAGTCGCTGGTCGTGGGCGAGCAGCCGCCCGGCTACCCGGCGGACGCCTACCACTACATCCTGATGAAGATCCTGATGGCCGCCCGCGCCAACAACCTCCAGGCCATCGACGGTCCCTACCTGCAGATCCGCAACGTGGACGGCTACCGCGAGGTCGCCCGGCGCGCCGCGGCCCTCGGCTTCGACGGCAAGTGGGTGCTGCACCCCGGTCAGGTCGAGGCGTCGAACGAGATCTTCTCGCCGTCCCAGGAGGACTTCGACCACGCCGAACTGATCCTGGACGCGTACGAGTACTACACGTCCGAGGCGGGCGGCAAGAAGGGCTCCGCGATGATCGGCGACGAGATGATCGACGAGGCGAGCCGCAAGATGGCCCTGGTCATCTCCGGCAAGGGCCGCGCCGCGGGCCTGGAACGCACGTCCAAGTTCGAAGCGCCGGAGGCCTGAGCACATGCAATTCGGGCGAACCTACGAAGAGTTCGAGGTCGGGGCGGTCTACAAGCACTGGCCCGGGAAGACCGTCACCGAGTACGACGACCATCTCTTCTGTCTGCTCACGATGAACCACCACCCGCTCCACATGGACGCCAACTACGCGGAGAACACCACCGACTTCAAGAAGAACGTGGTGGTCGGGAACTACATCTACTCCCTGCTGCTGGGCATGTCCGTCCCCGACGTGTCGGGCAAGGCGATCGCCAACCTGGAGGTCGAGTCGCTGAAGCACGTCGCGCCGACCTTCCACGGCGACACGATCTACGGCGAGACCACGGTCCTCGACAAGACGCCCTCCCGGTCCAAGAACGACCGCGGGATCGTGTACGTCGAGACGAAGGGCTACAAGCAGGACGGCACGCTGGTCTGCGTGTTCCGCCGCAAGGTGATGGTGCCCACCGAGACGTACATCAAGGAGCGCGGCGGCGAGCAGCCCGGCCGCCCGGAGCCGAAGGCTGCCGCGGAGAAGAAGGCCTCCGCCGACCAGAAGACGGAGAAGTAGCCATGGCGCGACTCGCCCAGACCGCCGGTCTGACCGACATCCAGCGGGAGATCCTTTCGACCGTACGGGACTTCGTCGACAAGGAGATCATCCCGGTCGCGACCGAGCTGGAGCACCGCGACGAGTACCCGCAGCAGATCGTCGACGGGCTCAAGGAGTTGGGCCTCTTCGGCCTGATGATCCCCGAGGAGTACGGGGGCCTGGGTGAGTCGCTCCTCACCTACGCGCTGTGCGTGGAGGAGATCGCGCGCGGCTGGATGTCGGTGTCCGGCATCATCAACACCCATTTCATCGTGGCCTACATGCTCAAGCAGCACGGCACGCAGGAACAGAAGGAGTACTTCCTTCCGCGCATGGCGGCGGGCGAGGTGCGCGGCGCGTTCTCCATGTCCGAGCCGGCGCTCGGCTCCGACGTGTCGGCCATCACGTCGAAGGCGGTGCGGGACGGCGACCAATATGTCCTGAACGGGCAGAAGATGTGGCTCACGAACGGCGGTACGTCGACTCTTGTGGCCGTTCTCGTGAAGAGTGACGAAGGCCACCCCGAGGGCACCGCGCCCCACAAGTCGATGACGACCTTCCTCGTCGAGAAGGAGCCCGGTTTCGGTGAGGTCCGCCCCGGCCTGACCATCCCCGGGAAGATCGACAAGATGGGTTACAAGGGTGTCGACACCACCGAGCTGATCATGGATGGCCTGCGCATTCCGGCCAATCGCGTCCTCGGCGGCACCACCGGCCGAGGTTTTTATCAGATGATGGACGGCGTCGAAGTGGGCCGCGTCAACGTGGCCGCGCGTGGTTGCGGCGTCGCTCAGCGTGCGTTTGAGCTGGGCGTTTCCTATGCCCAGCAGCGCCACACCTTCGGCAAGCAGATCGCCCAGCATCAAGCGATCCAGTTCAAACTGGCCGAGATGGCTACCAAGGTCGAGGCCGCCCATGCGATGATGGTCAATGCGGCGCGCAAAAAGGACTCCGGGGAGCGAAACGACCTCGAAGCAGGGATGGCGAAGTACCTCGCCTCCGAATACTGCAAAGAGGTCGTGGAAGACGCCTTCCGGATCCACGGCGGCTACGGCTTCTCAAAGGAGTACGAGATCGAGCGCCTCTACCGCGAGGCCCCGATGCTGCTCATCGGTGAAGGTACCGCCGAGATCCAGAAAATGATCATCGGACGCAGGCTGCTCGAAGAGTATCGACTGCAGGGCTAGATATACCGATTCGGGGTGTTTTCATCGAGAAGAAGATCACACCCCGTCAGCACTCTTCGGACACCGACTCGGCTTCCTGGCTTACCCAGTTGTGGCCCGCGACCGGTACGATCCCGGGAAAGCCGCCGTCCCCAGTCACAGCGCGGCATCATCCGCTACGAAGGTCATCCATGCCCCACAGCCAAACCTCTGCACCACGCGACAGCCTGGCCGGCGTACGTCTTGCGCGCGGAGCATCGCCGTGGCTCCTCCCGACCGTCGCCACCGCAGCCCTCAGCCTGGTACGCGCGCGCAAGTCCGGCGCCGCCAAGGCCGTGGCCGTACCCGCCACCGCTCTCGCGGCGGGCATGCTGTGGTTCTTCCGCGACCCCGAGCGCGAGATCACCCAGGGCCGGGTCATCTCGCCCGCCGACGGTGTGGTGCAGAGCATCATGCCGTGGAAGGACGGGCGCACCCGCGTCGCGATCTTCATGAGCCCGCTGAACGTCCACGTCAACCGCGCGCCTCTCTCCGGCACGGTGACGTCGGTCGAGCACATCCCCGGCGGGTTCGTTCCGGCGTTCAACAAGGAGAGCGAGAACAACGAGCGCGTCGTCTGGCACTTCGACACCGAGCTCGGTGACATCGAGATGATCCAGATCGCCGGTGCGGTCGCGCGGCGCATCGTGCCGTACATCCCGCAGGGCACGAAGGTCGAGCAGGGCGAGCGGATCGGCCTGATCCGTTTCGGGTCGCGCGTCGACATCTACCTCCCCGAGGGCGTGGAGGTCGACGTGGAGGTCGGTCAGAAGACCGTGGCGGGGGTGACTCGCATTGACCGTGATTGATCCCGAGACGCAGACCGGCTGGGTGCCGGATGCCGACGAGCTGGACGACGAGGAGGAGATGCCCCTCTCTCTCCGCCTCTCAATAGCGGACACGCTCACGCTCGGTAACGCCACGTGCGGCTTCATGGCGGTGTACTTCACCACCACCGGCATCCTGATCCCGCACCTCACGGGCAGCCAGGAGACCGGCATGGCGCGGCACAGTGCCGCCACGGCCGTGATCCTGATGCTCTGCGCGGCGGTCTTCGACCTGTTCGACGGTCTGGTCGCCCGCAAGCTGCGATCGTCCCCGATGGGCGCGGAGCTGGACAACCTCTCGGACCTGATCAGCTTCGGTCTGGCGCCGGCGTACTTCGTGCTCGTCTACGGCATGGTCGCCGACGACGCGCACCAGCGGGTCGCGGCGGTGGGCGGGATCGTGGTCCTGCTGGCGGTCGTGCTGCGGCTGGCGAGATTCTCGTGCGTCACCGTCAAGGACGGCACCTTCCAGGGCATGCCGTCGCCGTTCGGCGCTCTGACGGTCGTCTCGATCGTGCTGCTCGAGCTGCCGTTCGTCGCCACGCTCATGGCGATCATCGGTACGGCGTGGCTGATGGTGAGCCGGGTCGAGTACCCGAAGCCGCGCGGGCGGCTCGCGGGGGCGATGCTCTCCTGGATCGTGCTCAGCATGGCGCTGCTGGCGGCGTGGGCCTTCGATGCGCCGGGTGGGCAGCTGTTGCTGCAGACCGGGTGCGCGTTGCAGTTGGTCATGGGGGCCGTCATCCCCCTCTTCGCCACTGCTCGGCGGGTCAACAACTTCCGCGGCAATCGGCGGGATGCACGGGCGGCGCAGTTGCCCTAGCGGGCGGTGCGTGATGTGACGTCGAAGGGCCCCGAACCTTTATCGGTTCGGGGCCCTTCGTGTGGAGTGCCGTCGGGTGCGGGTGCGTGGGGGCCGGTCGCGCAGTTCCCCGCGCCCCTGAGGGGCCCCTGCGGGCCCCCAGGGGTCCTACGCGCTCGGTGTGTATGCCTCCGCCACCGTCGAGGCCGCCGGCTCCTGGACCACCTTCATGCCGCCCGTCACCGACTTGTCCGGCTGGAGGATGACGCTCTCCTTGGAGGAGGGGGCCTTGGGGTCCGTGAAGTTCTGCGGGATGCCGAAGCCCGTGTCCAGGGCGTCGATGGTGAGCAGGGCCTTGTCCACGCCCTCACGGGTCAGGTCCTTGGACGCGCAGGCCTTCTTCAGCGCCTCACCGAAGGCGGACGCGGCCGTCCAGCCGGCGACCACACCGTTGTCCAGGGAGTCCTTGGGATACGCCTTCTGGTAGTCGGTGACCAGCTTCTTGGCGCCCGGGGTGTCCGCTCCGATGGGCAGCGACGGCGAGGCCACCCAGTAGTTCTTCGCCAGGGCCGGACCCGCCTGGGTGGCGAGCAGCTGCGGGGCGAAGGCCGAGTTGTTGCCGATGATCGGGACGTTGAAGCCGCCCGCCGCCGCGACGCCGACCAGGGAGGCCGCCTGGCGGGGGCCCGCGCTGAGGACGACCGCCTTGACACCGGCCTTCTTCAGGGCGGCGACCTGCGCGGTCATGTCGTTGTCGGTCGGCTTGATCTTCTGCTCGACGACGGTCAGCCCGGTCTCCTTCGCGATGTGCTTGGAGCCGGCCAGCGCGCTCTCGCCGTAGTCGCCCTCGAAGTAGACGTGCCCGAGCTTGTCGCCCTTCTTGAGGCCCTTCTCCTTCATCAGGAAGTCGACGGCGTTGATCGTCTCGATGTCGTACGTGGACCCGATGACCCGGATGTACGGGCTGCCGAGCAGGGCGGACGACCAGGCCTGCGGCAGGACCAGGCCCTTGTCCTGGCCGTCGATGCGCGGCTTGGCCGCGGCGACGAACGGCGAACCGATGAACTGGGCGAACCCGAGCACCTTGGGCGCCAGCTCGGTGTACGCGGAGACGGCCTTCTGCGGGTCGTAGCCGTGGTCGCGGACGGTCAGCTCGACCTTGTAGCCGCACACGCCCCCGCCGTCGTTCAGCTGCTTCACATAGAGCTGCTGGGCCTGGGTGACGCTCTTGCCGAGGGTGGCGTAGACCCCCGTCATGTCGGTGAGGGCGCCCAGCGAGATGGTCTTGCCGGAGATGCCCTCACCGGTCTTCACCTCTCCCGCGGCGGTGTCGCCCTTCTTGTCGTCATCCTTGGCCTTGGAGCTGCAGCCGGACAGCAGCAGCAGCGCCGCGATCGCACCGGCGGCCACCCTGGTCGTGCGGGTCGTGTTCAACGTGCTCATCGTTCCTCCCCTGGATCGGTCCTGAAGCGTCGTCCGGCGGCCACCCTGACCAGGCCGCCGGGAAGGAAGAGCACCACCACGACAATGGCGGCGCCGTAGAGGTACCGGGATGCCTCCCCCGGTGCGATCCCGCCCGTACCGGGGGCGGAGACCAGGGGCAGCGCATCGCTGTAGCGGGTCAGCAGCTGCGGCAGCACGGAGACGAACACCGCGCCGATCACCGCCCCCGAGACCGAGCCGAGCCCGCCGATGACGATCATGGCGAGGTATTCGAGCGACAGCGTGATGCCGAAGTAGTCCGGCACCGTCCGCTGGAAGACCAGGGCGAGCAGGACGCCCGCGAGGCCCGCGTACATGGAGGACAGGACGAAGACGGCGGCCCGGTAGCGGGCCACCGGGACGCCCATGACACCGGCGGCGATGCGGTGGTCGCGGATGGCGTTCATGGCGCGTCCGGGGCGCCCGCGCAGCACCCCGCGGGCGAAGAGCGCGCCGCCGAGGAGCATCACGAGCGCCGCGTACCAGAGCTTCTCCGCAGAGCCGAACGGGACGTTGGCGACGAGGAGTTCACTGTCGTCGAAGGTCAGCCCGAACAGGCTCAGGGGCGGTACGTCACGGCCGTTGAAGCCGCCCGTGAGGTCCTTGGCGTTGAACAGCACGTGCTGGCCGATGAAGATCAGCGCGAGCGTGGCGATGCCCAGATAGGCGCCGCGCAGGCGTCCCGCGATGGGGCTGAAGACGCCGCCCGCCAGGCCCGCGACCAGGACGGCGAGGACGGCCGCGAGCCAGGTCGGCAGGCCCAGGCCGGTCAGCCCGTCACCGCCGTCCGCGGCGAACACGCAGTAGCCGTACGCGCCGACCGCGAGGAAGAAGGCGTGCCCCATGGAGAGCTGGCCGGTGGAGCCGGTGAGCAGGTTGAGCCCGATCGCGCCGATCGCCGCGGCCATCGCGAACAGACCCGCCTGGAGCCAGAAGCGGTCCAGGTAGAAGGGCAGGGCGAGCAGCAGGAGGCTGCCTGCGGCCCAGACGTACGTACGGGCGCGGGTGGGGAGCCGCAGGGGGCGGCGGGCGGGGGTCTCGGATGCGGGTGCTTCGGACACCGGTGCTTCGGAGACGGGTGTCTCAGACACGGGCCAGCTCCTTCGTGCCGAACAGCCCGGCGGGCCGGATGAGCAGGATCACGGTCATCACGAGGTAGGGGGCGACATCGCCCAACCCCCGGCCAAGGAAAGACAGTTCGCTCTGGTAGCCGGTCGCGAGGGATTCCGTGACGCCGACGATGAGACCGCCGACGAGTGCTCCGGTGGTGGAGTCGAGGCCGCCGAGGATCGCGGCGGGGAAGGCCTTGAGGGCGGCGAGCGAGGTGGCCCGCTCCAGGCCCGGGGTGGGGAAGACGGTCAGGAACAGGGCGGCCACGGCGGCGAGCCCGCCCGCCACGGCCCAGGCGCCGAGCGACACCCGCCCGAGCCGTACGCCCATCAGCGCCGCCGTCTCCGTGCTCTCGGCGGCGGCCCGCATGGCCACACCCCAGGAGGTGTACCGGAAGGTGAGCAGGAAGGCCGTGATGAGCAGGCCCGCGGTGACGAAGGCGGCGATGCGCGTGTGGGCGAGCGAGATGGAGCCGATGGTGAGGACGTCGTCGCCCCACGGGTCGCCGAGCGGCAGGACGTCGGTGCCGATCCGGCGGGTGAGTTCCGTGGTGAGGAGGATGTCCACGCCGATGGTGACGATGGCGAGGACGCTGTGGTCGGAGCCCCGGTAGCGGCGCATCACGAAGAACTCGACGGCCGCCCCGACCAGCGCGGCCCCGGCGATCCCGGCCAGCAGGGCGGGCCAGAAGCCGATGTCGTCGTGGAGGACCGCGGTGATGTACCCGCCGGCCAGCAGCAGGGACGCATGGGCGAAGTTGACGACCTCGGTGGCCCGGAAGATGACCACGAAGCCGAGGGCGATGAGGGCGTAGACCGACCCCATCGACAGCCCGTTGAGGAGGAGTTCGGCGAAGGTGCTCACGGCGTGCTCTCCTCTTTCCCGGAGCGCCCGGCCCCTTCGGGTTCCTCGGAGCGCTCCCCCAGATAGGCGCGTACGACCGCCGGATCGTTCTGTACGTCGGCGGGGGCGCCGTCCGCGATGTGGCGCCCGAAGTCGAGTACGGTCACCGCGTCGGCGAGCCGCATCACCACCCCCATGTCGTGTTCCACCAGGACGATCGAGATGCCGAGGCTGTCGCGGACCCCCGCGATCACGGCGGAGGTGCGGATCCGCTCGTCGGCGGTCATGCCCGCGACCGGCTCGTCCAGGAGCAGCAGCCGGGGCTCCATGCACAGGGCGCGGGCGAGTTCGGCGAGCTTCTGCTGCCCGTACGGCAGCGAACCCGCCGGACGGCCGAGGCAGGACGAGATGCCGACGAACTCGGCGATCTCACGGACGCGTTCACGGTGACGGCGCTCCTCACGGGCCGCCGAGGGCAGCTTCAGTCCCGCGGCGAGGAAGCCCGTGCGGGTCAGCCGGTGGCGGCCCAGCAGGAGGCTGTCCTCGACGGTGGCGAGCGGGGGCAGGGCGAGGTTCTGGAAGATGCGGGCGACGCCCAGACCGGCGATGCGGTGCGGAGGCATGCCGGTGAGTTCGTGCTCGCCGAAGCGGACGCTGCCGGAGGTGGCGCGGTAGACGCCGGACAGCACGTTGAAGCAGGTGGACTTGCCAGCCCCGTTGGGGCCGATGAGGGCGTGCACGGTGCCGGGGCGCACGGTGAAGTTCACGGCGTCCAGGGCGGTCAGACCGGCGAAGCGCACGGTCAGGTCCCGTACCTGAAGCGGTGGTACGTCCGTGTCGGAGCCGGGTGAAGTGGGCTGCGGTGGCGCGTCGTTCGTCATGGTGAGGTGCTCACCCCTTCCATCGGGTCAGCGCCGGGTGCGAGGTGCGGGCCCGCTCGGCGTCGGCCGCCGCGTCCTCGTCGACCACGCCCAGGTAGCGGCGGCGCACCTCGTCGGAGGCGGCCAGTTCGTCGGCCGGCCCCGACAGGGTGACCTCGCCGACCTCCAGGACGTACGCCCGGGTGGCCAGGCGCAGGGCCAGAGCGGCGTTCTGCTCCACGAGCAGGATCGAGGTGCCCTGGGTGTTGATCTCCCGTACCGTCTCGGCGATCCGCGCCGCCATCAACGGGGCGAGCCCCAGGGACGGTTCGTCGAGGAGCAGCATCCTCGGGGCGGCCATCAGGGCGCGGCCGACCGCGAGCATCTGCTGTTCCCCGCCGGACAGCAGACCGGCGTGCTGCTGGGCGCGGTCGGCGAGGACGGGGAACAGTTCGTGGACGCGGCGCAGGGCGGCGGCCCGCTCGGCACGGCCGCCGGTGGCACCGAGCGCCCCGGCGCGCAGGTTGTCGGCGACGGTCATCCGGGCGAACACCCGCCGCCCTTCCGGGATCTGGGAGATCCCGGCGGCCACCACCCGGTCCGGTGCGAGGCCGTCCATCCGACGGCCGTCGAACTCGACCGTGCCGCCGGTGACCGCGCCGCCGTGGAAGGACAGGGTCCGGCAGATGGCCCGCAGGAGGGTCGTCTTGCCCGCGCCGTTGCCGCCGAGGACCGTGACGACGGCTCCTTCCGGCACCTCCAGGGACACCTGGCGCAGTGCTCGTACGGGCCCGTATCCGACCGACAGGTCCCGTACGGCCAGCCCCGACCCACCCATGGCATTCCCCCTGTCATCGCGGTCATCGCGCTCCTGATCGCCTCGCACCCGACGTGTTCACGTCCGGTGTGGCGCTCACCACAGCACCGGTGGAGGCGTCCGTCCACGGGGCGCGGGCGAATCGCTGCGGGTGACCAGCGGGTGCGGGCAGGCGTTGTGCGCGCGCACAACACCGCGTGTCAGGGGCCTGTGCGGGGCGGCACACAGGTGGCATCCTCCGGCCATGGGAGCCCGCAGAAGGCGTACCGGTCATGACTGGAAGCTGCTCGCCGAGTCCTGCACGGCGCTGCTGGAGCGGCTGCCGGAACTCGTCGACGAGCACATGCGGCAACTGGCCGAACACTCCCCCGTCTACGGGGAGTTCCTGCCGTACGACCAGCAGTGGCGGGAGGCCCAGGACGCGATGCGGATCGGGATCGAGACGATCTCCGCGCCCCGGGACTCGCCCCGCCGCGATCTGGAGTACGCGGAGGACGCGGGCCGGCGCCGGGCCCAACAGGGCCTGCCGCTGGAGCTGCTGGTGCACGCGTACCGCTCCGCCGGCTATCTGGTGTGGGACGCGCTGCTTGAGGCGGCGGCCGGCAGGGAGCCCGAGCGTCTCGGGGTGCTGATGCGGTCGGCGACCATGGTGTGGTCCGCCGTCGACGCGCAGGCCGCGACGGCGACCGAGGCGTACCGGGCGACCGAGATGGAGCTGCGGAGGCGTACCGACGAACGGCTCCAGGCGCTCCTCGACGCGCTCCTGGAGGGCCAGGAGGCGCCCGGCCTCGCGGCGCGCGCCGCCGCCGGTCTCGACCTTCCCGAGCGGGGTCCTTACGCGGTGGTCGTCCTGCGCTCGGAGCGGCGCGAGCCGTTGCGGCGGCCCGTGGAGGGGGCGGGCCTGCGGTTCGTCTGGCGGATGCGGGCCGACTGCGAGGTCGGAGTGGTGGCGCTCGGGCCCGGACAGGGGCTCGACGGGGTCGCCCGCGCGCTCGACGGGCGGTGTTCCGGTCCCGGCGGGATCAGCCCCGTGGTCGCCGGGCTCGCCGAGCTCGGGCGGGCGCGGCGGCTCGCCGAACTGGCCCTGCGTACGTGTCCGCCGGACGCCAGTGCCGTCGTGCGGCTCGATCAGCGGATGCCGACCGCGCTCGTCGTCAGCCAGCCCGAGCTGGCGTCGCGGCTGGTGGCGGACGTGTTCGGTTCCCTGCTGGAACTCGAACCGCCGGATCGGGCCGTGCTGTTGGAGACGCTTGACGCGTGGCTGAGTTGTGAGGGGTCTGCCGGGCGGGCGGCGGGGCGGCTGTACTGCCACCGGAACACTGTCTTCAACCGCCTGCGACGGCTGGAACAACTGACGTCGCGGTCGTTGGCGCGACCGCGGGACCTGATCGAGATGACGTTGGCGTTGGATGCGTATCGCTTGGCGGGGGTTGGGGGGTAGGGGGGAGCGCCTTGTTTTCGCCCCCGCCGCCCCTACCCGTTCCCGTCACTGACTCGGGGGCGCTGCCCCCGAACCCCCGGTCCTCAAACGCCGGACGGGCTGAAAACCTCGCGGACCGGCGGATACCTCCAGCCCGTCCGGCGTTTGAGGACAAAGGGGGGCGAGGGGGCGCAGCCCCCATACATGGACGGGAACGGGTAGGGGCGGCGGGGGCGAGAAAAGCCCTCAGGTCAGGAAATCCTGTGCGATCCGTTCGGCCACCCGTTCCAGGATCGGGCCCGCGTCAGCGATGCATCGGCCCACATCCGGCTCGACATCGGTGAGCGGATACACCCGCCGAATCCCCGCCCGCCCCAGCGCCTCAGGAGCAAGAGCCAACCGCCCGCACACGGCGATGACCTCCTTGCCGGCGGCACGAGCCGCCGCCGCAACCCCCGCGGGAGCCTTCCCGTGGAGGGTCTGCTCGTCCAGCGACCCCTCCCCCGTGATGACGAGCGTCGCCCGCTCCAGCGCCGGCCCGAACCCGAGCACGTCGAGCATGACCTCGATACCGGGCCGGAAACTCGCGCCGAGGCCGACCAGGGCCCCGTACCCGATGCCACCGGCGGCCCCGGCCCCGGGCGCGACGGCGTACTCCGCGGCCCGGCTCCCGATCGACTTCTCCAGGATCGCGGCGAAGTGGGCGAGCCCCGCGTCGAGCACCGCGACGTCGTCCGGGGAGGCGCCCTTCTGCGGCCCGTACACCGCCGGTGCGCCCTTCGGCCCGGTCAGCGGGTTGTCCACGTCGCTCGCGAGGACCACGTCGACATCGGCGAGGCGGGGGTCGAGACCGGTCAGGTCCGCCGTGGCGAGTTCTCCGAGGGAACCGCCCCCGGGCGGTACGGGCTCGCCGTCCTCGTCGAGGAACCGGGCCCCGAGCGCGGCCAGCATCCCGGCCCCGCCGTCGGTGGTCGCACTGCCGCCGACGCCGAAGACGATCGTCCGGGCCCCGGCGTCGAGCGCGGCCCGCAGCAGTTCCCCGGACCCGTACGTGGACGCCGTGAGCGGCGCGAAGGTCCCGGCGGGCAGTCGCTGCAGCCCGCTGGCCTCGGCCATCTCCACGACCGCGGTCCCGTCGCGCAGGGCGAAGGCGGCGGTGACCTCGTCACCGAGCGGCCCGGCGACCCGTACCTCGTGGCGTTCGAACCCGGCGGCGACCGCCGCGGCCACGGTGCCGTCGCCGCCGTCGGCCACGGGGAGCGACTCGACCTCGACCCGGGGCGCGATCCGGTGCAGTCCCGCGGTGACCCGCTCGGCCACCTGGACGGCCGTGAGCGAGCCCTTGAACTTGTCCGCGGCGACGAGTACGCGCTGGATCTGGCTTCCGGTCCGGTTCACTGCAGCGTCAGCCACCTTGTGTTCCCCTTGCTCTTCGGGCCTTGCGCATGTCAAGGCAGTCGCGCCGCTGCGACCCTAACCGCAGGAGGGGGCCGCTGCCCAGGGCGGTTCTCAGGACCCGGACAGCGGTCGGACAGGCTGGGCGGGACGGCGGCGGGTCAGCCGGCGTCGGTGCCGCGCGAGTCGTAGAGCTGGTGTGTCAGCGTTCCCTTGTGTCCGAACGGGATGCTGATGTGCTCCAGCACATCCTCCAGCAGGTCGAGGTCCCCGGTCCGCACACCGACGTCCCCGGTGGTGACCAGAGGCTCGGCCGGAGCGGCCTGGGCGACGGCGGCACCGGGGCCGGACAGGACGGCGGCGACCGCGACGGCACCGGCCGCGAGGGCCGTCGTACGACTCAACGACTTCATGGGACTCCCAACACGCAATACGAATAAAACCTGACGACCTTCTCATGTGGTGCGGTGCCGTACGTATGCAAAACAGCTGAGACCGAGAGGAATTCGACAGACCGGGTGTAAGTCCTCCACGCGTTGACGATCTTGCGGAACCTCCCGTCGATCTCGCTACGCTGGCCCGATGACCACCCCTGACTACGCCACGTACATCGCGGGCCTCCCCCGAGTGCTCGTCGGCGCCGCCGCCCTCTTCCGTGACGCCGAGGGCCGTGTGCTGCTCGTCGAGCCCAACTACCGTGCGGGCTGGGCGCTGCCGGGCGGGACCGTGGAGTCGGACGCCGGGGAGACCCCGAGGCAGGGGGCACACCGGGAGACCCTTGAGGAGATCGGCCTCGACCTGGAGATCGGCAGGCTGCTCGCGGTGGACTGGGTGCCCGGTACGGAGCGGCCCCCGATCGTGGCGTACCTGTACGACGGTGGAGTCCTCACGGAGGAGCAGTTCAAGTCGATCCGCCTCCAGGAGTCGGAACTGCTGTCCTGGCGCCTGGTCCCGCGCGAGGAACTCGCGGACCACATGCCGGGCTCCCTGGGCCGCCGCGTGCTCACCGCACTCGACGTACTGACGGAGGGCAGGGGCACGGCGGAACTGGAGAACGGCGACCCGGTCGGCTGACGCGCCCCGCCGTCTCTCCCGCAGCGGCTCATAAGAGTGCCAGGGTTCCTTCCTGCCCCTCCTGTCCCGCTCCCTGTCCGCCCCGTTCGAAGTCCAGCAGTTGCTGCTTGCGTTGCAGGCCGCCGCCGTAGCCCGTCAGGCTGCCGTCCGCGCCCACCACGCGGTGGCAGGGCACGATGATCCCCAGTGGGTTCTTGCCGTTGGCGAGGCCCACCGCGCGTGACGCGTTCGGATTGCCGAGGGCGTCGGCGAGTTGACCGTACGAACGGGTCTCGCCGTACGGGATTCTGCGGAGTTCCGCCCAGACGGAACGCTGGAACGGGGTTCCGTGGAGGTGCAGTTGGACGGAGAAGTCCTTCAACTCGCCTGCGAAATAGGCCCGTAGTTCCTCGGCCACCTCGGCGAACGGTGTGTCGTCCGGGTCGCCGGGGTCGCCGAAGCTCTCCTCGGGCGGGCGGTGGCGCTGGTCGGTCATGTAGAGCCCGGAGAGGACGCCTCCGGTGGCGACCAGCGTGAGCGGGCCGTACGGGCTGTCGACGACGGTGTGCTGCTTCACTGTGTGTCCTTCGGTGCGTGAGCTGCTTGCTCGGGGAGGAAGTTGACGGGGTGGGTGCCCGTCGCCCACAGGTACTGGACGGCGTACGCGCGCCAGGGCCGCCAGTCCGCGGCGCGTGCCGTCAGCGCGGCCGGTGTGGACAGCAGGCCCAAGTCCCGTGCCGCGTAACGGATTCCGAGGTCGGTCACCGGGAAGGCGTCGGGGTCGCCGAGGGCACGCATGGCGATGACCTCCACGGTCCAGGGGCCGAAGCCGGGCAGCGCCAGCAGCCGGGCCCTGGTCTCCGTCCAGTCGCCCTCGACGCCCAGCTGGAGGGTGCCGTCGGCCAGTTGGCCCACGAGTGTGGTGAGGGTGGTCCGGCGGGTGGCCGGCATGGCGAGGGCTTCGGGGTCGAGTGCCGCCAGGGCCTCGACGGACGGGAAGAGGTGGGTGAGGCCGCCCTCGGGATCGTCGACCGTCTCCCCGTGCGCCGTGACCAGGCGTCCCGCGTGCGTACGGGCGGCGGCCGTGGACACCTGCTGCCCCAGCACGGCCCGTACGGCGAACTCGGCCTCGTCGACCGTACGGGGCACCCGGCGGCCCGGTGCCTTGTCGACGAGCGGTGCCAGCACCGGATCCGTACGCAACTGGTCGTCGACCGCGACCGGGTCGGCGTCCAGGTCGAGCATGCGGCGGCAGCGGCTGATGGCGACGGTCAGGTCGCGCAGGTCGCTGAGGGTGAGCCGGCAGCCGATGTGGTCGGGCTCCGGAGTGAGCGCGACGACCCCGTGGCCGTACGGCAGACGCAGGGTGCGCCGGTACGCGCCGTCGCGCCACTCCTCCACCCCGGGTACGGCGGTGGCGGCGAGGTGGCCGAAGAGGTTGTCGGGGTTGAGCGGCGCCCGGAAGGGCAGCCGGAGCGTCAACACCCCAGGCGTGCCGGTCGGGTCGGCGCGGTCGGCGCGGTTCTTGGGTGCCCTGGTGCGCAACTCGCTCGGGGCGAGGGCGAAGACCTCACGGACCGTGTCGTTGAAGGTGCGGACGGAGGAGAAGCCCGCCGCGAAGGCGATCTCGGCCATCGGGAGCGATGTCGTCTCGATGAGCAGCCGTGCGGTCTGGGCGCGCTGGGCGCGGGCCAGGGCGAGCGGGCCGGCGCCCAGTTCGGCGAGGAGCTGGCGTTCGATCTGCCGGGTGCTGTAGCCGAGGCGGGTCGCGAGCCCCGGCACGCCCTCGCGGTCCACGGTCCCGTCGCCGATGAGCCGCATCGCACGGGCCACGAGGTCGGCGCGCTGGTTCCACTCGGGTGAGCCGGGGCTCGTGTCGGGGCGGCAGCGTTTGCACGCCCGGAACCCGGCCTGCTGGCAGGCGGCGGCGCTCGGGTAGAACGTCATGTTCTCCGGCTTCGGAGGCACGACGGGGCAGCTGGGCCGGCAGTAGATCCGCGTGGTGAGGACCGCGGTGAAGAACCATCCGTCGAAGCGGGCGTCCTTCGACTGGACGGCGCGCACACAGCGCTCGGTCTCGGCGTGCATCCCGTTCTGCATGCCACCAGCATCGCCCTCGGTCAGGGCGATGGCTGGCGGGAATGCGACATCTGCCTCAGCCCGGTTCCCTCCCCCGGGCCCCGGGGCTCACTCCTCGGCCGTGGGTCGCCGGGAGGCCGCCGTCGCCCTGTCGACGTCGGTCAGGGGGCGCAGCCGGTAGGTGTAGGCGTAGTCCCGGTCGGCGAAGAGCTTGTACTCGTCGTGGGTGTGCGCGCCCCAGCTGTTGTCGCCGCCGATGCCCATCTGCCGGTGGTTGACGCGCAGGACGACCTCGTCCCGCCGGGTCAGCTGGTAGTCGTGGCGCGTGCCGACGGACAGGTCCTCGGGGGTGAAGTGCGAGGCGTTGACCTCGATGAGCGGTTCGCCGGAGACGAGCAGCCCGGTGCCGTCGCGGCCGGTGAGGGCGGCCCAGCGGACGTCGGTCTTGTTGCCGTTCTCCTGGGGGCGGATGTAGGGCGTCCACTGTTCGGAGACGGTCCCGGAGTACAGCCCCACGTCGGTGCCGTCGTTGCGGTCCCAGTGGTTCTCCTCGGGGCCGCGGCCGTAGTAGTGCAGGTGCTCCAGCCGGCCCGGGAGGAAGAGCAGGGTGCCGACCTCCGGGATGTAGGGCAGGTTGGCCGCGCCCGGGTGGAGAGTGTTGTCGACCTTGATCTCGCCGTTGCCGAAGACCGTGTAGGTGGTGGTGTACACGGATTCGGTGCTGGTGGGCAGGGTCCCGGTGACCTTGATCCGGACGGCCCGGTCGCGCAGGGTGTCCACGCTGACGTCCGTCACCTTGCGCAGGGTCCCGGCGTCGCGCCAGGTCTGGTTGCGGACGTGCTGGCCGTTGCCCCGGTCGTTGTCGGTCGGTGCCCGCCAGAAGTTCGGCACGGGCCCGGAGGTGAGGAGCCGGGCGCCCCGGGCCTCGTACGAGGTGATGACTCCGGTCCTCTTGTCGACGGTCACGGAGAAGCCGTCGCCCCGGACCGTGACGGACCGCTCGCCGTCCTGGTGGCGCAGGGCGGGCACCCGGGTCAGGGGAACGGGCCGCACGGCGGGGCTGTCGGCGTCGACCGGCAGTTGCTCGGCGGCCACCTCGAAGCCGGCCTCGGCCCACTTGGTGCGTTCCTTGGTGGTGAAGGACAGCCGCAGGAAGTACTCCGTGCCGGGCGCCGGGTCAGCCGGCAGCCCGACGGGCACGGTGATGTTCTTGCTGCTGAGCGGCGCCACGTCCAGCTGGGCGCGGCTCAGCCGTCCGCGCCGCACGGTCCGGCCGTCGGCGACGAGCGTCCAACTGCCGTCGAAATCACGGAGGTTGGTGAACAGGTACTCGTTGGTGAGGGTGACGGCCACTCCGGCGGCGCCGACGGCCAGGGACTTCCCGGAGGCCGCCGGTGCGGCGTTGATCGCCTGGTAGATCCGCTTGACCTGCGCGGCCTTGCCGGTGTGTCCGCGGTCGGCGGTGACGATGCCGTCCGCGACGAAGGCCCCGTCGTTCGGGTGGTCGCCCCAGTCGCCACCGTACGCGAAGAAGTCGCGGCTCTCGGGGCGGTTCCCTGGCCGCTTCTCCGTCACCTTCACGGTGGCCGCGTCGAACCAGAACCGCACGCCGTCGTCGCCGGGGCCGCGTCCGTCCGAGGCGAGTTCGGCCGCGGACAGCGCGCGGGCGTAGACGCGCGCCCGCCGGATCGTGCCGCTGAACTCCCGGGTGGGGTTGTCGACGTCGGTGGCGAGCGAGAGCGGCGCGGTGTTGACCGCGGGCCGCCGGGTGGTGGTGCGGGTGGCCCGGACCGTGCCGTCGACGTGCAGGGTCAGGGTGCCCGCCGCCGCGTCGAAGACGCCCGCGATGTGGTGTTCCCGGCCGGTCCAGTCGTCCGGGAGGGCCCAGGTGGCGCTGATCCACTGACCGTCGCCGTAGAGGAAGAACTCCAGGTTCTCGCCGTTCTGCTTGAGGGCGTACTGGGTGTCGCCCTTGGTGATGAGCGGCTGGTGGTAGCCGGTCACCTCCGGGGTGACCCAGGCCTCCAGCGTCAGGGAACCGGTGAGGTCGAGTCCGGGGTCGCGGGCGAAGACGGTGCTGCCGGACAGCCCCTTCCGCCGGTCGAAGGTCGCGGCGGCGGCCTGGATCTCGCCGCGCACCGCGCCCGGCCCGGTCTCCGTGAAGAGGGTGCGCGTGGGGACCGGCGTGGTCAGGGACTGGTCGACGAAGTCCCAGATCCAGCCGCCCTGGAGCACGTCGTGGCGGCGGATGAGGTCCCAGTACTTCTTGAAGTTGCCGGTCGAGTTCCCCATCGAGTGCGAGTACTCGATCATGACGTACGGGCGGGTGTCGGAGGTGTCCTCGGCACGGGCCTCGACGCGCGCGGGGCTGTCGTACATCTCGGAGCGGATGTCACTGATCGCGGGCCGGTCGTCGCCCTCGTACTGGATGACACGGGTCGTGTCGTACGAGCGGATCCAGTCGTGCATGGCGACGAAGGTGCTGCCGCCGCCGGCCTCGTTGCCCAGCGACCAGATGACGACGGAGGCGTGGTTCTTGTCGCGGTGGACCATGTTCCGCGCGCGGGCCACACACGCCCTGCTCCAGTCGGGGTGGTCGCCCGGGTACTCGTCACGGATGCCGTGGGTCTCCAGGTTGGTCTCGTCCACCAGGTACAGGCCGTACTCGTCGGCCAGTTCGTACCAGTGGATGTTGTTCGGGTAGTGCGAGGTGCGGACGGTGTTGATGTTGGTCCGCTTGATGATCTCGATGTCCCTGACCAGGTCCGCGCGGGTGAGCGCGGTGCCGCGGTCGGGGTGCATCTCGTGCCGGTTGGTGCCCCGCAGGGAGACGGGCCGGCCGTTGATGCGCATCAGCCCGTCCTTCAGCGCGAACTCACGCAGACCGACGCGGTGCGAGAGCGTCTCGACGACCTTGCCCGCCGGATCGCGCAGCCGCAGCACGGCCGTGTACAGGTACGGGTCCTCGGCCGACCACAGCTTCGGCGCGGGCACGGACCTGGCGGCCTGTACGGTCACGTCCTCGCCGGCCGGGGCCGAGCCGAGGTCCACGGCCCGGTGCAGCGGGCGGGGCCAGACGGCGTGGCCGCGCGCGTCGTAGAGCTGGGTCTCGACGGAGTACGAGCCCGTGGCGCCCTCGTCCCCCTCGCGGTCGCCGTAGGCGCGCACGCTCGCGGTGACCGACAGTTCGGCGGTCCGGTGGTCGTCGCTCAGCGGGGTGTCCAGCTTGAAGTCGCGCAGGTGCACGGCCGGGGTGGAGTAGAGGTGGACCGAGCGGAAGATGCCGCTCAGCCGGATCATGTCCTGGTCCTCCAGCCAGTCCCCGTCGGAATAGCGGTACACCTCCACCGCGATCTGGTTGGTGCCGGGCTTCAGGTGCGGGGTGATGTCGTACTCGGCAGGGGTGTAGGAGTCCTCGTGGTAGCCGACGAGTTCTCCGTTGATCCACACGTAGTGGGCGGACTTGACCCCTTCGAAGTGCAGGAACGTCCGCCGCCCCGACCAGCCCTTCGGGACGGTGAAGGTACGTCTGTACTGGCCCACGGGGTTGTAGCGGGTCGGGGCGGCCGGTGGCTGCGGCTCCTCGCCCAGGCCGTTGGGGCCCCAGTAGGGGTACGTGATGTTGATGTAGATCGGGAAGTCGTAACCGTGCAGCTGCCAGACGGAGGGGACGGGGATGGTGTCCCAGGAGCTGTCGTCGACGTCGGTGCGGTGGAAGTCGGGGTCACGGTCGTCGGGGCGGTCGACGTAGGCGAACCTCCACTTCCCGTCGAGGCTCATCCGGTACGGCGAGCGGGTGCGGTCGCCGTCCAGCGCCTGCGCCACGTCCGCGTACGGGGTGAGGGTGGTGTGCGGCGGCTCGGTGCCGACCTGGAAGACGTCGATGGCGCCGTTCCACTCCGGGGAACCGTCCGCCGCGACGGGCCGGTCGGCCGCGTGGACCGCGGAGGCGGACGAGGGAAGGGCGAGCGCGCCGAGGACGACGGCCCCTCCCTCAAGAAGTCGGCGACGGCTGACGGGAGTCGTGTGCGGAGGCAGGTACGGGCGCGGGTGCGGCATGGCGGGGCCCTTCCTCGGTACGACAGTGGGGTGCGCGAACTGAGGGGCGTAAAGCGACTACTGGGCACAAAGGCACGTGGTGAGCCACAGAAACCCTAGAACCCGAACACAACAGCGGCAATGACCCTGTCGAACTCTGTGTGTTTCTGAGGGCTGCGCCGCAGGGGCAACCGTCCGGAGGCACCCGCCTTGATGGGTGCGGGTCCTGATGGGTGCCTGTCCTGACGGGTGCTCGTCCTGATGGCTTCCCGCGTTGATGGATGCCCTTCCTGTCAGGTGCTCGCCGGGGCTCCCTCGGTCCGGTCAGCCGACGCGCGCCGCGAACGCCTCGTACGCCGGCTCGTCGAAGAGGACGAATCTGACCTCGGTCACCGCGGTCTCCGTGTCCCGCACGGTCCCGACCGCGACACGCGCCGCGTCGTCCATCGGCCAGCCGAAGATGCCCGCGGAGACGGCCGGGAACGCGACGGTCCGCGCGCCCAGCTCGTCGGCGACCCGCAGGGATTCCCGGTAGCAGGAGACCAGCAGCTCGGACCGGTCCTCGTCGGCGCTGAAGACGGGGCCGACGGTGTGGATCACCCAGCGCGCGTCGAGCCGGCCGGCGGTGGTGGCGACGGCCTGTCCGGTGCGCAGGCCCTTGCCGTAGTGCGAGGCGCGCAGCTTGCGGCACTCGGCGAGGATCTCGGGTCCGCCGCGCCGGTGGATGGCGCCGTCCACGCCTCCGCCTCCCAGCAGCGAGGAGTTCGCCGCGTTCACGATGGCGTCCACGCTCTGCCGGGTGATGTCGCCGCGGACGAGTTCGATACCGGTCATGTCTGGCGCAGCCTCTTCCATACGGCCTTCGCCGCGTTGTGCCCGGACATGCCGTGCACGCCGGGACCCGGCGGGGTGGCCGAGGAGCAGATGAACACCGCCGGGTGCGGGGTGTTGTACGGGTACGCCGACAGCGTGGGCCGCAGCAGCAGTTGCAGGCCGGAGGCCGCGCCGCAACCGATGTCACCGCCCACGTAGTTGGCGTTGCGGGCGGCGAGTTCGGGCGGTCCCGCCGTGGCACGGGCGAGGACCCGGTCGCGGAAGCCGGGTGCGAACCGCTCCAGCTGGCGCTCGATCGTTTCGGTGAGGTCTCCGGTCCAGCCGCTCGGGACGTGCGCGTAGGCCCAGAACACGTGCTTTCCGGCCGGTGCGCGGGACGGGTCGACGACACTGGGCTGCACGGTGATCAGGAACGGCGCGTCGGGGGCCCGCTCCTCCCGGGAGGCGGCGCGCAGGGCGGTCCCGATCTCCTTGCGGTCCGCGCCGACCTGCACCGTGCCGGCCGCGCGGGCCTCCTTCGCGGTCCACGGCACCGGCCCGTCGAGCGCGTAGTCGATCTTGAAGACGCCCGCCCCGTACCGGTACCGGTCGTAGTGGTTCCCGAAGCCCGCGATCCGGCTCAGTGCGGTGGGCGAGGTGTCGAAGACGTACGCGCGCGCGGGCGGCAGGTCGTCGAGCCGCTTGACCTCGTAGTCCGTGTGGACGGCGCCGCCCAGGTCCTTGAGGTACGCGGTGAGCGCGTCGGAGATCGACTGGGAGCCGCCCCGGGCGACGGGCCAGCCCCTGGCGTGCGCGGCCAGCGCGAAGACGAGGCCGACGGCTCCGGTGGCGACACCGCCCAGCGGCGACATGACGTGGGCGACGAGCCCCGCGAACAGCGCCTTGGCCCGCTCGTCGCGGAACCTGCGCATCAGCCAGGTCGAGGGCGGCAGTCCGACCAGCCCGAAGCGGGCGAGGGTGACCGGGTCCCGGGGCAGCGCGCTGAGCGGCAGGGACATGAAGTCCTGTACGAGGGTGTCCCATCGGTGGGTGAAGGGCTCCACCAGCCTGCGGTACGTGCCCGCGTCCCGGGGTCCGAACGAGGCGGCCGTCTCCGCCACCGACCGCGACAGCACGGCCGCCGTGCCGTCCAGGAAGGGGTGTGCCATGGGCAGTTCGGGCTGCAGCCACTCCAGCCCGTACCGCCCCAGCGGCATCGCGCGGAAGGCGGGTGAGTTGACACCGAGGGGGTGCGCGGCCGAGCACGGGTCGTGCCGGAAGCCGGGCAGGGTCAGCTCCTCGGTGCGGGCACCTCCCCCGACGGTGTCGCGCGCCTCGAAGACGGCCACGGAGAAGCCGCGGCGGGCCAGCTCCACGGCAGCCGTCAGTCCGTTCGGCCCCGCACCCACCACGACGGCATCGAGCATCGACGGCACCTTCGGACTCCTTTGTCAGCCGATGGCCACTGACGGTCAGGATATGCCGGGCCTCCGACAGCGCCCGTCCCCGCCCCTCGCCCAGTCGTCACCCGAACCTGATCGGCCCCGCGCAGGCGCCGCTCAAGCGCTGCTCAGGCACCGCCCGACAGCAGTTCGAGGACCCGGCGGGCCGTGGCCGCGTCCCGCGCCGCCGTGAACGGAAGGGTGTTGCCGCCGGTTATGCGGAACGGCTCCCCCGCGAGGGTCAGGTGGGCGCCGCCCGCCTCCTCGACGAGCAGAAGGCCCGCCGCGTGGTCCCAGGCGGCCTCCCAGCTGAACGCGACGGCGTCCAACTCGCCGCGGGCGATGGCCAGGTACTCCAGTCCGGCGGAGCCGCAGGGGCGCGGGCCGACGCCCTGCGTGCGCAGGCCGAGCAGTGCCCGCTTCTGGTCGTCCGTCGTGTAGTCCGGGTGGGACGTGGCGACTTCGAGGTCACGGCCGGGGTCCGGCGCGCCCGCCAGGAGGGGTTCGCCGTCGAGCAGGGCGCCCCTGCCCCGTACGGCCACGGCGAGTTGGTCGCGGACCGGGGCGTACGTCCAGGACGCCAGCACGACGCCGCGCTGGGCGAGCGCGACCAGCGTGCAGAAGCCGGGGTCGCCGTGGACGAACTGGCGGGTGCCGTCGACCGGGTCGACGATCCAGACGGGCGCCTCGCCCTGCAGCGCCTCGTACGTCACCGGGTCCGCGTGGACCGCTTCCTCGCCGACCACGACCGAGCCGGGCAGCAGCTTGCCGAGCACCTCGGTGAGGTATTCCTCGGCCTTGCGGTCGGCGTCCGTGACCAGGTCGTGCGGGCCGCTCTTCTGGTCCACCTCGTGTGCCGCGAGCTGCCGGAAGCGCGGCATGATCTCGGTGGCTGCCGCCTCGCGGACGGCCTGTTCGACGTCTGCCGTGCGGTGTGCGAGAAACTCGTCGATGGTTTCCATGTGTTCGATCATGCCTCCATGAGAGCACGCGCCACTGACAATCCCCACCCGGTGGGTGCATCACGGGTGGAATCGGCATGAACAACGAGTACGCCGAGGCCGGCGCCTGCTTCGGTGACCGACACCCGCCCCAGCTGTCGGCACCGACATCAGCGGCCGACCGCGTACCCCTGCATCCCGCGGGGGTTCGCCGCCGCAGACAGGATGCCGGTCCGCGGGTTCCGGGCGACCGCGCACAGGCGCCCCTCGGACCAGGCGTCGCCGATCTGGACGTCATGGCCCCTGCGGCGCAGTTCGGCGACGACCCCGGGGTCCGTGCGGGACTCGACCGTCACGCTGCCGGGGCGCATCCCGCGCGGGTAGAAGGAGCCGGGGAAGCTGTCGTTGTGCCAGTTGGGGGCGTCGATCGCGCCCTGGAGGTCGGGGCCGCCGCGCACTTCCGGGCGCAGGGCGACGGCCAGGAAGAAGTGCAGCTGCCACTGGTCCTGCTGGTCGCCGCCGGGCGTGCCGAAGGCCATGACGGGGACGCCGTCCCGCAGGGCGAGCGACGGGGTGAGCGTCGTGCGCGGACGGCGGCCCGGGGTCAGGGAGTTGGGCAGTCCCTCGTCCAGCCAGGCCATCTGGAGCCGGGTGCCGAGCGGGAAGCCCAGCTCGGGCACGACCGGGTTGGACTGGAGCCAGCCGCCGCTGGGCGTGGCCGCGACCATGTTGCCCCAGCGGTCGACGATGTCGAGGTGGCAGGTGTCGCCCCGGGTGCCACCGTCCGCCGAGACGTCGGGCTCGCCGGGCACGGGAGACGTCGGCGGCTTGGCCACGGTCGGCTCGCCGGCCCCTTCGGCCCCTCGCGCCACGGTCGGCTCCCCCGCGCCCGGCGCCGCGAGCGCGTCGAACCCGCCCTCCCCCGAGGCCACCACGCGCGCGTGCCCGCTGAGCAACGGGGTCCGGCCGCCGGGGCTCCCCGGCCGCAGCTCGTGGGAGGCCTTCTCGCCGACCAGCGCCCGCCGCCCGGCGTTGTACTCGGGCGACAACAGTTCCGCCAGCAGCTCCGCCGGGGGCACCTCGCCCGCGTCCCCGTACCAGGCCTCCCGGTCGGCCATCGCGAGCTTGCAGCCCTCGATCAGCAGGTGCGTGTACTCGGCGGAGCCGTACCGGGGCAGCTCGGGCGGCAGCAGGGCCAGCTGCTGGAGGAGCACCGGGCCCTGGCTCCAGGGCCCGGCCTTGCACAGGGTCCAGCCCCGCCAGTCGTAGGTGGCCGGAGTTTCGTAGGACGCGGACCAGGAGGCCAGGTCGGCCGCGGTGAGCGTGCCGGAGTGGTGCTCGCCGCTGGTGTCCCGCGTGGGCCGGCCTGCCTGCCGTACGAGCGCCTCGGCGATGAAGCCCTCGCGCCAGATCCGCCGCGCGGCCTCGATCTGCGCGATGCGGCGGTCGCCCTCCTGCGCCTCGGCCGCCCCGGCGGACTCCGCGATGAGCCGCGTCCAGGTCGCGGCCAGCGCGGGATTGCGGAACAGCTCGCCGGTCCGCGGAGGCTCCCCGCCCGGCAGATACACCTCGGCGGACGACGTCCACTCGGTCTCGAACAGCTCCCGTACGGTCTCCACGGTCTGGCCGACCCGCTCCACGGGCGCGTGCCCGTCCCGCGCGTACCCGACGGCGTACTTCAGGACGTCGGCCAGGGACTTCGTGCCGTGGTCGCGGAGCAGCAGCATCCACGCGTCGAAGGCGCCGGGCACGGCGGCGGCGAGGGGTCCGGTGCCGGGAACGAGGTCCAGGCCCAGTCCCCTGTAATGGGCGATGGTGGCCCCGGCCGGTGCCACGCCCTGACCGCACAGGACCCGTACCTCGCCGCCCGCCGGGGCGAGGATGATCGGCACCTCACCGGCGGGCCCGTTGAGGTGCGGCTCGACGACGTGCAGCACGAAACCCGCGGCGACGGCGGCGTCGTACGCGTTGCCGCCGTCCTCCAGCACGGCCATCGCCGACTGCGAGGCGAGCCAGTGCGTGGAGGACACCATTCCGAAGGTGCCCTGGAGCGTGGGTCGGGTCGTGAACACGGGGAACTCCTCACTGCGGGACGGGCCTGCGGCCCGCGGATCACGAACTGCGGACTGCGGCCCGCGGACTGCGGGGCAGGTGCCGGACCGCGGGCCAGGACGTCCGGCGATGGTACGCAGACTGCCGTTACGGGCGGTCCGAGGGCTGCCAGGCCGTCGTCCCGAGGACGTTCTCCGGGCCGATGTCGAGCGGGTACGGCGGCCGTACGGTCACCGTGTCGTCGCCCTTCTTCGGAGCGACGCGGAGGTACACGCCGCTGCTGTTGTTCATCCGCCAGTACAGGGCCGCGTGTGCGGACTCCCCGGGGGCGAGCGTCAGCGGCCGGGGGCCGGGATCCTCCGGAGCCATGGACACCTGGTCCGTGCCCTCGACGGTCCGCACACCCGGGAACGGGTCACCCGACGCGTCCAGGACGGTGATGGCCGGATACCCGTTCAACTTGCGTGGTTCGTCGGCGCAGTTGGTGACGTCGAGGCCCATCGCGCGCAGCCCCATCGCCGCGTCGCCCTGATCGGCCGCGAAGCGCAGACCGGACTTGGGGCAGTCCTCCGTCTGCTGACCGGGGACGGTCGGGGAGGGGGTCTGGGAGGGTTCGGAGGTCACGGGCCCGGGTGTGGGTGAGGGCGGTACCACCGCGAGGGACGGCGTCGGCGTGGGCGTGCGTTCGGGGTTGCTCTCCCGGTCCAGTTCGGCGGAGAGCCCGCACCCGCTCGCCCCCAGCACCGGTGCCACCACCAACAGGCAGACGAGGGCGGCACTGCGGAACGGCCTGGCTCGTGTAGCGATCACCCGCCGATCATCACACGAGCCCCCGGCGAAGGCCCTCACTCCACCCGTCCTCGTGCGGCGACCAGCCCCGACTCGTAGGCGAACACGACCAGTTGGGCGCGGTCGCGGGCGCCCAGTTTGGTCATCGCGCGGCTGATGTGGGTCTTGGCGGTGAAGGGGCTGATGACCATGTGGGCGGCGATCTCCTCGTTGGTGAGGCCGCGGGCGGCGAGCGCGGTGACCTCGCGCTCCCGGCGGGTCAGGCACTCCAGGCCCGGTGCCTTCGCCCGGTCCGGCGGCCGGGACACGAACTCCCCGATCAGCGTGCGGGTGACGGACGGCGACAGCAGGGCCTCGCCGCGCGTGACGACCTCAATGGCCTGGAGCAGATCCGCGGGCTCGGTGTCCTTGAGCAGGAAGCCGCTGGCCCCGGCCCGCAGCGCCTCGAAGACGTACTCGTCGAGGCCGTAGTTGGTCAGTATCACCACGCGCACGCCTGAGAGCCGTGGGTCGGCGGCGATGCGGCGGGTCGCCTCGATGCCCGTCATCACCGGCATCTGCACGTCGACGAGGGCGATGTCCGGCACGTGCTCGCGCACCAGCGCCACACCCTGCTCGCCGTCGGCCGCCTCGCCGACCACCTCGATGCCGTCCTCGGCGTCCAGGAGGGCCCGGAACCCGGCCCGCATGAGCGCCTGGTCGTCGATGAGCGCGACCCGGATCACGCGTGTTCCAGCGGCAGGCCGGCCCGTACCGAGAAGCCGCCCTCTTCGCGCGGGGCGGCGCGCAGGGTGCCGCCGAGTGCCGTGACGCGTTCGCGCATGCCGGTGAGCCCGATGCCCTCGGCGGGCGGACAGGACGGTTCGGCGGTTCCGTCGTCGTCGACGCGTATCGTCAACTCACCTTCTCCGTAGTCGAGTCGCACGGCGACCTTGGCGGGTCCCGCGTGTCTTGCGGCGTTCGTGAGGGCTTCCTGGACGATGCGGTACGCGGCACGGTCCACGGTCGCCGCCAGCGGGCGCTCGCGGCCCGTCACGGTCAGGTCGACGGCGAGACCGGCCGCGCGGGCCCGCTCCACGAGCAGCGCGGGCGTGCCGGTCGGCTCGTCGGTGCGCAGGATGTCCAGCGTGGCCCGCAGTTCGCGCATGGCCTCCCCGCCGGCCTCCTGGATGGCCAGCAGGGCAGGAGGTATCTCCTCGCCGCGCTTGCGCGCGAGATGGACGGCGACGCCCGCCTGGAGCTTGACGATGGAGATGCTGTGGGTCAGGGAGTCGTGCAACTCCCTCGCTATGCGCAGGCGTTCCTCCCCGGCGCGGCGCAGGGCCGCCTCCTCGCGGGTGCGCTCGGCCTCCAGGGCGCGCTGTTCGGTCTGGCGCAGATACGCCTGCCAGTTACGGCCCGCGAGGCCGCTGACCACAGCGCACAGGAACCAGCCCGCGAGCAGCACGGCCCGTTCGACGGTGCTGTGGGCGACCGGGCCCGCCGCGAGATACGCGCCGAGGAACACGGCGCCCGCGACCGCGCCGACGGCCCGGTGTCCCGCCTGCGCCGCGAGGTGGACGGCGGTCACCACGGGCAGGGCGGCCACCGGCCCCGGCTGCGCGTGCAGCGCGTGGGCGCTGAGGGCCGCGGTCGTGAGGGCGAGCACCACCTGGGGTGCCTTGCGGTACGCGGCCAGGGCGAGCGAGCCGGCCACGATCAGCGCGAGGTCGAGCGCGGTGGTGTCCTGGTCGAGGGCCGCCGCGGACACGGTGACGGCGCCGATCACGACGGCGATTGCCACGTCGGCGAGCCGCTTGAGGAGTGCCTGGTCCGCGCTCATGTCCGTACCGTAGACCGCCGGACGGACAGCGGCGTCAGCCCTGTGGACAACTCCCGCACTACTCCCCCCGCAGTAGTGGGAGGTGCCGGGCGGTCGGGCCGGCGCACCGCCAACTGCCTCCGGCCGTACGACGCGTGGGGGTGCCCCGGCGGGCCAGGGTTCTTCCCATGACCGCAGCCTTCCTGACCGCGCCGTTCACGACCGCGCCGTTCCGTCACACCGAACCCCTGCCGCCCAGGTCCGCCACCGGCCGCACCGCGGAGGTGTACCGGCAGCTCGCGGAGGACTTCGGTATCGAGAGCGCCTCCACCTTCGTCGTCCTGTCCTCCTCGCCGGACCTGATGGCCGCCGCCTGGGCGCTGATGCGGGAGTCGCTGCTCGCGGGCGAGGGCAGCCGCACCGGAAAGGAGCTGGCCGCGTTCGGGGTGTCCCGGGCCAACAAGTGCCCGTTCTGCGTGGACGCGCACACGCTCCTGCTGCACGCCACCGGCGACCACGCCCTCGCGGAGCGCCTGGCCCGCGGGAAGGCCCCGGAGAGGGAGATCCAGGCGCGCATGGTCGCCTGGGGCGAGGCGACCCGGGTCCCGGGCAGCCCGGAACTCACCCCGCTGCCCTTCTTCGTCCGGCACACCGCCGCGTACGTGGGCACCGCCCTGGCCTTCCACTTCATCAACCGGATCGTCTCGGCCCTGTTGACCGAGAACCTGCTGCCGGGCAACGTCCAGCGGTTCAGGTCGGTCCGCAGCCTCGTCGGGCGTTCCGTGGCGAAGACCGTGCGCCGGCGCCTCGTCCCGGGCACGAGCCTCGCCCTCCTCGACGGCGACGCGGGCGCCGGCCCGGCCTGGGCGGCCGGCACGACGGTCGGTCCGGCCTACGCGGCACTGCGGGCCGCGGCCATGGCGGGCTCCTCGCTGCTGACCGAGGCCGACCAGAACCTCGTACGGGACACGGTCGCGGTCTGGGACGGCACGCATCAGCCGGTGGTCTGGGACGCCCTGCCCGGACGCGCGGACCGGCCCGGGGCGCGGCTGGCGCTGCTGGCGGCGCTGGCTCCGTACCGGATCACCGACGAGGACGTGGCCGCCTGGAAGAAGCCGCCGTTCACGGACCACTGCCTGGTCGAGCTGATCGCGTACGGGGCGTTCACCGCCGTGGACCGTATCGAGCGCGCGCTGCCCCTTCAGGCCGCCGTAAGCGACTCGGCACGCGACTCGGCACGTCGAGTGACCCGGTAAGTACTGTCACCGCCCGGACACGGGCAGGCACGGAGCGAGTTCGCACTTCCGCCCCACAGCCACGCGTGTGACACTGGCGTCCCGTCCGCAGTGCGGACCCCTCCGCACCGTCCCCCACGAAATGTGCGCCGTGCGATCTCTTCCTCTCGCTCTCACCGCGCGTCTGGCGCCGGTCGTCGTGCTCGCCACGGCGGGCTGGGCGCTGTCGTCCGGGCCGCTCGCCGCGACTCCGGCAACGGAGAAGAAGGCCGCCCCCGACGGCGAGAGATCCCCGTCGGCGCCCGCGACCGCCGCGGCGGTCCGCACCTACCGCGACTCCCCCGCGCCCTGCGAGGGCATCACGAAGAAGACGGTGACCGCGCTGGTGCCGGGCGCCAAGACGGCCGGCAAGGAGATCCCGTCGACCGACGAGTCGCTGCGCCGCACCTGTTCCTGGAACGCGCTCAAGTCGTTCGACTACCGCTGGCTGGACATCTCGTACGAGATCAAGAAATCGGACGAGACCGCCCTCGCCGCGTACAAGCAGCGCACCACGGAGAAGAGCGGCGGCGGTGAGGTCCCCGGCGTCGGCGACGAGGCCTACTCGGTGGTGAACCTCACCACCGACGACAAGCAGCAGACACGCGAGGGCATGGTGATCGTCCGCGCGTCCAACGCCCTGGTGGTCGTCACGTACAACGGCAGCGACTTCGAGTCGAAGAAGGCGCCCGGTACGGACGAGATCAACAAGGGCGCGATCAAGGCCGCCAAGGAGGGGATGGCCGCGCTGGAGGCCGCCCAGTAGCGGGCGGCTCCCGGCGCGGCCGGACCGCCGTCAGGCGGCCTTGTGCAGGGACTGCTCCCGTTCGGCCCGTGCCACGGGTGCCATCAGGGCGACGTACAGGATGAGCGACGAGGCGACGCCGACCGCCCATCCGTAGTCCGCGAGCGGCTTGAGGAACGGGATGAGTCCGTCGACGGGGAACGGGCCGAGCTTCGCGCCCTTCGCGTCGACGGTCGAGTACGAGCCGCCGACGGCCAGGACACCGCCGACCACGAAGGCCAGCACCGCCCGCCAGTTCCAGCCGTTCGTGTACCAGTAGCGTCCGCCGGGCGTGTAGAGGTCCGCGAGGTGCAGGACCGTACGGCGGACGATCCAGTAGTCGGCGATCAGGATGCCCGCGACCGTACCGAGCAGCCCGCCGACCACCCCGAGCCAGGTGAAGATGTAGAACTCCGGGGTGGAGATCAGCTTCCAGGGGAAGATCAGGATGCCGATGACACCCGTGATGAGCGCCCCGGTACGGAAGTTGATGAATTTCGGCGCCAGGTTGGACAGGTCGTACGCCGGTGAGACCACGTTCGCCGCGATGTTCACGGAGATCGTGGCGATCAGCACGATGAAGAGCGCGAAGAGCAGTCCGAAGGCGCTGTCCGTCTTCGCGGCGAGGGCGACCGGGTCCCAGATGGCCTCTCCGTAGACGGCCTCCGAGCCGGAGGTGACCAGCACGGCGAGGATCGCGAAGAGCGTCATCGTCGTAGGCAGCCCAAGGCTCTGCCCCCAGGTCTGCGCCTTCTGGCTGGCGCCGAAGCGGGTGAAGTCGGGGATGTTCAGGGACAGCGTCGCCCAGAAGCCGATCATGCCCATCAGGGCCGGGAAGAAGACCGTCCAGAAGTCGGTGCCCCAGCCGAGCTTCGAGGGCTGGTCGAGCAGCGCGCCGAAGCCGTCGGCCTTGACGGCGATCCAGATCAACAGCACGAACGCGCCGACGATCACGACGGGCGCGGCCCAGTTCTCGAAGCGCCGCAGGAAGTCCATACCGCGGTAGATGATCGCGATCTGCACGGCCCAGAAGAGCAGGAAGCACAGCCACAGCGGCCAGGGGTTGCCGGCGATCTGTCCGGCCTTCTCCCACTCCCCGCCGGTCAGCTTGGAGCCGAGGGCGAAGATGCCGCTGCCGCCGATCCAGGTCTGGATGCCGAACCAGCCGCAGGCCACGGCCGCCCGGATCAGCGCCGGGATGTTGGCCCCGCGCAGCCCGAAGGAGGCACGGGCCAGCACGGGGAAGGGGATGCCGTACTTGGGCCCGGCGTGTCCGGTGGCCAGCATCGGCAGCAGCACGATGACGTTGGCCAGCGCGATCGTGAAGACGGCCTGCTTCCAGTCCATCCCGAGGGCGACCAGACCGGAGGCCAGGGTCCAGCTGGGAATGCAGTGCGCCATGGAGATCCACAGCGCCGCGAAGTTGTACGTCGTCCACTTGCGCTCGGCGACCGGGACGGGACGCAGGTCCTCGTTGGCGAAGGGACTGCTCTCGGGGAAGGCTCCGGGGCGGAGTTCGATCCGCCCCTCGGTGTCGGTGGACTGGGTTATCGGTGGCCCTGTGGGGACGGTTTCGGTCATGAGCAGGCCAATCAATGAGGCGGGACGGGAAAGGCCGTGCGGGTGGAGTTCTCAGGGCGCAGTCAACAGTTGACGGCGGAGAATGACCGTCAACTGTTGACCGCGGGAATGACCGTCGATCCGTACGCTTCGATGACCTCCTCCTGCGCGTCGTGCATGTCGTACAGGGCGAACTGGTCGACGCCCAGCTCCCGCAGGGCGTTCAGCTTCGCGATGTGCTGCTCGGCCGTGCCGATCAGACAGAACCGGTCGACGATCTCGTCCGGCACGAACTGGGTGTCGGGGTTTCCGCTGCGCCCGTGGTGGGAGTAGTCGTAGCCCTCGCGGGACTTGATGTAGTCGGTGAGTTCGTCGGGGACGGCGGCGGAGTGCTCGCCGTACTTGGAGACCAGGTCGGCGACGTGGTTGCCGACCATGCCGCCGAACCAGCGGCACTGCTCCCGCGCGTGGGCGAGCGCCCCGGGCGAGTCGTCCTCGGTGATGTAGGCGGGCGCGGCCACACAGATCTTGACGTCGGCCGGGTCGCGTCCGGCCTCGGCCGCCGCGGTCCTCACCGCCTTGACCATGTACTCGGTGAGATACAGGTCGGCGAGCTGGAGGATGAAACCGTCCGCCTCCTCGCCGGTCATCTTCAGGGCCTTGGGCCCGTACGCGGCCATCCAGACGGGGAGTTCGGCGCCCGGCTTGATCCACGGGAACCTGATCACCGTGCCGCCGAGGTCGGCCTCGTCGCCGCGCCCCAGCGCCCGGATGACCTTCATGGCCTCACTGATCCGCGCGAGGGTGTTGGGCTTGCGGCCGGCCACACGCATGGCCGAGTCGCCGCGTCCGATCCCGCAGACCGTGCGGTTGCCGAACATGTCGTTGAGCGTGGCGAAGGTAGAGGCGGTGACCTCCCAGGTGCGGGTGCCCGGGTTCGTCACCATCGGGCCGACCTTCAGCTTCGTGGTGTTGGACAGGATCTGGCTGTAGATCACGAACGGCTCCTGCCAGAGCACGGCGGAGTCGAAGGTCCAGCCGTACGTGAAGCCGTTGCGCTCGGCCCGCTTCATCAGGCTGATGACGCGGGAGGCAGGTGGGTCTGTCTGCAGGACGAGTCCGAAGTCCATGGCGCCACTCCTGGTCGCTCGGAGAAGGGTTCAGAGGAGGTACTGACAGGTGGAGCGGGGGGTGTAACTGCCGTGCCCGGCACGGCCGGTGAACTTCCGCTCGGTGATGACGTCCTCGCCGCGCGACAGGACCGTCTCGACGCGGCCGGTGGTGCGCCTGCCCTCGTACGCCGAGTAGTCGACGTTCATGTGATGGGTCTCGGCGGACATGATCTGCTCGGCGTGCGGGTCGTAGATGACGACGTCCGCGTCGGCGCCCGGCGCGATCGTCCCCTTCTTCGGATACAGGCCGAACATCCGGGCCGGGGTCGCGCAGGCGATCTCGATCCAGCGGCGGCGCGAGATGTGCCCGTCGACCACGGCCTGGTGCAGCAGGTCCATCCGGTTCTCGACGCCCGGCAGACCGTTGGGGATCTTCGAGAAGTCGCCCCGGCCCAGCTCCTTCTGGCCCACGAAGCAGAAGGGGCAGTGGTCGGTGGAGACGACCTGGAGGTCGTTGGTGCGCAGACCGCGCCACAGGGCGGCCTGGTGCTCCTTGGGCCGCAGCGGCGTCGAGCACACGTACTTCGCGCCCTCGAAGTCCGGCTCCGCGAGGTTGTCCGTCGACAGGAACAGGTACTGCGGACAGGTCTCGCCGAAGACGTTCAGGCCCTCGTCGCGGGCCCGCGCCAGCTCGGCGACGGCCTCCGTGGCCGAGACGTGCACGACGTACAGCGGGGCGCCGGCCACCTGGGCGAGCTTGATGGCGCGGTGGGTCGCCTCGGCTTCGAGGAGGGCCTTGCGGACCTCGCCGTGGTAACGGGGGTCGGTCTCGCCCCGGGCCAGCGCCTGCTCCACGAGCACGTCGATCGCGATGCCGTTCTCGGCGTGCATCATGATCAGGCCGCCGTTCTCGGCGGAGCGCTGCATGGCGCGCAGGATCTGGCCGTCGTCGCTGTAGAAGACGCCGGGGTAGGCCATGAACTGCTTGAAGGAGGTGACACCCTCCTCGACCAGCAGGTCCATCTCCTTGAGGGTGTCCTGGTTGACGTCGGAGACGATCATGTGGAAGCCGTAGTCGATGGCGCACTTGCCGTCGGCCTTGGCGTTCCAGGCGTCCAGACCCTCGCGCAGGGAGCGGCCGACGCTCTGGACCGCGAAGTCGATGATCGTCGTCGTGCCGCCCCAGGCGGCGGCGCGGGTGCCGGTCTCGAAGGTGTCGGAGGCGAAGGTGCCGCCGAAGGGCAGTTCCATGTGGGTGTGGGCGTCGACTCCGCCCGGGATCACGTATTTGCCGGTGGCGTCGATGGTGCGGTCGGCCGTCCAGGCGTCGGCGGTGGGGGTGCCGGTGGCTGCGAGGGCGACGATTCGGGTGTCCTCGATGAGGACGTCCGCGTGGAGTTCGTCGGAAGCGGTGATTACCAGACCACCGCGGATGACTGTACGGGTGCTCATGATTCCTCTCCTGTCTGTCCTGACGGGCACCTCCGGTGGAGGGCGGTGGGTACGTGCGGGTGCGTCGTGGCTGGTCGCGCCCACGCGGCGGAGCCGCATGATGTCGCAGCCCCGCGCCCCTTACGGGGCCCCGCTCAGGGAGCCGTCAGGGGGCCGTACGCGTCCGGTCGGCGGTCCCGGTAGAACTGCCAGCGGTCCCGGACCGTGCGGAGTTTCTCCATGTCCAGGTCGCGGACGACGAGTTCGGGCTCCTTGTCGCTCGCCACCTCTCCGACGAACTGTGCTTCCGGGTCCACGAAGTACGAGGTCCCGTAGAAGTCGTTGGAGCCCAGTTCCTCCACTCCCACGCGGTTGATGGCGCCCACGAAGTACTCGTTGGCGACGGCCGCCGCCGGCTGCTCCAACTGCCAGAGGTAGGCGGACAGTCCGCGCGAGGTGGCCGACGGGTTGAACACGATCTCGGCCCCGGCCAGCCCGAGGGCACGCCAGCCCTCCGGGAAGTGCCGGTCGTAGCAGATGTAGACGCCGACCTTGCCGACCGCGGTGTCGAAGACCGGCCAACCGCTGTTGCCGGGACGGAAGTAGAACTTCTCCCAGAAGCCCTCGACCTGCGGGATGTGGTGCTTGCGGTACTTGCCGAGGTACGAGCCGTCGGCGTCGATCACCGCCGAGGTGTTGTAGAGGACGCCGGGCTGCTCCTCCTCGTACATCGGCAGGACGAGGACGATGCCCAACTCCGCTGCCAGGGACTGGAATCGGCGGACGATCGGGCCCTCGGGGATCTGCTCGGCGTACTCGTAGAACGCCTTGTCCTGGACCTGGCAGAAGTACGGGCCGTAGAACAGCTCCTGGAAGCAGAGGACTTGGGCGCCCTGCGCGGCCGCGTCCCGGACCGCCTGCTCGTGGACCTGGATCATCGATTCCTTGTCGCCCGTCCATGCGGTCTGGAAGACGGCGGCGCGGATCACTCTGCTCATCGGGACCTCCGGTCGCTGGGTGTGCTGGGGCGGGCGTCGGAAGTGCCGTCGTCCGCCCCAGGAGCTTAGGAAGCCGTAGGAGGGACTTTGAGTTGCAGCGTGTCACGTCTGCGGGCGTGTGGCGTTCCACGGTGTCACCCTTGCGAAGGCCCATGTTTCACCACCGTTTTCCCAGGTCGTTCCAGGTTTCAGCGTTGTTGCGCGTCGTGCGCGAGGAGGGCGATGTGGATGGAGGCGGCCTGTTCGAAGTCGTCGAGGTCGACCCCGAGCCGCGCCTCTATGGACTCAAGCCGCCGGTACAGCGCGGGCCGCGAGACATGGTGGAGCTGCGCGGTGCGCGACTTGTTGCGGCCGGTGGCGAGATACGTCCGCAGCACCGGCAGCAGTTCCGCCTCCGCGTCGGCGCCGCACAGCAGCCCGTCCAACTCCCGTTCCGCGAAGGACTGGACGTGCGGGTCGTCGCGCAACAGCCGTACCAGTCCGCGCAGATGTACGTCCCTCAGCCGCACCACGGCCGGCAGGTCCAGGTCGGCCGGGCTCTCGGCCACCGAGTCGGCCACGTGCCGGGCCTCGCGCAGTCCCGCGGGCACGTCGTCCCACCCGGTCCGCGCGTCCGCGGCGGCGACGACGGCCGCGGACGCCCGCTCCCGTGGAACTCCGTCACCCGGTTCCGTACGCAGCCGGGTGGCGAAGTGCGCGGCGAGGGCTTCGGCGTCCTGGTCCCTGGCGAGGCTCAGCAGGACGGCGGTGACCCCGTCGGCCAGTTCGGCGACGAGCCCGGGGAGCCCCAACAGCCGCAGTACGCGAGCGAGTTGCGCCGCGCCGACACCTCGTACGGCCAGCGGTACGAACGTCCGCCGGTTGACCGGCAGTCCGGCCGCGCGGGCCCGGGGCAGCAGGTGCCGGGCCGGTACGGCTCCGGAGACGAGGTCGGTGAGCAGGCTCTGCGCGGACTGCTCCTCCCAGGAGTGCGCGGGGCCGCCGAGCATCCGGTGCAGGACGAGTGCCTCGGCGGCGCGGTCGGCGAGGAGCCGGCCTGTGGCGGTGTCGCCGCGGTAGCCGCAGAGCACGATGCGGCCCCAGCGCTCCCCGCGTCCGCCCAGTTCGGCGCGGACCCAGCCGTCGCCCTCGCTGCCGCCCGCCTGCCGCGCGATGCGCTCCCAGTCGCGCAGCACGTCGTCGACGGCGGACCGCTCCCCCGCCGTGGCGAGGACCCGGTGGGCGAGGTTGGTGACGACCACCGGGCAGGCGCTGTGGCCGGCGATCTCGTCGAGGAGCCGTTGCAGCGGGGCGCCCGTCGTGATGAGCCCGGTCAGCGCGGTCCGTACGGCCTCCGAGAGGCTGACGGCCGCGAACTTCCTTCGTACGAGCCGGGACTGGACCTCTTCGGTGAGTTCGGCGAAGGGGAACGGGCGGTGCAGGACCACCATCGGCAGCCCGCACCGCTCGGCGGCCCTGCGCATCACCTCGGGCGGCGCGGGAAAGGCCCGGCCGAGTCCGAGGACGACGGCCGAGGCCTCCGCGCGGTGCAGGGAGCGGATGTACTCGGCCTGCGCCTCCCGGTCGCCCGCGAGCAGCACGCCGGTGGTGAGGACCATCTCGCCGCCGCTGAGCATCACCCCGACGTCGGCGGCCTCGGCGACGTGCACCCAGCGCACGGGCCGGTCGAGCTGGCCCGCGCCCGCCACCACCTCGGGCTCCCCGGCGAGCACCCGTTCCAGGGCGAGGATCTGCCGGACCGACAGGGCGGGTTCCGAGGCGGTCGTCATCAGGGCGAACCTTCAATCTCGCGGTGCCGAACACTCCTCGGAGCCGACGTCGGTCGAGGCTGACAGCGGCTCAGCGCCGCAGACCGCTCCGCAGGGCGCGCTCCAGCATCGCGGCGCCCTCCTCGGCCTCCGCGACGGTGAGGGACAGGGGCGGGGCGATCCGCAGGACGCTGGTGCTGTGCCCACCGCCCTTGCCGATGAGCAGGCCTTCCTCGCGGGCCGCTTCGAGCACGGCCGCCGCCGCGTCCGGATCGGCCTCGTCGGTGCCGGGCTTCACCAGTTCGACGCCGATCATGAGCCCGCGGCCCCGGACCTCCCGTACGCCCGGAAGCTGCTCGGCGACGGCCCGCAGCCGCTCGATGAGAAGTCCGCCGACCCTGCGGGCGTTGCCCTGGAGGTCGTGTTCCAGGAGGTACGTGAGGTTGGCGAGGCCCGCGGCCATGGTGACCTGGGTGCCACCGAAGGTGGAGATGGAGTTGGAGTCGAGGCAGTTCATGATCTCGGCGCGGGCGACGACTCCGCCGATGGACATGCCGTTGCCGATGCCCTTGGCGAAGGTGAGGATGTCGGGCGGGCCGTGCTGCCCGTGGGCCTGCCAGCCCCAGAAGTTGTCGCCGGTCCGGCCCCAGCCGGTCTGCACCTCGTCGGCGATCCACAGGATGCCGCGCTCGGCGAGGACCTCGCGGAAGGCCGCGTACAGGCCGTCCGGCGGTGAGGTGAAGCCGCCGACGCCCTGGACGGGTTCGGCGATCAGGGCGGCGGGCGCGCGGACATGGCCGAGCAGGTCCTCCAGGTCGGCGACGCAGGCCGCGACGAAGGCGGTGTCGTCGAGATCCGCGTACGGGCCGCGGGTGCGGACGCCGCCGTGCACGTACAGCGTCTGGAGGGGTGACAGGCTCGTCGGTGACCAGCCCTTGTTGCCGGTGATGCCGACCGCGCTGAACGAACGCCCGTGGTAGCTGTTGCGCATCGCCAGGATCTGGTTGCTGCGGCGGTACGCGGTGGCCAGGAGCAGCGCGGTGTCGTTGGCCTCGGTGCCCGAGGTGGTGAAGAAGACGCGCGCGTCCGGGATGCCCGACAGTGTGGCGATCCGCTCGGCCAGGTCGACCATCGGCCGGTTGAGGTAGAGCGTGGAGGAGTGGTTGATGCGCCCGGCCTGCTCGCTGACGGCCTTCGTGACCTCGGGCAGGGCGTGGGCGGTCATCGTGGTGAGGATGCCGCCGAAGAAGTCGAGGTACTTGGTGCCCTCGGCGTCCCAGACGTGGCGGCCCTCGCCGTGCGTGATCTCCATCGGGTTCGCGTAGTAGAGGGCGAGCCAGTCGGGCAGAACGGCCCGGTGACGGCCCAGCAGGTCCTCGGTCACGGCTGCACCAGCCCTTCGTACGCGTCGGGGCGGCGGTCCCGGTAGAACGCCCACTGCTGCCGGACCTCGTCGATCAGGTCGAGGTCGAGGTCGCGGACGACGAGTTCCTCGCTCTTGTCGCTCGCGGGCTCGCCGACGAACTGGCCGCGCGGGTCGACGAAGTACGACGTCCCGTAGAAGTCGTTGTCCCCGTACTCCTCCTCGCCGACCCGGTTGATCGCGGCGACGAAGTACTCGTTGGCGACGGCGGCGGCCGGCTGTTCCAGCTGCCACAGGTGGGCGGACAGGCCGCGGGAGGTCGCCGAGGGGTTGTAGACGAGCTGGGCGCCGTTCAGGCCGAGCTGGCGCCAGCCCTCCGGGAAGTGGCGGTCGTAGCAGATGTAGACGCCGACCTTGCCGACCGCGGTGTCGAAGACGGGCCAGCCGAGGTTGCCCGGTTTGAAGTAGTACTTCTCCCAGAAGCCCTTGACCTGGGGGATGTGGTGCTTGCGGTACTTGCCGAGGTACGTGCCGTCGGCGTCGATGACCGCGGCGGTGTTGAAGTAGAAGCCGGACTGTTCGACCTCGAAGACCGGGACCACGACGACCATGCCGGTCTCGCGGGCGAGTTCCCGCATCCGGGTGACGGTCGGACCGTCCGGTACGGGTTCCGCCCAGCGGTAGTGCTCGGGCTCCTGGACCTGGCAGAAGTAGGGGGCGTTGAAGACTTCCTGGAATCCGATGATCTTCGCGCCCTGACGGGCCGCCTCGCGGGCGTGCTCCTCGTGCTTGGCGACCATGGATGCGGTGTCGCCGGTCCAGGTGGCCTGGACCAGAGCGGCGCGTACGACGTTGGCCATGAGCTGCTCCTTCGACGTGACGTCAGAGAGCTTCTACGCCCGTAGACACGGGGCGTAGAGCCCTGAAAGTAAGCCTCGGCGCTGCCCTGGGCAAGACCATCGCCGTTAACCGGCGGAGTCGATCATGTTTCACACCCCTGTGGGTGAGCGGGACTGCGTGTCCCGCCTCAGGCCGTGTAGCCGGCCACGCGCAGGGCGTGGATCAGGTCCCAGTAGCGCTGCTCCGAGACCTCGCGGGCCGCTTCCAGGAGGAGCGGGGCGAGGAACTGCGGGTCGGCGTCGATGCTGCGGGCGGCTTCCTCCGGGGTGCGGACGCGGACGTACGCGTCCAGCAGGGCGCGGACCTCGCGGTGCCGCCCCTCCTCGACGAGGCCCAGGACCGCCTCGCCTATCTCGGGGGCGGGGCGTGCGACGCCCTGCCGGAGCATCTGCCGGCCGTCCGCGGTGCGTCCGGCCGCGACCAGCGCGTCGGCCGCGGCGACCAGCCGGTCGGCGGGCAGCGAGACGGCCTCCCAGAGGAGGGAGGCCCAGTCCGCGTCGAGTCCGGCGCGGTGCAGTTCGGCGGCGAGGAGCGGGAAGCGGGCGGCGGGCCAGTGGGCGGCCTCGACCAGTACGGCGTGCGCCTCGCCGGTACGGCCTTCGCCCCGCAGCCGCACGAGCGTGGCGACGGTCTCGACGGTGGTCCGCCGCGCGTCGTCGTCCAGGGCCTCGCGCCGTGGCGCCCGCTGCCCACCGCCCGCCTCGGCACCGCCCGCGAACCGGGCGCCCCGGGGGGTGCGGTCCGCGCGCTGCGGCGCGGGCGGAACGGGGGTCACGGGGCTGCTCGCGTCCCTTGCCTGGCCGGTACCCGAGCCTGCGCCTGCACCCGTGTTCGCGTCCGGGTCGGCGTCCGTGTTCGCGTCCGCCATGCCGGCGAAGCGGGCGCTGCCCCGGGCGCCGCCCCGGAGGCGGCGCTTGGAGCGCTGCTTGGGCGCGGGGGCTTCGGGAGGGACGGGGTGCTCGGTGGCTCCGGACACTTCGGGAGCTTCATGCGCTTCGTACGCTTCGTGCGCGTCGGGGGCTTCGTGCGCGTCCGGGTGGACCGCCGCGTCCTGCCGGGCGGCCCGGTCCGCGGAGGCGTCGCGCCAGAGGCCCGGCCAGTCGTCCTCGTCCGGCGCCGGGCGCTGTACGCCCAGGCGCGGGGCGGCTGCCTGGGCGGCCGTTCGGCCGGGATCACGGCCGTCGTTCCCGCTCCGGGCGTGTCCGTCCATCGCCTGCCGGTCCAACTCGTCTATGCGGGACCGGATTTCGGCGCAACGGGCGGTCGCGCGGTCGTGGTCGTCGCGGGCCCAGGCGAGATCGAGACGGAGGGAGTCGTTCTCCTCCTGGGTGGTGGCCGCGGGTAGCGAACGCCCCAGCTCCGAGAGCCGTTCGGCGGCGTAACGCTGTTCGCGCAGCATCACGTCGAGCCGGTCGCCGAGGGCGTCACGGCCGCCGGGCCGTGCGTCGTACGCGGTGAGGGATGCGGCGTGCAGGGCCCTGGCCCGCTCGGTCTCCCGAGCCGCGGCCCGGTCGCCGTACTCGGCGCCCAGATCCTGGAGGATGGCCTCCACGACGTCCCAGGGCGGTACTTCCCACCCGTCCAGGCAGGCCCGCATCCCTTCGGGGTCGCGCTGCCAGAACACACCGCACCAGCCGCCGCCCTGGTCGAGCCGGGACAGCAGGCCGTTGAGGTAGTGCGCGAACTCCCGGACCCGGTCCGGAAGTTGTTCCACCGTCATGCCGTTCACCCCACCACCCCACGCCGGACCGGAGCACTCCAATATGGCAGAAAACACCAGTCGTGTTACGAAAGCGCTACGACGAGTTTTCGACCTGGACGCAGAGTGCGGTTACCACCCCGGAACGTAAGGTGAGAATGAGGTGCCCGCACGGGCCACGGAGACCCGCTGGACGGCACCGAGACCGTCGCCGGCCGCCGGGGCGGGACCCGTGGCGGCGGCACCCTCGCATTCGGCGCCGGCGAGAAGGGCGATGCCCTGATCGTCGCCGTCCGGTGCCGGGGCAAGGGGGAGATCCAGGTCTCCGTGCAGCCGCTGAACGTCGGCTTCCCGGTGGCATGCCTCGCCGGCAGGGCGACCACCGCCCACCACCGGGTCGGTGTCGTGGGAGCGGAGAAGGAGGGCAGTGTCTCGGTTGCCGGCCCCTCGGCCGTGCGCTGGTCCATGACGGTCGGCCGCGAGGGGTCCGGCAACTGAGCGGACTCCTATGGCGCCGGTTTCACCACCATCGCCGAGCCGCCGCCCCTGCGTACGGTCTCCGCGGCTGCCAGCCACTTGCCGTTCGGGAGGCGCTGGACGCCCGTCGCCGCGCCGATCTCCGGGTTCTGGCGGAAACCGTGGCCGATGCCTTCCAGCTGGGTCCTCAGCGGGCTGTTCCACAGGCCCGGTTCGAGCTCGGTGGTCGTCTGGTTGCGCTGGCTGGCCCGCGGGGCGGCGATCGCGTCGACGAGCGGCAGGCCCCGGTCGAGGAAGCCCGTCAGCGTCTGCAGCACGGTCGTGACGATGGTCGCGCCACCGGGTGAGCCGAGCGCCACCACCGGCTTCGCGTGGCGGTCGAGCACGATCGTCGGCGAGATCGACGAGCGCGGACGCTTGCCGGGCCCGGGCAGGTTCGGGTCGTGCACGGCCGGGCTCGCCGGGGCGAAGGAGAAGTCGGTCAGCTCGTTGTTGAGGAGGAACCCGCGGTCCGGGACGGTGATCCCGCTGCCGCCGGTCTGCTCGATGGTGAGCGTGTAGGCGACGACGTTGCCCCACTTGTCGGCCGCCGTCAGATGGGTCGTGTTCTCGCCCTCGTACGTCGTCGGCGCGGCCTTGCCCCCGGTCGCGCACGCCGCCGGGTCGCGCGGATCGCCCGGCGCCAGCGGGCTGGTGAGCACCGCGTCGTCCTTGATCAGGCACTCGCGCGAGTCGGCGAACCGCTGCGACAGCAGTTCCTTCGTCGGTACGGCCTCGAAGGCGGGGTCGCCGACCCAGCGGCCCCGGTCCGCGAAGGCGATCCGGCTCGCCTCGATGTACCGGTGCAGGTACTGGACGTCGGAGGCCTTCGAAAGGTCGGTGTTCTCAAGGATGTTGAGCGCCTCACCGACCGTGGTGCCACCGGAGGAGGAGGGCGCGATCGAGTAGACACCCAGACCGCGGTACGAGGTCTTCGTGGGCGCCTGCCGCTTCGCCCGGTACTTCGCCAGGTCCTTCAGCGTCAGGTCGCCGGGGCGGGCGTCGTATCCCGAAGCGGGGTCCACCGGCGGCTCGTTGACCGTGTCGACGATGTCCTCGGCCAGTTCGCCGCGGTACAGGGCGCCCACGCCCTTGCGGCCCAACTCCCGGTACGTGCGGGCCAGATCGGGGTTCTTGAACGTCGAGCCGACCACCGGCAGCGCGCCGCCCGGCAGGAACAGGTCGGCCGTGTCGGGGAAGTTCCTGAACCGCGTCTCGTTGGACTCGGTCTGCGAGCGGAACGTGGCGTCGACGGTGAACCCGTCCCGCGCCAGCCGCTCCGCGGGCTCCAGCAGCGGCCCGAGCCGCTTGCTGCCCCAACTGTCCAGCGCCGTCTGCCAGGTGGCCGGTGTACCGGGTGTGCCCACGCCCAGACCGCTGGTCACCGCGTCCGCGAACGGGATCGGCTGGCCGTTCTCCAGGAAGAGCCCCGAGTCGGCCGTCAGGGGCGCCGTCTCCCGCCCGTCGATCGTATGCACCGTACGGGACTTGGCGTCGTAGTAGACGAAGTAGCCGCCTCCGCCGATGCCCGACGAGTACGGCTCGGTGACGCCGAGGGCCGCCGCCGTGGCGACGGCCGCGTCCACCGCGTTGCCGCCCTTGCGGAGGATCTCCACCCCGGCGGCCGAGGCGTCCGCGTCGACGCTCGCGACGGCTCCGCCGTAGCCGACGGCCACCGGCACCTTCCCCGCCGGTCCTGAACCGCTCCCGCCGGTCCCCGAGGAGGGCGGTGCCGCCCCCACCGACACCACAGCGGCCGACACCGCCAGCACAGCAAGTCTCCGCGCGACCGAGCGCCCCATCAGTACCTCCAGTCAGCGATTCCCTGCGCAGCGTAACTTCCTCGGCATGGCCGCGTCAGGTGCCTCTCGAACACGGATGCGCCTGCCCGCTAACATGCGCGCCCATGACTGACGACGTGCGCAACATCGTCCTCGGAGTGGTCGCGGCGGGCCTCAGCGCCTCGCTGGGCTGGCTCGCCCGGACCTACCTGTGGAAGCGCAGGCTCCGCCGCAAGCAGGCCTTCTTCGGGCTGCCCGACCACTCCGAGTCGCTGCTCGTGGTCAACCGCGACGCCGGCAGCCCCGACCTGGCCGTGCACCGCTACGACGTGTTCGCGCTCCTGGAGCTCTCCGCGCTCATCAAGGACTGCAACGCGCATGCCGACGTGATCACCCAGGACGCTGCCCGGCAGGGCTTCGGGGAGCGCACGGAGTTCTGTGTCGGCGGCCCGGGGTCCAACCGCCGGATGGCCGCCCACATGCAGGCCATGCTGCCGGGTGTGCGGGTGAACGTCGATCCGGAGCCGGGTCCGGACCGTCTGGCGTTCCAGATAGGCAGCGATCGCCACCGTATGCAGCCAGGGGTGGCCGAGTACGTCCTGCTCGCGCGGCTCACCGCCGGGCAGCCGGGCCTCGGCAGGCCCGTGTTCCTCTTCTGCGGGCAGCGTGCGATCACCAACCAGGCGGCGACCCGCTATCTGGCCCGCAACCACGAGCGGCTGTACCGCAAGCACGGCAACAGCTCCTTCGCGCTCCTTCTGAAGGTCGTGAACTCCCAGGCGTACGGGCCGGATGTCGTCGAGCTGGTCGCGGACGTCACCCGCGCCGCGCAGACGCCCCTGCCCGAGGGGGCCACCCGGACCACCACCCATCGTGCCGGGCAGTAGGGCGGTGGCGGGGGGAGCACAACCCGACCGGCGCAGCTGACCTTCTTCTCACCAGCGGCCGACGTACATGTCGGTCCCGCTGCGTGAGCAGTGATCCCCGGCTGCCGCCGGACGGGCCATTGCCCCTCGCTACCGCGTGCCCGGCAGCAGCGTCCCTGGGTCGGCCGAGGCGCCTTCGACAGCCTCTGTCACCGCGGGGATGAACGACAAAGCGTAGTCGAGACCGGGCGCGGCCCGTCCCCCGGCCTGGCGGAAGCCCTCACCGGCGCCGAGGCGCGGAACCGACGCGGGTTCAGGGCGTACACGTGCCGCACGTGCCGTACGGGTCATGATCACGCTCCCCCGCTCAGTGTGTGAGGATCTTGGAGAGAAAATCCTTGGCACGGTCGCTGCGTGGGTCGGTGAAGAACTCCTCGGGGGTGCGGTCCTCGACGATGCGGCCGTCGGCCATGAAGACGACCCGATTGGCCGCCGAACGCGCGAAGCCCATCTCGTGGGTGACGACCACCATCGTCATACCGTCGCGCGCGAGTTGTTGCATGACCTCCAGAACCTCGTTGATCATCTCCGGGTCGAGCGCCGAGGTCGGCTCGTCGAACAGGAGGGCCTTGGGATCCATCGCGAGGGCGCGGGCGATGGCCACGCGCTGCTGCTGACCGCCGGAGAGCTGCGCCGGGTACTTCGGCGCCTGCGAGGCGAGTCCCACCCTGTCGAGGAGTTCGAGCGAGCGCTTGTCGGCCTGGTCCTTCTTGCGGCCGCGTACCTTCATCTGCCCCAGGGAGACGTTCTGAAGGACCGTCTTGTGCGCGAAGAGGTTGAAGGACTGGAAGACCATCCCGACCTCGGCGCGGAGTTTCGCGAGTTCCCTGCCCTCCTCGGCCAGCGGCTGTCCGTCCAGCCTGATCTCACCCGACCCGATAGGCTCCAGACGGTTGATCGCCCGGCAGAGGGTCGACTTGCCCGACCCCGAGGGGCCGATGACCACGACCACCTCCCCCTTGCCGACGGTGAGGTTGATGTCCTGCAGGACATGCAGCTCCCCGAAGTACTTGTTGACGTGACGCAGCTCGATCAACGGATCGACGGCCATGCTCAGCCCTACCCACTCTCAGCAGTGTCGCGATTGCGGCAAACTATCCAGACGAGGATGGACTTAATACACGACACGCACTTTTCGGGCATTAGCCGTATTTACTCCGCCAGTACGGGCCAGGGCTTCACGCTTCCGCGACCTCGGCGTACAGCTGAGAGAGTTCGGGAACTCCGCTGGCCGCCCATTCACGGCCCGACACGACCACGTCGATCTCCCGGCCCGACACCAGCCGCACCACCGGCTGGCCGTTGGGCCACACCTCCCAGAGCGCGCCGGGCACCGTACGCACGATGACCGTGCCGAGGTAGAGGCCGGCGTCGTTGCCGAGCCAGGGCAGGCTCTCCTCGTCGTCGCGCCAGCGTGGCAGCAGTTGGTCGAGCGCCTCCAACGAGGCGACGGTGTCGTCCAGTTCGATCCCCGCCTGATGCGCCTGGGAGCGGAGCAGTTCACATTCGGAGAGCAGTTCGGCCACCCCCTCGTGGTCGCTCTCGCTGTCCGAGAACACCGCGACCCCATGGGCGGGGCCCCGCTTCTTGCGCCAGTTGCCCAGGAAAGGGATGTTCATACACCCAGCCTTTCATCCGTATCGCCCACCGCACCACAGGGCGCGCGGAATGCCTGTTCCCGGGGAGTTCGCACGCAGTTCGCGCCTGCCTCATTGGCGGGACCCTGTCGTCTCCTTAGCTTCACCGTGCAGCTTTACGGTGCATCCTGAGCGGGAGGAGTCGGTGTGCGCCGACGCGTGTGGAGTACCACCGTTGCCCTGACCCTGCTGTCAGTGCTGACGGCCGCGGTCCCGGCGACGGCCGCGGTCCCGGCGGTGGAGGCGGTCGCTCCGGCGGAGGCGGTCCGTGCGACGGCCGCTCCGCAGGTCAAGGAGCGCCCGCTGCCCTTGGAGCGGCACTTCGACAACACGGCCGTGAGCGACGACGCCCGGCCCGCCCAGGCGGACTTCGACGGCTCGGGCCGTTCCCTGTCGGCGCAGGACCTCACCGCCGCCGGCTGGACACCGGGACGCGCACTCACCGTCCAGGGCGCCCGGCTGACCTGGCCCCGCCGGACCCCGGGCCGGCCCGACAACGTACGCGCCGACGGCCAGTCCGTACGGGTACGCGGCCACGGTGACGCGCTCGCCTTCCTGGTCGCGGGCACGGGCGGCGGCGAGGAGAGCGGCACGGGCGTGGTGCGGTACCTCGACGGGTCCAGCTCCGCGTACCGGCTGAGCGCGTCGGACTGGCGCGGCGGGCCGCTCGCCACCAAGGCCGTGGCCCTCCCCCACGTCAACACCTCCGACGGCCAACTCGCCGAGAAGGCACGGCTGTACGTGGTGACCGTGCCGCTCGTCCGAGGGCGCGCGGTGGACTCCGTGGACCTGCCGGACAACGAAGACCTGCATGTGTTCGCCCTGTCGGTACGCTCCGACAGCCCCGGCTGGACGGGGAGTTGGGCCGCTTCGACCTCCGGCTACCCGGCCGTCGGGCCCTGGACCGACCGGACACTGCGGCTGGTGGTGCACACCTCGGCGGGCGGGCCCCGGGTACGGATCCGGCTCGACAACACCTTCGCGGCCACGCCCGTACGGATCGGGAGCGCGACGGTGGCGGTGCAGGCGTCCGGGGCGAGCCCGCGAGGCGCTCCCGTGCCGCTGTCCTTCGGGGGCTCCGCAGGCACCGGGATCCCTGCGGGGGCGCAGGCGTTCAGCGATCCGCTCGGCTTCGACGTGCCCGCGGACAGCAATCTCCTCGTGAGCTTCCACCTGCCCGGAACGGTGGTGGCGGCGCCCGTGCACAGCCTGGCCGTGCAGCAGTCGTACGTCAGCGAGCCCGGTGACCACGCCGGCGACACCGCCCCGGACGCGTACACCTCGACGATCCTCAACTGGCCGCTGCTGACCGGTGTCGACGTGGGTGACGAACCGGGCGGTGGGTCAGGCGGCGGTGCAGACGGCGGGCCGGGGTCCGTCGTGGTACTCGGGGACTCGATCACCGACGGTGAGAAGTCGACGCGGGACGCGAACCGGCGCTGGCCCGATCTGCTGGCCGACCGGCTCCGGGAACAGAGTGTGGTGCCGCACTATGGGGTGCTCAACCAGGGGATCTCGGCGAATCGTGTGGTCACGGACCGGTACGTCGGTGACGGTGTCTCCACCGACACGGGCGGGGTGAGCGCGCTGCACCGCCTCGACCGGGATGTCCTCGCACAGACGTCGGCACGTACGGTCATCGTCTTCGAGGGGATCAACGACGTCCGCTGGGGCGCCGGCGCCGAGCAGGTCGTGGAGGGGCTGAAGGAGGTCGCCGAGCGGGCGCACGGGCGGGGGCTGCGGGTGCTGGCCGCGACGATCGTGCCCTGTGAGGGCGAGGCTCGGTGCACGGCCGATGTCGATGCCCAGCGGAGTGATGTGAACCGGTGGATCCGGTCCGGGGCGGCCGATGCCGGGTTCGACGGGGTGCTCGACTTCGACGCGGTGTTGCGGGATCCGGGGGATCCTGCGCGGCTTCTTCCTGTCTATGACAGTGGAGACCATCTGCACCCTGGCGATGCGGGGCTCGCTGCGCTGGCTGAGTCCGTGGATCTGGGGTTGTTGTAGGCGGGGCGGATTCTGGGCCGGTGAGGTCGCTGTTCGGGTGCGGGGCCGATGTGGCTGGTCGCGCAGTTCCCCGCGCCCCTTACGGGGCTTGGGTCGTGTGTCCGGTGCGGGGCCGATGCGGCCGGGCGCGCCGTTCCCCGCGCCCCTTACGGGGCTTGGGTCGTGTGTCGGGTGCGGGGCCGATGCGGCCGGGCGCGCCGTTCCCCGCGCCCCTTGCGGGGCTATACGTCCAGGTCCACTACCACCGGGGCGTGGTCCGAGGCGCCCTTGCCCTTGCGTTCCTCGCGGTCCACGTAGGAGTCGGTCACCGCCTTGGTGAAGGGGGCGTTGCCGTAGACCAGGTCGATGCGCATGCCCCGGTTCTTGGGGAAGCCGAGCTGGCGGTAGTCCCAGTACGTGAACGGGTGGTCGTACTTCAGGGGGCGCGGGACCACGTCCGTGAGGCCCGTGCCGCGCAGGGCGGTGAGCGCGGCGCGCTCGGGCTCCGTGACGTGCGTGGAGCCCTCGAAGACGGCGCGGTCGAAGACGTCGTCGTCCGTCGGAGCCACGTTGTAGTCGCCCATCACCGCGAACGGGCGGCTGCCGGCCGCGTCGCCCGCGACGGCCGTCCTCAGGGCCTCGAACCACTGGAGCTTGTACGCGTAGTGCGGGTGGTCCACCTCGCGGCCGTTCGGCACGTAGACCGACCAGACGCGGACCGGCCCGCAGGTCGCGGAGACCGCGCGGGGCTCCTCGACGCCCTCGTAGCCCGGGTCGCCGGGCAGGCCCCGCACGATGTCCTCCAGGCCCACCCGGGACACCACCGCCACGCCGTTCCACCGCCCGGTCGCGTTCACCGCCGACTCGTAGCCCAGCTCGCGCAGCTCCTCGGTGGGGAACTGCTCGGCGGTGGTCTTCGTCTCCTGGATGCACAGCACGTCCGTGCCGCTGCTCTCCAGCCAGGCCAGCAGCCTCGGGAGACGGGCGGTGATCGAGTTCACGTTCCAGGTGGCGATACGCATGCCCCACAACCTACCGGGCGCCTCTGACAGTCGGAGATCGGCCACTCAGAGGTCGGCGGTCTCCCCCGGGGCCAGGCGCAGGTGCTCGGAGCCGCCCAGGGTGCCGATCTGGCGGTCGTAGGCGGGGCGCGCGAGGTCGGTGAGCAGGGCGTCGTGGATGTCGTACGCGCGCTGCGGCTTGACCTCCCTGACGTAGTCGATGACCTCGGAGATCTTGCTCCAGGGGGCCTGGACGGGCAGCAGCAGCGTCTCGACCGGGTGGTCGGGGAGGGTGAGCGCGTCGCCGGGGTGGAAGACGCGCCCGCCGTCGACGAGGTAGCCGACGTTCGTGATGCGCGGGATGTCCGGGTGGATCACGGCGTGCAGTTCGCCGTGGACCTGTACGTCGAAGCCCGCGGCGGTGAACGTGTCGCCGTGCCCGACGGTGTGCACCCGGCCCGGGAACGCGGCCGAGAGCTGGTCGGCGACCGACTTCAGGGTCCAGATCTCCGCCTGCGGGTTGGCGTCGAGACCGGCCCGCAGGTGCCCTTCACTGAAGTGGTCGGGGTGCTCGTGCGTGACGAGGATCGCGTCCGCGCCGACCGCGGCGTCCTCCTCGCTGAAGACCCCGGGATCGATGACGAGTGTGCGGCCGTCCTTCTCCAGGCGGACGCAGGCGTGCGACTTCTTTGTGAACTTCATGCCTTCCATCCTGCCTCCGCCCGTCGGAGCGGGCCCACCCGAGGGGGCCCTTTCCCGCCGCTCACTCCTGCGGAGTGGTCTCCTCGCGGATGACCTGCTGGGCCACCTTGAAGGCGCTGTTCGCGGCCGGTACGCCGCAGTAGACGGCCGCCTGGAGGAGTACTTCCTTGATCTCGACGGGGGTGAGCCCGTTGCGGAGGGCGGCCCGGGTGTGGAAGGCCAGCTCGTCGAGGTGGCCGCCCGCGACCAGCGCGGTGAGGGTCACACAGCTGCGCGAGCGCCGGTCGAGGCCCGGCCTGTCCCAGATCTCGCCCCACGCGTAGCGCGTGATGAACTCCTGGAAGTCCCCGGAGAACTCGTCGGCCTGGGCCAGCGCCCGGTCCACATGGGCGTCCCCGAGCACCTCACGGCGGACCTTGAGGCCCGCGTCGTACGGATCGGACCTGCCCATCAGCGCCTCGGGCTGCGGGGCCGGGGCGATCTCGGCGACGGGCGACGCCTGCTGCGGCACGGAGAGCACCGGGCTCGCCTGCGGGACCACGACCGACATCTGCCCGGTGGACGAGTCGTAGGCGGGCTGCTGCCAGGCCGTGGAGAAGTGCCGTACGAGGAGGTCCGTGACCGCCGCCGGCTGCTCCACGGGGACCAGGTGGGAGGCGCCGGGCACGACCGCGAGGCGGGCGTCGGGTATCCCGGCGACCAGGGTGCGGGCTTCGGCGGGGCCGGTCACCTGGTCGTCCGAACCGACCAGGACGAGCGTGGGCACACCGATACGGCCGAGGTCGGCACGGATGTCGAACGCGGCGAGCGCCTCGCAGGCGGCGATGTAGCAGCCCGGGTCGGTGGTGCGGACCATCTGTACGGCCCACTCGGTGATCGCGGGCTGTGCCGCGGCGAACCCGGTCGTGAACCAGCGCTCGGGGGACGACCGCGCGATGGGGTCCAGGCCGTTCGACCGGACGATCACACCGCGCTGCCGGAACTCGTCGGCCGTGCCGAAGCGCGGGGAGGCCGCGATCAGCGTGAGCGAGGCGAGGCGCTCGGGGCGGCGCAGCGCCAGCTCGGCCCCCACGGCTCCGCCGAGCGCGCAGCCCGCGTAGCCGAACCGCTGGACGCCGAGCCCGTCGAGGGTGGCGAGCAGCCGTTCGGCGAGCTCGGTGACCGAGCCGGTCGGGTGCGCGGGTGCGCCGCCGTGACCGGGCAGGTCGTAGCGGAAGACCCGCCACTGCTTGGCCAGCTCCGGGACCTGCCGGTCCCACATGTGCCAGGTGGTGCCCAGTGAGGGACCCAAGATCAGGACAGGTGCGTCTTCTGGCCCGTCAAAGCGGTATTGAAGGGTGTTGGTCTGTGCGTCGCTCACCCGACTCACGCTCCCACATCTCACGATTTCTCACGCACTTGGGTCGGATCCCCATGCAAGGCGTCCCACGTTGTGGCAGCCTCGCGAAGATCCTCCGCACCGGCCTTCACAACTCACCGAGTGGCAGCCGGGTGGCAAGGGACCCCGGCCGCACCGCGCGTCATCGTACAGATGGACCCTACGAACCTTCAGGGGCTCGGGGCGACGGCCGGGGCTCCCCGTGGAGGCGGGCGTCGCGGGGCGCGGGTCACACCGCCCGGACCGGGTGCCGGACGACCGCGTCGAAGAGATAGCCCTGGGTGTTGTGGACGGTGGTCTGCGGCTGGGTGCGGCCCGTGGTGTCGGTCGCACGGGCAAGGAGCGTGTACGTTCCCGGGGCCGCCGGACGCCAGTCGGCGGACCAGCGGACCCAGTCGGCGCGGCGCGGGGCGTCGTGCAGACGGGCGCGCCGCCAGCTCGAACCGCCGTCGGTGCTCACGTCGACGCGCGCCACGACGCCCGCGCCCGACCACGAACGGCCGGTGAGACGGTGCTCGGCGGTGGCCTCCAGGCTTGCGTTCCACGGGAGTTCGAAGGCCGACTTGAGCGTCTGACGGCTGAGCGGGGCGCTGCCGCCCGCCGGGTACGCGTCGCCGAACAGCCGGTAGAAATCGGTGTTCCACGGGGAGTACAGCGGCTGGGCGGAGACCTCGATGTCACCGACCCACTTGATCGACGCGATCCCGATCCAGGACGGCACGAGAACCCGTACGGGACCGCCGTGGTCCGGCGGGAGCGGCTCGCCGTTCATCTCGTACGCGAGCAGCACGTCGTCCAGGGCCTTCGACAGGGGCAGCGGGCGGCGGACGCGGCCGAGGTTCGTGCCGTCCGCCGTGACGTAGTCGGCGTCCAGGCCGCGGGGCAGGACGTCCACGGCGCCGCGGCTCAGCCCGGCGCGGCGCAGCACCTCGCCGAGCCGTACCCCGCGCCAGCGGGCCACGCCGATCGCGCCCAGGGTCCACGCCGTGCCGGACACGGTCTGGCCCTGCTGTGTCGTGAAGAAGCTGCGGCCGTTGCCCGCGCACTCCACGAACGCGCTGCGGGTGGTGGCGGGCAGGCACTTGAGGTCGTCCAGCGTGAACTCGGCGGACCCGCCGCCCGCGAGGCCGTCTCCCCAGACGGTGACACTCCAGGCGTTCGCGTCCAGGACGGGGGTGGCGGTGTGGTTGCGGACGAAGAAGCGGTCCGTGGGGGTGTGGTGGCCGGTGCCCGCCAGTGCCTCGAACCTGGTCTCGGCGTTCGTGCCGCGCGAGGTGAACCAGGCGTCGGGAAGCGGCTTGACTATCCCGGGTACGGCGGCGGCGGACGCGCGGTCGGTGGTCGCGGTGACTGTTCCGGTGTCGGTCGCGGGAGCGGCCACGGCGGGTGCGGCGAAACCGGCGGTGGCCGCGGTGGTTGTGGTGGCCAGTCCGGCGGCGGCCAGCAGGCGGAGCATGTCGCGCCGCTCGATGCCGTCGGCCCGGGCCTCGCCCGCGAACCACTGACGGAGTCTGCGACGGTCGTAGACGGACTCTTCATCGCGCGTGCCGGTACGGGAGTCGGTACGTGAGTCGGTACGGGACATGGGTGGGCTCCTGCCTGTCGGGGGTTCACGGGCACGGGTGCGGAGGTGGTGGGGTGACCGCGGGCCCGCGGGTACGGCAGAACTCGCCGGGCCCTCGGGCCTGGGGGTGGAGGTGGGCCGCAGGAGGAGAAGTGCGGCCGGGAGCGCGGTTACGGGCTCGGTGAAGATCAACAACAGCCGTGCGGCGTACGCACGCTGAACCGCGGAGCAGGGCGGCACCGGCTGAGGATCATGGGCGCCATGGTACGAGTCCGCGCGCCGACTCGCCGGTGAATCGCGGGAGTCGGGCGCGCTCAGACGTCGGTCGGCGAGCCCAGGCCGGTGAGGGCGCCGACCGGATCCAGGTCGGGGGTGCCGCGGGGCCACCAGTCGTCGTGGCCCGGTTCCGACTCGTACGCGTACCAGAGGCCGTCGTGGCCCAGGCGGAGCTGTATGTGGCCATGGGGGTGCGTCAGGTGGTTGTGCCAGGGCCGGAAGGCGGGGAAGTCGGCCGCGAGGAGGAGGGGGCGGGCCCGGTCGAAACGGCCCGCCGGAGGGTCCCAGGCCTCTTCGAGGACGGCGAGCCCTTCGAGCCCGCCCTGGCGCCATGCCGCGACCGCGCGGGCCAGGTCTCCCGGGGTGCGACGCGCGGCGGTGGCCAGGTCCGCGTAGAGGGCGCGGGTGGTGGCGGTGAGGCCGGAACCCGGGCGGGTGGCGGCGAGCCGGACGGCGTCCTGCCAGAGCGTCAGCTCGGCCAGGGGGTCGCGGCCGGTGGTGAGCAGGGCGTGCGCGCGGGCGGCCGCGTCGGTGGCCAACTGGTCCAGCGCGAACGGGTCGGGCCCGCCGGGCGAGGCCGGGTAGGCCGGGGGCTGTTCGGGATGCGCGGGCGGCAGCAGCGGGGCCGGCAGGGCCGCCCGTACGCGGCGCTCGACCGCCTCCCGGGCCGGAACTCCGGGAAGTGCCGGCTCCTCGGCGGCGCGGGCCGAACGGGCGGCCAGCGTGGCGTTGCGCCGGGACAGCTCGTCCAGCAGTTCGCGCTCGCCCCGGCCGCGCAACAGGAGGAGCACGAACGGGTCTTCGTCCAGCAGCCGCGCGGTCTGGTAGCAGAGGGCCGCCGCGTGCTTGCAGGGGTGGCCGGAGTCGGGGCAACTGCAGCGCGGGACCAGGTCGCCGGGGCCGGGGAGCAGGTCCACCCCGCAGTCGGCGAGTGCCTGGGGCAGCTCCTTGTCGAGCAACGCGGCGATGCGGGCCGGGCGTTCGGCGGCGGCGCCGAGGAACCGCTCCCAGTCGTCGTCCGAGAGCGTACGCATCCGGATCTGCACGCGGTACGGCCGCGGACGGCTCCCGTGCACATAGGCGAGCACGAGCCCCGGGGTGACCGTGACCGCGTCGACGTGTCCCTCCCCCGCGTACGCCTTCCCCCGCCCGAGCCGCGCCTCGTCGAGCGCCATCTCCTCCAGCGCGGCGACCCACGCGTTGCCCCACCACGTCTCGGCGAACCCGCCCCCCTCGCGCCGCGCCCGCTTCGGCGGCGGGAACGTACGCCGCAGCTCACCGTCCCGGGCGGGGGCGGCCATGGAACGACCGGCTGCGGGGACGCTGCGCTGTGCGGGGGCCGGGGGCTCGCCGGGGACGGCGAAGATGCCGGGGGCGGGCTCGGCAGGGGGATGGGGATGTGGGTGGGGGTGCGGATGAGCGGCTTCGGAGCCGAGGGGGCCGGCGTCGGCACCGGCTTCGGCACCGGCTTCCGTGGCTGTGCCGGACTCGTCCGCCCGCTCTTCCCTCTCCAGCCGGGACGACAGATCGAGGCTGGTGCCCAGCATCTCGGCCAGTTCCCGTACATGGGCCGCGGCCTCGCGGCTCGGACCGGTGGGACGCGTCGGACGAGAGCCGGGGGCGGTGACCGCGGCGCCCCCGCGCCGCTTCCTGGACGCCCCGACTCCCTTGTCCTGCACGGCAGTTCGCTCCCGCTCCGCCTGGATGCGCGCGGCACGCAGCGCCTCCCGGGCCACGTCGCCGGGACGCGAGGCTTCGGAGGGAACGTCGGGCCGGTCGGCCGCGGGCGGCTCGGAGACCTCGTCGAGTCGGCCGACCGCCTCCGGCTCGGCGGTCGCATCAGACACGGAGTCCGCATCGGACACCGCGTCGGGTACCCCTGTCGCCGTCGCCTCGGACGCCGGGCGTGAACCACGGGCCTCCGGCTGCTGAGTGTCCACGGAGTCCGGTGCTCCTCCCCCGCCCTCGGTCCCCGCGGCGGTGTCACCGCCGGTACGGCTCACCGCTCGCCGCAGTGCCTCGCGCGCGGCGTCGCCCGGGCGCGGCCCGGATGGTGCGGTTCCGTGGACGGCTCGGCGGCGTGGCTCCACGGCCGCCGGGGGCGCTTTCGAGGCCGGAGCCACCGAGGACTCCCCCGAGCCCGGACCTGAGCCCGATTCCGAGCCCAGGCCCGAGTCCGAGATCGCTTCGGCTCGGCGGGCTTCCCGCAGGGCCCGTCGGGCGGCGTCGGCAGGTCGCGTCCCCTCGGCCGCCGGGCGGGAGCCGTACACCGAAGACGCCACATCGTCGTGGGCGGGGGCGGGGGCGGGGGCCGGGGACTCGGCCTGAGGCGTCCCGTCGTCCGTACCCGGCTGATCCGTCGGAGACATCACGTGGACCTCCGCAGTGACACCAGGTCGGACAGGTCGCGGTCGGTCAGTTCCGTCAGGGACGCCTCACCGGAGCCGAGGATCGCGTCCGCCAGGGCCCGCTTGGAGGCGAGCATGTCGGCGATGCGGTCCTCGACGGTGCCCTCGGTGATGAGGCGGTGCACCTGGACGGGCTGGGTCTGGCCGATGCGGTAGGCGCGGTCGGTGGCCTGTTCCTCGACGGCCGGGTTCCACCAGCGGTCGAAGTGGATGACATGCCCCGCGCGCGTGAGGTTGAGACCCGTACCGGCGGCCTTCAGCGACAGGATCAGGATCGGCGTCGCCCCGCTCTGGAAGCGGTCCACCATGTGTTCGCGCTCGAACACCGGCGTGCCGCCGTGGAGCAGTTCGACGGGGACCGCGCGTGCCGTGAGGTGGTTCGTGATCAGCCGGGCCATCCCCACGTACTGGGTGAAGACGAGGGCCGAGCCGTCCTCGGCGAGCAGCGTGTCCAACAGCTCGTCGAGCAGGGCCAGTTTGCCGGAACGGGCGGCCTGTCGAGCCGTTCCCGAGCCACTGGGGAGCCCGTCGGGCTCCTCCTTCAGATACAGCGCGGGGTGGTCGCAGATCTGCTTGAGCGCCGTGAGGAGCTTGAGGACCAGGCCCCGCCTGGCGATGCCCTGCGTGGTCTCGATGGCGAGCATCGACTCGCGCACCACGGCCTCGTACAGGGAGGCCTGTTCGCGGCTGAGGGGGACGGGGTGGTCCGTCTCCGTCTTGGGCGGCAGTTCGGGGACGATGCCCGGGTCGGACTTCTTGCGGCGCAGGAGGAAGGGCCGGATCAGCCGGGCGAGGCGGGCCACGGCCTCCTCGTCCTCGCCGTTCTCCACGGCGCGCGCGTGCCGGGCGCGGAAGGACTTCAGCGGTCCGAGGAGTCCCGGGGTCGTCCAGTCGAGCAGGGCCCACAGCTCGGAGAGGTTGTTCTCCACCGGTGTGCCGCTCAGCGCGACCCTGGCCGGTGCGGAGATCGTCCGCAGGGCCTTGGCCGTCGCCGAGTACGGGTTCTTGACGTGCTGGGCCTCGTCCGCGACGACCATGCCCCAGGTCTGCTCGGCGAGCCGCGGTGCCGTCGAGCGCATCGTCCCGTAGGTGGTCAGGACGAAGCCTCCGTCCATGTCCGCCAGGGAGCGCTCCGGTCCGTGGAAGCGGCGCACGGGCACGCCGGGGGCGAACCGCTCGATCTCCCGCTGCCAGTTGCCGAGCAGCGAGGCGGGGCAGATCACGAGGGTCGGCTCGGTACGTGCCCGCTTCAGATGGAGGGCGATGACGGTGATGGTCTTGCCGAGTCCCATGTCGTCGGCGAGGCAGCCGCCGAGGCCGAGCGAGGTCATGAGGTCGAGCCAGGCCAGCCCGCGCAGCTGGTAGTCGCGGAGGGTCGCCCGCAGGCCGGGCGGCGGTTCGGCGGGGCGCAGTCCGGCCGTGAGGCGGTCGCGCAGCGCGGCGAGCGCTCCGACGGGCACCGCCTCGACGCTCTCCCCGTCGACCTCCACACTGCCGCTGAGGGCCGCGGAGAGGGCGTCGACCGGGTCGAGCAGGCCCAGTTCGCGCTTGCGGGCCTTGCGGACGAGGGCCGGGTCGACGAGCACCCACTGGTCCCGCAGCCGGACGACGGGGCGGTGCGCCTCCGCGAGGGCGTCCATCTCCGCCTCGCTGAGCGGGTCGCCGCCCAGGGCCAGCTGCCAGCGGAACTGGAGCAGTTCCTCGCTCTCGAAGAAGCCCGTCCCGTCCGTGGCCGAGCCCGGCGCGGGGCGGACGACCGCCGCCGCGCTCAGGTCCTGGGCGAGGTCGCGCGGCCAGTGCACGGCGACCCCGGCCGCGCCGAGGCGGGTGGCCGCCACACCGAGCAGGTCCGACAGCTCGTCCTCGGACAGGGCCAGTACGTCCGGCACGTCCTGCGCGGACAGCCGGTCCAGGGGCGGCCAGACGCGGGCCGCGCGGCGCACGGCCAGGGCCGCGTCGACCCGGGCGCGCGGGCCGAACGTGGCGTCCGCGGTGCCCGCCCACAGGGCCGCCGCGTCGACGACGAGGGTGGGGTCGGCGAGGCTGTGCACCTGGACGACGGCCGCGCCCGCCCGCCGCGCGCCCTCGCTGTCGTCGAAGAGCTCGTCCGCGGACAGGTCGAGACGCAGGGAGATGCGGACCCCGGCGTCCATTCCGGCGGCGACCTCCGCCGCCCAGTCCTGGGCGCCCGGCAGCCGCTGGGCCCCGCTCGCTGCGAAGGGCCTCCCCGCCGCGTACGGAGCGGCCGGGGTGCGGGGCAGGGCGTCGGCGACCGCGTCCAGGAAGGCGCGTGTCAGCGCTTCCGGCTCGGGCAGCCTGAGCGGGCCACTGCCCGGCAGGGGGACGGCGTGTCCCTCGTACGGGAGGGCCGCGGCGATCGCCCTGAGGTGGGCGATGTCGTCCGGGTCCAGGGGGCCCGCACGCCACGCGTCGAACCCTTCGGGTGTCAGGCCGGGCAGCAGCCGGCCGCGCGCGACGAGCCGCAGCGCGTGCAGGGCGGCGGCTCCCCAGCAGGCCGTGGCGGGGTGGGCGGCGGGGTCGCGCCTGGCCCGTACCAGAAGTGGCAGGGCCTCGGTGACCGGCATGGTCAGCGCGGGGACCGCGTGCCGTCGTGTCCCCGTACCGTGCCGTCGTACGACCGTCAGCTCGGTGTCCGGTGTGGGGAGCGGGAGGTCGCCGTCCGGGTCCCAGAAGGCCATCCGTCCGCCGCGGGGCAGCGCGGCGGGCAGGAACACCGCGGCCAGCCGGAGGGAGACCTCGGGCTTCGGGCCGGCGCCGGGGCCGGCCTCGGCACGGGGCTCCCCCGTGCTCGTCCCCTCACCCGTCCCCGTACTCGTACGCGTCCCCGCAGTCATGCTCCCGGCCACCTCCCTCGCCCGCTCTCGTCCCGGTCGGATCGATCGTCTTCGACTCTACGGGCCGGGTCTGACAACGCGGCCCGTCGGCCGGAAGGGGCAGGTCGTCGGGGCGTGGTCGCGGTGGCTTCGGGGTGGGGTCAGGGGGTCGTTCTGGAGACCACGTAGACCATGGGATGGCCGGGCTTCGCCCAGTCCACGACGATGTGCTGCGTGGGCATCGGGTTCTTCCGTGCGTGGTTCAGGCCCGACCAGGGGCCGGGTCCGGTGAACTCCCAGCCGACGACCCGCCGGTCGCGTGCGCTGATGGCGAGTTCGTCCTTCTCCAGGGCGTCGAGGCTGGTCCCGATGGTCTTGAGGAACTTCTCCAGTCCCTCGTCGCTGGTGAGGAACTGGACGTAGAGACGGCTGGTCTTCCAGTTGTTCGTCTCGTAGTACGCGACCTCGGCCGAGTAGCCGGGGATGGGCACCTGGTACAGGCGGCGCTGGACCCGGGAGGGCCAGCCCGGGGTGAGTCCGGTCGCCGAGTACTTCGCCTCCTTGTCCTTGCCGCTGTCACGGCTCTGGTTGGCGGAGATCACCAGATAGCCGGCCGGGACACCGATGAGCAGCACGATGATCAGCAGGGTCAGGGCGCGGCGGCGGATCCTGTGGCCCGGCTCCTCGGGCGGGCGCGGCGGCTCGTCCGGGGGTGAGGCCTGGCGCGGCAGCGAGGCCGTCATCACAGCGTCTCCTGCGCCTCGCGGCGCGACTCGGCGTACCGCTCGTAGCGCTCGTACCGCTCGACGCGGCGCCGGTTGGCGCGCCGGAAGCGGCGGGCCACGAGGCGGGCCAGGTCCGCGGCGCCGACCATGCCGGCCTCGGGGCCGAGCTGGGCGCGGGCGATCCGGGCCTCGGGGCGGTAGCCGCGGCCGGTCAGATGGCGGCGGAAGGCGTCGCGCGCGGGGCCGATCAGGAGGTCGTCGGCCGCGCTGACGCCACCGCCGATGACGAAGCAGGACGGGTCGAGGGCCGCCGCGAGGTTCGCGATGCCGACGCCCAGCCACTGGCCGATGTCCTGGAGCAGCTCGATGCACATCGCGTCGCCCTCACGGGCCAGCTCGGTGATCATCGGGCCGGTGATCTCGGCGATGTTGCCCTTGACGTGCTCGATGATGCCGTAGGCCACCGGGGAGTCGGCGGCGGCGAGTTCGCGGGCCTCGCGGACGAGGGCGTTGCCGGAGCTGTACTGCTCCCAGCAGCCGCGGTTGCCGCACGGGCAGCGGTGGCCGCCGGGCACGACCTGCATATGGCCGAACTCGCCCGCCACCCCGAACTTGCCGCGCTTGACCTGCCCGTCCTCCAGGATCGCGCCGCCGATGCCGGTGCCGAGGGTGATCATGACGAGGTGGTCCTCGCCGCGGCCCGCGCCGAAGCGCCACTCCGCCCAGGCGGCGGCGTTCGCGTCGTTGTCCACCAGGACGGGGACGGCGAGGCGGCCCGCCAGGCGGTCCCGCAGGGGTTCGTTGCGCCAGGAGAGGTGGGGTGCGAACAGGACCCGGTTGCGCTCCGCGTCGACCCAGCCGGCCGCGCCGATGCCGACCGCGTGCACGTCGTGGCGGTCGGAGAGGTCCAGGACCAGTTCGAGGATGGTGTCCTCGACGACCTTGGGGCTCTTGGACTTGTCGGGGGTCTCGGTGCGGACCTTCTCCAGGATGTTGCCGTCCGCGTCCACGACGCCCGCCATCACCTTCGTGCCGCCGATGTCGATGCCGACGGTGGGGACGCGCGGCGCCGTCAGGTGGGAACGGCGCTCGCGCGTGCCCACGGTGCGCAGGGCGGTGGCACGGCGGGAGCCGATGGGGGCGCCCGCGGCTCTGGCGGAGCCGAGCGCCCTGGGCAGGGCGAGGTCGCGGTAGGTGCTCATCGCGCCGATTCTGCCCCACGCTGCCGCTCGGCCGCACGGCGGCGTCCTTCGCCGCGCTCGGGGCGCCCTGGGGTGGTGCCGGTGATCCGCTGCCTGCGGGAGCGTCGTGGCTGGTCGCGCAGTTCCCCGCGCCCCTAAAGGAAGCCGCGGCCGGACGAGCCAGGAGGCGGAGCCGCACATCGGCACAGCCCCGCGGCCCCTAAAAGAAGCCGCAGCCGGGCGGGCCCAGGCGGCGGAACCGCAGATCGACGCGGCCCCGCGCCCCTGGAAGAAGCCTCGGCCGGGCGTGCCCGCGCGGCGGAGCCGCGCATCGGCAAAGCCCCGCGCCCCCTGCGGGGCAGCACCCGGGGCGCCCTACGAGGCGCTGCCCTCCAGTTCGTGGCGGAGGTCGTCCAGTTCGTTGCCGCCCGCCATTTGGCGGGTCAGTTCGTCCAGGGTGATCTCTTCCCGGGTGTGGTTGCCGACCATGGTGCCGCGCTTGAGGAGGACGAAGCGGTTGCCGACAAGGTACGCGTGGTGGGGGTTGTGGGTGATCAAGACGACACCCAGGCCCGCGTCACGTGCGGCGGCCACATATTTGAGGACCACACCGGACTGTTTGACGCCCAGCGCCGCGGTGGGCTCGTCGAGGACGAGGACCTTCGCGCCGAAGTGGACGGCCCGGGCGATCGCCACGCACTGGCGCTCGCCGCCCGAGAGGGTGCCGATGGGCTGGTCGACGTCCCGCAGGTCGATGCCCATGCGCAGGAGTTCCGCATGGGTCGTGCGGCGCATGTGGTCGACGTCCAGGCGCTTGAAGGGGCCGGACCCCTTGCGGGGCTCGGAGCCGAGGAAGAAGTTGCGCCAGACCGGCATCAGGGGGACGACGGCGAGGTCCTGGTAGACCGTGGCGATACCGTGGTCCAGGGCCTCCCGCGGGGACGCCGGGCGGGTGTCCTCGCCCTCGATGCGGAAGGTGCCCGCGTCGTGCTGGTGGAGCCCCGCGATGATCTTGATGAGGGTCGACTTGCCGGCGCCGTTGTCGCCGAGGACGCAGGTGATCTCCCCCGCGTGGACCTCCAGCGAGACGCCCTCCAGGGCGCGGATGTTGCCGTAGTACTTACTGACGTCGTCGAGCTCGACCAGGGGCGTGCGCCCGGTGGACGTCGTCGTGGCGGGCTGCGTCATGCCGTGGCCTCCGCGCGCTTGCGGACCCAGGCGTTCAGCAGGGTCGCGAGGAGCAGCATCGCTCCCAGGAAGAACTTGAACCAGTCGGGATTCCACTCGGCGAACACGATGCCCTTGTCGGTCATGCCGAAGATCAGCGCGCCGACCGCCGAGCCGACGGCGGAGCCGTATCCGCCGGTGATCAGGCAGCCGCCGATGACGGCCGCGATGATGTACGTCAGTTCCTTGCCGACGCCCTCTCCCGACTGCACGGCGTCGAAGGAGAAGAGCAGGTGCTGTCCGGCGATCCAGGCGGCGAAGGACACCCCCATGTAGAGGCCGATTTTGGTCGCGGCGACGGGTACGCCCACCGCGCGGGCCGCTTCCTTTCCGCCACCGACGGCGAAGATCCAGTTGCCGACGCGGGTGCGCAGCAGGATCCAGGAGGCGAGGGCCACCAGGCCCAGCCACCACAGGATGGTGACCTTGAAGTCGACGCCGCCGACGGTGAGGACGGACGCGAAGAGGGCCTTGGCGGAGGCGAAGCCCTCCATGTCGGCGATCGTCTTGGTGGAGACGGTGCCGCTGATCAGCTTGGTGAAGCCGAGGTTCATCCCGGTCAGCATGAGGAAGGTGCCGAGCGTGATGATGAAGCTGGGCAGCTTGGTGCGGGTGAGCATGAACCCGTTGAAGAAGCCGATCGCGAGGGTGACGAGGAGCGAGACCCCGACGCCCACCCAGACGTTCGCGGTCATCTGGTAGCTGAACATCGACGAGATCAGCGCGGACGACGTCACCATGACGCCGGCGGACAGGTCGAACTCGCCGCCGATCATCAGCAGGGCGACGGGCACCGCCATGATGCCGATGGTGGAGGCCGCGTACAGCACGGTGCTGAGGCCCGCGGCCCGTACGAAACCGTCCGCGATCAGCGCGAAGAAGAGGAAGACGGCGAGCGCGCCGACCACCGAGCCGAGTTCGGGCCGGCCCAGCAGCCTGCGCAGCGGCGAGGTCCGCAGCAGCCGGTCGTCCGCGGTGGAGCCCGTGGAACCCCCGGGGGGCGTGGGAGGCGTGGGGTTCGTCGCGGTCATCGGGTGCCCCGGTCCGCGTAGCTCTCCAGCTCTGCGGCCTGGTCCTTGGTGATGATCTGCGGGCCGGTGAGGACGGGGCGTCCGCCGCCGAGGGTGTCGGCGTTGTACCGGTACAGCCAGAGCAGGTCCACGGCCTCGTACCCCTGGAGGTAGGGCTGCTGGTCGACGGCGAAGCCGAGGGTGCCGTCCTTGAGGGAGGCGGCGACCTTGGCGTTCAGGTCGAAGGTGTCGATCTCGGCCTTGCTGCCCGCGTCCTCCTTGGCCTTGACCGCGGTGTCCGCGTAGGGCGCGCCGAGGGTGACGACGGCGTCGACCGCGGTGTCCGCCTGGAGCTTGGCGCCGATGGAGGACTGGACGGCCGACATGTCGGTGCCCTCCACGTAGATGTTCCGTACGGTGCCGTCGAAGGTCTTCTTCACGCCCGCGCAGCGCTGCTCATGGCCGACATTGCCCTGTTCGTGGAGGACGCAGAGGGCCGTTTTCCGGCCACGCCTGTTCAGTTCGTCGCCGACGGCCTCGCCGGCGATCGTCTCGTCCTGCCCGATGTGGGTGAGCGCGCCGAACTCCTTGGACTTCTCGGATCCCGAGTTCACGGTGATCACGGGGATGCCGGCCTTCACGGCGCGCGCGACCGCGCTCTTCATGGCGTCGGGCTTGGCGAGGGTGACGACGATGCCGTCGACGCCCTTGTCCACGGCGGCGTCCACGAGCTGCGCCTGCTGCTGTCCCTCGTCGTCGTGGGAGTACAGGAACTTGATGTTGTCCTTGTCGGCGGCCTGCTGGGCGCCGTTCTGGACGATGTCCCAGAAGGTGTCGCCATCACCCGAGTGGGTGATCATCGCGACGGTCCAGCGCGGCGTGCTCACCGCGCCCCCGCCCTGGGCCGACGCCGCTTTGCGGGCGTCCTCGGCGCGCTTGCCGCCGGTGCTGCTGCACCCGGCCAGGGATGCGCCCAGCGCCCCTGCCACCGCGATGCTGACCCAGGTCCGAAACCGTGCCACGAGGCCGTGCCCTTCTTGATGTCCGATACATGAAACAACCAAGTATCGGATACGGAGTGAAGGATTCCGGACAGCGGGGCCGTCGACACCGCCACGCGGGCATGCGTGGGAGTGCGTGGAGTCGTACCAGCTCAGGGGCGGACGAGGGCTCAGGGGCGAACGAGCAGCTGGAACTCGAAGGAGTAGCGCGAGGCGCGGTAGGTGTGGGAACCGAACTCGACGGCGCGGCCCGTGTCGTCGAAGGTGGTGCGCTGCATGGTGAGCAGCGGGGCGCCGGCGGACTCGTCGAGGCGCTCCGCCTCCACGGCGGTGGCGGCCCGGGCGCCGACGGACTGGCGGGCGCTGTGCAGGGTGATGCCCGCGACGCGCATCAGCCGGTACAGACCGGTGGCCTCCAGCTGTGCACTGTCCAGGTCGAGCAGGCCGGGCGGCAGATGGTTGCAGAGGTACGCCATCGGGTCGCCGTGGGCCAGCCGCAGCCGCTCCACCCGGTGCACCTCGCTGCCCTCCGCCACCGACAGGGCCGCCGCCACCTCGGCCGTCGCCGGGACGACGGTGTTGACGAGGACACGGGTCGCGGGACGCTGTCCGGCCGCCTCCAGGTCGTCGTAGAGGCTGCTGAGTTCCAGGGGGCGCTTGACCTGGCTGTGGACGACCTGGGTGCCGACACCCCGACGGCGTACGAGGAGGCCCTTGTCCACCAGTGACTGGATGGCCTGGCGGACCGTGGGGCGGGACAGACCGAGGCGTCCGGCGAGCTCGATCTCGTTGCCCAGCAGGCTGCCCGGGGTGAGGGCACCGCGCTCGATCGCCGCTTCGAGTTGCTGGGCCAGCTGGAAGTACAGCGGTACCGGGCTGTTCCGGTCGACGCTGAGCTGGAGCGGCGTGGTCGGGTCCACATCTGGTTTGGGCACGGGCCCGAGCGTAGCTCCGGTGCATGTTGACGGGAAGTTGTGAGGTTCGATTGTCCGGACAAAGAGTTGACAGGGTGTAGGGTTCGCCCTCAACTTTGTCGCATGCGCATCGGACTCATCGGGACGGGTCGTATCGGTACATTTCATGCGACCGCCCTCAGCCGCCACCGCGAGGTGGGCGGCTCCCTCATCGTCACGGACGCGGATCCCGCACGAGCACGCCGGCTCGCGGACCGCTTAGGTGCCACCGCGGCACCCGGCGTGGACGAGATCTTCACCTGGGGGGTGGACGCCGTGGTCATCACCGCGGCCACCTCGGCACACGGCGAACTGATCGGTCGGGCAGCCCGCGCCGGACTGCCCGTGTTCTGCGAGAAGCCCATCGCCCTCGACCTGACAGGCACCCTCACGGCCATCGCGGAGGTCGAGGCCGCCGGAACGATCCTGCAAATGGGCTTCCAGCGGCGCTTCGACTCGGGGTACGCCGCCGCGCGGGAGGTGGTGCGGTCGGGGCAGCTCGGCCGGCTGCACACCGTACGGGCGATGACCTCGGACCAGTCGCCGCCGCCGGCCGAACATCTGCCGCTCTCCGGCGGGCTGTACCGGGACACGCTCGTGCACGACTTCGACATGCTGCGGTGGGTCACCGGGCGTGAGATCACCGAGGTCTACGCGATGGGATCGGACGCCGGGCCCGCGATGTTCCGCGAGGCGGGTGACATCGACACGGCGGCGGTCGTCCTCACGCTGGACGACGGGACGCTCGCGACGGCCACGGCGACGCGGCTGAACGGGGCGGGTTACGACGTCCGCATGGAGCTGGCCGGGGAGCTGGACCAGATCGGGGTGGGGCTCGACGACCGTACGCCGATCGCCTCCACGGAACCGGCGGGGCCGCCTGCGGCCACCAAGCCGTGGACGGGGTTCCTGGAACGGTTCGGGCCCGCGTACGAGGCGGAGCTGCACGCGTTCGTCGAGGTCGTGCGGGGCGAACGGGCGAATCCGTGCGACGGGCGTGAGGCGTTGCACGCGTTGCGGGTCGCGGAGGCGTGCGAGTTGTCTCGGCGCGGGCGCCGGTCCGTCCCGCTGTCGGAGATCCCGGGCGGCCGGGACTGATCGACTGACCGTCGACCGCGGGTCGGGGGTGCGGTGGAGGTGGGGTGCGTGGTCGGCTGCGGCGCCGTCGTGGCCGGTCGCGCAGTTCCCCGCGCCCCTGAAAACCGGGGCTGCGCCCCAGCTTTTCACCCCCAGAGCAAGCGACCCCGCCGAAGGGACGCGAGGAACTGCGCGCTCAACCCCCACCGGCCCGGTCTTTTAAGGGGCGCGAGGAACTGCGCGACCAGCCCCCACCGGCCCGCAGGCAACAAACCGGCCGGCACCATTCAGGGGCGCGGGGAACTGCGCGGCCAGCCCCCGTCGGGCCGCAGACGCCGCAGACAGCGACGAAACGCGAACGCGTCAGCGGTCATCGGCGTCGTTGTCCAACAGGCCCGCGTCGTACGTCAGTAGCGCGATCTGGACGCGATTGTTGAGGCTCAGCTTCGCGAGGATTCGGGAGACGTGCGTCTTCACCGTGGCCACGCTCATGAACAGCCCCGCCGCGATCTCCGCGTTGGAACACCCCCGCCCCACCGCCACGGCGACCTCGCGTTCACGGTCGTTGAGCGCGGCGACCCGCGTACGCGCACCCGCACGCCGCGTGTCGGGCCCCGCCCCCGCGGCCTGTTCCATCAACTGCCGTGTCACGGCGGGCGACAGCACCGGATCACCCGCCGCGACCCGGCGCACCGCGTGGAGGATCTCCGCGGGCGGAGTGTCCTTGAGGACGAAGCCGGCCGCACCCGCCCGCAGCGCCCGCAGCACCTGTTCGTCGGCGTGGAAGGTGGTGAGGACGATGACCTGGGGAGCCTCCTCGCGGCCCCGGAGCCGTTCCGTGGCGACGAGCCCGTCCACCGTGGGCATCCTGATGTCCATGAGGACGACATCGGGGCGCGTGCGGTCGACGAGCGCCTCGACCTCGCTGCCGTCGGCGCCCTCCCCCACGATCTCCAGGTCGTCGGCGCCGCCCAGCATGAAGGACAGGCCTGCTCTGACCAGCGGGTCGTCGTCGACGAGGAGGAGGCGGATCGGATTCATGCGCCCACCGTAGTGATCCGTCATCCCCAGGGCAGCCACGCGTGCACCAGGAAGCCGCCGTCCCCTTCGGGACCGTGTTCCAGGTGTCCGCCCGCGAGTACGGCCCGCTCGGTGAGGCCGATGAGCCCCTGGCCGGAGCCCGGGACGTGCGGAACGTCGCCGGGCGGCGGCGGATTGCGTACGGAGACGGTGAGACCGGTGCCCGGGGCCCCGGCCACGGTGACCGTGACCTCCGCGCCGGGGGCGTGCTTACGGGCGTTGGTCAGGCACTCCTGGGCGATCCGGTACGTGGTGCGGCCCACCGAGGCGGGGATGGTCGCCGCGTCGACGACCCGGTTGTCGAGCGTGACCTTCATGTCGGCCTCCCGGCTCTCGGAGACCAGCCCCTCCAGCGCGCCGAACGTCGGCTGGGGCCGCCCCGACTCGTCGGCGTCGTCCCCGGAGGCCCTGAGCACCCCGATGATCTCGCGCAGGTCCTGCAGGGCCTCGTGCGCGCTCTCACGGATCACCCCGGAGGCCCGCGCGACCTCCGCCCGGGGGGCGTCCGGGCGGATCTCCAGTGCTCCGGCGTGCACGCTGAGCAGGGTCAGGCGATGGGCGAGGACGTCGTGCATCTCGCGGGCGATCGCCTCCCGGGCCAGCCGTTGCGCCTGTTCGGCACGCAGCGCCGCCTCGGTCTCGGCACGCCGTGCCCGGTCGCGCAGGCTCAGCATGAGCTGCCGCTTGGAGCGCGCGAGCATGCCCCAGCCGACCACCGCACCGGTCAGCAGCACTCCGAGTCCGACGACGGCCAGGTACGGCAGGTCGGCGTCGGGACGCCACCAGGAGAAGAAGGGCAGCAGGGCGAGCTGCGCGCCGCCCGTCCAGGCTACGTACTTGAAGGGGCGGTGCACGGCGAGCGTGAACAGGGCGACCAGTCCCGCGCCGCCCGCGGTGTTGGAGACGAAACAGACCGGCACCATCGCGATGGCGAGGCCGAGCGGCCAGCGCCGCCTGAGCCAGACGGCCGCGCAGGCGACCGCGCCGAGCAACTGGTCGACGACCTCCAGGGCGTACGGGATGTTCGGGTCGCCGTCCGCCTGGTCCGCGCCGAGCAGGCCCACCCCGACGGCGATCAGGAAACAGGCGAAGTCGACGGCCCAGTCCCGCGCGGTGCGCCGGGGGCGGCCCTTGCGGTCGGTGTTCTCCGGGTCCAGCTCCGAGGTGACGGCCGACGGCAGAAACCACCGGCGGACCGGGGGGTTCGGGGGCTTCGGCAGCGGCGCGATATCACTCACAGTCGGCAATCTACGCATCGATGCGCGCCGGTGCCGCTCCCGTCGCCAGGTCGGCTACCAAAGTCGCGGACACGTCAGACTTTCGGCGCGATCCCGGGCGCCGTTCCGGGACTTCCGCCGTGCGCGGCGCGACCCGTGGCCGATGAATCCGCCGGGGCCGCGGGGCGAGCATCCTCGTATGAAGCAGGTTCTGGAGTTTCTCGGTGTGATCGCCCTCCTGCAGGGCGGGGTCGGCCTGGTCCACGAGCTCACCGGCCGATTGCACGGCTGGGGCCTCGTACAGGGGCTCGACTTCCTCGACGGCCGCGAGATCTACGGGAGCGTCGCGCTGCTCGTGCTGTCGTTCGCGCTGTTCGCGGCGGCCGAGAGCCAGAAGTCCGGCTGAGGGGGTCCCGTCCCGGGGGGGGGCAGGTGGTGTTGGCAGCGGGTCACTGCACGGGGGCTGCCGCCCCCGAGCCCCCGCCATCGCGCTCCGCGCTCGTCCTCGAACGCCGGACGGGCTGAAAGGCAGCGGACGCGCTGACGTACCCAGGGGCGCGGGGAACTGCGCAATCCTTTGGGCCCGCCCCCACCGAACCCGCAGGCAAACCCCCTAGGACCTGTCCTGGCGATCATCTGGTAAGACGCCTCGGTGATACTTTGACCGGAATTGTGGGAAGGGGCGGGCGAATCCGTGGACAGTGACCTGCGGCGTGCGGTGGTCGTGACGCTTGGCG
>NZ_JBVJLW010000003.1:0-742196 GCF_055584525.1 Streptomyces sp. NPDC102514
GGCGGACAGGACGACTCACAGGACGAGACCGAAACGGTACTCGTGGCGCGCGGGTTCACCGATATCGACGTGCCGGCCGGCTTGCGTAAGCGGGCATGCGCGCCGGAGTGCGCGACGATCAGGGACAGTCCGGCGGAACGCTGCAGCCAGCAAGCCGACGAGCGCGCCGGCCACGGCGGAACGCCGTACGCCCCCACGCACGGCGTCCAGGCGACGCACGGGGCGGAGCGCCGGCTCCGCCACCGAAGCGCCCGGCGCTGGATGGCAGTCACCTGCCGAAGCCTCGATCTTCGACCTGGTCGGCTACTGCGTGGTCGGCAACCTCTTCGAGGTCGTCCCGCAACTCACCGAGGAGATCAAGACCCGCCGGGGCTGACCCTGAATCGGCGCCGGGCAAGCTCGTCCAGATCGGCGTGCCCGCCTTCTTCCATCTTCCTCGAACCGTGGCCTACGCCGCGCTGAGCGAGCCGGTGCTGGGGGCCGTATTCTGCCGTGCCCAGAGGATGGTTCGTCGTGGGTCGTTGATCCAGATCGTGGAGGCTCGGAGAGACAGTCCGGCAACGTAGCCTTCGCACGTCTGGGGACATCACCGTGCCGTCCCAGTCACGGTGAACCGTGCCCATCCGGGCGGCAACCTGCGCGCCGACTGTCTGGCGGGCCGCCCTCGCGGCCGCGGCCTTGCGCCGGCAGGAGAGGTCCGTCAGCTCAGTCCCAGCGCACTCGATGTCTCCTCGCCCAGCAGCGCGGCCAGTTCGCCCGAGGTCGGCCCGGTCGCAGGGCCCCGCCGTGTCACCGCCAAAGCCGCTGCCGCGTTCGCTCCGCGCGCCGCGTCGCAGGCAGAAGCTCCCCGCCCCAGCAGCGCCAGGAACGCGCCCACATGCGCGTCCCCGGCCCCGTTGCTGTCGACCGCGTTCACCCGAAACCCGGGGACGTGCACGATGTCATGAGAACCCGGTGCCGACAGCCAGCAGCCGTCCTTGTCGGCCCGTACGACGATCCCGGCCCCGCTCCGCATACGCCCGCGCAGCACCCGTGCCGCTTCCCGCGGCTCCGCCACCCCCGTCATCAGCCGGGCCTCCCGCGCATTGCAGCTCAGCCAGTCGGCCCGGGCCAGTACCGGGTTCAGTACCCCGGCCGGGATGTCCGCCACCAGCGGCGCGGGGTCCAGACAGACCCGTACGTCCTCCGCGAGGTTTGCGACCATGCGGGACAGCAGAGGGCCGTTCACCTCCATCACCAGGCTGTAGCCGGAGACCTGCACCAGATCGCGGCCCCGCACGGACGCGGCGATCGTCACCGTCTCATCCGCCGTCATCCGTGCGTCGACGCCGAAACTCGTCACAAAGGTCCTCTCGCCTCCTCCGTCGACGAGCGCCACACAGAACCCAGTGTCACCGTCCGAGCGTGCCGGAAGGACCAGTCCGATCCCTTCCGCCATGAGTGAGGAACGCACCAGCTCTCCGTAGGGGCCGGTGCCGTGGAGCCCTGCGTAGACGGCCTCGGCGCCGAGCCGGCGCGCCGCGGTGAGTGTGTTGAAGCCACCGCCCGCGCACAGCTCGGTGCGGGTTCCGATGACATCGCCCCCGCGCTCGGGCAGGCCGGGCACCTCGATGACGAGGTCGACGATGACGTTCCCCGCCAGGACGACGCGGTAGTCGTCGTTCATCGGGTGGCCTCCTCGAACGTGGTGGGACCGGGGGCGGAGTCGGGGGCTGATTCGGCGCTCAGAGGTGGGCGCCGCCCGAGCAGCAGGTAGACCGCGCCGGCTGTGACGATCGCGATGAGCCATCCGAGGCCGTTCGTGCCGAGCCAGGAACCGGCCAACGGCCCCGCGAACCACACGTCGTCGGCGCCGGTCGCGGCCCTGGTGAAGGTAAGCCCGGCGGCGATCGCGGCCAGCCAGGCGAAGACGGCGGGCAGATTGAACCCGCCGGTGTACCAGTAGCGGCTGCCGCGCCCCGTGTCCATCAGGCCGGCGGGGTCGTACTGCCGGCCCCGGATCATGTCGACGGCGATGACACCGATCCAGGCGGAGATCGGTACGGCGAGCAGCGTCAGGAAGGTGCTGAACGGGCCGTAGAAGTCGTCTGCGACGAGCATGAAGTAGATGCCGCCGAGGAACATCAGGATCACGTCCAGAACGACCGCCCACGCACGCGGTACCCGGATACCGAGCGTGATCATCGTCAGCCCGGCCGAATAGGTGGAGAGGTGATTGGACATCAGCAGCCCACCGAACGCCGCAATCAGATACGGCACAGCCATCCAAGACGGCAACATCGCGTTGACCGCCGCGACCGGATCGGCGGAGGTGGCGAGTGCGGGATCACCGGCCGTGAGGAGCGAGCCCAGGGAGATCAGCAGGACGAGGGGAATGCCGGCACCGAACGCCGAGGCGCGCACGAGCCGTATGCCCGGGATCGCCTGCGGCAGGTAACGGGCGTAGTCAGCACCGGCGTTGGCCCATCCGATGCCGGTGCCCGCCGCGATGAATCCGATGCCTGCGATGACGCCGCTGGCAGGACCGGCCGGGTGGTCGAGCACCTTCGACCAGTCGACGGTCGCCACAAGGAAGCCCATCACCACGAGGTTGAGGATTCCGAAGACCACGGTCGCCCACTTGTTGATCCACATGATGGTGGCATGCCCGAGCCCGCTGATCATCAGCGTGCAGGTGATGAAGACCAGGAGGCACAGCAGGGTGAGGACCGTGCCGCGCTCGACGCCGAAGATTGTGTTGAGCAGGGCGAGCAGCGCGTACGCCGCTGTGGTGGTGGTGATCGTCTCCCAGCCGACCCGGCTCAGCCAGGTCACCAGGGTCGGCCCGTGGTTGCCACGCTGCCCGAACACCGCACGGGACAGCGTCAGGGCTGGGGCGCCGCCCTTCTTGCCCGCGATGCTCAACGCACCCACCAGCGCGAACGAGCCCACCGAACCGGCGACCGCGACGAGAACGGCCTGCCAGATGTTCAGGCCGCGGAAGGCGACGAGAGTCGCGCCGAGCGGCAGCCCGAGCAGTGAGATGTTGGCGGCGAACCACGTCCAGAACATCTGGCTCGCGTGACCGCGCCGCTCGCTGTCCGGGACCGGTTCGATCCCACGGGTCTCCACGGTGCCGACGCGGTCGTTCTTCGTTGAAGCGGCCATCGCGGGACCTCCTTGCCTGTGCTCGGTACAGAGGGAAAACAGAGGAAAAAACAGGGGAAACCAAAGAGGCGGGGAACTTCAGCGAGTGCGGTAGGTGAGCAACTGCCTGGTCAGAGGCTCCAGTTCGAGATCGTTGACCTCTCGCAGGGTGTGAACAGCGTCGACGGGCAGGGCACCGAGCCCTCCCATGGCTCCGGCGATCGCACCCGCGATGGCACCGATCGTGTCGCTGTCACCGCCGAGATTCGCGGCCAGCAGCGCGGAGCGCCACGGGTCACCGTTCGTGAGCGCCAGCACCGCGAACGCGGCCGGGATCGACTCCTGACTGGCCACGCTGGTGCCGATGAGCGAGTCGATCCGGTCGAGCGCCGTCGCTGTGTCCAGGTCTGCCACGAGGTCGCGTGCCCAGCCGATACGCGCCGAGATGCTGGCGCCCGCTGTCCAGTGCCCGCGCCTGGCACCGGCCGCCGACATCGCGACCGCGGCGTCGAAGACGTCGTCGATCGAGCCGCCGGCCATGCCGGTGGAGACGGCTGCGGCCACAGCAGACGCTCCCGCGATCCCGATGGTCGTGTCGTGCGTGACCTGGCAGGACTCGACGACCCGGTCCAGGAACCGTTCCGTGTCGTTGACGCCGAACGCGATACCGACCGGCGTCACCCGCATCGCGGCGCCGTTCGTCGTGCCGTGCTTGCCGGCCTCGGTGAGGGCGACGCCGCGTGTCACCGCGTCCAGGGCCGCTTTCGTCGACGGACCGAGCAGGTCGAACGACCCCTTGGCCTTCATCTCCTTCTCCCAGGACAGGAGTTCCTCCGCGAACCGCAGAGGATCGACGTGACCGCCGCCTTCGACCAGGAGCCGCGCCACGATCACCGCCTGTTCGGTGTCGTCCGTGATGGACCCGGCCGGCATTCCGGCGCTCACCGGGTTGTCGGGTCGCGCGGGCTCGAAGCCACTCAGCGTGCCGTAGACCCGTACGACATCGGCGCGGGACATGACCTGCGTCGGCATCCCGAGGGCGTCGCCCAGCGCAAGCCCGTAGAAGGCGCCGAGGGCGCGGTCGAGCACGGCGGGGTCGGGTGTGGAGGTCACAGGTGGGCTCCTCGGCCAGTCCGTACGTGCAGTTGGAACCTGGACGGATCGAGCAGGCTGGTGACCTGCTCGACGACGTCCCCGTCCGCGCCCCGGAACACCTGGGCGACGCGGAGGAAGGACTCTTCCGGCGAGCGGTGCAGGATCGTGGCCTCGTCCGTGGTGAGTCCGACGACGGAGATGTGCGCCTCGCCGGAGTCGGGAACACGCCCCGCGGCGGCGAGGGTGCGGCTCAGGGAGTCGTCGTCGAGTCCGCGCTCCGGCAGGTCGAGGAGGGCCGCGACGGCGGGTACGCGGCTGAACTCCAGCGAGACACCGTGTCCGCCGACCAGCCGGCGGACACGGTCGAGAGCGATGAACCGGGGTGACTGCAAGCTCAGCTCTCCGGCCAGAGCCTCATCCCGTATGCGCTCGAAGCGCAGGGTCTCGGTCGTCAGTTCGGTGCCCTGTGCGGCAAGTGCGCGGGTCCAGCCGAGCCGCTGGTCAAGGGGCGTGCCGTCGAAGGTGACGAGCGACCCGATACCGGCGTGCGTCTCGATGAGTCCCTGCTCGCCGAGGACGTTGAGAGCCTGCCGCACGGTCGTACGGCTCACTCCGAACCGCTCTCGGAGCGCGTGTTCGCCGGGCAGCTTGCTGCCGTCGGCATGTACCCCCGCTCGGATCTCCTCAGCCAGCACATGAGCGACACGATGATGCTTATAAACCTGTCCAGGCATGTCTGGAACCTAGACCTGACCCACCCGACCTGTCTACACCTGTCCAAAAACCGAGCCGGAACTCCCGCAACGGAAGTTGAGCCGGACCCTCGACCTCAAGCAGGTCAGCCGTTACCTCGTTGGCCCCGACCAGCACGCCGCAATCCTGGCCCGGGTCACCGACCGGATCGGCGAAGACGCATGGGTCGCGGTCGCGCACTCGCTGGGCTCGACCGTCGCCTACAAGGCGCCGTGTGCGCGTCCAGGGCATCAGGCGCTGGCGCCGATTCACGATCGGATCACCACTAGGCATGGGCAAACTGCCAGGTCGCAGCGCGCATCGCCCGGCGCCGCACGGATGCGTCCAGGAGGTCACCGTCGCGCCCGCCAGTCAGGAGGAGGTGACGCTTGCCGCGGGCGTCGAGGTACTTCCGCCGATCACCTAGAGCTGGCGGATATATTTTGCAGCTCGATATATGCTCGATGCATGACCAGACAGAATCCGCCCTTGACGGAACCGCAGTACTTCATCCTTGCCGCACTCATGGACGGTCCGTTGCACGGTTACGGCATCATCAAGGCTGCCGAGCAGGCCACCGACGGGCGGCTCCGGATCGCTGTCGGCACGCTCTACGGCGCGCTGGAGCGGATGGAGCGGGCCGGGCTGGTGGCCGCCAGCCATGAGGAGATCGTGGACGGACGGGCGCGGCGCTACTACCGGCTCACCGAGGACGGCACCGAGGCGCTCGGCCGGGAGGCGCTCAGGATGCAGCGGGCAGCGGCCGTCGTCATCGGACGCTCGCGGAACACCGGGACGGCCCCCGCATGAACCGTCTGCTGCTCGCGGCCTACCCCGAGCCCTACCGTTCCCGGCAGGGAAAGGAGATGCTGGCCTGCCTGTCCGAGGCGTATCCCGGCCGCTCCTGGCCCCCGCCGCGGGAAGTTGCCGCCCTGGCGCGCGCCGGGGTGCAGGCCCGCGCCGTCGCCGACGACACGGCCCGGCCGTGGTGGCTGGACGGCATCCATCTGACCGCTCTCGTCCTCGCCGCGCTGGCGCTGGTTCCGTACCTGCAGGATGTGTGGCACTGGGCCCTGCACATCGATCCCGGCCAGAATGCCATCGCGTTCCCCTTCTCCGGCTGGTACCCGTGGGCGCAAGGTCCTGCCGGCCGGACACGACTGCTGCCCTACGGGCTGCTTCCACTGGTCTGCCTGATCGCCCTGCTGCGCGGCAGGGCCTGGATCGCACTGCCGGCCGCAACGGTGATGATCTACGCCGGTGCCACGTTCAACAGCAACACGGTCTTCGGCGACGAGGGCAAGTCGGGCCTGAGCTACTACGGTCTCGGCGCCCCGATAACCGCCCATGACCTGGTGCTCTCGGGAACACTGTGTACCGCGTGCGCCGTGCTGGCGCTCTGCCGTCCCGGCCGCCTGCGACGCCGCTCCTACCGCTGGCTGGTCCCCGTCGTACTCGCCATGTTCGTTGCCGGGAGCCTGCACGTCATCTCCGTCAGTCCGGCTTTTCAGCGCGGCCTGTTCGTCCTCGAAGTCGCCGCGCTGATCGCCGCGTGGGTGGCGACGGCTGCCACCGGCGACCAACGGTGGCTAATCCCCGTCGCGGCGATCGCGATCGTCCGCACACAGGCGATCGTCGTCCAGCCGGACGCGTTCATGCAGTCCTTTCCAGACCTCGTCGTCCTCCTCCTGCTGATCGCTCCCCTCCCCGCCCTGGCGATCACCGCCCGGCGCCGACAGGTGCAGGCACCCGCCGAATAGGAGCGGCCCCCCGGTGGACCGGCAGAGCCCGGCGGCCCACCGCATGCCGCATCCCGCAGGACGTGCGTGACCGAACTCCCCCAACGGAAGAAACAGAGCGATGACCCAGCACGATTCCCCGATCATGCCCGCGCACCGTCCGAGGGCCTCAAGGCAGGCCCCCGAGACCCCCAGCCTGTCGCGTACGACACGGTCGTGGATGCCGGCTCTGCTGTACACCCTGGGATTCCTGACGGTCTACCTGCTCGCTGTCTGCACCCCGTGGGGGCAGCGAGCCGAGAACGCCCTGTTCGATCTCGGCAAAGGGGATCCCGAAGCTGCATGGATCTACCCCCTGTCAGGAGCGGCCTACGGCTCAACACCCCTGCCGCCGATGGAACTAAGCGCCAAGCCCACCCTGATGGCGGGCCTGGCCGTCATCGTGGTCCTCACCCTGGTACGGCGGTGCTGGCGGCAGGGGTACGCGGCGCTCGGGGTCGTCATCCTCACGACCGGAGGCAAGGAGGTCCTCAAGTCGACCATCCTGCCCCGCCCCGACCTGGTGGGCGCGCCCGAGAATCTCCTTGATCAGGGCTTCCCCAGCGGGCACACGACCATCCCCGCCGCGCTGACCCTCGCCGCCGTCCTCGTGGTCTCCCCCCGCGTCCGCCCCTACGCCGCCTCGGCCGGTGTGCTGTGGCTCGCCTGCATCGCCGCCTACAGCACGACCATGGGCGGCCACCGGCCCAGCGAAGTCCTGGGAGCCACGCTGTTGGCCTGTACCTGTTACGGCCTCGCGACCTGGCTACTGCCGCCCGCCGCCGTACCGGGCGCCGCGCAGACCCCCCGTGCGCTGCCCGTCATCACCCTGACGCTGGCACTGGCCGTCGCCCTCGTTTCCGGCGCACGGAACGACACCCTCACGAGGTCACTGGTCTCCGCGGCGACGGCCTTCATATGTGCGGCCCTGGTCTGGTACGCCGCAGTCGGGCGGCCCGCGCACACCGGATGCCGCACACGCCCCGACCTGGACTGACCAGATGGTCGGCTCCGGGCTGGAACCGGTGCATGCTGGCAAAGCGGCGGTTCGACGCCACCGGCCAGTCGTAGAAGCCGTGGACGCCCGAACGGGGATGCGCTACTGCCCGGCGTGTCTTCCCGTCGTCCGGTCAGCAGGCCGGTGCCGCCTGGCGCGGCACCCGGTGATCTGGCGGCGGCCCAGATGGTTCTGCTGTTCGTGCCGGGATGCCCCTGGCGAAGATCGCCGAAGTGTCGGTCACCCACGACGACCGGGTCCGCGGTGTGATCCCTCACTTCAACTTCGGCGACTTCGACTCGCTGTACCCGAGATACAAGGGCGGGCGGGTCAGGACGTTCACGCTGCCTGAGCGCCCCGAGATCAAGAAGATCGCGAAGTCCAAGGCGACTGAGCACGAACTCCTCCTTTCCACCTGGAGTCCGTCCAGGCTGGCGGACTTCCCGGTCGCAGGGCGGACTTCCTGGTCGCAGAGGGGGTCATCGACGACATCAGCCACGGGGCCCGCGCATCCTGCTCCGTACGCGAGGCGTCTCCTCTCACCGGCGGAAGTCCTGGAAGATCTCCCGCGACCCGGACTACGCGGCCAAGTAGGCCCGCGTCGAGCACCTCTGCGCGATCGCCGACAGGGCGGTTCCGCCCGAGGAGAGCGAGCCCGATGTCATCTTCTGCGTGGACGAGTTCGGCCCGCTCCACCTCCCGCCCCGCCCCGGGAAGCAGTTGGCCGAGCGCGGCTGCAAGCACAAGGATTCCGGCCGTGGGTCGCGCCGCGAACCGCGCCGTGGGCGGCGGGCGACCTCCAACGGCTGCGGCGGAGCACGGCACTTGTTCGCCACCCTGGACCTGGCCAAGGACAAGCTCCATGCCGACGACCGACACCTACGCGCCGCCGTCAACTGGGCTGACGTTGCCTGATACGGCACCAACTACTCATTGGGCGACTGCTCTTCGAACGTGGTACTTCCAATGTGCAAGGCATCGCACAACAGTTTCGGCCCCGATGGGGTTGGCGCTGTGCACGTAGACAATGCCGATCTGGAACGGCAGTCCATGAAAGGCGGCCTCCTCCAGGAGGGTCACCACCGGCATGATGCTGTCATCCCCGCCGAGATCATGGTCGAGCCAGAGCTCGTCGATGAAGATCTCCCGGTGTTCTTGGAGAAGTTGAACTCCTTCGCGGCTCGTGCGGGCGAGGCGTGTCGCTCTGGGCAACGCCCTGAGGTCGTCAATGGCGAGAATGATCGGTGCTGGTTCAGGAGAAGGCCGCTGCACCCGACCATCATCCCCTGAAGGCAGCGGTGTGCCAGCGGGCACACCAGCGTCTCTCTCAATGAGCAGACACTCAGCATCTCGTGTCGCTGACGCGCGTCCAACCGCCACCACCACGCCCGCTCGCAGCTGTGTCCGGCACCTGCGGCGCTGAGGCGAAACTGACGCGCAACCGCCAAGCCGGCGCCCTGGTTCCCGAGGCACGCCGCCTGCCCCGTCCCGCCGTCCCTTTCTAGCCGGTGCTGGCAGCCAGTACCTCAAAGCGGTGGTCAGTAGCATGGCGTTCGCTGGCTTCACCGACATCACAGCGGGTAACAGGTAGTTCGGTCTACGGGGAGGTCTGGAGGGCACAGAATGACGGGCAGTAAACAGGAGATCGCGCTGGTCACGCCGGTGACCGCAGAGGTTCAACAAGAAGCCCTTGCCTTCGTGGCGGACGGGCGGGAGGCCAAGGCCGTGAAGTGCCTGCGCAAGGCAACCGATCTCGGCCTGACTGAGGCGCAGACTGCACTTCAACTGCTTCGCTCCGGCAAGGCTCTGCCTGTCGGCTACCCCCAGGCTCTGGAAAACCTGGAGGCGCTGGACCCGGAGCTGATGCGCGAGTTGGGCTCTCTGCTCGCCGAGGGCGACAGCGTGAAAGCCGTCAAAGTGCTGCGCGAACGGATGGACCTCAGCTTGACCAGCGGCTACCGCCTGGTCAAGCATCTGGAGGACCGCGAAGCCGACTGATGCAATACAGCGCAACCGTAGTCGTGCGTCTCGAAGGGCCCGGTGATGCAGGCATCCCCGGGCCCCGGCTCGGGAACATGCTGGCGGGATTTAAGCCTCCGACCGACTTGGCCGGCGCCGTTGGGTAATCGGGCGCACGATGTCCTGGCTGAACGGCTGCCGCCGTCCGCACTGCCGCTTCGAGCGCAAGTCCGAGTACTTCCTTGCCTTCGTCGGGCTTGCCGCGTTCCTCGTCTGCTGTCGCCGACTCCATCGGTGAACAGCCATGGCCAGACAGTCTGCTGAAGGATGTGGCCATGGACGTATCGAATCAAGCATTGGACGTCGTCGGCGAGCTCTGGGACGAGCACCTGGCCGCGCCATTTCCCACGGCATTGCGCGCTGCGGAGCGAGCTGGCATCGACCTGGTGATGCTCGATGCGGACATCGCTGGGTGCGTGTCCACCTGGCGAAGCAGCGGCGGCTCCCTCGATGCAGACCGTCAACGGCTCCTACGAGGCTGCATCAACGATCTCGACCAAGTCGTGCCACTACTGGCCAAGTCGGAGGAGATCCACTGCTACCAACGACTCCGCCGTTTAATTGTCCTCACGACAGAGTCTGTCTCCCCTCTCCCGGTACGCCCGTCCTCTCCACACACGGATTGCCTCGCCGTGACCGTCACCGTGTAATGGACCATCCCGCCCTTTCGGCCATCGGAACCGCTCACGGCGCCGTTCCCGCCTGAATCCTCCGGTCACAGGCACTCCTGCGCCGCTTCACGGGGTGGCCACATCGATGGTACCGGCGATACCATCGGTACCATGTCTCAGCCCAAAGCGATGAACCTACGTTTTCCCGATCCGGCCCAGCGCGCCGCGATCGAGGCCGCAGCACGGCAGGAGGGCGTCAGCTTGCAGGAGTACATCCTGTCCGCTGCCTACGCCCGTGCCACCGCGGTAGAGATGCACTTCCTCGACGCCTTCGGCGAGTCGATGGCCCGCAGTGGCGACGCCTTCGCCGAAGCGGCCGGCGTGGCCGACGCCAACGGGGAGCGTCGCGCTGCGGAGCTCGCCGCGCGGCATGATCTTGAGGAGCAGCAGGAGCGGGGCCACGCCGCGTGACGCAGCACGAACCGCTTCACCCTCTTGATGTGGCTTTCCTGCTGCATGCTGCCGAGTTGCTTCCTGGTGATCCGCAGGTGGACGATTACGGCCCTCTGTACGCGGCGGTCGCTCGGGTCAATGCCCGGGCCATGGAGCGCGACGTCTATGGGTCGCTGTATCTCAAGGCGGCGGCGCTGTTGCAGACGCTGGCGCGGCTGCCGTGTCTGGAGCACTCCAACGAGGCGTTCGCGTGGCACTGCGCAGAGGCGTATCTGGTGCTGAACGGGTGCCGTCTAGAGTATCCGCCGAAGGAGGCGGTCTCCCTGGTACGGGACGCGGCTTCCGGTGCGATGGGGGTTGGCCTGGTCGGCCGTCAATTGCGCGCGTGGAACGTTTCCTGACCCGTTGGCGCCTTGGGCCTTCTCGCCGTTCACTGGTCGATCTTCACCGAGGCGGTGGTGAAGAGAAGGGCTGTGCCATCGGTGCTCGGCGTCGCAAGAAGGCTGCCGTCGGAGGTACTGCAGGGAGTTTGCAGTTTTGATGGCGCGGTGCTGGCATGCATGGGGGCCGGCCCTCGCGTCCGCGGGCATGCCCTGCAGCAGTTTGCCCTGGGGCGCGTCGGTTTGCGGCCAGCAGGGGTCAGGGAACCCGGGTGTCGGCGCGGCGTCAGGACCGGAGCTGATGGCCCGGGCCAGACGCCCATTTCTCACCATCGATAGCGCAAGCGGATGTCGCTCGTACGCGACATCGCTGTCTGTTCAGCACGACATCTGCCAGCGTGGTGTACCTCCTGAGGGACACAACGCGCCGCTGCGAGGGCCGGAAAAGTATCACCGCACCGGCCTTTCAGCCGGTCTCACGTCGGCGTTCGGCACCGCCCAGACCCTGTCCACCCCGTCGCGCGTTTCCTGCATGGCGGCGGGCCCGAAACGGCTGAGGCGGCCCACCTCACGACTCACCCTTCGTCGGGGCGAGGACCGCAGGTGAGTGCAGAACGAAAGACTCGTCGGCTCTGGGCCTGCAGACAATGACCTTTCAAGCCTGGTGACGCAAGGCGCGCCGCTGAGCTGCGGTGATACGACCATGGCAGGACGGCCTTCAAGCCGGGTGGGTGCGTCAGGCGGGGTGTTCTGCTGCGGTTGACCAGGCGCCCCGTTCCGAGAGGTGAAGCACGAGGGCCGCGATGTTCCAGGCGTCGTCCTCGCCTCGGTGGTGACGGCCTTCGAGCCGCCGCCCGGCGAGCTCCAGGGCCCGTGCCATGCCGGGACGCTTCCGCAGACCGTGTGCCGTGGTGAAGACCGCCTTGGCGTTGGTATGACGGTGTCCGAAGGGGTAGGGCGTCCCCGTGGCCTGACACTGCCGTGTGAACTGGTGGCGGTCGTAGTCGCCCCAACTGGCCCACGGCCTCACACCTGCGCGGTGCTCGGTCGCCAGGAGCCGGCAGGCTTCGGCGAAAGTGACTCCTTGCTCGACCTCGTGCTGAGTGAGGCCGGTCAGTTCCGTGCAGAACTCGCTGACCATGGACCGGGCGGGCCTCACCAGGATCCGGTGGCGGGCGAGGCGCTCGCCGGCGTGCAGGTCGACGACTGTCAGCCCGATCTCGATGATCTCGCTGACCTCACCCGGCGGCTGGGAGTCGGCCCAGCAGGTTGCTTCGACATCCACGACGTTGAGTAGGCCTTCTGCCCGAGAGCTGTCCATGCCGGGAAGCGTAGGGAGGCACAGCGGCGGGCACACCTCGTTTTCGCGGCTGCAGAACGGCCCCAGGGTCGTGGGGCATCCGGCAAAGGGCGCCGGGGCTACGCGCGGCGAGGACCGCGGCCGGAGGAAGAACGTGCACAGTTCCGGTCCGGCCAAGGCGGCGGGGATGCGTGGGATGCCCGTGGTCCAGACGACGGCCGGGTCGGCGCCGACGACGAGGCGCTGCAGCACCCTCGCGTAGCCGTCGGTGCCCCCTTGGCGGTAGCCAGCACAATGGCGGCCACGAGCGAGCCGTGCTCGGCGGCCAGCTCCAGCAGGTGCTCCTCCCCCGGGGCGACGGCAGTGTGCTGTCGCGGCGCCGTTGGCGGCTGCGGGCGGGCAGCGGTGCGCGGGTCGGAGGGGTGTCCTGCGGCGGCGCCTGCGCGGGCTTCCGTTGGGACTAGCGGGTGTCGCGTCGGCGGCGTGCGCGCTCGAACTCGGTTACGTCCGATATCCAGGGACCGTGTTGTTCGAGTGCGGCGTAGCCGCCGTGGACGAAGGCGCTCACCAAGTTGCGGTACTCGCTGATCCCGTCGACCAGGCCGTACTCGACCCCGTACTGCGGATCCGATCCGCCCTCGCCCGCGCGCAGCGTCGTGATCCGGGCGATGGAGTCCGCGTAGAAGTGGAGCTGGATCCCTTCGCCCAGCTCCTCGTCCTCGATGGTGAACACTTCGTTGTCCGCGGCAGAGCGGTCCGCGACGAACTCCCAGAACTCCGCGGCGGCGCTGCGGGGACTGTCGCGTAGCCACTTCTTCTCGATGCCCTTGTCGTCGGTGAACGACAGGGCCGTCTTGCTCGCATTTCCGCCGGAGTCGGCGCGGTGGCCAGCGGTCTCCTCCTCCATGGGGGTGTTTCTGGAGCGGTCCGCGGCCTCCGAGCACATCAGGAAGCTCACAGTACGCACCGCGTCATCGACGAGATCGGGGTGTGCATGGCGCACGGCCACTTCGACCGTCGTCTGCATCCGTTCCCAGTCGCGTTTGTCCGTGGCACGCTTTCCCCTTCGCGGATCGCGGCTGATCCGCATCCCGGCGCACGCCTGCTCCGCGGTGGCAATCACCCGCATGACCTCGGGCAGCAGCGCGTGGTCGACGGCATCGGGCTTTCGTTTCGGAACCGTCGAGCCGTGTAGATACTGGCCCGTGTACCTCAGAATCGCGGCGTCGAGCGAGCCGAGCACCGTTCCGCGCTCGGCCCGACGGCGGTTCGCGTGGTACTCCTGAGCTCGTTTGCCGTTCGACGTCTCTGTCGCCGTGCGCATCGCCGCGTATACCTGGCCGCGCTCCAGCAGACCGATGTCGGCCCCGTGGGCGATGAGCCGGCTCCTGTCCCATCGGATGTGCTGGAAGAGCGCGTCGACGTCCGCTGGCGCGGCGAGGAGGATCGGGTCCAGGAGCGCGGTAGCAGCGTTCTCGTCGAGCCGGCCCCGGGTTCCGGCGGCGTCGCACAGCGGGAGAACCGCACTCCACAGCAGCAGGTGTCTGGCCAGGTCCTCCTGGATCACCGCAAGGTGGGCTTCGCCGATCGAGAACGTGAACGTGCGAGGCTCATGGTTGGCGTCGGCCCCGGCACCCAGCGACAGCTTCAGCCCGCCGTCCTCGCGGATCACGCTCGGGATCCAGCCGCTCATGCGCGTGAAAACGATGTCGCTCATGGACCCAGTCTTTCCTGGAACGGTGTACCGGCCGGCATCAGGGGGCACCGCCCGGGCTCGCACAACACCGCGCCAGACCGCCTGGCTGTTCCGCTTCACTCGGTCCCGTACTGCCGTGTCACGTCAACGGAGTGTGTGCGTACGGGAGTTCATGTCCTGGGCGGTGGGCCGGGGGCAGGTGGGTTCTAGCGGCGTACCAGGAGGGAGGTGACCCGGAGTCGGCCGCTGTGGATCCAGACGTCGGAGTACTCCACCGGGCGGTCGTCGGCCAGGTAGGTGACCTGCTGGAGGTACTGCACGGGGGCGCCCTCCTCCAGCGAGAGTGCTTCGGCGACCTCTGCTGTGGCGGCTTCCGCGCTGAACGTCCGGCGTGCGGTGGCGATCTTCAGGCCGTAGGTGCCCTCCAGGACGCCGAAGAGGCTGGAGGAGGTGAAGTCCACCTCCTCGATGCCGGGTGTGAGGTCGGTACGCACGAAGTTGGACAGCAGGGCGACGGGGCCCTGGTCGGTGCTGCGCACGCGGAGCAGCCTCAGTACGGGGGTGTTGGGAGCGAGGTCCAGGAGAGCGGCGACGGGCCGGGGCGGGACGATCAGCGAGCAGTCGCGCACGGTGGTGGCGGTGACGATGCCCTGGCTGGCGAAGTCCTCGGAGAGCGTGCTGAGTTTCTGGGCGATGGCGGGCTCGATGGTCGTCGAGGTGACGAAGGTGCCGCGGCCTCGGACCTGCCGCAGCAGGCCCTCCTCGATGAGCGTGGTCAGGGCGCGTCGCAGGGTGCCGCGGCTGACGCCGAACTCCTGGGCAAGCTCCGGCTCGCTCTTGAGGCGGTAGTGCGCAGGCCACTCGCCGCCGGCGATCCGCAGTCGGATGTGTTCCGAGATCTGGGCATGGATCGCCGTGGGGACATCACGCTGGATGTGCGGAAGTCCCCGTTCGTCGGCCGTCACTGTCGTCGCATCTCCTTGTCGGGTTGCACCGGAGGCCTCTTGCGGCTCCGGCACGGGCGGTCCCGTGCTCCGGCCGCGGAGTGCGGCCGGAGCACGGGTGCGGGGCAGGTCAGTAGCTGGTCGTCGAGTCGTCCCCGGTGTCGGTGATGATCGACAGACCGGCACTGGTGCCGAGCAGAGAGGCTCCGGCCCGCAGAAGGGCCAGGCCCTGCCGGTACGTCTTGATGGAGCCGGATGCCTTCACCCGGACCCCGTCGCGCGCCCGTTCGACAAGGTAGCCCACGCTCGCCGGGTTCGCCGTCTCGATCTGCCCGCTGCTGGCGTTCTTCAGGAAGGCGACACCCGCCTCCATGGACAGCTCGACGGCGGCCTCCTTCTCCGCGTCGGTCAGCAGGGGCAGCTCCAGCATGACCTTGACGGGCAGGCCGGAGGCGCGGACGACGCCCGCGATGTCCTCGCGGAAGTCGTCGTAACGTCCGCTCTTGAGCCAGCCGATCTGGACGCCGATGTCGATCTGGTCGGCTCCGAGGCGGGCTATCTCGGCAGCTTCGGCGGCCTTGCCGGGGCTGGTCATCACACCGACGGTCGGGAAGTCCAGGGCGGAGGCGACCTGGACGCCGGTGCCGCGCAGTTCGGCGACGACGACTGGCAGCCAGGAGGCCGGAACCATGGCCGCGTTGAAGCCGTGCGTGACGGCCTCGCGGGCATGGGCGACCATCTCGTCGAGCGTCGCGTCCGGGTCGATCCTGGTGTGCTGGATGTAGGGCGCCATCTCGGCCGGGGTCAGGCTGAGTTCGGCGTCGGCGACGGTGGTTTCGGACACGGGGGATCTCCCTCGGATTGGATACGGCGGGGCCGGTGGCGGGCCGTGCGGATCATGATGGGTCGGAGCTTGGAGCGGATCGTGGTGGTTCAGAGCTTGGAGCGGATCGTGGTGGTTCAGAGCTTGGACGCGTAGTGGTCGGGTACGACGACGCCCTCGCCGCCGAACCAGCGGGGCACGTCGACCCCGCAGAACAGGCCGATGTTGCCCCAGGGCTCGAACGCCCCGGTGCGGACGACGACCTTGGCCCGGTGGGCGAGTTCGCCGAGTACGTCCGCGTGCGAACGGGTGGTGAACTCGGCGCCGGGGAAGCGGTCGAGCAGCCAGGAGTCGAGGCGGGGGTTGTGGGTGGGGACGTCCTCGGCCCGCACCACGCCCTCCACGACGAGTTCGTCGGCGATGAGGCCGAGCACGGTCCGCAGGTCGGGCAGGTTCTCGGCGAGAGCCAGGTCGACTCGGTGCGCCTCGCGCGGCACGGGGAAGCCCGCGTCCACGACCAGCAGCAGATCGGTGTGGCCGAGGGTGGCGAGGGCGCCGCTGAGTTCGGCGTTGAGGATGCCGGAGCGCTTCATGGTGGGTTCCCTTTCACGGGTCGTGGTGGCCGGCCGGCAGGGGTGCCGGGCACCGGCACCGGTGGGGAGGGGACGGTCAGGCGGCGGCCCGCTTCGTTCCTGTGGCCAGGGCCATGACGGATTCCTCGGTGGCCGTCGCGGTGTCCACGATGTCCACCAGGCGGCCCTCGCTCATGACGGCGATCCGGTCGGTGAGGGTGAGGAGTTCGGGCAGGTCGGAGGAGGAGCAGAGGATCGCCAGCCCCTCCTCGGCGAGGGCGAACAGCCGGGCGTAGATCTCGGCCTTGGCGCCGATGTCGACGCCTCGGGTCGGCTCGTCGAGGATGAGCACGCCGGGGTCGATGGCCAGCCAGCGGCCCAGGACTGCCTTCTGCTGGTTGCCGCCGGACAGGCTGGTGATGGGCTGGCCCATGGTGGCCGTCTTCACCTTCAGCCGGCCGGCCTGTTCGGCGGCGGCGGCATCGAAGGCGCCGCGGCGCAGCAGGCCGAGCCGGCTGAAGGTCTTCGTGGTGAGCGCGCCGACGTTCTCGCCGACGCTCATGGTGGTCAGCAGGCCCTGGGCGCGGCGCTCACCGGGGACGAACGCGAGGCGGCGTTCGACGCTGGCGATCGGGTTGCGCCGGTCGTAGGCGCGACCGAGCAGTTCCACGCTGCCGCCGGTGCCGCGCTGCCCGCCGAAGAGGTTGTGCAGCAGTTCCACCCGGCCGGAGTCGGGCAGTCCGGCCACGCCGAGGATCTCGCCGGGGCGCAGGTCGAAGGAGATGCCTGTGTGCCGGCGTCCGCTCAACTCCCGTACCTTCAGGACGGGTTCGCCCATGGTGTCGGCGGGTGCCGGTTCGCGGCGGGTGAACTGGCCCAGTTCGCGGCCTACCATCGCGGCGACGGCCTGCTCGGGGGTGGTGTCGGCGCTGCGCCAGGAGGCGACGTGCGTGCCGTCACGCAGCACCTGGATGTGGTCGGCGAGGCGGAAGACCTCTGGCATGCGGTGGGAGACGTAGAGCATGGTCGTGCCGGCGGCCTTGAGCTTGTCCATCAGGGCGAACAGGCGGTCGGCCTCGGCGGGGGTGAGCATCGCCGTCGGTTCGTCCAGGATCAGCACCCGGCAGCCCCGGGCGACGGACCGGGCCACCACGATGAGCTGCTGCGTGGCGAGGTCCAGGGTGCGTACGGAGGCGTTCGGGTCGAGGTCCAGGTCGAGTCCGGCGAGCAGTTCGGCGGTGCGCTCCGCCATCCGGCGGCGGGAGGGGAACCAGCGGCTGCCCGGTTCGACCCCGCTGAGGACGTTCTCCGCCACGCTGCGGTCGGGCAGCAGCGACAGTTCCTGCGGGACGATCGCCACGCCGTGGCGGCTGAGCATCGTGCTGGGGTCGAAGGAGGTGACCTCCTCGCCGAAGACGCTGACACCACCGTCGCTGGGCGGCTGGAGGCCGGCCAGGATCTTCAGCAGGGTCGACTTGCCTGCGCCGTTCTCCCCCAGCAGCGCGGTGATCTCCCCTGCGGGGACGTCGAAGGAGACGTCGCGCAGGGCGCGCACCGGGCCGAAACTGCGGGACAGGCCACGGACGGAGACGGCGGGGCCGGAAGGAGTGGCCGCCTCGGCGGGGAGATCGCGGGGGGCGGCGGACATCAGTCCTCCACCGTGGCGTCGGCCAGGTTGGCGCGGGTGATGAACTGGGCGCCGGTGTCGACCCCGGTGATCTCGGTGCCCTTGGTCAGGAAGGTGTGGAGCACCTTCACGGCCTGGAAGCCCTGCTCGGACGGGTTCTGGCTGATGGTGAAGTCCAGGACGCCCTTGTCGACGTACTCGGCGGTCTGGGTCAGCAGGTCGAAGCCGCCCATGGCGATGCCGTCCGCGTTCTTGGACTGGGCGACCCACTTGGCGGCGGCGGTGGTGGAGCAGCAGTCCAGGCCCGCGACGGCGACGACCCCGGACTGGCCGGACATGGTCGACTCGACGGTGTTGTAGGCGGCGTTGGGTTCGTTGCCCACGTTGACGGGGCCGACGATCTTCAGGCCGCTGCCCTTCATGCCGGCCTCGAATCCGGAGAAGCGGTCGTGCGACCAGCCCGCGCCGGTGTCCACGGAGAACACCACGACGGACTTGCCCGCGACGTCGCCCTTGAGCTGCTTGCGCAGTTCCTTGGCCTGGGCCTCGCCCGAGCCCTTGAGGTCCTGGCCGACGAAGCCCATCTGCTGCGAGTCGGGGTTGTCGGTGTTGAAGGAGATGATCGGGATGCCGGCCTTGTAGGCCTGGCTGATCACCGGCTTCAGGGCGTCGCTGGAGGCGGAGGAGACGGCGAGTCCGTCCACGGCCTTCTGCTGGATGAGGGTCTGTATCTCGGAGACCTGCTTGGCCGCGTCGCCGCCGGTGGGGCCGATGAGGGCGACATCGGCGCCCAGTTCCTTGCCGGCGCGCTTCATGCCCGCGGAGATCGGGGTGGCGAAGGCGAGCGAGGGGTCGTGGTAGCTCAGCTTGATGCGCATCGGCTTGTCGTCGTCGACCCGCTGCTGGATGTACGGGGCGAGCTTGAAGGAGCCGTCGCCGGAGCCACCCGAGTCGGCGGCGGTGACGGCACCGCAACCGGTGAGGGCGAGCGCCGCGACGGCAGCCGTGGCGGCGGCGAGCGATCTGAGGAGAGTACGCGGGGACATGGTGACTCCTTTGTCGTGTCCGTCGGTGGGGCGAGGGCCGGGGAAGAGGGTGTACGGGGTCGCGGGCGACCGGCGACGCGGCTCGGCGGCCGGGACTGCCCGCGCGGTGCGGCGTGGGGTGCGCGGAGTGTCGTAACGGAGTGTCGTCATGGGCCGGTGCGGGGCGGTGCCTGTGCCGGTCAATGCCGGTATAGGGCGGGGCAGTGCCGGTCAGGCGCGGCTCTTGCGCTTGCGCTGCCAGGTGTCGGCCGCGACGGCGGCGACGATGACCAGACCCGTGACAACGGTCTGCCAGAAGGACGAGATGCCCTTGATGTTGAGGATGTTCTGGAGCAGGCCGATGAAGGCGACGCCGATGACGGTGCCCCACATCGTGCCCGAGCCGCCGAAGAGCGCGGCGCCGCCGATGATGACGGCCGAGATGACGGTCAGCTCCAGGCCCTGGCCGGTCACGCCCTGCACGTAGGAGAGGAAGGACAGACCGAGGACGCCCGCGAGGCCCGCGGTGAAACCGGAGAGCACGAACGCGGTGAGCTTGACCCGCTTGACGTTGACGCCGACCAGCCGCGCCGCCTCCTGGTTGCCGCCCACCGCATAGGTGTTGAAGCCGAAGCGGGAGCGGGCCAGCAGCACCACGCCGATGGCCGCGACGGCGGCGAAGAACACGAACTGCATCGGTATGACACCGAACAGCCGTCCCTGGCCCAGGAGATTGAACTCGGCCACGCCGGGCCGCGACGAACTCAGTGAGATCGGGGCGCCGTCGGAGATGAGCAGGGCGATCCCGCGGAAGACGCTGAGCGTGCCCAGGGTGACGATGAAGGAGGGCACCCCGAGGACCACGACGGCCAGCCCGTTGACGAGTCCGGCCAGCACCCCGACGGCGAGTCCGACGAACATCGCGGCCGGCCAGCTCCAGCCGTCCGAGATGAGCATGCCGGTGGAGATGGCGGACAGCGCGTAGGTGGATCCGACGGAGAGGTCGATCTCGCCGTTGAGGATCACGAAGGTCACGCCGACGGCCATGATGCCGATCTGCGCGATCTGCTGTCCGACCGAGAGCAGGTTGTCGGACTGGGCGAAGGTCGGCGAGAGCACCGTGCCCAGCAGGAAGAGCATGACCAGTGCGGCGAACACACCGGCTTCGCGTGCGTGCAGGAGTCTGCGCAGCGCCGAGGGGGCCTGCCGGGTGGACTTCGGGCCCGGGGACGCCGCCGGGGCGGGTGAGGTGGAGGTGGTCAGAGTCACGAGGTTCTCCCGATCCGGGCGTCGAGCTGGTCTCTGGTGGGCAGGGCGGGGACGACCCCCGCGACGGAGACGGTGTGGGCGCCCGCCACCGCGGCGAACGCGGCCGCCCGGGCGACAGGCAGCCCTTCGGCCAGCGCGACGGCCAGGGCAGCGGTGAACGAGTCGCCCGCGCCGGTGGTGTCGACGACGGCGGCCGGCGGATGCGGCGGCACGGAGGTGACGCCCGAATCCTCGGCGACGAGCGCTCCCTGGCCGCCCCGGGTGAGCACCGCGATCCCGCCCGTACGCTCCCGCAGGGCCCGGACCAGGTCCTCGTCACCGAGTCCGTGCTCCTCGCCGAGCCCGAGGAGGACGGGCGCCTCCGTCTGGTTCGGGGTGATCACGTCGATCAGCGGCCAGCACTCCTCGGGCAGCGGCCGGGCCGGCGCGGGGTTGAGGAGGGTGCGGGTGCCGCTCTCGCGGCCGGTCCGCAGGGCCGCGGCCACGGCCTCCTCCGGGATCTCCATCGAGACGACCAGGACGTCGGCGGCGGCGATCTCGGCGCGGAAGCTCTCCACCGCCGCCGCGTCCAGCTCGTCGAGGGCGCCGGGAGCGATGGCGATGCGGTTCTCCCCGGACGGCTCGACCAGGATGAACCCGACCATGGTGGGTGCCAGTGCGGTCACCACGTGCTCGGCGCCGACTCCCTCCGTGCGCCACAACTCCCGTGCCGCGCGGCCGAAGTCGTCGTCACCGACAGCCGTGAGGAGTGCGACCTCGGCACCCAGCCGGGCGGCGGCGACGGCCTGGTTGCTGCCCTTGCCGCCGGGACCGGGATCGAAGGTCCCACCGGACACCGTCTCCCCCGCGGAGGGCGCCCTGGGGACCCGCATGGTCAGGCCGGCCCCGTAACTTCCGACTACCGCGATCTTCATCGACACACCACTTTGTGTATGGACAACCATGGACAAGCGAGAGCGTAGGTACAGGGATGTCCATAGTCAACGGTTGCGCGGGAAGTGATTTTCCGGACGTCGTCCGCCTACTTCACGCCATAGCGCGCAACGGGAACACGACGGCTCGGGATCCGGCGCGACCGCCGCGCCGATCTCGGAGGCGGTACTGGGCTCAACTCACCTTGTACGGGTGACTGGTGACGGGGTCTCAGGCGAGCCTGCGCGATCACGTGCCGTAGCGCCCCCGAGGAGGATCCGCCGGAGTCAGCTGCCGGAAAGGACGGCAAGTGGTGTGGCGTCCGCGAACAGCTGTGGGTGCGGTCGACGGCCCCGGCAGCGGCTCGGACTCGGACGGACAGCGCCCCGGCGGGCGACGAGGGCCGCCCGGGTGTCGCGGCGGATGCGGAGGGGGCGGCGGAGATACCGGCCGCGGCGCGGAGACGGTTTCGTCGACGCGGTCTTCAGGCCTGGAGCCGGGCGCCGGGCCGTGGGCTTCGGGGCGGGCGGTGGCCGGGGGTTGCGGGTCGTGCTCTAGCCCGGGGGCCGCTTGGGCCGGGGCGCGGCTGATCAGGGGTGCCCGCCGAGCTGGGCGATGTTGTCCCGAATGCGACCGGGTTCGGCACCGAACCGGGTGAGCGGGTCACCGACCGCTTCCCGGTTCCGTACGAGCGCGTTTCCGATGCTGGCAAGGGTGCGAACCGGACGCATGAGCGCCCCGCAACCCAGCCGGCTGCCACCCCCGACACCGCGGCGCACTGCACGTATGCCGTGCGGCGGTGGGTACGCAACCGCAGCGGGGGCCTGACCATCGACGTCGGCGGTATTCGCGGCCCTCGGCTGCGCCCTGCGCACGACGTTCCGGGCTGCGCGGGCAGTCGGCGCAGCGCCCGCTCACCGCCCGCTCACCGCCCGCTCACCGCCCGCACCCGCCAGAACCAGCGCCGTACCCGTGTCCGGGTGGCCCTACAGCCCCCGCAATAACTCCAGCGCCAGCCCAGGAAGACGCTGCGCCTCGTCCAGTACCAGCGCACGAGGCCGCCGCAGCGCGTTCACCAGCATCAGGCCAGCCTCCCCCGCCCCGCACGGCAGAGGCCTACCCAGCTCCAAGGCGTCCGCGAGCACCCGGCGCAGTTCGGGAACCGTCGGGTGCACACCGACGCGGCCCCGGCGAACCCAAGCCGGGTGCGGCAGGTGAGCCAGGGCGTACTGCAGCCCCGCGTCGCCGTACACACACCACCACCCCTCCCCGGGCCGTGGCCGTGTGCACGGGTCTGGCCGAGGTGCCGGCGAGCCACCGGTGCTACAGAGGGGTGCCTGTGGGCACCTCCGGTGCAGGTCCCGCAGGGATCCGAGCCGGATCGGTGATCGCGGGCCCGACCCACGACGGCCAGTCGTCTCCGGTGCCGAGCGCCTCCCCGAGTGCCATGCGTGCGGGTGCGTGCAGTCCCCCACCGTGCAGTGACGTGAGCGCGACACGGGCGAGAGCGTCGAGTCCGACCGTGGTCACGGTCCCGGAGCCGTCTCGCTTCACCTGCTGCAGGAGCGCCGCGACCACGTCGGCGACCGTCGGCACCGTGGCATCGTGCAGGACCTGCTGGGTGAGACGGTTCAGGCGTGCGGGTTCGAGGAGGATTCGCGCGGGCACGGCCACGGCGGCCGCGATCGCGGCGAACGCGTCGAACGGCGGTCCGACGGCTCCCGTGAACGCGTCGTCGCCGCGCGTCGTGCGGATCGGCGGTGGCAGCAGCACGCTTGCGGCGCCCGTGTGCGGAAGGACGACCGAGGGCGCCGCAAGCGCTGCGACAGCGGCGAGGGCTGCCTGTTGGTCGGTGCCCGAGCTCACCACTGGGGGCGGGACGTCGTCGCCGGAGCGGCCGTACTCGTAGCTGACACCACCGACGATCCTGCCCACCGTCTCCGCGTGGTAGCGGTGCAGGAGGTGCAGCATGGCGAACCGGCCGTCGCGTTCGCCCACCGGGCGTCCGGGGGGCAGGCACCCGGGTCCGAAGGCGTCGAGGGCGGCCCGGCGCACCCGCAGGACGCGGTCGAGGTCGTCCAGGGCCGATGTTCCCTCGGTCCACGGCACCGCGTGCGGCGCGCAGCTCTGTGGCGCGTGCCCGTCCTCGTCGGTGAGGTAGCGGCGCCCCGCGGCGTGCTCGGCCGCGAGCAGTGCGCGGCGCTCCGCGGCGTCGAGGCGACCGTAGGCGTAGCGCACCGTGAACACGTCCCAGGGGCCGAGGCCCGCCGGGTAGGCGTCGTCGAGGCTGACGGTGCCGTCCGCACCCACATCGAGACGGGGGAAGGGGTAGTCCATGACGGAGGGTTGTTCGTGCAGGTGAGAGGCGTAGTTGTGCATGAAGCCCAGCGCGTGGCCGATCTCGTGTGCGGCCAGTAGGCGGATCCGGGCCAGGACCATCCGCTGGATCGCGTCCACTCGCTCTTGTTCGTCCGGGCGGCCGTAGGGGGAGAGCAGTGCCTCGCCGAGGGCGGTCAGTTGCCGGACGCGCTGCGACCCCAGCCGCACGTTGCCCTTGACGATCTGACCGGTGCGCGGGTCGCACAGTCCGGCCCCCATCGACCAGCCGCGCCCCGCACGGTGAACCCACCAGACGGCGTTGGTGCCGATCGCCGCGGGGTCGGTGTCCCGGGGCCGGGCCTCGACGCGGTAGGCGTCGTGCCAGCCCGCCGCGGTGAAGCCTTCGGCCCACCAGCCGCCGCCTTCGACCACGGCCGACAGGTACGGCTCGGGGATGTCCGGGTCGACGGAGAAGACGATCGGCTCGGCCGCGGTCACCGCGTCCTGTGCCGGTTCCTTCTCTTCCGTCCCGGTGACGGGCCGCAGCGCGAAGCGGGGATGCACCGCGTGCTCCGGGGAGTGGGCGGCGTCGCGATCGGTGTCGAGGCGCACCTTGCCGTAGCCGCCGGCCCGCGGGTCGAAGTCCAGGCTCGGTGCCGCCGGGTCCGGCAGTGGTGTCAGCGACAGCCGCTGGCGCAGCGTCACCGCCCGCGGGTCGGGCACGATCCGGTCGATCTCGTCACCGGTGAAGCCCGTGAAGGTCAGGAGTGTGTCGATCTCGACCCCGCGTGAGTGCGTGGTGCAGCCCGTGGGGTCGACCCGGGACCGGTGCGGGTCGACCGCCGGTTGGCCGGCGCCCGCGAGGCGCGCCCAGCGTGCGACGCCCATCAGGTCGGTGCGGACGAGGTCGGTGAGGTCGATCCGGGTCAGTCCGTCGTCCGGACCGTCCTCGGTGGCCAGGACGCCCAGCGCCGAGCGGGCGAAGGAGGCCGCGCCGTCGGCGCGTCCGCCGGACGAACCGTGGTGGTCGTTGTGTTCCATGACCCAGATCTCGGCGCCGATCCGTTCGAGGTCCCAGCGCCGGACCGAGCCCGGCTGGCCGCGGTCGAGGTTGATCCGGCTGGAGCCCAGTCCCGAGGTGAGCATGGGGAGGGCGAGGACCGAGCAGCCGTCCGCAGGCAGTACGAGCCTGGCCCGGCCGCCGGTGAGGTCGAGACCCAGGGCGGTGGCGGTCACGCGAGCACCGCCACGATGCGGTCGAGCATCACGTCGACGATGGGGCGTGGTGTCGCGAAGTTGAAGCGGACGAAGCCCGCGTTGCCGTCACCGGCGAGATTGCCGTCGGTGACGGTGACTTGGGCCCGGTCCCGCAGGACTGCGGCGGCGTCGGCGCCGAGGCCGGCGCCGCGCAGGTCGAGCCACGCGAAGTAGGTGCCTTCCGGCGTGCTGACGCGTGCCTGGGGCAGTTCCGCGGCCAGGCGGGAGACGATGTGGTACCGGGTCTCGTCGAGGTAGTCCACGACCGATTCCAGCCACTGGCCGCCCGCCGAGTACGCCGCCGTGCTGGCGATCATGCCGAAGTTGCTGGTGCCGACCTCCGCGTGGAGGCCGAACTCGCTCCAGCTCTCGGCGTCGGCAGGATTGCTGAAAATCACCTGGGCCGCCTTGAGCCCGGCCAGGTTCCACCCCTTGGCCGCCGAGACGGCCGTCACCGTGTGGGCCGCCGCCGCCTCGCTCACCGACGCGTACGGCACATGCCGGTGGCCGGGATAGACGATCGGGGCGTGGATGGCGTCGCTGAACACACGGGCGCCGTGGCGCTGGACGACCTCGGCGACGGCGAGGTGCTCCTCGGCGCTGCACACCGTGCCGGTGGGGTTGTGGGGGTCGCAGACCACCACGAGCCCGGCGCCTTCGGCCAGTGCCCTGTCCAAGTCGTCGGGGTCCAGCAGCCAGCGGCCGTCGACCGGCCGCAGCGGGACCTCGATGACACGCCGGCCCAACTCGGCCGGGAGGGAAAGGAAGGGCTCATAGGCGGGGGTCGGCACCACCACCGCGCTGCCGGGCGCGGTGAAGTGCCTGATGGTGAGCTGGAACGCGGCCAGGACGTCGGCCACCGGGCGTACCCGCTCGGCGGGTACCTCCCAGTCGAAACATCGACGCAGCCAGGTGGCGCACGAGGCAGACAGCGAGGAAGTCACCGCCGGCGGCAGATAGCCGAAGTTCAGCGAATCCACCGCCTCGTGCAGGGCCTGGACGATCGGAGGAGCGCAACCGAAGTCCATCTCGGCCACCCACGCGGGCAGGGTCTCGGCAGGGTCGGACCACTTCAGTCCTCCCATGCCGCGCAGGCGGTCCGGGGTCAGGGAGTCCAGGGACGCTATGTCGATCATCTGGGCTTGTCGCTCGCCTTCTCTGTAGTGAGCGGGTCCGCGGTGGTGCTGGCGCGGGCATCCAGCTCGTTGAGGTAGTTGTAGATCGTGAACCGGCTGACACCGAGCGCCGCGGCGGTCATGTCCACGGCTTCGCGCAGCATGAAGAAGCCCTTGGACTGCAGCGTCTCGACGAACCTGAGTTTGTGCTCCTTCTTCATCTGGTCGACCTCGATGCCGGCCTCCATGAGTGCGGCGTGGACCAGGTGGGCCGCCAGTTCGTCGACGTCGTGGGGGAAGGACTCGGCGCTCGGCGGCCCGTCGGGGCGGGTGCTGCGCGTCGGCACCCGCTCCTGGGGCTCTTCGATCGGACCGGCGATCATCGCGTCGGCGATCCGGCGCACCTCCAGCCAGGCGGAGATGTCGGTGTTGATGCACAGCGCCGCTACCGGATGCCCCGAGACATCTCGGATGATCATGGTTGACGACTGCATCCGGCGTCCGTCGGGGAGCCGGGTCTCGTAACCGAGTTGGTGGTCGAGGTCGCCGTCGGCGACCCGTTCGAGCAGCAGGTCCGTGGCGGGGTCCCCGAGCCTGCGGCCGGTGACGTCGCCCTGTACGGCGACGATGGAGTCGGGCAGTTTGCTGAGGTCGTGCAGCACGACCTCACTGGAGGCGGGAAGGGCTCGCCCGAGAGGCTCGACGAGTTCGGCGAAGACGGCGATCAGCCGCTCGCCGTCCACTGTCGCCCGCGGAGGCAGGGTGCGGCGCTGACGTTGCTGCTGCGGAAGCGACGGGTCCTCGGTCATGGGATCGCTTTCGTGGTGTGAGGGCTGGATGGGCTCGCCCGAACTGGTGGCTCCAGCCGGGCAATTGATCGTCAGATTGGCACACCGTCGCACCGCTGACGCAGGCGTTGTCGCATCCATCGCGCCGACGGCTCGAAGCACGTCGGTCACGGCCTTGCGGCGAGCCCCACACTATTCAATGACTTGTTGCATTGACAGGGGCTGGAGGTCATTTAACACCGCCGGAATCAACTTCTCGTTGAGTTACGAGGGCGTAAATCTTCCCGAACGGGACCTTGACCCCACGAATCGTGGCACCTTACGGTCTCGACTCAACAAGCAGTTGACTTTTGAAGCTTCAACGTCCTGTGGTGTCCCGGCGTTGTCGCAGTCGTCCTCCAACTCCTGCTCGATTCCGAGCCTTTCGAGAGGAACCCCGCGGTGAACCTCATCCCCCGGTCGGCGCCAGGCCGCCGTCCCGTCCGCGCACTCGCCACCGGAGCCGCCGCCCTGAGCATGGTGATCCTGCTCGCCGCCTGTGACAGCGGCGGCAACTCCGCTGCCGCCGGCGGCGGGAAGGGCGGCGACCTGAAGGTCGCGATCGACGCCGACCCGGTCTGCCTGGATCCGGTGCAGGCCACCCTCATCGCCTCCAACGTCATCGGCCGCCAGCTCGTGGACTCGCTCATCGACCAGGACCCCGACTCGGGCGAGTTCAAGCCGTGGCTGGCCAAGAGCTGGAAGGTCAACGACGACGCGACCAGCTTCACCTTCCAACTGCGGGACGGCGTGACCTTCTCGGACGGCACCGCGCTCGACGCGGCCGCCGTCAAGGCGTCCCTTCAGGGCGTCGTCGACCTGGGCAGCAAGTCCGTGTACGGCAGCTCCTACATGGGCGGCCTCAAAGACATCAAGACGCCCGACGCCACCACGGTGACGGTCGACTTCGAGGCGCCCAACGCGCAGTTCCTGATGGCCGCCTCGACGCCGACCCTCGGCATCCTCTCCGCCAAGACGCTCGCCGCGTCGGCCGACAACCGCTGCGCCGGCACCACCCTCGTCGGCTCCGGACCCTTCACGCTGGCCTCCTACCGGGCCAACCAGTCGGTGCGCATCGAGCGCCGAGACGGCTACGCCTGGCCCTCCGGGCTCGCCCAGCACGCCGGGGCCGCCAAGCTCGCCGGCGTCACCTACCAGGTCTCGACCGAGCCGAGCGTCCGGGCGGGCAGCCTGCGCTCGCACCAGGTCGACATGGCCACCACGATCCAGTCCCAGGACGAGGCCGGGTTCGACGGCAACGGCTTCCACCTCCTGACCCGGGTCAACCCCGGCGTCGTCATCGGCATCTCGCCCAACCTCAGCGGCTCCTCGCCGATCCTGGACGACACACAGGTCCGCAAGGCGCTCCAGATGTCCATCGACCGCGAGGACATCACCAAGACCGTGCTCACCAAGTCCTACGGCGTGGCGACCAGCCCGCTCGGGCAGACGACCCCCGGCTGGAAAAACGATTCCTCACTGCTGACGTACGACCCTGACCAGGCCGCGAAGATCCTCGACGCCGCAGGTTGGAAGAAGGGCTCCGACGGTATCCGCGCCAAGGGCGGCAAGAAGCTGAGCCTGTCGGTCGCGTACTTCTACCAGACCAACGTCGTGGAGTACCTCCAGCAGCAGCTGCGCAAGGTCGGCATCGACCTGGTCCTCAAGAAGATGACCGCCGCGCAGTACGCCTCGGAGTACCTCACCGGCAAGTACGACTTCGTCTCCACCTCGGTCTCTCGCCCCGACCCCGACATCCTGCGCGCGATGTACGCCCCCGACGCCACCAACTTCACCTTCACCGACAAGAAGAACCCGGTGCAGAAGCAGCTCGCGCCGCTCTTCGACATGATCCGCTCGACCACCGACACCGCGGCCCGTGCCGAGGCTGCCGGCGAGGTCCAGAAGATCCTGCTCGACAACGGCTGGATCTTCCCGCTCAGCCAGCTCACCCAGGTGGTCGCCGTCTCCGACGACGTGACGGGCGTGCGCTACGACGCGGCCTCGCGCTTCGTCCTCTACGACGCGGCCCTCAAGGGCTGACCCTCCTCCGCACGGCAAGAGGACTCCGATGCTGATCCGATATCTCGGCAGGCGCGTGCTGCACGCGTTGCTGGTCATGTGGGCCGCTTTCACGGTCTCCTTCTTCATCCTGTACATCGTGCCCGGCGACCCGGTCGCCGCGATGCTCGGTCCGGAGGCGGTCGCCTCCTCCACCCCGGAGCAACTGGCCGCCCTCCGGAGCGAGTACGGCACGGACAAGCCGGTCCTCGCCCAGTACGGACTCCAGTTGCTGCACCTCGTCCAGGGCAACCTGGGCCGTTCCTTCAACAGCGGTCAGTCCATCTCGCAGATGCTGGCCGACGCCTTCCCCTCCACCCTGACGCTCGCCTCCAGCGCCCTGGTGCTCGCGCTGATCGGCGGCGTCGGGCTGGCGGTCGCGGCCAACCTCACCCGCTCGCTCTGGCTGCGCGGACTCCTGCTGTCGCTTCCGCCGGTGGCGGTGTCGATGCCGACGTTCTGGGTCGGGCTGATGCTCCTGCAGTTCGTCTCGTTCCGCATGGGCCTGCTTCCCGCCGTCGGCGGCAGCGGACTTGAGGCCCTCGTCCTGCCCGCGGTGACCCTCGCCATCCCGATCGGCGCCGTGATAGCCCAGGTCCTCTCCGCCAGCCTTCAGTCCACCCTGGCCGAGCCCTACGTCGAGGTGCTGCGGGCCAAGGGCGCCGGACGGCTGCGCATCCACTTCGGCCACGCGCTGCGCAACGCCGCGATCCCGGCGCTCACCGTGACCGGTGTCCTCGTCGGCGGTCTCTTCGGCGGCTCGGTGCTGGTGGAGACCGTCTTCGCCCGCAACGGACTCGGGCTGACCGCCGCGACCGCCGTCTCCAACAAGGACATCCCGGTCGTCCAGGGCGTCGTGCTCGTGACGGCGCTGATGTTCGTCCTCTCCAGCCTCGTGGTGGACCTCCTCTACCCGCTCATCGATCCGCGGATCCGACTGATGAGGGCAGCTTCATGACTCCGCACATCTCCGCTCCCGACACGGCCGTGCTCCCGGCCGAGGAGCCGACCGACGACCAGGTGCCGTCGGAGACGAAACGGCGCGGATCCGGCAGCCGCCTGCGTGCCGCCGTCCGCCACGCCGGACTCGTCCTGGCCTGCCTCGTGCTCGCCCTGATCGTGTTCTGGGCCCTCTTCCCCGGCTGGTTCTCCGACGCCGACCCCCTGGTCGGCAACGGCGCCGACCGGTTCCTCGCCCCGTCCGCCGAACACCCCTTCGGCACCGACCAGTTCGGCCGCGACATCTACGCCCGGCTGGTCGACGGCGCCTGGCTGTCGGTCAGCGGCGTCGTCGTCGCCGTCGCTCTCGCCCTCGTGGTGGGGACGCTGCTCGGCCTCCTCGCGGGCTTCGTCGGCGGCTGGATCGACGACATCGTGATGCGGGTGTGCGACATCATGCTCGCGATCCCGGCGATCCTGCTGTCGATGGCGGTCATCACCGCGCTCGGCGGCGGCACCGTCAAGGTCGCGATCGCGGTCGGTATCGCCAGCGTGGCCTCGGTCGCCCGGACCATGCGCAGCGAGGTGCTGCGCATCCGCAACGCCGGCTACGTCGACGCGGCCCGGGCCAGCGGGGTGCGCTGGTGGGGGATCCTCGGCCGGCACGTGCTGCCCAACTCGCTCGGCCCCGTGATCGCGCTCACCACCGTCGAGTTCGGCACCGCGCTGCTGGCGATCGCCGCTCTCAGCTTCCTCGGCTACGGCGCCCAGCCACCCGCGCCGGAATGGGGAGCCATGATCGCCGAGGGCCGCGACTACCTGGCCACCGCGTGGTGGCTCACGACGATCCCCGGACTGCTGGTGGTGGTGATCGTGCTGTCCGTCAACCGGGTCGCCCGGCAGGCCGGCTCGTCGAGGAGGAACCGATGAGCGAGACCACGAACACAAGCACAAGCACCAGCACGACTGCGACCGCCGCTGCCGCCGCCGTCGCTGAGAAGACGACGAAATCGGCCGGCCCGCTGCTCGACGTCCGGGACCTGGCGGTCTCCTACCGCGACGGCGCCATCAGCGCCGTGCGCGACGTCAGCTTCACCGTCGGCGCCGGCGAAGTGGTCGCCATCGTCGGGGAGTCCGGTTCGGGCAAGTCGACCACCGCCCTGTCCGTCATGGGCCTGCTCCCCGACAGGGCCCGCATCGACCGGGGCAGCATCGAGTTCGACGGGCGGCGTATCGACCGGTTGCCCGAGACCGCGCTGCGCGCGTTGCGCGGCGGGCTGATCGGCCTCGTTCCGCAGGACCCGACGGTCTCCCTCGACCCGACGCAGCGGGTGGGCCATCAGATCGCCGAGGCGCTCGTCGTCCACGGCCGCCGCACCCGGCGTACCGCCTGGGAACGGGCCGTGGAGATCCTCGGCGAGGCCGGGGTCGACGACCCCGCCCGGCGCGCCCGACAGTACCCCCACGAGTTCTCCGGCGGTATGCGCCAGCGCGTCCTGATCGGCATCGCGTGGGCATGCCGGCCGCGCCTGATCATCGCCGACGAGCCGACCAGCGCCCTCGACGTCACCGTGCAGAAGCAGGTCCTGGACCGCCTAGACGAGCTGATCGCCGACGCGGGCACAGCGGTCGTCCTGGTCACCCACGACCTCGGGGTGGCGGCGGAACGCGCCCAGCGGGTGGTGGTGATGTCCCAGGGACGGGTCGTCGAGAGCGGCCCCAGCGCCCAGGTGCTGACGGACCCGCAGGAGGACTACACCCGGCGGCTGCTGAACTCGCTGCCCACCCGGCGTACCCACCGGGCCACCGCGCGCCGGCGGCCGGCCGCGGAGCCGGGCGGGACGCCCCTGGTCGTCGCGCGCGGACTGGTCAAGGAGTTCCACACCCGCGACGACGCCGGCCGGAGCCAGGTCTTCACCGCCGTCGGCGGCGTCGACCTGGAGATCAACCGCGGGGAGACCCTCTCCGTCGTCGGCGAGTCGGGCTCCGGGAAGACGACGACCGCGCGCATGGTCATGTGCCTGGAGAAGCCGACCGGCGGCACCGTCGAGTTCGACGGCGTCGACACCGGCAGTCTGAAGCCCGCCGAACTGCGCCAGTTGCGCCGCCGCTTCCAGATCGTGCACCAGAACCCCTACGCGTCCCTGAGCCCGCGCCTGTCGCTCGCCCAGATAGTGGAGGAACCGATGAAGGCGTTCGGGATCGGCGACCGGCGGGAACGCCGCGAACGCGCCGGCGAACTCCTCGAACGTGTCGGGCTACCGGCGTCGTACGGAAGCCGGCGCGCCGCGGAGCTGTCCGGCGGCCAGCGGCAGCGCGTCGCCATCGCGCGGGCCCTCGCCCTGAAGCCCGACCTCGTCGTCTGCGACGAGCCGGTCTCCGCGCTCGACGTCACCGTGCAGGCCCAGGTCCTCGACCTGCTGGCCGAGCTCCAGGACTCCCTCGGGCTGTCCTACCTGTTCATCAGCCACGACCTCACGGTCGTGCGCGCGATCTCCGACCGGGTCGCGGTGATGCGCAAGGGCGAAGTGGTCGAGGTCGGCACGGTCGAGGACGTTTTCGAGCGGCCTCAGCACGACTACACCCGTACCCTCCTCGACGCCGTGCCGGAGGGTGCCGCATGAGCGCCCTTCGTGCCCCTGCGGCCCCCGGGGACGCCGTCGGCCTTCTCCGGCGGATGATCCGCGCGGCCTGCGTCAACGACGGTACCGAGGGGTCCGGCCAGGAGATCCGCAATGTCGAGATCCTGCTGGATCATCTGGGCGGCGAGCGGGCGCTGAAGGCGCTCGGCGCCGAGGTCCACCTCGTGGAACCGGCCCCCGGCCGGGGGAACCTGCTGCTGCGCCTGCCCGGCACCGACCCGTCGGCGCCGTCACTGGCCCTGCTCGGTCACCTGGACGTGGTGCCGGCCGACATCGGGGCCTGGACCCGTGATCCCTTCGGCGGTGAACTGGTCGACGGGGTCGTGTGGGGACGCGGCGCGGTCGACATGCTCAGCCTCACCGCGTCGATGGCCGTCGCATTCAAGATCATCGCCGAGTCCGGTGAACGGCCCGCGGGCGACCTGCTGTTCCTGGCCACCGCCGACGAGGAGGCCGGCAGCCGGTACGGGATGGGCTGGCTGATGCGACACCGCCCCGACCTCGTCCTCGCGGACTTCGCGATCACCGAGTCCGGCGGCGGCCTCGTCTTCGGCGGTCCCGACGACCGCCGGGTGAGCGTCACCGTGGGCCAGAAGGGCGCCGCCGGCCGGCGCCTGCGGCTGCGGGGCGAGTCCGGGCACGGCTCCATGCCGTACGGCGTGCTCAGCGGCGCCGTGCTCGCGGCCGACGCCGTCGGCCGACTGGCCGCGCACGAGGCGGAGCCGACCGTACCCGCGGACGGGTGGTGGCCCGGCCTGCTCGCGGCGCTCGGCCTCGCCCCGGACCTGGTGGCGCGGCTGAGCGACCCGGCCACGCTGGACGCGGCCCTGCCCGAGACGGGCGCCTATGCGCGGGTGCTGCACGCCCTCACCCACCTGACCGTCTCGCCCAACGTCGTCACCTCGGGGACGAAGTCCAATGTCATCCCCGGCGAAGGCGTGGTCGAGGTCGATGTCCGCCTGCTGCCCGGTCAGACGGGCGCCGACGCGGACGCGGAGATCGGCCGCGCGCTGGCGGGCCTGCCCGGCGTCACCGTCGAGCCGGGCGCGGAGGCGCCGGCGCTCGTCGCGGCGGCGGACGACCCGCTCTACCGGGCCATCGCCGCCGCGAGCGCCGAGGCCTATCCCGGCGCCCGGCCGCTGCCGCTGCTGACTCCCGGGGGCAACGACGCACGGCACTACCTGGCCCGCGGACTGCCCTGTTACGGGTTCGGTCTCTTCAGCGACGAGCTGGACTACGCCGAGTTCCGGCGCCGGTTCCACGGCGACGACGAGCGTGTCGACGCGGCGTCGGTCGTGCTGTGCGCGGCCACCTACGTCCGCATCGTGCGCCTTCTCGGCACCGTCTGACCGCCCCCATCCCCCACCACCGATCACTCCCCCATCACCCGAAGGAGCCTCATGTCCACCGCCCAGGCCCACTCCCACGCCGCCGACTTCACCTCGCTCTCCACCCATGCGGGGTCCATGTGGCGCCGCTTCGGCGCGTTCAACGCGGCGGTCCTCGACGGCGACACCGCCCTCGACAAGGTGACCAAGGAACTGATCGCCATCGGTGTCGCGCTGACGACCCAGTGCGACGGCTGCCTGGAGGCGCACAGCGCGGCGGCCGTCGCGGCCGGTGCCACGCCCGAGCAGCTCGCGGAGACCGTGCACGTCGCGGCCGCCCTGCGCGCCGGAGGAGCGATCGTCCACGGGATGCGCCATGTGATGCCCGCCGCCACCGCGGCGCAGGACCACTGATGTCCGCCGCCGACGACCCGACCGCGCTCGAACCCTGGCAGTGGCCCGAAGACGTGTGGCGCCCCCTGGTCGAACAGGTCCGGGCGGGCCGGCCGCTGGCGCGGGACGGCTGGCCGGAGGGGGCCCGCGTCGCCGTGGCGATCTCCTTCGACAGCGACCACGAAACGCCGGTGCTGCGGGACAACTCCCAGACGCCCGGCACCCTCGCGGCCGGTGAGTACGGTGCGCGCGTCGCCGTGCCCCGGCTGCTGCGCCTGCTGGCCGAGTACGACGTCCCCGCCACGTTCTTCATGCCGGCGGTGTCCGCGCTGCTGCACCCCGACGAGGTCGAGGCGTACATGGCCGCGGGGCACGAACTGGGTGTTCACGGCTGGATCCACGAGCGCAACACCCTGCTTTCCCGTGACGACGAGCTGGAGCTGACCGCGCGCAGCCTCGACACGCTCCAGCGGCTGTCGGGGCGGCGGCCGGTGGGGATCCGTACGCCGTCCTGGGACTTCTCGCCCCACACCCTGGACGTGCTGCGCGAACTCGGCTTCCGCTACGACTCCTCTCTGATGGCCGACGACGGACCCTACGAACTGCTGGCGGACGGCAGCCCGACGGGCGTGGTCGAGATTCCCGTCGAATGGATCCGCGACGACGCCCCGTACTTCGCCATGGTCCGCTACGCGGGCCTGCGCCCCTACACGCCGCCGGCCGGTGTGCTGGACATCTGGAAGCGGGAGTTCGACGGCGCCGTGGAGGAGGGCGGGCTGTTCCAGCTGACCATGCACCCCTCGCTGATCGGTCACCGCTCGCGCTTCTCGATCCTGCGGGAACTCCTCGCCCACATCCGCGGCACCAGCGGTGTCTGGTGGGCGACCCACGAACAGGTCGCGGCGGTCGCCGCCGCCGGCCTCACCACGACGAAGGGCGCAACCCGATGAGTCAGGAATCCCGGCACGCCGTCGTCACGGGCGCCGGCAACGGCCTCGGGGCGGCCATCGCCCGGCGGCTCGGCGCCGCCGGCTGGGACGTCACGGGTGTCGACGTACGGGCCGCCGCCGTCGAGGAGACACTCGACAGTGTCACGAAGGAGCACGGCGTCCGCACGCGCGCGCTGGTCGGCGACCTGGCCGACCCCGCCTTCGCGACGGGCCTCGTCGACGAGGCGTGGGCGCTGGCCCCCGTGGACGGCCTCGTCAACGCGGCGGGCATCTACCCGGCGATCCCCTTCCTCTCCCTCGACGTCGAGCGGTGGAACCACGTCCAGGCGGTCAACGTCGTCGCGCCCCTCCTCTCGACGCAACAGCTCGCCCGGCACGCCATCGAGGCCGGCCGCACCCCCGCCGTCGTCAACCTCACCTCCGGAGCGGCCAAGCGCGCGCGGCCCGGCACGGCGCACTACTCGACGTCCAAGGCGGCGCTGACGATGGTCACGATGGCCTGCGCGATCGAGCTGGGCCACGTGGGCATCCGTGTGAACGCCGTGGCGCCGGGGTTCTTCTCCATCGACAGCGAGGTCAACCCGATCAGCGCGGAGTACGCCGCGCTCATGGCCTCGGCCGACATCCTCCCCGGCGGTGCCCGGCCCGAGGACGTGGCCAACGCGGTGCTCTACCTGCTCGGCGACGAGGCCCGCTGGATCACCGGCGCCACCCTCCCGGTCGACGGCGGCACCTCCGTCGGCTCGGCGAGCCTGCCCCAGCACTTCCCCGACACGAGCCCGTGGCAGGTCGGCACCACCGCGGCCCCCGACACCCCCGAGGAGAACTGAATGACCGACCGCAGCTACACGATCATCGGCGCCGGCGCGATCGGCGGTACCGTCGCCCACGCGATGGCGCACGCGGGTGTCAAGGTCACCTTGGTCGACACCGATGCCGCCCACGTCGCGGCGATCCGCGTGGGCGGCCTGCGCATCCGCGCGGTCGACGGCACCGACGACGCGGTGCGGGTCCCGGCGTACACGACGGCCGATTACCCGGCCGACGCCGAGCCGATCGACATCGCCGTGATAGCCACCAAGTCGCAGCACACACGCGACGCCGCCCGGTGGATCGCGCCCCGGCTGGCCGGTGACGGCCGGGTGGTGTCGCTCCAGAACGGTGTCAACGAGCCGGTCATCGCCGAGGTGGTCGGCGCCGACCGGGTCATCAGCGCGTTCGTCAACATCTTCAGCGACTTCCTGGAGCCGGGTGTGGTGTCCTTCGGTGGCACGGGCGCTCTCTCCGTGGGTATGCCGGACGGTTCGGCCCCGGACCGGCATGCCCTGGACGTCGCGGTCGACTTCCGTGCCTACGGCCCCGTCACCGCGTCGGCGAACGTCGCCGGCTACCGGTTCGCGAAGCGCGGTTTCGGCGGCATCCTCGGCCTGACCTCGGTCGTGGATGCCCCGATGGCCGAGGTCGTGGACGGCAACCGCGACCTCGCCGCGGCCGTCGCACGGGAGAGCACGGAGGTCGCGGTACGGGCCGGCGTCGTCCTGGAGAACTTCGACGCCTACGAGCCCTACGCGTTCCGGGCCGACGCCTCCGAGGCCGCCCGGGAGGCGGCGCTCGACCGGCTCGTGCGCTACCTCGCCGGACAGCCGAAGGACCGCAGCGGTGGCTTCCGCGACATCGCGGTGCGCCGGCGCCCCCTCGAACGCGGCCTCGTCGACGACGGGTACGCCGCCCTGGCGGCCGAGCACGGCGTCGACACGCGCATGAGCCGCACGGTTGGGGTGATGCTGGGCGAGATCTCGTCCGGCGAACGCTCGTTCTCCCCGGACAACCTCAAGGAACTCCGCACGCTGCTCGGCTGATACGCGGGCCCGACCCGGCCGGCGCCCCCGCGGCGGCCGTTCTTGCTTGAGGGGGTGCCCCCGTACTCGCGACTCGCGCGCGAGTACGGGGGCCGGTGTGTCGGTGGGCGGTGCGCGGTGCGGGAGTCACAGAGGAGTTGCGGTCAGCTGCTTACCTGTTGCCAGTGCCGGAACTGGTCCGTCCACGGACCGGCTTCCTTCAACTGCAGGACGGCATTTCCTTCCTGATAACTCTGGCGTGTGGGGACCGCCAGGCTTCTAGGCGGCCGACCCGTACGGCCGTTACCTCGTTCTTCGAGACCGGCAACGCGGCGAGGTGCGCGGTCCGCTTTCCGACGGTTCGGGTGTCACCCCGGGAGGGTGATGCCCGTACCGGCGGACCGGGGCAGTTTTCGGTGGACGGCGGTGTATGCCGCGCCGGCTCGCGAGCACGGAGGTTCGCCGTGGCGGACAGTGGCGGACATGAGCACCCGGTGTCGTGCTGGCCGGTCGTCCGGGGGCTGTGTGTGGTGGGCCGGAAGAGCCTCTTCTAGTTGGTTACGAGGTGTCGCATGAAGGACAAGCGTGCGAAGCGGATAGCCGAGTTCATCGCCCCGCTGCGGGTGGAACCCGGGCGCAAGGTGCGCCTGGCCGAGGACTTCGATCCGGGCGACCGTGCCGGCATCGCGCACAAGAAGCAGGGCCGGGAGCTGCTGCGCAACGGTGTCGAGCTGCTCGCCGACCATCAGCGCAGGCTGGCCGCGCAGGGCAGCCATGGGGTGCTGCTGTGTCTGCAGGCGCTGGACGCCGGCGGCAAGGACGGGACCATCCGGCACGTCATGAGCGGTGTGAACCCGCAGGGTGTGCGGGTGTCGAGCTTCAAGGTGCCCTCGGCCGAGGGAGCTGGGCCACGACTACTTGTGGCGTTACGCCCGCCGGCTCCCGAGCCGCGGTGAGATCGGCATCTTCAACCGGTCCTACTACGAGGAGGTCCTCGTCGTACGGGTGCACCCGGAGCTGCTGGCGCGGCAGCACCTGCCGGACCGTCCGGGCAAGGCGCTGTGGCGCCGGCGCTACCGCGAGATCAACGACTGGGAGCGGTATCTGACGGACAACGGCTTCCGGATCGTCAAGCTGTTCCTGAACCTCTCCCGGGAGGAGCAGCGGATCAGGTTCCTGAAGCGGATCGATGTGCCGGAGCGGAACTGGAAGTTCTCGGCGGCGGACGTCAGGGAGCGCGCCTCCTGGGACGCGTACCAGTCGGCGTTCTCAGCGCTGCTCTCCGCGACGAGCACCGCGTGGGCGCCCTGGTACGTGGTGCCCGCGGACCACAAGTGGTTCGCCCGGACCTGCGCGGCGGCGGTGCTCGCCCACACGCTGATCGAACTCGACCCGCGGTATCCGGAGATCGATGACGCCGCCCGGCACGAACTGCAGTTGGCGCGCAAGCAGTTGGAGGGTGACGGGCCGGACGGGGGTTCCGCCCGATGACCGCGCGGGCGCCGGGGACCGCCGCGTCCGCCGCGTCCGCCGCGGCGGCGGTGGGGGTGGTGGACTGGTGGGCGCGGACGGCCGACGAGGTGGCCGCGGCGCTGGACGTCGATCCGGCCGTGGGGCTGAGTGGTGAGCGGGTGGAGCGGCGGCTGGCCGAGGACGGGCCCAACACGCTGCCGGAGGAGCGGGCGGTGCCCGGGTGGCGCCGGTTCGCCGGCCAGTACACCTCGTACATGCAGATCATCCTGGTGGCCTCCGCCGTCGTGTCGCTGCTCGTGCAGGAGTGGGGCACGGCGGCGGTGCTGCTGGCGCTGACCTTGCTCAACGCCGTCATCGGGCTGCGCCAGGAGGGCAAGGCGGAGAGCGCCATGAACGCCTTGAAGGCGATGGCGAAGGTGACCGCGCGGGTGCGGCGGGACGGGACGGAGCGTGAGGTCCCCGCCGAGGAGGTCGTGGTCGGCGACGTGGTGCTGCTGAGCGCGGGGGACGAAGTGCCCGCGGACGGGCGGCTGGTGGGGGCGGTGGCGCTGCAGATCGACGAGTCGGCGCTGACCGGGGAGAGCGTGCCCGCCGCCAAGGACACCGTCGTGGTGCGGAGCACGGCCCCGGGGCCCGGCGAGCAGTCGGACATGGCGTTCATGAACACCCCGGTCACCCACGGCAGCGGGGTTCTCGTCGTCACCGCGACCGGGGCCGGCACCGAGCTGGGCCGGATCTCAGGGATGCTGTCGGCGACCCGGCGCGCGCCCTCGCCGCTCACCCGGGAGCTGGACCGGCTGACCCTGTGGATCGTGGGCGCGGCCGGCCTCACCATGATCATGATGTTCTGGCTGGGCCGGGAGCGGGGCGAGGCGTGGGACGTGCTGTTCGTGAGCGCGGTGTCCCTGGCGATCGCCGCCGTGCCGGAGGCGCTGCCGACGGTGACGCAGACGATCCTGTCGCTCGGCGGGCTGGACCTCGCCCGGCGGCACGCGATCGTCAAGGACCTGCCGTCGGTCGAGACCCTGGGGTTCGTCTCGGCGATCAACTCCGACAAGACCGGCACGCTGACGATGAACCAGGTGACGGTCGTGGAGGTGGTGGACCCCTACGACCGGTACACCGTCTCCGGCTCCGGGTACGGCCTGGAGGGCCGGGTCCGGCGCGCGGCGGGCAGCGCCACGGAGATCGAGGGGGCGATCCTGCCGTACCTGGTTGCCAACGACGCGACCCTCACCGGCGACAACCGGGTGGTCGGGGATCCCACGGAGGGCGCTCTGATCGTGCTCGGGCACAAGGCCGGTCTGGACGTGCAGGAGACCCGTGCGCGGCTGCCGCGGCTCGCGACGCTGCCCTTCGACCCCGCGTACAAGCTGATGGCGACCTTCCACGCGGCCCGGGACGCCAAGGGCCGGGACGTGGTGCGCTGCTTCGTCAAGGGTGCGGCGCCCGCCGTGCTGGAACGCACGGAGACGGCCCTGTCGGCCGGGGAGAGCGTCCCGTTCGACGCGGCGCTGCGCCGGCGCGCGCAGGAGGAGGTGGAGCGGATGGGGCGGGCCGGGCTCCGGGTGATGGCCGCCGCCGCGCGGGACCTGGACCCGGCGGAGTTCCACGCGGACGGCGATCTCCTGGCGTACGTCGCCGGGTTGCGGGTGACCTCCCTGGTGGGGATGGTCGACCCGCCGCGCGCCAACTCGCGGGAGGCGGTCGCCGCCGCCCAGGCCGCAGGTGTACGGGTGCGCATGGTGACCGGTGACGACGTCGTCACCGGTGCCGCCGTGGCCCGGCAGGTCGGCATCGAGGGCGAGGCGATGCTGGGCGCCGACTTCGCGGCACTGAACGAGGAGGACCGGCTGGCCCGCATCGACCGCATCGGGGTGCTCGGCCGGGTGGCGCCCGAGCACAAGGTGCTGTTGGCGGACACCCTGAAGCAGCGGGGCGACGTGGTGGCGATGACGGGGGACGGTGTCAACGACGCCCCGGCCATCAAGGCCGCCGACATCGGCATCGCGATGGGCTCCGGCACGGACGTCGCGAAGAACGCGGGGCGGATGATCCTCTCCGACGACGACTTCGCCACGATCGTGTTCGCCGTGGAGCAGGGCCGGAAGATCTACGACAACCTCACCAAGTACATCCGGTTCGTGCTGATCCTGCTCGTCGTGTTCGTGCTGGTGTTCCTCGGCGCGGTGCTGTTCGACATCGCGGACGGGGAGCCGTTCGCCCCCGCCCAGGTGCTGTGGATCCACTTCTTCGTCAACGCCGCCTTCGGCTTCTCGCTGGGCTTCGACCGGGTGAGCCCCGGGCTGATGACACGCCGTCCGCGGCCGCGCGGCGAACCGGTGATGACGCGTCCGCTGATGGTGACCGTCGGCCTCGCGGGGACGTTCACGGCCGCCGCGCTGCTGGGCGTGCTCGTCCTCGGCGAGAAGCGCTACGACTCCCCCGCCGTGGGCAACTCGATCGCCCTGACCGCGTTCGCGCTCTGTCTGATCGTCTCCGCGCTGGAGTGCCGCAGCCCGCTCGGGACGGTGCTGAGCGTCGACACCTTCGACAGCAGGCAGCTCAACCGGACGCTGCTGGCCGAGGGCGTCCTCGCCGTACTGGTGGTGCAGACCGACGTCTTCAACCGGATCCTGGGCACCACGCCGCTCCACCTCGGCCAGTTCGGCTGGGCACTGCTGCCGCCGCTTGCGCTGCTCGTGCTGTGGGAGGTGGGGAAGTTCGCCGTCCGCCGCCGACGGCCCGCCGGGGCGGGGTGAGGCCCGCGACCGGGGCGCGGGGACTGGCGGTGCGCACGGTCGAGGAGGCAGGCGCGGTCGATCCGTACGATCACGCGGCGACCGCCGCCTTACGGCCGGCCCTGCCCTGGTGCCCGAACTCGTCGGCGAAGCTCCCGGCCCGGGCGTCGGCGACGTGCGCGCCCGTGGCGAGGAAGCGGTGCCGCAGATCGTTGGCCTCGTCGGCGAGCACCTGCTTGGCATAAGCCGAGCCCATGCCCGCGCGGCCCCGCGGTTCGACAGCACCCTGGGGTACGGCCGCCGATTCGCAGGAGCATCCTGCCGATTTCTCAGCTGTTCCGTTTGCTTGGAGTGCACGCCAAGGCCCTAGCGTTGAGGGCATTCCGCTATCACCAGGGTCTCGCCGGTTTCTCGGAAGACTTTCTTCTCAACCGGCTCCCGGCCAAGCAAGCCACTACGCCCCTGGCCTGCTTCTGCTTAAAGAACCGAAAGCCGAACCGAACACCGGATGCGTCGACGCGTCATCTCTCACGACCACTAAGAAGGACAGCACGTGGTAAAGAATCAATTTACAACGCATGCAGAACTTTTCGATCTGCGGGGGAAGCGCGCGCTCGTCACCGGTGGCACCAGAGGCATCGGGATGATGATCACGCGTGGTCTTCTCCAGGCGGGCGCCCGCGTGGTCATCAGCTCGCGCAACGCAGAAGCGTGCGCTCAGGCACAGGAACAGCTGTCCGCATTCGGTGAGGTGCTGGCCATCCCCGCCGACCTGTCCCGCCACGACGAGTGCCGGCGGCTGTCCGACCTCGTCACCGCTGACTCGGAGCGTCTCGACATCCTCGTCAACAACGCGGGCGCCCTGTGGGACGAGCCGTTGGAGACGTTCCCGGACGCGGCCTGGGACACGGTCGTCGACCTCAACCTGAAGTCGCCGTTCTGGCTGGTCCAGGCGCTGCTGCCCGCACTGCGCAAGGCGGGCACCGCCGACGATCCCGCGCGGATCATCAACATCGGCAGCATCGCCGCCATCCACATCCCCCAGCGGCCCAACTACTCGTACTCCAGCAGCAAGGCAGCGCTGCATCAGCTCACCAGGGTGCTCGCCAAGGAACTGGGACCGCAGCACGTCACCGTCAACGCCGTGGCGCCTGGACCGTTCCCGTCGACGATGATGGCCGCAACCCTCGACGAGCACGGCGAGGCGATCGCGGCGTCGGCCCCACTGCGCCGGATCGGCCGCGACGACGACATGGCCGGTGTCGCGGTGTTCCTCGCCGGCCGGGCAGGCGCATACCTCACAGGCACCGTGATCCCCGTCGACGGCGGCATCGCCACGACCGCATAAGCCGCCGAAGAGTTCCTGCGGGCAGTCGAGTCTCCGCCACATCCGGTCGTCGTCCGGCTGCGAATACCTCCTGGCAACGACGTTCGCCGCAACCCGGTTCGGAACCAGCCCAAGGCATCTGCACAGGAGGTTCGCCAGTGACTCTTCATGCCCATCCGCGCCCGCTCAAGCTCACACTGACCCTGCTGGCCTGCGCCGCGTTGACGGTTGCCGTCCCCGCGGGGGTGGCCACGCCCGCGCAGGCCGCGGACCGGTGCAACACCGCCGGCCACGCCTACCTGACCCAGCCCGGAAAGATCTACTTCTCCGGCTACAACGGGGACCAGAGCCTCGGCATCCCGACCTTCAACACCTTCCGCGGCGACACCTTCCGCCTGGGCGGCAACGGCATTCTCCCCGGCACCACGATCCGGTTCCAGGCCGTGAACGTCGACACCGGCGCACAGATCAACTTCTACCGCGGCCAGCCCGTCTACACCACCCGCGGAGCCGGCGGAAACTGCGTCGTCAACGAAGAAGGCCCGCTCACCGTCACCGCACCCTCCGGCACCTACCGGGTCACAGCACTCTACGACCCGGGAAACACCCCACCCATCACCCCCGGAGACATCATCGACCAAGTGGTCAACGTCGTGGTCTCCTGACCCCGCCTCACGTGCGGCCGCCCTCGGACGGCCGCACACCAGACAAGGCGTCAACGAAGAGGGGTGGAGCTCGTGGTGGGTCTCAGGCGAGGCGCTTGCGGCCCCAGAAGAAGAGGAACACCGTGACGGCGGCCGTCAGGGCCAGCAGGATCGACGCACCGAGCCACTGCATGCCGTTCATCTGGGAGATCGGCAGGTAGTCGACCGACCAGCCCACGACATCCGCCTTCTGCAGGCACACCTCCAGCGCCTGTTCCGTCGGTGCGTCCCCACAGGTGTTCCAGTCGAGGAGTTTCCCGTCGCCGGTGAGGAACGACGGGCGCGACCCGTCCATCTGGTGCGCGCCCCTGGGCAGCGTCTGGATCGCGGCTTCGGCCAGGACGCCCTTGCTCGATGTGCCCGTGACGACGTTGCCGAGCGACAGCAGGAAGTGGGACCAGACGAGTTGGACGGCCACGGTGAAACCGAGGGTGACCACCATGGCGATCAGTGTGCGGCGCAGCACCACGCCGATCGCCACCCCGCCGAAGACGCAGAAGAGGGCGAGGGCGACGGGCGCGGGTCCCGTGCTGTTGAAGGTGGGTTCGGAGATCCACTCCGTGGCCGTGACCTCGGACTTGTAGAGGTTCCACCACCAGCCGAACGCGGCCGACAGGGCGACCGTGCTCACGATGACCACCAGCGCGGTCAGGGCCAGTTTCGTGGTCAGCCAGCGGGTGCGGTCCACGGACTGGGTGACGACCAGTTTGGCGGTGCCGTTCTCCAGGTCGCCGGCGAACAGCGGGGCGCCGAGAAAGACACCGAGCAGGATCGGTAGCAGCCGCAGTCCCGTGGACAGGGGGGTGTAACCGGCGATGTGCAGCTGGGAGCGCTGGAAGACGATGAACGCCACGGCGAGTGCGGAGGCGCCGAGGACGGTCCAGAACACGGCCCGGTGCTGGCGCCAGACCAGCCACGGCATGCCCTTGAGGAGCGGAGGGAGTTGGCCCATGCCCTTGGTGCCCGTGGCCTCGGACCCGCTCGTCGTCGGGGTGCTGGTGAGAGAGGTCATGCCGCCACCGTCCGGGTGTCGTACGCCTGGCCTTGAGCCTGGGCGGTGGGGGTGATCAGAGGTGGTGCGTCGGGTGAGCGGAGATAGGCGAGCAGGAGTTCTTCCAAGCTCGGGCTGTCCGTCTCCCCCGGGCCGGCGACCGGGCCCTCCGGGCGGATCAGTGCGGTGAACTGCCGTCCGCTGATCCGGGACTCGACGACGGAGTGGTGCGCGAGGGAGGCGGGCAGCCCTTCGCCCTCCTTGGCACCGGTGACCATGGTGTGCACCGACAGCAGCTCGTCCACGTCACCGGCGAGGCGTACTCCGCCGCCGGAGAGGACGACGAGGTAGTCGCAGAGGTTCTCCAGTTCGGCCAGGACGTGGGTGGATATCAGGACGGTGGTGCCGCGCTCGGCAGTTTCGGCGAGGAGGGTGCCCATCAGTTCTTTACGCGCGACCGGGTCGAGGTTCGACATCGGCTCGTCGAGGAGCAGCAGGTCGGGGCGCTTGCCGAGGGCGAGGGCAAGGGCGACGCGGGTGCGCTGGCCGCCGGAGAGGGTGTTGATCTTCGCGCCGAAGGGTACGTCGCCCGCTCTGACGATGTCCTCGGCGGCGCGCTGGTCCCAGCCCGGGTTCAGTTCTCGCCCCAGCCGCAGGGTCTCCGCCACGGTGAACCGGGGGAACAGGGGCTTCTCCTGGGCGAGTAACGCGATGCGCCCCGAGTCCACCGAGCCCGGTGCCGCCCCGAACAGGCTGAGCGTGCCCTGCGTCGGCTCCAGGACGTGGGCCGCGATGTTCAGCAGCGTGCTCTTGCCCGCGCCGTTGGGGCCGACCAGACCGCAGACCCGTCCAGCCGGGAGCCGGAAGGAACAGTCCTTCAGCGCCCATCCCCGCCGGTAGCGCATCCCCAGGCCGTGCGCCTCAAGCGCCGGCTCCCCTGCCTTTATGCCGTTACTCACCAGTGCTCCTAGTTGTCGTGGCCGCCGTCGCCGTACCGGTGGCGTACTGCTTCTCCATGGCCGACGCGACCAGTGCGGCCACGTCCTCCTGCTCCAGGCCCGCCTCGGCCGCCCGGGACATCCACGCCACCAGCTCCCCGTACAGCGGTGAGTCGATGCCCGCCGAGGGGCGGGCCAGCGTGCGGCGTACGAACGTGCCCCGGCCGGGTCGCGGTTCGACCAGGCCCTCGCGCTCCAGCTCGCGGTATGCCTTGAGGGTGGTGTTCGGGTTGACCGCGCTGACCTCGGCGACTTCCTTGGCGGTCGGCAGCCGGTCGCCCGGCACCAGTACGCCCAGTCGAAGGGCCTGCTTGGTCTGCTGCACGATCTGCTGGAAGGCGGGGACTCCGTTCCGCCTGTCGATGCGGAACTCCATGACTACCACCACCATTCAACTACTCGATTAGTGGAATGATGATGGAGGAGCGTGCGAGTGGTTGTCAACGCCAATCGGAGGGGCTTTCGTGCTGTGCCGCACGCCGAGTTGCCGTGCGGTCTCGACGGTCTCGGCCCATGTGATGGTCCGCGCCGCGCCGACGCGAGGTCAGTCGCGTACGGGGTGTTCGATGGAGACCCTGGGCAGTTTTCGGGCCAGCGGGGCAGGGAGCCACCACGCCCATGTGCCGAGCAGCTGCATGACGGCGGGGACGATGAGGCATCGGATGACCACGGCGTCGAGGAGGATGGCGACGGCCAGGCCGAGGCCGAACTGCTGGAGCATGCGGTCGTCGCTGAGGACGAACGCGCCGAAGACGAACATCATGATGGCCGCTGCCGCGGTGATGACCTTGCCGGTGGAGGCGAGCCCTTCCCGTACGGATCGTGCGGGGTCCTCGGTGCGTGTCCATTCCTCGTGGATGCGGGAGATGAGGAAGACCTCGTAGTCCATGGACAGCCCGAAGACGATCGCGAAGATCAGCGCGGGGATGAACGCCTCGACGGGGCCCGGCTGCGCTCCGAACCAGCCGTGCTGGAACACCAGGGTGATCACGCCCAGCGCAGCGGAGATGGACAGCAGGTTCAGGACGGCGGCCTTGGCGGGAATCCATACCGACCGGAAGACCAGCAACAGCAGGAGCGAGGAGACGCCGACGACGACGGCGACGAACAGGGGCAGTCGGCGCGCGAGTGTCTCGGACACGTCCTGGGAGGCCGCCGTGGCACCCCCGACCAGGACATCGGCACCGGTGGCCCGCTCCAGGGGCGGCGCCACGTCGTCACGCAGGTGGTGGACGAGGTCCACTGTTCCCTCGGCCTGAGGTGAGGTCGTGGGGTAGACGAAGACGGTCGACAGGGCGCCGTCCTCGGACGGCATCGGGGGGCTGGCTTCGGCGACGCCGTTTGTCTTGGCGAGCCCCGCCTGGACGGTCCTGCCGACTTCTTGATCGCCCTTGACCAGGACGATCAGCGGCCCGTTGAAGCCGGGGCCGAAGCCCTCGGCGAGCAGGTCGTAGGCGTGGCGGGAGGTGGTCTCCTCGGGGTCGTTGCCGGAGTCGGCGAATCCCAGGCGCATGCCCAGGGCCGGTGCGGACAGGGCCAGGAGCACGATCACGCCGGCCAACAGGGTCGGGATCGGGCGTCTTTGCACGGCGCGTGCCATGGCCCGCCAGCCGTTGCCCTCCGTCTTGCCCTTCCGGGCGTTCCTGGCCTGCTGTTTGCGTACGTGGCGCTGGATGCGCCTGCCGAACAGTGCCAGCAGGGCAGGCAGCAGCACCAGGGAGGCGGCCATGGTGACCAGGACGGTGACGGCCACGGCGAGGGCAATGCCCCGCAGCGAGCCGAGCCCGAGGGCGACCAGGCCGAGGAGGGCGACGATGACGGTGCAGCCAGCGAAGAAGACCGTGCGGCCGGCGGAGTCGAGGGCCTTGCGGCCGGCCTCCGCGGGCTGGATGCCCGTCAGGAGTTCATGGCGGTAGCGGTAGAAGATCAGCAGGGCGTAGTCGACGCCGACGCCGAGGCCGACCAGCATCAGGATGGGCGGGGTGAAGTCGGCGACGGTGAAGAGGTGCGAGGCCAGGGCGATCAGGCCGATGGCGCCGCCGACGGCGAACAGCGCGGTGATCAGTGGCAGTGATGCCGCCAGCAGTGAACCGAACAGCAGCACCAGAATGACCAGGGCCGCCGCGATACCGGCGAGTTCGGCGGTCGGGCCCGCCTTGTCCTCCGCGTTGCGCGCGGCCTCGCCGCCCACCTCGACCTGGAGGCGCCCGGTGGCGATGCTCTGCGCGGTGTCGATGATCTTCGCGACGTCCTCCTTGGGGACGTCCTCCGTCTTGCCGTCCAGCGTGACGGACGCGTAGGCGATCGTGCCGTCCTCGGACACCGCTGACGCGTCGCTGAAGGGGCTGCGCACGTCGGCGACCCCTGGCAGGTGCTTCACCTGGGACAGCATCGGCTCGACGCTGCCCCGGGCCCGCTCGATACCGGCCGTGTCCTTGAAGACGATCTCGACGCTGTCACCGGCCTGGTCACTGCCGTGCTTCCTGAACAGGTCGGTGGCCGCCTGGGAATCGGTGCCCGGCAGCGAGAAGTCGTTCCGGTACGCGGAACCGGCAGCGGTGGAACCCAGCGTGATGGCGGCCACCACGGCCACCCAGAGCAGCAGGGCTGCCCAGCGATGACGTTGCGCCCAGCCCGCCAGGGCACCGAACCGCCCGACGGACACGGACGGTTCGGTGCCCTGTGGCGCGGGCGGGACGAGGGACGCGGCGGAGCCGCGGGGGGAAGACATGATGCCTACCTCGAATTCGAGCGAGTGTTGCCTGAGGTCATCGCCGCCGCGCCCACGACCGCTCCGGCCGGAGCAGGTACACCGAGCGCCGGCCCGGCGAACACACCGGTGGCCGTGATCGAGCGTTACCGGTGACGGTGATCAGCAGAATTCCGGCAGCGGCACCCACAAGTGCGGCGACGAAGGCAGCACTGATCCGGGTGGAGGTGGCGGACGACGACATGCCTCGATCGTGCTCGTGAGCCCCGGCCGCGGGCGTCGGCCCACGGCTGACAGTCGGCCTGCACCAGCGGCACGAGGCGACGGCCGTGCCGTACACCAGCAGATGTACGGCGCAGCCGCCGCGTACCTCTCCAGCACCCAATCGCGACGCACATGCGGACATAGGGCCCTGGTCACAGCCATGCCGCAGGCAGAATCGAGTCATGCCTCACCTCGACGCCACGCGCCTCCGTCTGCCCACAGGGCCACGTGCCGACCTGGCGCTCGCCGGGGTCGTGCTGGTACTGGCAGGGGTGGCCGAGGGGCAGCGGCTGGGCTCGGACTGGGACGCGACCCCCTCGGTGATCGGCGCCTGGCTCCTGGCAGTGGCGGTGTGCGCGGCGCTGCCTTTGCGGCGCCGAAGGCCGGTGGCGGTCGGCTGGTTGACGGTGATCGGCACCGGCATCTACTACCTGCTGAGCACGGTCGACGGTCCGCTGGTCGTGATCCCGATCGCCGCGCTGTACGCGCTGGCCGCCCAGGGGCGGACGCGGGCATCGATCGCCATGGCGGCGGTGATGGTCGTCGGCGTGGGAGTGGGAGTTCTGGTCGGCCCCGGCGATGTCAGCGGCACGGCGGTGTTCATGCTGACCGGCTGGCTGGTCGCGGTGGTGGCGCTGGGGGCGATGCGCCACGGCCGGGTCGCCTTCGCCGAGGAGGAAGCGAGGCTGCGCGCCACGCAGGAGCGGCTGCGTATCGCCCGTGAGCTGCACGACGTGATCGGCCACAACATGTCGATGATCCACGTGCAGGCGTCGTCCGCCCTGCACCGGATGCACAAGAACCCCGCCCAGGCGCAGGAAGCGCTGACCGCCATCAAGCTGGGCAGCAAGGAGGGGCTGCGGGAACTGCGCGCCACCCTCGGCGTACTGCGTCAGGTCGACGAGGAGGCTCCCACCGCTCCGTCGCCGGGGTTGTCCGGGATCGAGGACCTGGTCTCCTCGACCGCCCGGACGGGTGTGGACGTCCGCATCGCGCGGAGCGGAACCCCGTCGCCGCTGCCGGCATCGGTGGACCTCGCCGCCTATCGCATCGTCCAGGAATCACTGACCAACGCCGTCAAGCACAGCGGCGCCCGTCACGTCGTCGTCCGGATCCACTGCGGCGACCGGGAACTGACGCTCAGCGTCCAGGACGATGGGCACGGTGCGACCCGTTCCGGAAACAGGGGCGGCAGCGGGATCGCGGGCATGACGGAACGGGCGCGCGCACTGGGCGGAACGCTGAGCGCCGGGACCGGCAGTGCGGGCGGGTTCGTCGTCCGAGCCCGGCTACCGTTCTCAGACCACCATGAGCCGATCGGCGGAGCAGTTGATGATCAAGATCCTGCTGGCGGATGACCAGCGCCTGGTGCGCGCCGGGATTCGCGGCATCCTCGACGACGAGGACGACCTGCAGGTGGTCGCCGAGGCCGCCGACGGGCAGGCCGCCCTCGCCGCCTGTCGTGAACTGCGGCCCGACGTGGTGCTGATGGACATCCGCATGCCCGTCATGGACGGGCTCGAAGCCGCCCGTCGCATCACCGCGGATGAGCGACTGGCGGCGGTGAAGGTGGTCATGCTGACGACGTTCGACCTCGACGAGTACGTGTACGGGGCGTTGCGAGCCGGTGCCACGGGCTTCCTCGTGAAGGACACCGAACCGGCGGAACTCCTGCAGGCGGTGCGCGTCGCCGTGCAAGGCGACGCACTCATCAGCCCCTCCGTCGCCCGCAGGCTCATCGCCGAATTCGCCGACCGCCCGGACCCCGCCCGGGGTCCCGACCCACGCCTCGACGCGCTGACCGGCCGCGAACGTGAAGTCATGACGTTGATCGCCGCCGGATGCACCAACGCGGAGATCGCCGCACAGTTGGTGGTCTCACCTCTGACCGCGAAGACCCACGTCAGCCGCATCATGGCCAAACTCGGCGCCCGGGACAGGTCCCAAGTCGTGGTCATGGCCTACGAGTACCGCATGGTCAGCCCCGGCTGGCTCACGGACTGAATTCCCAGCTGTGCGTAACGACTGGACTATCTGTACGAGGACACCCCCGGCCAGTGATACGGCCAGCCGCCCGGCTTCTTACGACGTAGGTCAAAGGCCGTGGTTCGGTGCGCTTCTGTAGTGCGTCTCTGTAGCGAGAAAGCCTCGCGCCGCGGAGGTGACCCGGTCGCGAATGTGCTGCTGATCCAAAGGTTGATCGTTCGGCAGGTCGAGCGCTCTCGCCAGATTAACAATGGGTTGCAGCAGGTCGGGGTAGTCGAGTTCAGCTACGGCTTCGTCACAGATCAGCTTCGCTCCGTACACGGGATCGAGTCGGCACGCCATGATCTGACCGGCCCACCACCGGGCTGCGGTCCATCGCGCCTTGGCGAGATCGTCCGAGGACAGTGGCAGCAGACTCAACTCTTCCACCACAAGGGCGAACAGCTCTCGGGCCTGGGGATACTCACCATGCGCGAGGCCGGCCAGCAAGGGGAGCGACGGAGCCTCGACGTCGGCCATCAGGGCGTCCAGGCCCAACTGGACCAGGTAGGCGTCCGAGGGGCGCTGCCAGGGTGCCATGGCCAAGTCCGCAGCGGCCATGCGCATCAGGCTGATCGCCACCACTGCGTCCATGCTGTCGCCGCCTCATCGGGCCGTAGCGTTCGAGCAGTTCACGCCAGGAGATCCCGGTCCGATTCTTGTCGACCATCCCGTTGACGACAATCCGGTCCGACACTCGCGGATGCCCCGTCGCGGCCCGCGGGATCAGCGGAGCGAGCAACTCTCCCTACAGATGGGCGGCAACCGTTTGTGTCAGTACGTTGCGTGAGACAGCGCCGATGAGTTCGACCAGCTCGCCGTGCCTCAGGGGGCGTCGCTCAAAGTTCGCCGGGTCCGGCGCATGCGTTCTCGGTGATTTCTTGGGCCGAGAACGCATGGTGACGCCGCCTCAGATGGTCGGGGTGTCGTCGACAACCGGCCTGTGGATCTCCACGACCGGCTTCCACCCCTCGGAGAACTCGATGAAGTCCGCACGGGTGGGGTAGGTGTCGATCGCGCGACGGTCACGCTTGGGAGTGTCGCCCCCCTTGCGTCCCCGGGGAATCTGCTCCTCGAAGATGTCGACCTTCACGTCGGGAACCTCCTTGAGGCCCTGGCGCCAGATCTGCACGACGTCGGCGCCGAACGCCTGCCGAGCCGCAGCGTAAAGAGCCGAGAGGGCCCCCTTGTCCCCACCGGGGACGAAAAGCGCCAGATCCAGCACGACACCGGCGGACTGGAGGACCTCGATGGTCACCGAGCCCTTTTCGTCGGCAACGTAGATACCGGCTTCGTTCTCGTCGTCAGGAAGGCAGGAAACCTCTTCCTGGAATACGGTGCGCGCCGTGACCGAACCGCCCTCGAAATCCTCACCGGACTTCGTCAGAAAAGCAGAAACATAGCAGTCGGGAATCTTGAGTTCTGCCGTACCGGCGGAAACGAAGATCCTGTCCTTCACGCCGAGCTTCGTCACCTCTTCCAGCGAGAGGCGGCGAGCGGCGATCTTCTCCGTGTTCACGATTTCCCTTTCAGGTTGCACTGTCCCTGCGAACAAGGACGCTACCACGAAACCCTGAGGTCAACTGCCCAGTAGCTCCTGGGTACATGGCCTCCGACGAGCCGCACGGGAGGGCGCCGAAGCGAGTGCCATTCGGCCGGTAACACGCGTCCGCCGGATAGCGGCCCTCGCCATGGTTGGGGATCAACCGACGGTTGCTTTCCGGTGCGTCGGGTGGCGCAGAGGAACTAAAACTGGGCTTACGGTAGATATCACCCATACCGTCTTCGGGGATGCGTTGGCAGGGTAAGGCGAACCATTCGTCGTACATCTCGAAGAACGCAGCGGAAACCAGCCGGATGGTTCGACAACGCGACAACGGAGACCCCACCGGCGACATCCGGATGGAGCGCGAACGGGAAGTCGCGTACTACCCAGCCCTCTTCGGCCTCGACTTCGGCGTAGTCGGCTGATGCCCGGTTGCTGACGTCTCGTCCTGTTGGACGGGGTCCGGTACAGCCCTCGGTCGCCTCCGCGTCGCGAGGGGAGAGTCTCTGCGTCGAGCCGGGCGCGACGCCGACCCGATGCTCCGGCAGAAGCCGGGCATCGGGTCGGCCGCTCTCAGGGGCGAACGCCGCAGCGGGACAGCAGGCACAGATTGAAGCCCTGGGTGTTGCTGGGGCCGGAGCTCTGCTCACCCGTGGAGGATCCGACCGAGCAGTCGGACAGCAGGCAGAGGTTGCCTCCCTGCACGCCGCGATAGGCGGTTGAGGAGATCCCCTGCGCCGAGGGCGCGCCGCCGTACTGGTTCGACAGTGCGGAGTGTGTCTGTCGGCCGGTCGTCTCCTCGGGTGTGGCCGCTCCGGCGGATGTCGCGCCGGCTATCAACAGCGCGCCGGCGGCGGTGGACACAGCACCCCATCGCAGGACAGTGGCAGGCAAGTTCATGGACTCTCCAAGACCTCGTACGGCAGACGGTTCGTCATGAGGTCTCCGATGCCGTGGGGCCGGGCGGCTTGGTCGACGCGGGAACATTCTTCGGCGTACGGCTGTACGCGTTGGCGAACTGCAAAAGAAGAGCCTCCGCTGACGTGTCGTGCGTCACAGCACCAATCCGGCATCTCTGTGGCCCCGGACCATTTCTGTGAAGAACTTTCCGGGCCACACCGACGCTTTAGGGATCGACGGCACGCAGGTGCATCCCTGCGAGTAGCCGTTCGCAATCGTGACGAAGAACGAAAGGCCGGGGTGGGCGGACACCTGCATCAGCGCAGCTCGCAGCACGCGCTCACCATGTGCCGCCAACCGCAGATCGGCTCGCTCAGCGCACCCGTACGTACCGAATTCGGACCCGCCACCGGCTTTCGGCGGCGGGACCTGCGCAGGACTTCCACAGAGGTGAAAACACGTGACCGACGCACCGCACACCGACCCTTCGACGGGGCAGCTGCCCTTGACAGCGGCGCAGCGGGGGCTCTGGTTCGCCCAGCGGATCGACGTGGAGAACCCGTCGTTCAACGTGGCCGAGTACGCGGATGTCCACGGGCCGGTCGACCCCGCAATTCTGCGGGCCGCGGTCGGACGGGTGGCGGTGGAGGCCGAAGCGCTGCGGGTGACGTTCGGCGACGACGACGGAGTTCCCTTCCAGCGGATCGGCTCCCGAGCGGACGCGGACATCGACGTCCCGCTGGTCGATCTGTCCGGGGCCGAGGACCCGCGAGGTGAGGCGTTGCGGCGCATGGAGTCGGCTCTTCGGCAGCCCGCCGACATCGTCACGGGCCCGTTGGTGAGCATGACCCTGTACCGGCTGGCGCCGGGGCGTCACCTCTTCCACCAGCAGGTGCACCACCTCGCGCTCGACGGATTCGGGGCCGCGCTCGCGCTCGCGCGGATCGCCGAGGTCTACACCGCGCTGGTCTCCGACGCCGACCCGTCGCCCGGCCCGGGCGGCACCCTTGAGGCAGTCGTCGAGCAGGAGAGCGCGTACCGGGACTCGCCACAACTGCGTCTCGACCAGGAGTTCTGGGCGCGCTACCTGGCCGGCGCTCCCACTCCGACCGGCCTCGGCGATGCCCGGCGCCGCCCCGGGCACTCGGCGCTGCGTGTCAGCCGGGACTTCGACGGCATCCGGACGGAGCGGCTGCGCGCGGCGGCCAAACGCGCCGGTGTCGGCTGGCCGACGTTCTTCATGGCGGCCATGGCCGTCTATCTCCACCGCAGTCGCGGACTGGGCGAGGTCGTGCTCGGTCTGCCGGTGACCGGCCGGCGTACCGCTCTGGCCCGGACGACACCGGCGATGCTCAGCAACGTCCTGCCGATGCGGCTGGGCATATCACCGGCGGACCGGGTGGCCGACGTGGCGAAGCGTGCCTCCGCGCAGGCACGTGAGGTCCTGCGCCACCAGCGCTATCCGTCGGAGGACCTGCGCCGCGATCTCGGACTCATCGGTACGGACGTGCCGTTGACCGGACCGACCGTGAACATACTGGCGTTCGACGACACGCTCGCTTTCGGGCCGCATCGCGCGACCCTGCACAACCTGTCCATCGGCCCGGTCGAGGACCTGGCCGTCGCCGTGCACGCCTCGTACGCCGATGGTGGTCTGCGCGTCGATCTGCTGGGCAATCCGGGGCTGCACACCCCTCGGGAACTGGCGGATCATCACGAACGCCTCTGCCGACTGCTCGACGCCTTCGCACAGGACCCCGACCGTGCGATCGGCTCCCTGCAGTTCGTCGGCGCGGACGAACGCCGTGAGGTCCTTGGCCTCGCCGCGCAGAGTCCCCCTGACACCACCCGGCAGGCCGTCGACCGCTCGCCCCTGCCCGAGCAACTCGCAGCGCAAGCCAGGACCTCCCCCGACGAGACCGCCGTCGTCTGCGGCGCGACGCGGCTGACCTTCGCTCAGCTCGACGTCAAGGTCGACGCCCTGGCCGGTGCGCTGGCAGCCGCGGGTGCCGGGCCCGGCACGCGGGTGGCCGTGGGGCTGCCCAGGTCCACCAACCTCGTGGTGGCGATGCTGGCGGTGATGCGCACCGGTGCCGCCTATCTGCCGCTGGACCCGTCGTATCCCGCGTACCGGCTCGCCTTCATGGTCGAGGACTCACGGCCCGTCGCGCTGGTCGCGACGGCGCACACCGTCGACATCATGGATCCGCGGCGGGAACTGCCCCTCGTCGATCCGGCGCTCGCCGAGCAGGAACCGGATGCCGGCGCGCTGTGCCGTCCGGGCGGCCGCGACGCCGCGTACGTCATCTACACCTCGGGATCCACCGGCCGGCCCAAGGGTGTCGTCGTGGAGCACCGTTCGCTCAGCAACCTGCTCGACCACCACCGCATGGAGGCGTACGCGCTGGCCGAGGGGACTCTGGGGCGCAGGCTGCGGGTCGCGCTGACCGCCGCCACCTCCTTCGACGCCTCGTGGGACCCGGTGCTGTGGATGGTCGCGGGCCACGAACTGCACATCGTGGAGGACGGCGTACGCCGTGACCCCGAGGCGCTGGTGGACTTCCTCGTGACGCAGCGCATCGACGCCATCGAGACGACACCCGCCTACCTGCGCCACATGCTCGGCGCCGGTCTGCTCACCTCGCCCGACCACCGGCCGCGGGTCATCGCCCTGGGTGGCGAGGCGGTCGACGAAGACCTGTGGGACGAACTGGCGGGCCAGGCCGATCTGCTCGTCTTCAACTTCTACGGGCCCACGGAGACCACCGTCGACGCGGTGACCACCCGGATCACCGGCGGCAGCCCGGTCATCGGCCGGCCGATCGCGGGCGCCCGCGTCTACGTGCTCGACCCGTCCCTGCATCCGCTCCCCCACGGAGCCGTGGGCGAGCTGTACGTCTCCGGCGAGGGCGTGGCACGTGGGTACGCGGGCCGCCCGGGGCTCACGGCGGAGCGGTTCCTCCCGGACCCCTTCGGCCCGCCCGGCGAGCGTATGTACCGCACAGGGGACCTCGCCCGCTGGAGCGAGAGCGGGTCCCTGGAATTCCTCGGGCGCAGCGACCGTCAGATCAAGATCCGTGGCCATCGCGTGGAAACCGGGGAGATCGAGTCCGCGCTGCGGGCGCTGCCCGGCGTCACCGGGGCAGCGGTCACGGTGGCCTCGTCCGACGACGGAGTGGAGCGGCTCGCCGCCTATCTCGTACGCGACGGTGCGACCCGGGCAGACACCGATCTCGCCGACGTCCGTGACGCGCTCGCGGGATCGCTGCCCGAGCACATGGTGCCCTCCGCCTACGCGGTGGTACCGGTGCTGCCGTTGACCCCGAACGGAAAGCTGGATGCCGACCGGCTGCCGCGGGCGCGGCCCGTCTCCTCGCGCGGCGGCGATCCGCTCACCCCGGACGAATCGCGGATGTGTGAGGTCTTCGCCGCGTGTCTGGATCTGCCCCGGGTCGGCCGGGACGACAGCTTCTTCCTGCTCGGCGGGCACTCTCTGCTGGCGACACAGCTGGTGGGCCGGATTCGCCGCGCCTTCGGCGTGGAGCTCCCGATCCGCTCCCTGTTCGAGGCGCCGACCCCGGCGGGGCTCGTCCGGCAGTTGGCCACCGCCTCGGTCGCCAGGCCGCCGGTACGAGCGGTACGGCCGCGTCCCGACCGGCTGCCGCTGTCCTTCGGGCAGCAGCGGCTGTGGGTCCTCCATGAGGTGGACGGGGAATCGGACGCGTATCACCTGCCGGTCGCCCTGCGTCTGTCGGGCCCTTTGGACACGGACGCACTCGCCCTGGCGCTGTCCGACCTCACGGAGCGCCATGAGACTCTCCGTACGGTGTTCGCCGAGGACGAGGACGGCGCTCATCAGCGCGTCCTGTCGCCGGAATCCGCCCGCCCGCCGCTCGTGGTGATGCCCGCGTCGGCAACCGTGACCCCGGAGCCCGACCGTGCCCCGTTCGACCTGAGCCGGGATCTGCCGCTGCGTGCCCAGTTGTTCCCGACCGCGCCCCATGAGCACATGCTCGTACTGACGCTGCATCACATAGCGGTGGACGGCTGGTCGTTGGGACCGCTGATGCGCGACCTGTCGGTTGCCTACGCCGCCCGCTCCGCCGGCACATCGCCGCACTGGAAGCCGCTGGCCGTCCAGTACGCCGACTACGCCTTGTGGCAGCGAGCCCTGCTCGGAGATCCCCGTCGGGCGGACAGTGTCGCCGGGCGCCAGCTCGCGCACTGGTCGACGGTCCTCGACGGCCTGCCGCAGGGGCTGACGTTCCCCCTGGACCGGCCGCGGCCGACCCACGGTTCGGGCCGCGGCGGGAAGGTGCCGGTCGCGATCGACGCGGCGACGCACCGCGCCCTGGTGGGATTGGCGGCCGAGTGCGGTGCCAGCGGGTTCATGGTGCTGCACGCCGCGCTGGCCGCCCTGATGTCCCGGCTGGGGGCGGGTGAGGACATCGCGATCGGGACACCGGTGGCGGGCCGCGCCGACGAGAGCCTCGCCGATGTGGTGGGTTTCTTCGTCAACACCCTGGTGCTGAGGACCGATACGTCGCAGTCCCCCACCTTCCGCGAGCTCGTCGCGCGGGTCCGGCACGCCGACCTGGCGGCCTACGCCCACCAGGACCTGCCCTTCGAGCGCATCGTGGAGGAGATGACGCCGGAGCGTTCCCTCTCCCGGCACCCTCTCTTCCAGGTCATGCTCAGTCTGAACAACACGCCTCCGCCCTCTCTTTCCCTCGACGGGCTCACCGTCCGCCACGAGACGGCGATCGGCGGCGCCGGGGCCAAGTTCGACCTCACCTGGGACCTGACGGAGCGTCACGACAGTGACGGGGTGCCGACCGGCATCGAGGGTGAACTGGAGTTCAGCCAGGACCTCTTCGACCGTGACACGGCCGTTCGCTTCGCCGAGCATTTCTCCCGGCTGGTCGGGGCCGTGCTCGCCGCTCCCGACCGTCCCGCGGCCGACGTCGAGTTCCTGACCCCGACGCAGCGAGCCGCTGCCCTGGGTGCTCTGCCGTCGGCCTCCCCGGCACCCACGAGTTCTTCCTCGACCCACTTCCATCCCGCTCCCGGAGAAAAGGGGTCCGTGGACGAGGACATCACCGTCGTCGACATGTTCACCACCTGTGCCACCCTGCAGCCGAACCGCACGGCCGTGGTCGCCGCGGACGGCCGGCTGACCTTCGGCGAGCTGCTGGAGCGCAGCGAGCAACTCGCCCGCGTCCTGGGGGATTTCGGCATCTCCGCCGGGGACCGGGTGGCGGTCGCGCTGCCTCGTGACACCTCCCACATCGTGGCGCTCATGGGTGTGCTGCGTTCCGGAGCGGCGTACGTACCGCTGGATCTCTCGCACCCCCTCGCCCGCAACCAACTGATCCTCGACTCGGCTGCTCCGCGACTGCTGCTGACGACGACGGCCGCCGACAGCGGCGTGCCGGGCACGACGGAGCGTCTCTTCCTCGACGATCCTCAGGTCTGGCTCCCCGCCCACGGCACTCCCGCCGCGGCCGGGCCGCGGCCGCACGACGTGGCCTATGTGCTCCACACGTCGGGATCCACCGGCCTGCCCAAGGGCGTGGCCGTGGAGCACCGCGCGCTGCTGAACCTGTTCACCGGACATCGCGAGCGGTTGATGGGTCCGGCGGAGGCGGAGAACAACGGTCTGCCGCTGCGTGTCGCGCTCACCGCGGCCATGACCTTCGACGCGTCCTGGGACCCGCTGCTCTGGATGATCGCCGGGCACGAGCTCCATCTGGTGGACGACGCCACGCGCCGCGACGCCGAGGCGCTGACCACGCTGATCCACGACAGCTCCGTCGACGTCGTCGAGACCACTCCGTCCTTCCTCGAACAGCTCAGGGCCTGTGGCCTGTTCGCTCCCGGCCGCCCCCGTCCGCGCGTACTCGCCCTCGGCGGTGAACCCCTCAACGAGGCACTGTGGCGGGAGTTGGGCACTCTGCACGACGTCGCCGTCTGGAACCTCTACGGGCCGACGGAGACCACGGTGGACAGCGTGATGGGGCGCGTCACCTACGGCACCCGCCCGCACCTGGGGAGTGCCGTCGCGGGGATGTGGGCCCGCGTCCTCGACGCACGGCTGCTTCCCGTCGCCCCCGGCGCGACCGGCGAGCTCTACCTCAGCGGCGCGGGCCTCGCCCGCGGGTACGAGAACCGCTTCTCCGACACGGCGGGCCGTTTCCTCCCCGACCCCTACGGGCCGACAGGAACGCGCATGTACCGCACCGGTGACCTCGTGCGGCGTCGGCAAGGGCTCCTCGAATACGTCGGTCGCGCCGACGGCCAGGTCAAGGTACGGGGTTTTCGTGTCGAGGCCGGGGAGGTCGAAACGGTGCTCGGCGGCCACCCGGAGGTGGCGCAGTCGGCGGTCGCCGTACGGCCCGACCGGCACGGCGACGGACGTCTGACCTGCTGGGTCGTCGCCTGCGACGGGCAGAAGCTCTCCTCCCGGACGCTGCGCGCCTTCATGGCCGACCGGCTCCCGGCCCACATGGTGCCCACCAGCATCGTCCCCGTGGCCGCGCTGCCGCTGACCGCGCACGGAAAGGTCGACTTCAACGCCCTGCCGCTCGAAGCGCTGCCCGCGCAGGGAGACGAACCGGCCGGCACAGGCCCGGGGGCGGACGGCGGCGCCGGAGATCCGCCGCGTTCCGCGCAGGAGGAGATCCTGTGCGCCCTGTTCGCCGAAAGCCTTGAGCAGCCGCGCGTCGGCCGCGACGACGACTTCTTCGAACTCGGCGGCCACTCGCTCCTCGCGACCCGCGTCATCAGCCGGATCCGTTCGGCCTTCGGCGTCGAGCTCCCGGTACGGGCCCTCTTCGAATCCACCACCCCGGCGGCACTGGCCGAGCGTCTGGACCTGGCCGGTACCGCACGACCGGTCCTGCGCCGCACCCACAGGCCCGCCCGTCCTCCGCTGTCACCGGCACAGCAACGGCTGTGGTTCCTGCACGAGATGGACCCCGACGCCTCCGCATACCACATATGCGTCGCCGTACGGCTGCGGGGCACCGTGGACCGCCCCGCCCTGCACCGCGCCCTCGCGGACGTGGTGGCCCGGCACGAGAGCCTGCGCACGCTCATCGACTCCGACGGGGACGAGCCCCACCAGGCCGTGCTCGCCCCCGGTGACGCGCGTCCCGACATGACGGTCACCGACCTGCCCGAGGCGGATCTTCCCCAGGCCCTGCGGGACGCGGCACGCAGGCCCTTCGACCTGGCGCACGAGATCCCGCTGCGCGCGGACCTGTTCCAGGTCGCCGAGGACCGGCACACTCTGCTGATCACCGTGCACCACATCGCCGCCGACGGCTGGTCGATGGGTCCGCTGGCCCAGGACCTGGCCGGCGCCTACGCGGCGCGGTCGGCGGGACGCGCGCCCGACTGGGCCCCTCTCCCGGTCCAGTACACGGACTACACGCTCTGGCAGCGGGACCTGCTGGGCAGTTCCGACGATCCGGGATCCCTGGCGACCGAGCAACTCGCCTACTGGAAGGCCGAGATGGCGGGGGCGCCCGAGGAGACCGCGTTGCCCGTCGACCGGTCCCGGCCGGCCGTGTCCACCGGGCGGGGCGCCACCGTCACCTTCCAGCTGCCGGCCGCCACGACCGCGGCGCTGTCCCGGCTGGCCAGGGAATCGTCCACCAGCACCTTCATGGTGCTGCACGCCGCACTCACCGCTCTTCTGCACCGCGTCGGCACCGGGGACGACATCACCATCGGTACGCCGGTCGCCGGCCGCACCGACGACGCCCTCGACCCCGTCGTCGGCTTCTTCGTCAACACGCTCGCGCTGCGCGCCGACGCCGCCGGCGATCCGACCTTCGGTGAACTGCTCGCCCGGGTGCGCGACACCGACCTCGCCGCCTACGCCCATCAGGAACTTCCCTTCGAGCGCCTGGTGGAGGAGCTGCGGCCCGGCCGATCCCTCAGCCGTCATCCCCTGTTCCAGGTGATGCTCACCCTCAACAACACCCGTCAGCCCCGGCTCGATCTCCCCGGCCTCCAGGCCGAGATCGAAGGAGTCGACACGGCGGGTGCCAAGTTCGACCTCTCCTTCAGCTTCACCCAGCGTCAGGGTGCCGCTCCGGGGAACGACGTCATCGACGCCACCCTGGAGTTCAGCCAGGACCTCTTCGACTCCGTCACCGCGCAGCGGATGACGGACTGGTTCCGCCGGCTGACGGCACAGGCCGTGGCCACGCCCGCCACCCGGTTGTCCGACCTCGAACTGATCGGAACGGAGGAACGGTCACACCTGCTCGCCCTCGGCCACTCGGGGGCCGCCGCGAGCGGCGCCGCCACCGTCCTCGACCGTTTCGCCGAAACCGTCTCCCACTCCCGCAGCGGCGACATCGCACTCACCGCGCCCGACGGCCGGGTGTCGTTCGCGGAACTCGACACCCGCTCCGACCGTATCGCCGCACTGCTCAGGGCGTCCGGGGTGGGCGCCGGCGACCCCGTGGCCGTCCTGCTGCCCCGCTCCGTCGACTCCGTGGCGACGCTGCTCGGGGTGTTCAAGGCCGGCGCGATCTGCGCTCCGCTGGACGCCGGACTCCCGTCGGGTCGTATCGGGGCCGTGCTGGACGACATCAGCCCCGCCCTGGTCGTCACCGCCGACGCCACCCGGCAGCTGATCCCCGGGGCGTGGCCGCGCCTGATCCTCGACCACCCGGAGACCGCCCAGCTCCTCCGGTCACCCGCCTCCTGCGCTCCGACGACACCACCCGTGCCGGGCGCCGCCGCCTACCTGATCCACACCTCGGGCTCGACCGGCAGGCCCAAGGGCGTACGCGTCGGACACGCCTCGCTCGCCCGGCTCCTGGACCACCATCGCAGGCACACCTTCGCCGCGGCCGTACGAGCCGGCGGACGCAAGCGGCTGAAGGTGGCCCTCAGCGCCTCCCTGTCCTTCGACGCGTCCCTTGACCCGCTGCTCTGGATGATCGACGGGCATCACCTGCATCTGCTCGACGACCTCACCCGGCGCGACAGCGAAGCGTTCGTCGACGCGGTGCGCGCCCAGCGCCTGGACGTCCTGGAGTCGACCCCGACCCACATCCGCCAGCTCCTGGACGCGGGACTGCTCGCCCCGGGCGGCTCCCACCGGTCGGCCGTCGTGATCCTGGGTGGTGAAGCCGTCCCGGCCGCGCTGTGGACCACGCTGCGTGCGGTCCCTGACGTCCAGAGCTGGAACTTCTACGGCCCCACGGAAGCCACCGTGGACACCCTGATCGCAGCCGTGCACGACACCGACCGGCCCGTGCTCGGTTCCCCGGTCACCGGCACCCGCGTGGCCCTGCTCGACACACGGCTCCGCCCGGTACCCGTCGGCGTCACAGGTGACCTGTACCTGGCCGGCGAGAGTCTGGCCCACGGCTACCACAACAGGTCGGCGGAGACCGCGACCAGCTTCGTACCGGACCCGTACGGACCTGCTGGAGCGCGTATGTACCGCACCGGCGACCGCGCGGTGCGCACCTCCGACGGCTCGCTGGAATTCGCCGGCCGCTCCGACGGCCAGACGAAGATCCGGGGCTTCCGGGTGGAGCCCGACGAGGTGACCGCCGTTCTCGAAACACACCCCGACGTCCGCCGGGCCGCCGTACTGCCCCATCAGAGCGGCCCCGCCGGCACCCGACTCGCCGCGTACGTCGTCCTCCGCGACCATCCGGACCGGGCAGGAACCGCCGCCGAACGACTCGCGGTCGTACGCGAGCACGCCGCCCGGCAGTTGCCCGCCTACATGGTTCCCTCCGGATGGCTGTCACTGGATCAACTGCCGCTGACAGCGAGCGGAAAGCTCGACCGGAAGTCCCTGCCGGATCCGGTGCCCCTGACCCGGACCGACACCGCGGGGCGCAGCCCGCGCAACCCCCGCGAAGACGTGCTGTGCACGCTGTTCGCCGAAGTCCTGGGCGTCGAGCAGGTCCTCATCGACGACGACTTCTTCGACCTGGGCGGCCACTCCCTCCTCGCGACCCGGCTCATCGGGCGCATCCGCGCCACGCTCGGCATCGAGATCAGCATCCGGAGCCTCTTCGAGGCACCCACCGTGGCGCTCCTCGCGGAACGCCTCCTCGACCCGGCCCAGGACAACCCGCTGGCGACCCTCCTGCCGCTGCGCACCACCGGCAGCCGCCCGCCGCTCTTCTGCGTCCACCCGGCGGGCGGTCTCGCCTGGTCCTACGGCGGGCTGCTGCCCCATCTCGATCCCGACCAGCCGTTGTACGGACTGCAGACCCCGAACCTCGACGGCAGCGCCCCGTTCCCCGACAGCATCGAGGCCATGGCGGCCGTCTACGTCGACGAACTGCGCGCCGTCCAAACCCAGGGCCCCTACCATCTGTTCGGCTGGTCCTTCGGCGGCAACGTCGTCCAGGAGGTCGCCGTCCAACTCCAGGAGGCCGGCGAACAGGTCGCCCTGCTGACCATCCTGGACGCCTTCCCGCTCGCCCCGCTCGACGACCTCGACAGCGCCGGCCGGGACACCGTCTTCCGTGCCCTGCTGTCCAACATGGGAGTCGGCGCGGACCGCCTCGACTCCGAAGGCCCCGTACGGGCCTCCTCGGTCCGCGAGGAGTTCCGGCGCGTCGGCAGCCCGCTCGGCTCGCTGGAACCGGCCGTCATCGACGCGATGGTCGACAACTTCGCCGGCCAGTCCCGGCTCATGAGGAAGTACACCCCTCGCACCTTCCACGGCCCGGCCCTGTTCTTCACAGCCGTCGAAGGACGCCCCGCCGACACCTTCGGACTGGACCTGTGGGCGCCCTATATCGACGGACCCATCGAGAACCACGACGTGCCGTGCGCACACGCCCAGATGATGCAGCCCGCAGCCCGGGAGCAGATCGGAACGACCCTGGCCGCAGCCCTGCGCGCCGGGCACCTGCCCACCCAAGGAGACCCCTCGTGACCAACCCCTTCGACGACCCCCGCACCCAGCACCGCGTTGTCATCAACGACGAGGGCCAGCACGCTCTGTGGCCGTCCTTCGCCGAAGTGCCCGCCGGCTGGGAGGCCGTCTTCGGCCCCGCCGAGCAGACCTCCTGCCTGGAATACGTCGAACTGCACTGGACCGACCTGACCCCCAGGAGCGCCCGCGTCGCCGTGGCCTGACACCCCGTCCCGTCCCACCACGACGAAAGGCAGCGATGACTCAGCGGCAGAACGAGCCCGCGATACGCGCCGAAGGCCTCACCAAGAGCTTCGGGGACAAGCAGGCTCTCACCGGCGTGGACCTGGAAGCAGCCCCCGGCACCGTGCTGGGGGTGCTCGGCCCCAACGGGGCGGGCAAGACCACGACCGTGCGGGTGCTGTCCACGCTGCTGCGGGCCGACAGCGGCCAGGCATGGGTGGCCGGACACGACGTGCACGAGGAACCGGAGAACGTCCGCCGCCATCTCGGACTGTCGGGCCAGTACGCCGCCGTCGACGAGAAGCTCACCGGGCGGGAGAACCTCTACCTCGTGGCCCGGCTGTACGGGATGGGACGGCACGCGGCACGCCGCCGGGCGGCCCAACTGCTCGACAGCTTCAACCTCCAGGAGGCCGCGGACCGGCGCAGTGGAACCTACTCGGGCGGTATGCGCCGCCGCCTCGACCTCGCGGGCGCCCTTGTCGCCCGCCCGGCCGTCGTGGTGCTCGACGAGCCCACCACGGGCCTCGACCCGCGCGGGCGCGCCGACACCTGGACTTCCATCCAGGAACTCGTGGCGGCCGGCACCACCGTGCTGCTGACCACGCAATACCTCGAAGAGGCCGACCAGTTGGCCGACACCATCGCCGTCATCGAAGGCGGCCGGGTCATCGCCCGCGGCACCGCGGCCCAGCTCAAGGCACGAGTGGGCGGCGAGCGCCTCTCCCTGACCGTGCCCGAACCACACCTTCGGACCCCGGCCGCCGAGATACTGGGCGCCCTGGGACCTCACGTCCCCGTCTTCGACGCCCGTACGGGCCGGTTCACCGTCACGACCGACCATGGTGCCGAGAGCCTCGAATACGCCCTCGGCTGCCTGCGGACGGCCTCCATCGCGGTGCGGGACGTCGGACTGGCGCCGCCCACACTCGACGACGTCTTCCTGGCCCTGACCGGTCGACCGCAGACCGCCGGCGACGGCGCCGCCGTACAGCCGATGGAAGGAGTCCGGTGAACGCCGTCGGCCGCCTGACCCGCGACTCGTCCATCGTGGCGTGGCGCAACCTGCTCAATCTGCGCCGCACCCCGGGTTCGGTGATCGCCGCGCTGGTGCAGCCCGTCATGTTCGTCCTGCTGCTGGCGTACGTCTTCGGAGGCAGCCTCGGCGGAGCCGACTACCGGACGTTCCTGATGGGGGGCATCTTCGCCCAAGCCGTCACGTTCAACGCCGCGTTCACCGCCCTGGGCCTCGCGAACGACATGGACAAGGGCATCGTGGACCGCTTCCGCTCCCTGCCCATGCCCCGGATGGCGGTGCTGCTGGGCAGAACCCTGTCGGACCTGATCATGAGCAGCGTGACGTTGATCGTCACCTCGCTGTGCGGCCTTCTGGTCGGCTGGCGCATACACGCCTCGGTCGCCGACGCGCTCGTCGGCTATCTCCTCATCCTGCTCTTCGCCTTCGCCATGTCCTGGGTAGGGGCAGCGATCGGGCTCCTTGCCCGCAGCGTCGAAGTGGCCCAGAGCGCCGGCCTCATCTGGCTCTTCCCGGTCACCTTCGTGTCGTCGGCGTTCGTCTCCACACACACCATGCCCGGACCACTGCGGACCGTGGCGGAATGGAACCCCGTCTCAGCGACGGCGACAGCCGTACGTCAACTTTTCGGAAACCCGCCCCCCGGCGGCATCCCGGTCAGTACCGTCTGGCCCGTGGCCCACGCGCTGCCTTACGCTCTCGGTTGTGCCTGCCTCATCACAGCGGCCTTCATGCTGGTATCCCTGACCAGGTTCCGCAGGATAACCCTGGGCTGAGACACGGTTCCGGAGTCCGGGGCAGCAGATCCTGCCTTTTAGGGCAGCACATCATGCCTCGGTGCTTGCTGACTTGGGACCGGCGCGGCATCTAGCGTCCGATGGTGAGCCTTTGGACTTCTCTGGAACCCGCCTCCGCGACCGTGGACCCGGGTGGCAGTACGACGGTGCGGCTGCGTCTGCGCAACACCGGTGACGTGGTGGACGAGTACCGCTTCGAGGCGGTCGGTGCACTGGCACCATGGACGAGAGTGGAGCCGCAGACGCTGCGGCTGTATCCGGGAACGACGGGCTCGGTGGACCTGACCTTCGCGCCACCGCGGACGCCGGACGCGACGGCGGGGCCCAACCCGTACGCGGTACGCATCACGCCGACCGAGCACCCGGAAGCGGTGACGGTCCCCGAGGGGAACCTCACCATCACTCCGTTCACGGAGGTTCGGGCGGAGTTGGTGCCGCCGACCGTGAAGGGCCGTTTCCGGGGCCGTCCGAAGCTGGCCGTGGACAACCTGGGCAATACGAAGCTGACGGCGTCGGTCAATGGCACCGACAATGGCGATCAGCTGTCGTACGACATCCATCCGTCGAACGTGCAGATCGAGCCGGGCCGCGCGGCCTTCGTGAAGACGACGCTCAAGCCACGCCAGATCATCTGGTTCGGATCCAAGGAGGACCGGCCCTACACCCTCGCCGTCCAACGGTCCGGTGTGGACCCGCTGGACGTGCAGGGCACGTACGTCCAGAAAGGCTTCCTGCCGCGCTGGCTCGCCACCTTCCTCGGCATCTTCATGGCGCTCGCGATCACGCTCGTGATGCTGTGGATCGCCTACAGGCCCCAAGTACGCAGCTCCGCCACGGAGAAGCTCCAGGACGTCGGCGTCAGCACCCTGGCACCCTCCCCGTCACCGACGCCCGAGGCGCCGAAGGCACCGTCCGCCGACGCGGAGCCCAGCGAGCCCGCTCCGCAGGAGTCCGGCGGCCAAGAAGGAGGAGGGTCCGCCCCGTCGGCAAAACCGACGAAGAAGCAGGAAGCGCCCGAGAGCGTGGTGCCCGCGACCAACGTCCTCCTGCGGAACACCGCCACCAAGAGGTGCGCCGACATCCCGGGCAAGGGGAAGGGCAAGAAGGACGGCCGGGTCCAGCAGTACACGTGCGACGAGAGTCCCGACGACAACCAACTCTGGGACCTTGAGGTGCGCTACCCGAAGCTCGGCCCCGGCGGCTCGGCCCTTTTCCAGATCCGCAACGTCAAGGACCAGCTCTGCATGGACCTGCCGGGCTCCGGAGCCCAGTCCATCCATGCGGCGCTCTCCGAGTCGGACTGCGTCGGCACCGTCGCCGACAACCAGCTGTGGTGGGTCGACAAGCAGAAGAGCGGCGCGTACTGGATCCGCAACTACGCCAGCAACAACAAGTGCCTTGAGGTGGCCGGCAACGAATCCAGCGCCGACGAAACGCGCCTCCTGCTCTTCCACTGCACCACCACCGACGACCAGGAATGGCAGATCATCCACCCCTCGAACAGTTGAGACACGGCCTCGGAGGCGGTCCCTCTCAGCTCCTGCGTTCGAACGCCCGGTGGAACAGGCCGCGGAGGGAGGGGTCGGTCCAGAAGGCGTTGTCGCAGAAGCCGAGGGAGCCGTTGCGGGCGACGATGAATCCGTGGTCACCCTTGTGGAAGGTGATGCCGTCCTCCCAGTGTTCGATGTTCGTGACCCGGACGGTGGAAGCGTCCCCGTCGGTGTACCAGTGGTCGACCTTGAAGGTGGCCTGATCGCCGCTGACGGAGGCCACTGTGCCTTCGAAGGCCGCCGTGTGTTCTGTCGCCCGGTCGCGGAGACTGTCGATGGTGGGGCCTGCGCACCTGGCTCCGCCGCTCTCCCCCCCGGCCTTGAGGACAAGCGCGGCCGGGGCGCCGTCGGGGGCGTCGTCGGAAGAGTCCACCGTGCCCCAGGCGATGCCTCCGGCCACCGTGAGCACCGCTGCTGCCACGAGGGCCAGACGGCGGCGAGGCCGGCGGGGTGACGACGGTACGGTTCGTACTTCGGTGTCGACGGTCATGGTGGCCTCCATCAGCCGGTGGGGATCGGGTGGAGGAGCCACCGAGGCCGATGCGGGGTCGGCGGCCTTCAGCCGGGCGAGCAGTTCCTCATCGTTCACCGGTCGCTCCTTCCTTGTCCTTCACCAGACATATGTGCGGCTGAAGTGCCGTTCTTTCGCTCCAGCATCGCGGCAAGCTTTTTCTTCGCCCGATGCATGCGGATGCTGACGGCGTTCGGGGTCATGCCGAGCGCCTCGGCCATCTCACGCGGCGCCAGCCCCTCCCAGGCCCACAGCAGCAGCACCTCTTGGTCGACCGTGCTCAGCCTCCGCAGCGCGGATTCCAGCTCACCGTCACCGATGTCCTGGGCCCCCGGCCACGCGACAGGGGCCCGTGCCGTCCGGGCCAGCCGTTTCACCAGCCGGAGCCGACGCCCTTCGGCCCGGCGCGCGTTGGCCAGACAGCCACGGGCAACCCCGTAACACCACGGCAGTACGTCGGCGGGCTCGGCCGCACGTCCTGTGTCGAGCCCCGGCACATCATCCAGCCTGCGCCACAGCACAAGCATCGTCTCCGCGAGGACGTCGTCGACCGCACCGGGATCCGCTCTCCGACGCAGATACCGGTGCAGCGGCTCGGCGACCACGCCCACCAGCACCTCGAATCGGGCTTCCCGCTCCCGCGAGCGCCCACGCTCCAGCATGAACTCCATACCTCCGCCTGTCCGGCACCATCCGCTTTCTTTCACCACCGACGGAAGACCTGCCTCGCGCGGTTGGCGGACGATGCCGGGTGCCGGGTGCCGGGTGCCTGGTGCCGGCGAAAGGAGTGATCCGTCTTCATGCACCGGATCCTGAAGGCGCGTTCACCGTGGGTGAGTTCAAGAGAACCGGCCCGGGCCCTTCGGGTACTGGATGATGATGGAGCGTGCCAGGTCGACGACGGGCAGTTGCTGCGCCAGGGCCATGGTCCGCAGCCAGACGAGTGCGTCGCTGACGCTGATGTCCTGCGACTGGGCGACGACGCCTACGGCGATGTTGATGTCGTCCTGGTCGGCGGCGGCCCTGACCTCCTCGACGATCTCGCCGTCCATGTCGGCGAGCAGGACCGCCGTCGTGATCTCCGCGAACGACTGCGCTTCGGCAGGGGGCCCCGCGGCGTTCCCGGGCCGGCGCCTGCGGTAGAGGGTGAAGGTGCCGAGCGTGGCGGTGGCGGTGCGCAAGGGGTAGGCGAAGACAGCTCCGCCGTTGATGCCGACCGCGCCGCCGGTGAACAGCGGCCACGCGGCACCGGATCGATGCAGATCGGGCACCGCGACGTGTTCGCCGGTGTCGAACGCGGTCACGGACGGGCCGTCACCGGTGATGTACTGCAGTTCCTCGGCGCGCTGAGCCCATGGGGAACTGACCGCGAGCTGGTATCGCTGGGGCCCGCCGCCGTACAGGGTGATCGCGGCGGCGTCGACTGCGGGGAGTTCCTGCACCGCGGCCGCGCACACCGCAGCCGCGCAGCCCCCGGAACGGGCCCGGCGAGCGGCATGGAGGATCCCGTGCCACAACGCGTCGCGCCGGGCGACGTCCGCATATGCTCCGGCGTCGACGCCCACCAGGTCACCCGGAACGGCCCGCCCGGCGGCCACCGCGCGGGCGGCACGCTCGTAGCGGCTGAGGGCCAGCATCGCGCGGCGCAGCAACACGGGCGGCGGCCGTTCCGCCTCCCGCACGTCGGCGCCACGCGCGCGGTGCAGGATCTCGTGCACCGCGGTCACGTCCTCGACGTGGTGCAGGGCGCCGACGACGCGGCCGTCGGGGTCGGTCAGGGGCGAGTTGACCGGGCTCCAGTGCCTGCGGTGGAAGACACCGGCCCCGTCGGCATCGGGGATGTCGTAGCGCTGGATCCCCATGTCGTCGCTGGCCCCGCTGCGCAGTACCCGCTCCATCGAATCGGTGAGGTTGCGCACCCCGGTCGCCGTGACGTCCCTGGGATCGTCCGGGAAGGCATCGAACATGAACGCGCCGATCAGGTCGTCCCGCATCCGTCCCGTGGCACGCAGGTAGGCGGCGTTGACCCCCCTGATGCGGAAATCCATATCGAGGACCACGTACGGGGCCGTAGTCACCTCGAACAGCGGGCTGCCTGATGTGGGCCCGCAGTACTTCATGCACCGACACATACCTCCCTGCCCCCGGGATCACATACGTGCCTGCAGTCCAGCCCAGCCCGCAACTCAGGGCGTGGCAGGCGTTGTTGTAGCCCCGCACGGTGCTGCTTTCGCGGCCTACGGCGTCGCGCAACGAACCTGCAGATCCGGGACCCCTATCAGGATGACGGGGTGTCGCCGGGGTCGAGGTGGAGTCGGCGGGCGAGTACGTCGCGAGCGACGTCGAGGAGGGGGCGGCCGTGGCTGAAGGCGTATCCGCGCAGGCGGATCAGTGCGATGTCGCCGTCGATGTCGAGCTGGGCGGCGAGCATGCCGGTGGCCTGGTGGACTTCGGCGAAGTGCAGGCCGGGTTCGTCCAGAAGGTCGATCTGGGCCTGCTCATTGTGGGTGACGGTGGTGATGACGATCTGGGCGAGGGTGTCGACGAGGCCGAAGGCGTGGGTGAGCTGGTCGGTGTCCATGGGGCCGGGGCGGGTGCGGTGGCCGGTGAGCACGCCGAGTGCGTCCATCCCGATGCGCAGAGGGAAGGAGAACACGGCATGCACATCGAGTGCTTCGATGGCGGCGGGCAGCCCCGGCCAGCGGTCGGCGGTGACTTCCCCAACGTCGGGGAGCAGGAGCAGGGTTCCGTGGTGGGCGGCGTCCAGGCTGGGTCCCTGGCCCTGGAGCTGTTGCAGGTCCTCCAGTGCGACGGTGCGTTCGCCGTGGGACTGCACGAGTTCGGCCGGCCGGTCGATGGGCGACAGGAGCAGGCCCAGTCCGTCCAGGCCCAGCATGTCGGTGCAGTCGGCCAGCGGCAGGGTTGCCAGGCCGGGTCCGATGTGGGTACTCAGGGCACTCAGGTAGGCCCTCATCACCGGGTGGGTCACCGCTGCAGCCTCCTTACGGGCATGATGCAGGCCTCTTGGGAATCAGTCCTCCGATCACACCCCAGGAGTTCACGGAACTCCCCCTTCACCGGTCGCGCCGGTCGAAGAGGGCCGGATCGGCCGTGCCCTGCTTCACCTGGCGGGCGAGATCGGTGAGCCGCATACGGCGGCTGCGCGCATGGCGGCGCAGGTGAGCGAAGGCCTGTTCGACTTCAGTGCCGAGCCGCTGCGCGAGATAGCCCTTGGCCTGCTCGACGACGACGCGGCTGTCCAAGGCGCTCTGTAATGGTGCGCTCACAGTCATCCGTTCGCTCACCGCACGCTGCTGCAGGACCCCGATGGTGGCCGTGTCGGCGAGTGCCTGTCCCAGGCGCAGGTGGGAGGCGTTCAGTGGACCGGGCTGTTCTCGGAATAGGTCCAGGGATCCGATCACCTGGTCGTGCAGGCGCAAGGGGCAGGCCGCCACCGAGGCGAAGCCGGCTTCAACGGCCCGTGACGCGAACCGCGGCCAGCGTTCCCTGGCCTCCGCCGTGGTCAGGGAGACGTCGGGGACCTGCTTCTTGCTGCGGAAACAGTCCCAGCAGGGGCCCTCGCCCCTTTCGACGCTGACTGTCTCCAGACGGCGCGTGCGCTCGTCGGTGGCCGCCACATCCACCAGCCGGCCGCCAGGGGTGGCGAGTTGGACTCCCGCCGCCGTCACGTCCAGCAGCTGTACGCAGTGTTCGGCTAGCGTGTAGAGGAAGCCAATGACGTCGAAATCCTGTACGAGGATGTCGGCGAGGTCGACGAAGACCGCCTCCAACTGCTCCTCACGCGGCAGCTCGATCATGTCCCGCCCGTCTTCAAGAATGGTCCGAAAACCTTCCCACAGGCCGCGAACTCCTGCCACCGACACGCGCCTGCTCAGCGCAGCCCCCGGTCAGGCTCAGCGGCGCGTACACGCATGAGCAGGCCGCCCGGCAGCACGGCACCTCGCTTCCCGCCCCGGTCGCGCCGGACTTCAGGTGGCCCGCCGCGTCCGGTGACCGCGGGTTCAAGCCAGAGCCGAGCCTGAACGGCGCACTCCGGCCTGATTGCCGAACTCGGACGTGCGGTACGAAGCGGCCTCTCCCTGCTCACTTACGAAGTGCGGTGTGCGTTGTTGCGGTACAGAAAACACCGAAATCGATCCTCGCGGGAAGGCCCATCGGGCTGTCCGGCCATCCTCCTTCGTGACGGCTGTTCGCGGTAGCGTGAAGGGGAGTTCCAAGGACGTCTCCAGCACTGTGCGCATGCGTCTGATGCCGGTGCGCGGCGATCATGTACGAAGGGGGCGGCGGTCGTGTCGTCAGCGGACATGTTCTCCGGCCCTGAGTGGCCGGCTGTTCTTCGCACTGCCCTGCGGGCCGCGGATTCCACACGTGGGTGGGGCGCGGGAATCAGACGTGGTGCGCCCCCGGCGGAAAGGGGGCGTTGTGGCTGTCATGCCTGAACTGCCGCGTGAGGAGCGGCTCGCTGTCGCGTTCGTCGAACTCTCCGACACTCTTGTGCGGGATTTCGATGTGATCAGTTTCCTGTACACGCTCACCGAGCACTGTGTGGATCTGCTGGACGTGGCGGCGGCCGGGGTGCTGCTGGGGATGCCGCAGGGCCAGGTCGTGGAGGCCGCCGCCTCCGACGACCGTACGCGCGCCCTGGAACTGTCCGGCGTCGAATGGGACGAGGGCCCCTGCCGGGACTGCTACCACGACCGGGCGCCGATCTCCGATGTCCGGCTGGACACCGAGGCCGCCGACCGGCGCTGGCCGCGCTTCGCGCCGCGCGCCCGGCAGTTGGGCTTCACCTCGGTGGTCGCCGCCCCGCTGCGCTGGCAGGAACAGGTGATCGGGGCACTCAACCTGTTCCGTGACCGGCGCGGTCCGCTGGACGGCAGGCAACTGCTCCTCGCGCAGGCGCTGGCGGACACGGCCACCATCGCGATCCTCCAGCAACGGGTCGTCCACGAACAGGCGACCGTGATCACGCAGCTCCAGCACGCCCTGAACTCCAGGGTCGTCATCGAGCAGGCCAAGGGCTACCTCGCCCAGCGCCACGGCACCGGCGTGGACGAGGCGTTCACGAAGATGCGCGCCCACGCCCGCCACAACAAGGCCAAGCTCACCGACGTGGCCCGCCATGTTCTGGACGGCACCGCCGCGACCGCCCTGCTCGACCCCGAGCCCTGAAACACCGCCCGACCCCGCCCGTAGGGAGAACGGGGTGTCGTGATGTCAGTAACGGATCCGGCCGTCACCTCACTGCTGCGCGCCCTGGACGCGCACCGCGGCCCCGGCCTGCCACCGCTCCCTCTGGAGGACCTCAGCCGGTCAGTGGGCCTGGACGGGATGGCCTTCCTGCTGGTGCCCGCCGACGGGCCCGGCCACCTGGTCCAGTCCTTCGGTGAACGCACCGTCGCCCTGGAGGACCTGCAGCTCACCCAGGGTCAGGGCCCCGGTCCGGACACGGCCCGGCACGGTTCCGCGGTCCTCGTTCCCGACCTGGCCGCCCTCGATCCGGCCCGCTGGCCCGGCCTGCCGGCCCCCGCACTGGAACTCGGCGTGTACGCCATATTCGCGTTCCCGCTGGGAATCGGCCTCATCACCGCCGGTGTCCTCACGGGCCACCGCACAACCCCCGGCCCGATGGCCAACACCCGCCTCACCACCACCCTGGTGTGGGCCGACCACCTCACCCACCACCTCATCGCCCAGGCCGCCGGCCCCGGAGGCCCCCACCGGCTCCTGGACACCACCCAGCTGCACTTCGCCGAGGTCTACCAAGCCACCGGCATGCTCGCCGCCCGCCACGACATCGACTTCATCCAGGCCCTGGCCCGCCTTCGCAGCCACGCCTTCCATACGGAACAGCCCCTCCTCGACGTGGCCCGCCAGATCCTCACCCGCCGATTACGCCTCAACACCGACAACACCCCCAACACCTGACCCCACCCCCCAACAACACCGAGACGGCACCCGCCGAGACGCCGCTCGATGGGTGCCAGCGGATGGGACTACGTCACCAGGTACGACGGCGATGCCGAGGCGGCCTTGGCGACACTGCAGGCCCGGGTGTTCCAGGAGGAGTACGGCAGCGATGACCGATACCGAAGCCTGGAACACCTCTACGAGGACGAGGAGTTCATGGGGACGGAGGGCACCCATACGATCCTCGACATCGACAGGGTTGTGGCCACGGATGCCCCGCCGACGCACTCCGGTATCGCTGACTACGGCACCCTGCGTCCTCTGGCTCTCAACCGCGTGATGCACCACTTCGGCACCGACCGCCCGTCGGTCGAGCAGTACGAGGAACTCGCTGCTGCTGCCCGTGAGGCTGCGAACCATGAGGAGCACGAGCGAAGCCTGCTCGGCGAGTGCCGGATGCGGTGGACCGGTTACTACGTCGTCCTCCACTCCGACGGCAGGCCGACTCACCTGGGAATCTTCGGATTCTCGGGAGACTAGGACTCACGCGGCGGAGCAGGCGACTGGCTCTTGCTGCTGATCGTTCCTATGGACATGGGGCGGGGCGACGTGACGAATGTCGTGGCCGCGCCCGCCCAGGCCCCTTCGGCAGAACCGGCTTACGAGCCGGCCACCAACTGAGTCAAGGATGAGATGACTCCCAGGTTCGCGTGTGCCAGGGCGTCGGCTTCGGTCGGGCCTCCGCTGTAGCCGACCACCCGCATCGCCGCGGCGAGCGCCGCGTCCACGCCCGCCGGGCTGTCCTCGATCACGAGGGATCGTTCCGGCGCGTACCCCATCGTGCGGGCCGCGTGCAGGAACAGGTCGGGGGCCGGCTTGCCGAAGGACACGTCGTCGGCGCTGAACACCCGTCCGGTGAACCGGTCCTGGAGCGCGGTGACCGACAGCGAGTGCGCGATGCGCTCGTGGCTGCCGCTCGACGCGACACAGTGGGGAAGACCTCGGACGTCGAGGTGATCCAGCAACTCCCCCACGCCCGGCATCGTCTGTGGGCGGGCGGCGAACGCGTCGCGGAACCTTGTGCGGTACTCCGTCAGCCACTCCGGGCCGATGGGGGCCGTGGCGTGGGCGCGTAGCTGTTCGTACAGGTAGCTCTCGGGGCGGCCCAGGAACCGGCGGCGTACCTCCTCGGGGCTCAGCGGCCAGCCGGACTCCGTGGCCATGGCCGCCACGACTTCGGGTCCGATGCGTTCGGTGTCCACCAGGACGCCGTCGCAGTCGAAGATGACGAGCTGGACGTCCTGCAACGTGATCTGCGCGGGGGTCTTCACAGGGGTGTTCAAGGGTGACCTCGCTTCGTGATGTGGTGCGGTCCGCCGGCCCGCCCGCCGCCGGCACTGGCCGCGGAGGGCGGGGCAGTCGTACGACACGGACGGGCGCTGCGGTGCTGCCGCTCTAGGCGTCGTGGTCCTGGACCAGCAGGGCGGCCAACGCGTCCAGTGCCTCCCCCGCGCCCTCGCCCTCCGCGGACAGAGTGACCTCGTCGCCGTGGCCGGCCCCCAGTGCCAGTACCGACAACAGGCTGTTCGCGAGGACAGGGGCCCCGTCTTCGCGCGCGATGGTCACCGGCATGTGCTGTTCGGCGGCGGCTCGGACGAAGGCTGTGGCGGGGCGGGCGTGCAGTCCGCTGCGCGAACCGATGACGACAGTGCGTTCAGGCATGGCAGGTCTTCCTCCGTGGCAGGGGGTGGTGAAGGTGCAGCGCGAGCGGCCGTACCGGTGCGGGTTCAGCGGCGGGCGGCGGCGAGCGACGCGAGTGCCGCCTCGACCACCGCGTCCTCGGTGAGGCCGACCGCCCTCATGGCGTCCTCGGCCGGGGCCGACGTTCCGAAGTCGTCGACGGTCACGGCGCGGCCGTGGTCGCCGAGCAGGCCGTGCCAGCCGAAGGCGGTACCCGCCTCGACGACCACGCGGGCGCGCACCGACGGAGGGAGCACGCTGTTCCGGTACTCGGCGTCCTGCTGGGTGAACCAGTCGAGGCAGGGCACCGAGACGACCCGGGCGGTGATCTCCCGCTCGGCGAGAAGGAGTCGTGCCGCCATGGCCAGCGTGACTTCGCTGCCGCTGGCCAACAGGACGACGTCGGCGTCTTCTTGAGGGTCCGTCACGGCGTAGGCGCCGCGTGCCACACCCTCCCGGACCGTCTCGGACGGTGTCGGGAGGACGGGCAGTCCCTGTCGGGCGAGAGCGAGACCCACCGGACCCGGGCAGCTCAGGGCGCTGAGCCAGGCGGCTGCCGTCTCGGTGGCGTCGGCCGGCCGGACCACGGCGAGCCCCGGCATGGCACGCAGGGCGGCGAGGTGCTCGACGGGCTGGTGGGTGGGGCCGTCCGCGCCCAGGGCGACGGAGTCGTGGCTCCAGACGTGCACCACGGGCAGCTTCATCAGGGCGGCGAGACGCAGGGAGGGCCGCTGGTAGTCGCTGAACACCAGGAACGTACCGGCGAAGGGAGTGTCGTAGCCGACCAGGGCGATGCCGTTGAGGGCCGCCGCCATCGCGTGTTCGCGTACGCCCCAGTGGACGTTGCGTCCCAGCGGGCCCTGCCCGTCGCTGTCGTCCGCCGGCAGGAACGAGCCGCCCGACGTGATGGTCGTACGGTTGCTGTCCCCGAGGTCGGCCGATCCGCCCCACAGCCTCGGCAGGGCTTCGGCCAGCGCCTGGATGACCTTGCCCGACGCGTCACGCGGGGCGACGGAGGTCCCGGGCTCGAAGTGCGGCAGTACGGCTGCGGCGGCGGCCGGGTCCAGTGGCCGTACGGCGTGTGCGCGGGCTCGTGCGGCCTCGGGGTGCTCGGCCGTCCAGCGGGCCAGTTCCCGGTCCCATGCGGCATGCAGCTCGGCGCCTCGCTTCAACACCCCGCGCGTGTGGTCCAGTACGTCCGCGGGGACCGTGAACTCGCCCTCGACGCCCAGCAGTTCCTTGACCGCGGCGGTTTCGGCGGCGCCGAGCGGGGCGCCGTGCGAGGCGGGCGTGTTGACGGCGTTCGGGGCGGGAAAGGCTATCTGCGACTTCAGGGCGATGAAGCTGGGGCGGCCGGTCTCCGCACGTGCCGCGCCGAGGGCCAGGTCGAGGGCGTCGGTGTCCACGTCGCCGTCGGCGCCGAGAGCGACCGTCTGCACGAACCAGCCCTGCGCACGGAACCGGGCGGCCGTGTCCTCATGGGTCGTCAGACCGGTGGAGCCCTCGATCTGGATGTCGTTGTCGTCCCAGACGACGACCAGGTTGTCCAGGCGGTGCCGGCCGGCGAGTGCGCCGGCCTCGTAGGAGATGCCCTCCTGGAGGTCGCCGTCGGAGCACAGCACCCACACCGTGCGGCCCGCGGGACCGTCGGGCGAGGTGTCGGCGCCGGCGAGGCGGTTCTCGTCGCGCTTGAGCGCCAGAGCCATGCCCACGGCGGTGGCGACGCCCTGGCCGAGCGGCCCGGTGGTCGTCTCGACGCCGGCCGTGTGCCGGTACTCGGGGTGACCGGGCGTCAGCGAGCCGAGTCGGCGGAAGCTGCGCAGATCATCCAGCTTCAGTCCGTATCCGGTCAGGTAGAGCTGCGTGTACTGCAGGATGCTCGCGTGGCCGCAGGACAGCACGAACCGGTCCCGGCCCTCCCAGGCGGGATCCGCCGGGTCGTGCCGGACATGCCGCTGAAACAGCAGGTGTGCCACGGGCGCGAGGGCCAGAGCCGTGCCCGGGTGTCCGGAACCCGCGGCCTCGACCGCGTCCACCGCCAGGGCCCTGGCGGTCCCGACGGCCCGGGTGTCGGCCGCGCCGAACACCCGCCCTCCGGTGTGGGAGTCCCCAAGGGACCGTGTCGACCGTGCTGTTGAGGAAACCACGAAGACTCCTTGCAGAGAGCTTGAGAGTGCATGAGGGCACACGAGAAAGCGGATGAGAAAGAGGATGAGAGAGCATGACGTCATGATGACTTCGGGAAACGTAACTCACTCCTCCGCATCGGCACCAGAGGGGTCCCGCCGAGTCCGGCGGTGGAGATACACCAGGCCAGCGGCGCGAAGCCGGGTCCACGAAGGGGCGTCCAGAGCTTCGCCCACTCGAAGGTTTCGTTTAGGTGTCTACTATTGACGCGTCGAATGTCCTGTAGTCATCATGATGTCTCGATGACACGTAAGCCCGACAAGGAGGTCGTGGATGGCCGGGCACAAGTACGCACAAGTGCGCGACCACCTCTTGCGGCGCGTGCAGAGTCTCCCCGTCGGGGAGCGACTGCCCGCCGAGGGCATCCTGTGCAGCGAGTACGACGTGAGCCGCATCACGCTGCGCCGGGCCGTGGACGAACTGGTCCAGGACGGCTACCTCGTACGGGAACACGGCCGCGGCACCTTCGTGAGCCACCCCCGCTACAACCTCAAGCACCGCGAGCGGTTCGTGAACGAGGTGACCGGCTTCCACACCCAGCTCACCCGGCAGGGGCACACCGTCACCTCGCGGGTGACCGTGCAGCAGAGCGAGCGGGCCGGCACCCGGCTGGCCGCCGCGCTCGGCATCAGCCCCGCCACGTCGGTCGTCCGGCTGGAGCGGCTGCGCAGCGTGAACGGCGTGGTGCACCACCTGGCCGAGTCCTATGTCGAGGAGGACCGCTTCCCCGACGTCCTGACCTCGGACTTCACCGACTCCTCCCTGTACGCCCACCTGCGGGCCCGGCACGACGTGCTGCTCGTCCGCAACGAGATCGTCGTCGGACTGCACCGGTGCGACGCGCGGGAAGCCGCACTGCTGGAAGTCGCCGAGGAGACCCCTCTGCTGCTGGCCACCTCGTGCGTCTTCGAGCCCGGCCGAAAACCCGTCATCTACGGCACCTCGAAGTTCCTGCCGGACACGGCGGAACTGTCCTTCGACATCGTGGCCGACTCCGAGTAGTCGACCGCGGTCGCCTTCCCCGCACCCCCTGTGGAGCACGCATGCTCAGTCACCTTCTCCCCGAGCAGAACATCCACTTCACCCAGGAAAAGCTGACCTGGCAGGAAGCAGTCACCCAGGTCGCCCGTCCGCTGGTGGAGGCCGGGGACGTCACTCCCGAGTACGTCCGGGCCATGCTCGACTCGATCACGGCCGGCGGCACGTACATCGACCTCGGCCACGGCATCGCCCTCGCGCACGCCCGCCCCGAGCACGGAGTGGTGCGTACGGGCATCTCGATGCTCCGCCTGAGCGAACCGGCCCCGCTGCTCGACCTGCCCGAGCACGCGGTCGACCTCTACTTCTGTTTCGCGGCAGCGGACGCCGACGCGCACATGCGCGCCATGGCCTCCCTCGCGCGCATTCTCTCGGACGCCCGGACCCGCCAAGCCCTGCGCGATGCGGCCTCGGCGCCCGAGGTAGTCAAACTGATCACCGAATTCGAGGACACAGAATGAAGTTCCTGGCGATGTGCAGCACCGGACTGGGCAGCAGCTTCATGGTGCGCATGAACATCGAGACCGTCGTACGCGAACTGGGGCTCCAGGACGTCACGGTGGAGCACTCCGACATCAGCTCCGCCGGGCCCGACAGCGCGGACGTGTTCTTCGTCGCGAAGGACCTGGAGGACGCCGTCCAGGGCCTGGGTGACGTGGTCGTACTGAACAGCATCATCGACATGGACGAGCTACGCGGCGCGGTCAAGGAAGCGGCCGCGCGACACGGCGCGGTCTGAGCGGTCGTAGTTCCGCACTGCGCAATGCGCGCTGATCTGCGGGAACTGATCCGCAGAAACGTTTCATCCGTACGTTCATGACGGCAGCCGGCTCCGACTCCGGCGCCGTCCCGCCCGCGACGGCGAGGGGCAGCCACTGCCCCGACCGCCGCCTGCCCGCCTCGCCCGCAGCGCGCGACGTCCCTGTCGCGCTGCCGCGGAGCCGAGGCCGCCGACAGGTTCCCCGCACGCCGCCCAGCCGCGCCGAACCCGGCACCCGTTCTCGCCGAACCCGGCACCCACCACTTCCGCACGCGGCCTCGTCGTGCCCGAAGAGAGGCGTTGTCTGTGAACAGCGTTCTGGACAGTCTTCTGGATGTCTTCCGTGAGCCATCCGTCATCATCGGCCTGATCGCGCTGCTGGGCCTGTTGCTCCAGCGCAAGTCCCTCTCCGACACCCTCAAGGGGACCATCAAGGCGTTCGTCGGCTTCCTCGTCCTCGCAGCCGGCGCCGGGGTCGTCTCCGACGCGCTGACCCCGTTCGGCGACATGTTCCAGCACGCTTTCGGAGTGCAGGGAGTGGTGCCCAACAACGAGGCCATCGTCGGCAAGGTGCTCACCGACTACGGTTCGCAGGCCGCGCTGATCTTCTTCTTCGGCATGGTCGTGAACGTGCTGCTGGCCCGGCTGACCGTGTTCAAGTTCATCTACATGTCGGGGCACGTCGCCCTGTACCTGGCGGCCATGATCGCCGTCATCCTCATCGCGAACGGCTTCAGCACCTGGCAGGCCATCCTGTGGGGCTCCCTCGCCCAGGGCCTGATCACCACCCTGTCGCCGGCACTCGTCCAGCCCTGGATGCGCAAGGTCACCAAGACCGACAACGTCGCCCTCGGCCACACCGGCAACTTCGGCATCGCCACCAGCGGCCTCGTCGCCAAGTACTTCGGCGACTCCTCCAAGTCCACCGAGGACTTGAAGATCCCCAAGGGGCTCGGCTTCCTGCGCGACACCACGGTCGTCATCGCCAGCTCCATGGGCATCATCTACCTGCTGGTCACGCTGGTGGCGGGCCCCGGCTACGTCGAGAGCGAACTCAGCGGCGGCCAGTGGTACGTGCTGTGGGCCATCATGCAGGCCGGCAAGTTCGCCGCGGGCGTGTTCATCATCCTCGCCGGTGTCCGTGTCGTCCTCGCCGAGATCATTCCCGCCTTCAAGGGCATCTCGGAGAAGCTGGTGCCCAACGCCCGGCCCGCGCTGGACGTCCCGATCGTCTTCACCTTCGCCCCGAACGCCGTGCTCGTCGGCTTCCTGGCCAGCTTCGTCGGCGGCCTCATCGGGATGGGCATCCTCGTCGCCGTCGGCGGCACGATCATCATCCCCGGCATCGTCGCCCACTTCATGACGGGCGCCGCCTCGGGTGTCATCGGCAACGCGACCGGCGGACGACGCGGCGCCGTCCTCGGCGCGATGACCAACGGCCTCCTGATCACCTTCCTGCCGCTGCTCGTCCTGCCCTTCCTCGGGGACGTCGGCCTGCAGAACTCCACGTTCTCCGACGCCGACTTCGGTGTCTCGGGCCTGCTGATCGGCGGCGCCGAGCGCATCGGCCACATAGCCGTCATCGCGCTCGTCCTCATCGCCCTGGCAGCCACGTTCGTCGCCAGCGCCCTCGTCGCCCGGCGCGGCCCCAACGACGAAGTCACTCCGGAGAAGGAGACTCAGCCTGCCGGCTGAGTCACCTGCACAACGCAGTGGCACGGACACCTCCCGCGCACGGTGCCAGACCGATGCAGGTGGGAGGTGTCCGTGCCACTGCGTTTTCGTTGAGGTGGCGGTCAGGGGCAGGCCCGTACGACACCGGCGGCAGTGGCGTCCGCAAGGGCCGCATCTTTACACCTGAGTGCGTGGTGAATCAAAAGCCTCAGATCGGCTCGCCCGCCACTCCGCTGAATCCGACGTCGCCGGTCTCACCTTCAGCGAGGTTGTCGAAGACATCCTCAGGGTCTCCGGTGCTGCCGCGCCTCCAGAAACCGAAGTCACTACTCACTTGCCATCCTCTCAGGTTGGGGGTTACAGATTGGGCGCTCTGTCCGGCGGAGGCTGCGCGGCGCAGGTCGCCAGCGCGCTCACGCGGTTGCCGACGCGCCGGTTCCGCTGTAGGTCGGCAGGCTTCTGCGAGGTGCTGGTGCCGGGGGGACCGCATGGACTGGCCACTGCGGTGGTGCTGGTGCGTCGGCAGCGGCGCCGGGTGGGTTCCAGCTCGGAAGCGCGGCGAATCGAAGCGGTCGCCACGGCCGGAATACGCGATGCGCGGCGCCAGGCTCATGCCCATCAGTATTTCAACGACGCCGGCGGTCTCAGTGCCGTGCGGGACCGTGACTCTCGTTCGTAGCGTTCGGCGGCGTCGAGGTGGCGTCGTAGTTCCAGAACGGTCGGACGAGCAGTGCCGCTCCGAGGACGACGGCGAGGCAGAGCAGTGAGCTGCCGCTCCATGCGAGTCCGAGGCCGGTGGCTGAGGCCATCGCACCCGCACGCAGGTCGCCGAGGCGGGGCCCGCCCGCGACGACGACGGTGAAGACACCCTGCAGACGACCGCGTAGGGCATCGGGTGTGTAGGTCTGCAGGATCGTCTGACGGTAGACCGCGCTGACCAGGTCCGCCGCCCCGGCCGCGGCCAGCAGGACCACGGCGGCCAGGAGGTGGTGGACCGTGCCCGCGAGGGCGACGGCCGCCGACCAGACGACCACCGCGAGAGCCAGCGCCCGCCCCTGACGGCGTACCCGGCCGATCCATCCGCTGAAGAGTCCGGCTGCGACCGAGCCGATCGCGATGGCCGAGTACAGCAGGCCCGCTCCGCCGTGGAACCTCAACTCTGCGGCTTCCGGGAAGAGGGCGGTCGGCATGGCCAATGTCATGGCCGCGATGTCGACCGCGAAGGACATCCACAGCACAGGTGCCGCCGCGATGAAGCGCAGCCCGTCCAGGACCGGTCGCAGCCCGCCGGCACGGATAGGTGTGCCGGTCGGCTTGACCGGAGGGAGGCGGAAGGCCGAGTACAGCAGGAGGGAGAACAGCAGGGCGTCGGCGCCGTACGCCCAGCAGTAGCCGTTCGGCAGGGAGATCAGGGCGCCGGCCACCAGGGGTCCGGCGACCTGCCCGACGTTGCCGGCGGTGAAGTACAACGTGTTCGCGGCGGGCACCAGGTGGGTGGGGACGACCCGGGGGATGATCGCGCCACGGGCCGCGGAGGACATGGCGAACGCACCGGCCTGGACGGCCACGAGAACCAGGATCAGCGGTACCGATCGCAGCGCCGCGACCGCCTGGAACAACAGCGCCAGCGTCGTCCCCCAGGTGACGAACGCCGACGCCAGGTACAGCACGCGGCGGTCGAACCGGTCCGCGACGACGCCCCCGTACAGCCCGAAGACCACGAGCGGTACGAGTCCGGCCAGTCCGGTCAGGCCCACGGACAGGGACGACTGCGACAGCGCGTACACCTGCACGGGGATGGTGACTCCCGTGACCATGGTCCCGATGTACGCCGCGCTCTGCCCGATCAGCAGGCGCCGGAAGACGGGATGCGCCAGAGGACGGGTGTCGAGCGCGGCGCCACGCAGACCGGAGGTGACCCGTGTTTTCAACGAGTGAGGGGCGACGGAAGATCGGCGGGTGGGAGGCGGGGTCTGCGGCGTCGTGGACATGGTCGTCACGCTCGCAGGGCCGTACGGTGCGCCGCTTCCGTTATTCTGCCGACGTATGTCGGAAAACAGTCAGGCGGCAGAGAGGGACAGGGAGCCCAGGGATTCCACCCACGCACATCTCGCGGGTGAGGTCATCGGGCGTCATCAGCACGGCTACCACCAGCTCCTGTACGTCAGCGCCGGTGTCCTGGCCGTCCAGACGGGCGAGGCGTCCTGGGTGGCGTCGAGCGCCCGCGCCATGTGGATCCCGGCGGGGACCTGGCACCAGCACCGGGTGCACGGACACAGTTCCGTGCACACCCTCGGCTTCCCCGTGCATGACGTCCTGCTCGACTCCGGGACGCCCGCCGTGGTGGCCGTGGACGCCCTGGTCCGCGAACTGATCATCGCGTGCAGTGAACCGTCCCTGCCCACGCCGGAAGCGAACCGTCTCCGTGCCGTGCTGCGGGACCGGCTGCGGCGCGCGCTCATCGAGCCGTTGACCCTGCCCATCCCCGGCAACCCGCTCCTGCGCCAGGCCTGCGCGCTGGTGACCGACGATCTCCAACACCCGCGCACCGCAGTCTGGTTGGCGCACCGCATCGGTGTGAGCGAGCGCACTCTGGCCCGGCTGTTCAGGACCGAGCTGGGCATGACGTACCCGCAGTGGAGGACCAACGTGCGGGTCTTCCACGCCATGGTGCTGCTGGCGGAAGGCGCGAACGTCAGCGAGACGGGACGGCGATGCGGGTGGGCGACGACCAGTGCCTTCATCGACACGTTCAGCCGCACGATGGGACAGACGCCGGGGGCCTACCGCACCGAATCCGGCGCGTGAGACACATGAGACGGAGGAACGACTGCCGGCCTTCCGGCTGCCGTCGCAGGCCACGCAGTTGGCGAAGCAGTGAGCCGAGCAGGTGGGCGGGCGCGCGGTGACGTTGATACCGACACACCGAACTACGTGGCACATGCATGTTTCCATCCGGGTTGGACAGCCGAGACAGCATGGGTGCCAACGGAATGAAGAAGATTCAAAAGCCCGTCCTCTTCTCAGGACTCGTCGCACTGGGCGTACTCGGACTGGGTGCGTGCGGCGGTGACGACGGAGATGCGCGGGCCTCCACCAGCATGACGTCGGAGAGTCCGGGCGCCGGCACAGCGTCCGAAAGCGATACGCCCACGCCATCCGCCACGGCGAGCGACACCGCTGCGGCAACCCCGAAGCAGGGCACCACGGACAGCCCGGGCACGGACAGTCCGGGGATGGGCAGTGACTGCACCACGGACCGTCTGCACGCCGGGCTCAAGGCCACGGGTCAGGAGATGAACAGCAAGTACTTCGACCTGACTCTCACCAACATCTCCGACGGCAGCTGTGCCCTCAAGGGGTATCCGGGCCTGTCGCTGACCGATCAGGACGGCGATCGCATCGGGAAGCCCGCGACCCGCGCGCAGGGCGAATCCGCGGAGAATGTGGTCCTCAAGCCCGGTCAGGCCGCCCATGCAGTGGTGCGGACACCCGACAAGGGAGTCACGGACGGAAAGTGCTGGCCGGAACCGGCACGGATCAAGGTCTTCCCGCCGAACAACACGGCAGCCCTGTCCGCGGACCCCGCGGAGCTGCAGGTCTGCGGGAACTCCTTCACCGTGGGACCGTTCACCACGAACGCGATCTGAAGGGCCGGCGGCGTCACGCCGCCGCCGGGGCTACCCCGTCGCCCGGAGCCGTCGCCGGTAGTGCAAGGGCGACTCCCCCACCGCGCGTTTGAACGCGGTGCTGAACGCGCTCTCCGAGCTGTAGCCGAGCTCCGCGGCGAGGGAGCCGACCCGGACGTCGGGGTCGCGCAGCGCGCGCTGGGCGAGAAGCATCCGCCAGCGCGACAGATAGGTCAGCGGCGGGGTGCCCGCGGTGGTGCGGAACCGCTCGGCGAAGCTGGTGCGGGACATCCCGGCGGCGCGGGCCAGTTCGGCCAGTCCCCAGGCCTGGCCCGGCTGTTCGTGCATCAGTCGCAGCGCCGGGCGCAGGGGTTCGTCGGCCAGCAGCCGGAGCCAGCCGACCGGTGTCTCCTCCTGTTCCAGATACGCGCGCAGCATCTCCAGCAGGAGCAGCTGACCGTTCTGCCGGATGGCGAACCCCGAACCGAGCCGTCCGCCGGAGGCCTCGTCGAAGAGCCGCTCGACGATGCCGCCCAGGCGGGAGGCGGCCGGCGTCGCCGCGTGTACGTGGACCAGGCCGGGCAGCGCCGTGCTGAGCAGCGTGAGGCCCGCCGGACTCACCCTGACCTCGCCGCCGACGAGCACGTCGTCAGTGGCCAGGTCGGCCTCGGCCAGTGCCATCGCGTCGAAGCCCGCCCCGGGGATCAGCTCCACCGGTGTCCCGCCGCCCCGCCCTCCGCGCATGTCTACCCAGGTGCGGTGGTTGAGCAGCGCCACGTCGCCCGCGGCGAGTTCCACGGGACCGTACGGGCCGCCGGGCCCGTCCACCGTGATCCGGGCCGATCCCGCGACCAGCGCGACCAGCTTGAGCGGTCGGGACACGGTGCCCCTGGACACCCACGGTCCGCGGACCGCGAACCCGCCGGTCATCATCCCCCGCACTTCCACCACGTCGAACACATCGGACAGCACGTCCGTGACCGCCACATCAGACATCCCCGTACTCTCGCGCAGAAAATGCGGACGCACAACGATTCAGCGTCCGGGGAACGCGGCCGAGACTAGGAACATGAGCACACAGCAAGTTCCGCTGGGCACCCCGTTCACCGCCTCCTCCACCGCCGACGACGTCCTCGACGGTCTCGACCTGTCCGGTCGGGAGGTGATCGTCACCGGCGGCCACGGCCGGCTCGGCCGTGAAGCCACCCGTGCCCTGTCCGCCGCGGGCGCGACGGTGACGGTGGCCTCCCGCGACCCCGAACGGGCCGCCGCGGCAGTCCACGGGCTCCCCCGGGTGCGTGTCGAGCGCCTCGACCTCACCGACCCGTCCTCGATCGAGGCCTTCGCCCGTCGGTGGCTCGCCTCCGGCCGGCCGCTGCACGTCCTGGTCAACAACGCCGCCGTGCTGTTCACGCCCGAGCTGGTGCGCGACGCACGGGGTCACGAACTGCAGTTCTCGACCTCGCACCTCGGCCATTTCGACCTCACCAGGGCCCTTCTGCCGGCCCTGCTGGCCGCTCAGGGCGCCCGAGTGGTCACGGTCACCTCGGGTGCGGCACGCATCGGCGAGATCCGCTGGGACGACCTGGACTTCGCGACCGGGTACGACCCCGGCACCGCCTACGGCCAGTCCAAGCGTGCCAACGTCCTGTTCACCGTCGAATTCGACCGCAGGTACGCCGCTCAGGGCATCCGCGCTTTCGCCACCCACCCGGGAGTCGTCATCGGGCCGGGCCCGTTCACGCCGGAGGAGGCCGCGGCGTACCGTGCGCAGGGGCTGGTCGACGACAACGGTGAGACCGTCATCGCCCCGGACGCCGGCAAGAAGACCGTCGCGCAGGGGGCAGCGACCCTCGTTTTCGCCGCCGCGAGCCCTCTCCTGGACGGTCGCGGCGGGGTCTATCTCAAGGACAACGACATCGCCGTGCTCGACGACGAACAGCGCCCGCTGACCGCGGACAGCATCCCCTCGGACGCCAACTCGGCGATGCTCGACCCCGACGACGCACAGCGGCTGTGGAAGCTGAGCGAGCACCTGCTCTCCTGACGACCCGATGCCGGTGCCGAGACCGTGCCGGTGCCGGTGCCGGTGCCGGTGCCGGTGTCGCACGAGTGATCGCCGCCGCGTGCGCCCGCCGCGGCGGCGATCGTCGGATCAGGGGCGTCTCCTGGTGAGGATGGCGAAGAGCTCCTCCACGGGGATCTTGGGCTTGCGGTCCGCTGTGAACAGGCCGTTCACCTCCTGCTCCGTGTCGGTGAACTGGGTGTAGCAGTAGCCGGCGAGGCCCGAGTCCACGGCGGCACCGACCAGGGAGGCCAGGCGTTCGGTGAAGTCGCCCTCGGTGGCCACGGTGTCGTAGCCGAACCACTCCTCCCCCTCGGCGGGTTCGAAGGTGGCCCCGCCGAACTCGGTCAGTACGACGGGCTGGCCGCGGTGGGCGACGCCGTCGAGGAGGAGCCGCTTGGCGCCCGGCCACGGCTCGGCGATCTCGCCGCGCCGCAGTCCGGGGTGGCCGTACCGTTCGCGCAGGACCGCCGCCTGCTGGGTGTAGTCGTGCACCCCCCAGATGTCGGCGGCGGAGATCTCCCAGCCGTCGTTGGAGACGGCGGGCCGCGAGGGGTCGAGGGCCTTGGTCAGGTGGTACAGGCCGTCCATGAAGTGGCGCTGCTCGGGGACGAGCGCCGGATTCGGGACCGACCACGACTCGTTGACCGGCACCCAGGCGACGATCGAGGGATGGCTGAGGTCACGGGTGAGTGCCTCGGTCCATTCGGCGACGACCCGCCGCACGGTCGTCGTGCCGAAGGCGTACGCGGAGGGCATCTCCTCCCACAGCATCAGGCCCAGCCGGTCGGCCCAGTACAGGAAGCGCGGGTCCTCTATCTTCTGGTGGATCCGAAGTCCGTTGAGGCCGATCGACTTGGCCAGTTCGACGTCACGGCGCAACTCGTCGGCGGAGGCGGCCAGTTGGGAGGCCGGCCAGTAGCCCTGCTGCAACGCGAACCGCAGGAAGCAGGGCTTGTGGTTGAGGAGGAACACGCCGTCGCCCCAGCCGATGTCGCGCAGGCCGAGGTAGGAGGTGACGTGGTCGACGCGGGCGCCGCTCTCCGGTTCGCTCAGGACGACCGTGGCATCGACCAGATGCGGGTGATCCGGGCTCCAGAGGAGGTCGTCGAGGTCCTGCGCGTGCCGCAGCGCGGGTATCGAGACCTCGAACGTCGTCTCCTGACCGTCGACCAGCACGCTCTGCTCGGCGAGCAGGCGGTCGCCCAGGGTCAGGCGCACCGTCGCACGCAGCGGGGTGTCGGGCCAGCGGGACAGCCGGAGTCCGGCCCGTACGCGGGCGTGCGCGACGTCCGGCGTCCAGTGCAGGGTCGTCAGATGGGTGTCAGGGACCTCCTCCAGCCACACCGGCTGCCAGATGCCCGAGGTGCGGTGGTACCAGATGACGTGCGGGTCGCGCCGCCAGTCCTGCTTGCCGCGGGGCTGGGTCACGTCCTGCGGCCGGTCCTCGGCCCGCACCACGAGGACCTGGTCCCCGTCGTGTTCCAGGGCGTCGGTGAGATCGCAGGTGAAGCCGGTGTGCCCGCCCTCGTGGCGGCCCACGGGGCGGCCGTTGAGCCAGACCTCGGCCCGGTGGTCGACCGCCCCGAAGTGCAGCAGCAGACGCCGGCCCGCGCCGGGCCGGTTCACCTCGACGGTGCGCCGGTACCAGAGCACCGGGTGGAAGCCGGTGTCGTGGATGCCCGATGCCTCGGACTCCGGTGGGAAGGGCACGGTGACGGTGCGGTCGAAGGGGGCGGTGACGGACGGGTCCGACCATCGGGCCGACCTGCCTGTGTCGGTGTCGTCGTGGGCGAACAGCCACGGACCGCTCAGGTCGCGCCAGTCGGGGTCGCGCACGAGCTGCGGCCTCGGGTGGCCGGCCGCGTCCAGATGGGTGTGGGGCACGGGGAAACTCCGGTGGTGTAGCGGGGACGACGAGCGAGGACGACGGGGGTTCAGCCGGTGGGCGCGCGCAGCACCACGACGGTCGCGGCGAAGGCGAGCGGGCCTGGCAGCAGCGGGACCAGCAGCGGGATGGACCAGGCGATGACCACCGCCAGGAGTACGGCCCCCGCCAGCAGGAGGCTGCCGCGCGGGTCGGCCACCGAGCGGACCAGCCCCTCGCGGACGGAGAAGCGGTGCTCGGTGTCAAGCGCGCCGGCCCGCAGCCCCACGACCGCGGCACCCAGGACGAACAGGGCCAGGGCGGGAGCCACGACCTGCGCCCCGGGCAGCGCGCTGCGCGCCAGGGCGGCGTCGACGGTCACCACCGCGACCAGCAGCGGCAGCGCCAGTCCGGCGAGCAGGGTGCCCACGGACAAGTGTGCGCGCAGCGCCCGGATGTAGCCGCCGGACGTAGCCGGGGTGCCGTCGCCCACCGCCGTACGCAGGGTCGCCGACGCGGCGGCGAACGCGGCCGGTGCGGTGACCACCGGCAGACAGGCGATGCTGGTGAGCAGGGAGATGTACAGCATGTCGGCGAAGAGGGAGAAGCCGGAGCCGAAGATCTCGCCCGGTTGCCGGTGCGCGCGGCGGGCCGCGGCTTGTGTGTGCGTCATTCCGGTTCAGCCCTTCAGTCCGGACGTGGCCATGCCCTGTACGAGGTAGCGCTGGAAGACGAAGAAGAACAGCACGATCGGCAGCACGGAGATGACGGACATGGCGAACATGGGCCCGTACGCCGAGGTGCTGTTCTGGTCGACGAAACTGCGCAGCGCCAGGGTGATGGTGAACTTCTCCGGTGCGAAGAGGTAGATCATCTGCGTGAAGAAGTCGTTCCACGTCCAGATGAACGTGAAGATGGCCGTGGTGATCAGCGCGGGGCGGCTCAGCGGCAGCGTGATCGACCAGTAGGTGCGGAAGGGCCCGCAGCCGTCCATCCGCGCGGACTCCTCCAGCTCGCGCGGCAGCCCGCGCATGAACTGCACCATCAGGAAGACGAAGAACGCCTCCGTGGCGAGGAACTTCGGCAGGATCAGCGGCCAGTAGGTGTCCACCAGGCCCAGTTGGTTGAACATGATGTACTGCGGGATCAGCACGACATGGTGCGGGAGCATCAGCGTCGCCACCATGAACGCAAACATCCCCGTGCGCATGCGGAACCGCAGGCGGGCGAAGGCGTATGCGGCCAGCGAGCAGGACAGCACGTTGCCGAGGACGGCGCCGCCCGCGATCATCAGGGTGTTGCCGAGCAGCCGGCCCACGGTGACACCGGCGACGCCGTCCAGGGCGGTGGTGTAGTTCGACCACTCCAGGTGGCTGGGCCACAGGTTGAGGCTGGTCAGCACCTCGTCGGCCGGTTTCAGCGACGTGGCCAGCAGCCAGGCAAGCGGGTACAGCAGCAGGAGCAGGCACAGGGCGGCGACCGAGTGCGGCAGCCACCGTTTCGTGGCGATGCCCGCGGTGCGAGCGGAGTTCACCGAGCTCACCGTCCCTCCTCGTCCGCGTAGAAGACCCAGGTCCGGGAGGTCCGGAAGAGGATCAGGGTGATGGCGCCGATGGCGATCAGGAGCAGCCAGGCCATCGCCGCGGCGTAGCCCATGTGCGAGGCGGTGAAGCCTCGTTCGTACAGGTAGAGCGTGTAGAACATCGTCGAGTCGGCGGGGCCGCCGTTGCCGCCGCTGATGGCGAACGCGGGGGTGAAGACCTGGAAGGAGTTGATGATCTCCAGCACCAGGTTGAAGAAGACCACCGGGGACAGCATCGGCAGCGTCACGGAGAGGAACTGCCGCCAGCGGCCCGCGCCGTCGAGGGCCGCCGCCTCGTAGAGGTCGGAGGGGATCTGCTGGAGGCCGGCGAGGAAGATGACCATCGGCGCCCCGAACTGCCAGACCGTCAGCAGCACGACCGCGTACACCGCAAGATCGGGATTGCCGACCCAGCCGCCGGTGTCGATGCCGAACCAGCTCAGGGCGCCCGCGACCGAGCCGCCGTCGTTGAAGAGCGCCTTCCACACGAGCGCGATGGACATGCTCGCGCCGAGGAGGGAGGGCGCGTAGAAGGCGGAGCGGTAGAAGGCCCGGCCCCGGCCGAGGCTCTTCAGCAGCATCGCCACGCCCAGCGCGAGTGCCAGCTTCAGCGGGACGGCGACCACGACGTACAGCAGGGTGGTGCCGACCGACCGCCAGTAGCGGGGGTCGTCGAAGAGCATCTCCGAGTAGTTGCGCAGCCCGATCCACCGGGGCGGGTCGAACAGGTTGTAGTCCGTGAACGACAGGTAGAGCGACACAGCCATCGGGACCAGCGTCAGCACGCCCGCGCCGATCAGCCACGGCGACAGGAACACGTAGGCCGGCCACCGCTTCTCGCGGACCCCGCGCGGTTTGCGCGTCGGCCGTCGTTGCCCGGTCGGGTCCTCGGCGGGTGCGGGCGCCCTGGTCGACACCGTGCTCATGGCCTCAGCTCCCGGTTGGCCTCGTCGATGAGTTCACGTGCGGCCTGCCGGGGGCTGGCCAGGTCGTAGATCACGCGCTGGTAGGTGCGGGTGAAGGCGGACTGGATCGGCACGTCGCCGCGCGGGGGCGCCGTCGGCGGCGCGGCCAGGCCGTACTTCTCCATCGTCTGCGAGTACCGGTAGATCTCCCGCTCCGGTCCTTCGAGGGTCTTGGCGATCCGGGTGGCGACCTCGCGGTTGGGCGGGGTGGACCGGGAGAAGCCCAGGATGTCGCCCGCCCGTATGTCGTTGAGGAGGAAGTCGACCAGCCCGGCCGCCTCCTCGGGGTGCGGGGTGCCGGATCCGATGCCCAGGAGCATCGAGGGCTTGAAGTACGAGCCCGAGCGGCCGTCGGTCGTGGGGACCGGCCCGTAGTGGACGCTGTCCCCGAGGAGACCGACGTATCCGGGGAACGGCGCGTCCCAGGTGAAGTCGGAGGCTGCCAGGCGGCGGCCCATCGGGCTGGTCTCGATGCTGCTGGCCTGCACGGTGTCCCGGGCGGCGGCGACCGCCCCGTCCGTGCGGAGGTCGTTGCAGAAGGTCCAGAACGCGGTCAGGTCGTCCTCGGTGAAGCCGAGTTCGGTCTGGCTTCGGTAGAGCCGTCCGCCGCGACCGCGCAGCCAGACCTCGAAGATGTCCTCGTTGGGGCCGCCGTCGTTGGCTCCGGTGAAGGGCCGCCCGTCCGGTGACCTGCGCTTCAGGTCGGCGATCCGGCGGTTGGCGTCCGCCCACTCGTCCCAGGTCCAGCCGGGGCGGGGCGCCCGGATACCGGCCTTGCGGTAGAGGGCGGCGTCGTAGGCGTAACCGGTGATGCCGCGGCCCATCGGGAGCGCGTACTGCCGGTCCTCGTACGTGCCCGTGCGGACGAGTCCCCGGTCCATGGCGGAGGTGCGGATCGTGCCGCTGCTCACGGCCTCGTCGAGCCGCAGCAGCGCGCCGCCGCCCGAGTACTGGGAGATCTGCCGGTAGTCGAGCTGGGCCACGTCGGGGATGCCGCCGCCCGCCGCCTGTGTGGCGAGCTTCTGCATGTAGGCGCCGAAGTCCCCGTTCGAGGTGCGGACGGTGATGCCGGGATTCTCCTTCTCGAAGAGCCGGACGGCGTTCTCGGTACGGGTGGCGCGGTCGTCGTTGCCCCACCAGGAGAACGTGAGGGTGACGCCGCCCGACGACCCGCCGGAGGCCGAGCAGCCGGAGAGCGTGGAGGTCAGGGCGGTGCCGACACCGGCGGCAGCGGCGGTCAGCAGCGTGCGGCGGCTCGGGGACCGGAGTCGGGCGTGTGGGGGTTCGCGCATGAGAGGGCGACCTTCCGCGGAAATCTCGGAATGGGAGGAAATCTCGGAGCTGGAGGGAGGGGCTGGGCGGAGACGGGGGCCGCGGGGACGTGCGCGTGACCCGGACGACCGCCCCACGGAGCTGAGACCCGGTCAGATGCCGGGGTAGACGTCCAGACGGCCGCACATGCCGAACCGGCCGCGGGCGCTCGGCCCGGTCGCGGCGACGCGCGCCTCGGCGAGATGCCGGCCGTCCTGCTCGCGCAGGGCGTTCAACTGGCCTTGCGTGGCGGTCGCCGCAGCGTGCGCGCCTGTGCGCCAGCGTTCCTCCCAGGCGTCCAGCCGGGGCCGTACCAGTGCCGCGGCAGCCCGATGGAAGGCCGCCAGCGGCTCCGGGTCACCGGCCGCCGTGCTCTCGCGCAGTTCGTGGAAGCGCCGGGTGGCCAGGTCGCGGCGGGCACGCGCGGCCTGCGCCTGGACTGCTTCGGGCTCGTCGGCGGGGATGCGGACCGCTTCGGCGTACGTCGCCGGGTCGGTGAGGAACTCCTGCGGCAGGGTGAGGACCGCGTCGCCCGCCTCCGGCAGTCCGCTGTTCTGCATCACGACGGTGATCTCCAGACCGCCCTCGTTGACCAGCCGGTGGATCGTGCCGGGGGTGAACCAGGCGACGACCCCCGGTTCCAGGGGCGTCTCCCGGTAGCCGGAGACGGTCAGTGTCTGCACGGCGCCGCGGCCGGCCGTGACCACGTACCCCTCGCTGCACGTCAGGTGCAGGTGCGGGGTGCCGCCGCCGGGCAGGCCGTCGACGGTGGGCCAGTCGTACACGCGCAGCCGGGACACGCCGACCGCCGCCGGGAACCCGTCGTAGAGCGCGCTCACCAGGTACGCCCCGAGACGTGGGCGGCGACCCGTTGCCGGTCCCAGGCACCGTCCGCGATGTGCACGCGGTAGCCGCGGGTGAGGGTGTCGCCGGGTTCGAGGACCAGTTCCTCGTGGAAGGCCAGGGACGGGGCCACGGCGGCGAAGGGGTCGCTGCGGACGAACCAGTGCGCCGGGTGCGTCCCCTTCTCGCCGGTGTGGTCGTTGCCCGGGGCGTGTTCGAAGACCAGGGTGGCGTGGCCGTCCCGTCCGTCGTGCTCCCCCACGTAGGCCAGCCAGGGTGCCTGACTGCCCATCAGGTCGCCGTCGTCCGCCTCGGCGGTGAAGACGCGGCCGTCGCGGAAGGCGCGCGGGCCGCGCCAGAACAGCCCGGTGTATCCGGCGGCCGGACGGCCGTGGGTGGTGGGGCTGCCGAACAGCAGCGGTTCGGCGCGCCGGTTGGTCACCGACGACGTCCATGTCAGCGACCAGCTGCCGGTCTCCGGATCGACGTCGCCTGCCTCGATGCGGCGTTCCTCCTCGGCCCACAGGTCGCCGCCGTGCGGGTGCCAGGTGAGCCGTTCGGCGATGACGGCACGGCAACCGGTGGCGGACACCTCGTCGAAGGCGGTGTGGGCCATCGAGCCGACGCGGTCGGGCAGTTCGAGGTAGCCCTCGCCGTGGACGTAGGTGTTGCCGCCCCACAGGTTCTGCCCCGACAGGTGGGAGGCCGTCAGCTGCAGGCCCTTGTGCCACCGGTGGTCGTTGGGGCGGTAGTCGGTGACGACCGCGCCGGAGAGGGTCCGCAGCGGGTGCAGGTACGGCTTCGGCGCCTCCCACGCGGCCTCGGGGCGGTAGACGTACGCGAGGAGTTCGGTCCCGGTGGCCTCGTGCGCCACGGTGATGCGGTCTCCGTGGGCGTGGGTCAGGGTCAGTGACATGTGCGCTTCTCTTCCTCGCTGGGGGTGGCCGGCGCCCAGCCCGGGGCTCCGCCGTGCAGTTCGGTGTAGTAGGGGTCGCCCGGGCCGATCTCGCCCGCGCGGACCGTGGTGTCGGTGAACGCCGACTTGTAGAGCGCGCTGATGAACTCCAGCGTCCGCCGGCCGCCCGGTCCGCTCGTGGCGTGGCGCCGGCCGGCCCTGATGTCGGCGACCAGCGTGCGCAGTTGGGCCAGGTGCGAGCTCGGCTCGTCGGCGCCGAAGTCGCGCCAGGCCGCCACGGTCTCCTCGGCGACCCCGGGGGCCGGGGTGACGCGCCAGTCCGCGTTGCGGTAGCCGTACAGATGCGTCAGCTCGATCGTGGCGCGCTCGCAGTCGATGCGGATCCGGCTCACCTCGTCGGGGCTGAGCACGCTGTTGACGACCGTGGCCACCGCGCCGTCGGCGAAGCGGACCTGCGCGGTGGAGACGTCCTCGGTCTCCACGTCGTGCACGAGCCGGGCCGCCATGCCGCGCACCTCGCTCCACGGCCCCATGAGGTCCAGCAGCAGGTCCGTCTGGTGGATGCCGTGGCCCATGGCGGGTCCGCCGCCCTCGGTGGCCCAGCGGCCTCGCCACGGTACGGCGTAGTAGGCGCTGTCCCGGTACCAGGTGGTCTGGCAGTGGGCCACCAGCGGCCTGCCGAACGCGCCCTCGCGCAGCAGGCGCCGGATGTGGCGCGCGCCGGAGCCGAAGCGGTGCTGGAAGACGATCGAGGCGTACGGGTCGCCGTCCCCGCCCCGCCCGGCCGCCTCGATGGCGTCGTAGTCGGCCAGCGACGGGCACGGCGGCTTCTCGCACCACACCCAGGCGCCTGCCCGCAGCGCGGCCACCGCCTGCTCCCGGTGCACGGCGGGTGGCGTGCAGAGCACGACCAGGTCCGGGGCGACCTCGGCGAGCATCGCGTCGAGGTCGGTGGACGCGTACGGGATGCCGGCCGTGGCGGCGAGGCCGCGGACGGCGGTCTCCTCGATGTCGACCGCGGCGACGACGTCCACCTCGCCCTCGGCGGCGAGCGTCTCCAGCGCGGGCAGGTGGCTGCCGCGGGCGATACCTCCGGTACCGACCACGGCGGTGCGCAGCGGGGTGGTGGAGCGAGACATACAGGCCCTCTCGTGGTGCGGCCGACCGTGGCCCGTGCACCCTCGCGAGCGGCTCGTCCGCGGGGCCCCACAGTGTCGGCGAAAACGCCGTAAGCGCTTTCTGTTCCAACGTTGTACCTGTCATGTAACTTCGTGGTCAACCCCGCGTACGCACATGATCTGAAGCCTCCAATACACTTGGAGCGCTTCAAGAAAGCCCAGAAAACAGGGCAAAAATCCAATGGGAGACGGTTGATGACGGCAGTGACGCTCAAGGACGTGGCAGCGCGCGCAGGAGTGTCCATCAAGACCGTGTCCAACGTCGTACGTGGGATTCCGCGGGCCTCGGAAGCGACCCGGGAGCGGGTGCTGCGCGCCGTGGAGGAGCTCGGTTACCGCCCCAACCCGTCGGCCCGGCGGCTGCGCACCGGGCGCAGCGGACTGATCGGCCTGTCCGTCCCCGACCTCGCGACGCCGTACTTCGCGGAACTTGCCCAGCACGTGCGGGCGGAGGCGGCGGGGATCGGGCTGACCGTCCTCATCGAGGAGACCCTCGGTGACGCGTCGGAGGAACTGCGCCTGCTGACCGGCACAGGAGCCGCGCTCCTGGACGGGGTGATCCTCTCGCCCCTGCACGCCTCGCTCGACGAACTGGCGTCCGTCGCGGACACGTTTCCCGTGGTGCTCCTCGGCGAGCGGAGTTACGGGCGCGACCAGGTCGCCGCCGACCACGTACTGATCGACAACGTCGCCGCGGCGCGGGACGTCACCGCGCACCTGGCCGGACTGGGCCGCACACGCATCGCGGCCGTCGGGGTCAAGACGCAGTCGGCCGCGACCAGCACACAGCGGCTCGAAGGCTACCAACAGGCACTGTACGAAGCCGGCTTGCGGTTCGACCCCCGACTGGCCCCGCCGGTCGAGGAGTTCGACCGCCGCAACGGGCTGCTGGTCACCCGCGCGCTCCTCGACCTGCCGCCGGACGTCCGCCCGGACGCGATCTTCTGCTTCAGCGACATCATGGCCGTGGGGGCGCAACGGGCCCTGCACGAAGCGGGGGTGAGCATCCCGTCGGAGGTCGCCGTGGCGGGCATCGACGGCTCCGAGGAGGCGCTCTACAGCACGCCGTCCCTCACCACCGTCATGCCGGACAAAGCGATGATCGCCGCGCTGGCGGTGAAATCACTGGCCGCACGGATCGGCTCGGCGGAGCCACTGCCGTTCGAGGTCCACCGGGCCCCGCACCGGCTGGTGGTACGGGAGTCCACGGAGGGAGTGCGGCGGCGGCTGGTGGTCTGAGGGGTCGTTTCACACGGGCCGACGGCTGGGTGTTCCTGCCTTCCTGCCGACGCACCAACTCCGGCGAAAGGCCGTTGATTTGAGTGCCGCTCGGGGAAACCGTCGATCTGGTCAGTGTCGGAGGGTAGGCACTCCACGCTGCGGCGGCCGACGGCGGGGCGTCGAGTGCGGTGCGGAGGTCCGCCTCCGACGTCCGGCTCCGAACGTCCCGCTCCGGACGTCCGGCTCCGGGCGTCCGCCGAGGTCGGACGGGCAGGTGTCCAGGGCGATGCCCTACGCCGGGCCGGGCAGTCGGTCGAGGCGATCGCGATGGGCCTGGGTCAGGTGAAGACGCTCCGCTGCGAGGTTCTCCTCCAGATGGTCGATCCGGGCGGTTCCCGGGATGGGGACGATGATCGGCGAGTGGTCGAGGAGCCACGCGAGCGCGACTTGTGTGGACGTGGCGCCGAGCTCCTTGGCCACGGCGGCGACCTCGGCCCTCGCCCCCGCTTCTCCCCACGCGACAGTGCGCCAGGGCAGGAACGCGACCCCTGCCGCTTCACAGGCGGCGAGCACAGGCTCGTGCTCGCGGTCCAGCATGTTGTAGCGGTTCTGCACACTCGCGATGTCGACGATCCGCCGCGCCTGACGGAGTTCGTCGACGGTGACCTCGGACAGCCCGATCCGGCCGACCTTGCCCTCGGTCCGCAGATCCCGCAGCGTGCCGAGCTGGTCGGCCAGCGGCGTCTCCGGATCGATCCGGTGCAGCTGAAGCAGCTCGATCCGCTCCACGCGCAGTCGGCGCAGTGCCTGCTCGACCTGATCGCGCAGAACACTCGGACGCCCGTCGAGCTTCCAGTCGCCGGAAGGGCCCGATCGGGCGACGCCGACCTTCGTGGTGATCAGCAGCTCAGCCGGGTAAGGGTGAAGGGCCTCGGCCAGGAGTTCCTCGTTCGCTCCCCCGCCGTACAGATGGGCGGTGTCGATCAGCGTGACGCCCAGCTCGACGGCCCGCCGGACGACCGCGAGGGAGAGCTCACGGGCCGGGCCCGGTTCCGTCGGCAGGTGCATGGCCCCGAACCCGAGCCGTCCCACTCTCAGATCCCCGCCGATACGAATCGAAGTCGATGTCATGCGCTGCCTCCTCCCCCTTCGATCAGGGCGGAACACCCACAGTGCCGTCGGCGACGACATCAGCCGGGGAGAAACGGGACGGCCCGACACCGGTCTCGTGGACACCGGTTTGCCGGAACGGCAACAACAGTGGTGTGAGGGGAACGCGATGGGCGACGGTGGGGCCATGGCTGACAACACCCCTCGATCGCCCGCGTCCGACACCTCTTTCTCCTCCCACGGATATGCCGGTGACCCTGCGGTACAGGCGGAGTGGGACAACCGGTACGCCGACCGCCAGCAGTTGTGGAGCGGCCGGCCCAACGGCGCGCTTGTGGTCGAGGTGGCCTCGCTCACGCCCGGACGTGTGCTCGACGTGGGGTGCGGCGAGGGCGCGGACGCCGTCTGGCTGGCGGGCCGCGGCTGGGACGTCACCGCGCTCGAAGTCTCGGGAGTGGCGCTGGAGCGCGCAGTCGGGCACGCACGGGACGCGGGCGTCACCCTTCGCTGGGTCCATGCCGCACTGACCGAAGCGGCGCTCCCGCCGGCCTCGTTCGACCTGGTCTCCGCGCAGTACCCGGCTCTGTTGCGCACCCCCGACGCCGCAGCCGAGCGGGCCCTGCTCGCGGCCGTTGCCCCCGGCGGCGTGCTCCTGCTCGTGCACCACGCGGGGATGGACACCCCGCAGGCGGACCACGGCGAGTTCGACCCGGCCGACTACGTCTGGCCCTCCATGGTCGCCGCTCTGTTCGACGACAACTGGAAGGTGGAGGTGGACGAGCAGCGGCCACGGACGGCACCTGACGGCGGCGCCGGCGCGCACCACACCGACGACGTGGTGCTACGGGCGCGTCGGCTGCGCTGAAGGCTGCGCTCCGGCCGGCGGGCACGCCGGGGCAGGCTGGTGGCAGCGCTGTCGGTCCGGTACCCCGCGCGGGGTACCGGACCGACAGGCAGGACGCCGTGCGTCGGACGCCAGACGCCGAGCGCCGAGCGTTGGACGCCGATCCGCGCCCGGCCGTGTCCGTGGGCTACAGAGCGTGGGTCAGTCGGTCGTTCAGCAGGCGGGTGAAGCGGGCCGGGTCGGGCAGGTCGCCGCCTTCGGCGAGCAGTGCGCTGCCGTAGATGACCTCGGCGATCTCCGCCAGCGCGGGGTCGTCGGCATTGGCCTCGTGTGCTGTGCGCAGGGCGACGATCAGCGGGTGTGCGGGGTTGAGTTCCAGGCTCCGCTTGACGGGCGGCAACTGCTGTCCCATCGCGCGGTACATCTTCTCCAGAATCGGCGTCATGTCGTGGGCGTCCCCGACGATGCAGGCCGCCGAGGTGGTCAGGCGCGACGACAGGCGCACGTCCTTGACGTGCTCGGACAACGTGGTGCTCAGCCATGGCAGCAGGGCGGCGTAGTCCTGCTCGCGCTGGGCCTGTTCGGCGGACCGGTCCCCTTCGGCCGGCTCGTCGAGGTCGACCTGGCCCTTGGCGATGGACTGGAGAGGGTGCCCGTCGAAGGCCGGAACCTGGTCGGCCCAGACCTCGTCGACGGGGTCGGTGAGGATCAGGACCTCGTAACCCTTGGCCGCGAGAGCCTCCATGTGAGGGGAGTTCTCCACCGTCGCACGGGTCTCGCCCGTCAGGTAGTAGATCGCCTCCTGGCCGTCCTTCATTCGCTCCACGTACTCGCGCAGGGTGGTGGTCTTCTGCGGATCGTGCGTGGAGGCGGCCGACACCAGTTCCAGCAGCGCCTCGGTGTTGTCCGTGTCCTCGATCAGCCCTTCCTTCAGCACCCGTCCGAACTGCGCCCAGAGTTTCGTGTAGCGCTCGCCGTCGTTCGCCTGCATGGTCTTGATCGCGCCGAGGACCTTCTTGACCAGGCGTCGGCGTACGCCGCGGATCTGGCGGTCCTGCTGCAGGATCTCGCGGGAGATGTTCAACGACAGGTCGTGGGCGTCGACGACGCCCTTGACGAAGCGCAGGTAGTTCGGCATCAGCGCTTCGCAGTCGTCCATGATGAACACGCGCTTGACGTACAGCTGCACCCCGCGCTTGGTCTCCTGGGAGAACAGGTCGAACGGCGCCTGGGAGGGGAGGAACAGGAGCGCCTCGTACTCGAAGGTTCCTTCGGCGCGCATGTGGATGGTCTCGGCAGGGTCGAGCCAGTCCTGGCTGACCTGCTTGTAGAACTCGTTGTACTCCTCCTGGGTGACCTCGGCGCGCGGCCGGGCCCACAGGGCCTTCATCGAGTTGAGGGTGTCGACACCGGGGGCGGCCGATCCGTCGGCGTCGGTGCGCTCGGTGGCCATCCGGATCGGCCAGCGGATGAAGTCCGAGTACCGCTTGACGATCTGGCGGATCTTCGACTCGGACAGGTAGTCGGCCAGGTCGTCCTCGCTGTCGGCGGACTTGAGGTGCACGGTGACGGAGGTGCCCGTGGGAAGGTCGTCGACGCTCTGGATCGTGTAGGCGCCCTCGCCGTCGGACTCCCACCGGGTGCCGTTATCGGCGCCTGCCCGCCGGGTGAGCAGGGTGACCTTGTCGGCGACCATGAAGGCGGAGTAGAAGCCGACACCGAACTGCCCGATCAGGCTCTCGGCGGTGGCCGCGTCCTTGGACTGCTTGATCTTCTCCATCAGGCCGGCGGTGCCGGACTTGGCGATGGTGCCGATCAGGTCCACGAGATCGTCCCGGCTCATGCCGATCCCGTTGTCACGGACGGTGAGTGTACGGGCGTCCTTGTCCGCCTCCAGCGAGATGTGCAGGTCGGCGGCGCCGACCTCGGTGAGGCTGGAGTCTGTCAGCGATTCCAGCCGCAGCTTGTCCAGTGCGTCCGAGGCGTTCGAGATCAGCTCGCGCAGGAAGATGTCCTTGTTCGAGTAGATCGAATGAATGACCAGTCGGAGCAACTGGCGTGTCTCGGCCTGGAATTCCAGCGTCTCGACACTGCTGTCCATGCGGGGACCTCTCCATGGGAATCAACGGGAACCTCATGAAGGTACGGGACTGGGCTGCGGCGGATCGCAGCGCGTCGGCAACGTGGTTCGCGGCCGGCCCCGCTTCATCCGCGCCCGTGGCTCTCCGTGACGGGTGTCAGGCGTCGTCTGCCACTGGCGCCGTGAGCAGGTTGTCGAGGATGTCCGGGACGTGACCGGGTCGGTGTGGGGGTCATCGATGTAGGGGCGGATGCCCGCGAGGGGCCGATGAGCGCGGCAGCGTCGGTGGCGTACGGAACGGCGTACAGGACCGTCCGGGCCGGACATGTCGCCGGGCGCGAGTCGGTTGAGCCCGGCGACATGTCCGGCGGGGCGGCCCAGGTCGGCGGCGTTGGAGCGGGCCCGGGTGGTGGAGCGTTCGGCGGCTCGGGGCCGGCGGGTGACCGTCACGGGCTGTTCGGGGGTAGTGCCCGGGGGTGTCGGGCGCAAGGACGGAGCAGCCAGCGTGGTTGACCAGTACGTCGATCCGGTCATGCGCTCCGTGGGCGCCGCGACAGCCCGGGCACCCACGCATGCGGGCACCCGGGCTGTCGCGGCGCCGACGCCGGCTGAGGCTCCGGCTTCGCCGAGGGCTGCTCAGGCGGGCTCTTCGACGGAGTGCGAGTCGCTGAGGGTGGCGGCGCCTCCCGCCGCGACCAGGCCGACGATCACCGCCAGTACCGCGTAGGTGATCCGCTCGCCGTGGAAGAACGAGTGCACGAGGCTGCTGCTCCACGCGCCGGCGGGCAGCCGGGTGGTGACCAGGGCGGCGATCAGGGTGCCGACCATGGCCGTGCCGACGCTGGTTCCGACCTCCTGGGCGGTGTCGTTGAGCGCCGTGCCGATCGAGGTGCGGTTCTCCGGCATCGCCTCGACCAGGGCGATGGCGCAGATCGTCATGACGGTGCGCAGCCCGATGGTCATCACGACCATGCACACGGCGATGGCCGCGTACCCGTGGTCGACGCCCCAGGCGAGGCCGGCCAGCGCCCCGGCAAGGCAGGCCGCGCCGACCAGGCAGGCGATGCGGTGTCCGAACCTCTTCGCGAGCCATTCCGACAGGGGTGTCGCGGCGATCATGGTCACGATGATCGGGAGGTTCGCCAGCCCTGCCCGCACGGGGCTCCACCCGTAGGCGTACTGGAAGTGGAGGATGAGCCCGAACATCACGCCTGCCATCGCGATGGACGTACCGATCTGCGCGATGGCCGCGCCGCGGACAGTTCCACTGGAGAAGATCTTGAGGTCCAGCATGGGTGCTGTGCTGCGGCGCTCGTGGCGGACGAACGCGATGCCCGCGGCCACGGCGCCGAGGATCGAGACGATGGTGGTGGTGGAGAGCCATCCGTGCTCGACGCCGCTGGTCAGCGTGTAACAGGCCAGACCGATGGTGAGCACGCTCAGGGCGGCGGCCGGCAGGTCGAGCCGGTCCTTGGTCAGGTCGTCGGGCCGGTCGGCCGCGACGCCGAGTCGCACGCCGATGGCCGCGATGAGGGCGATCGGCGCGTTGACGAGCAGGAGCCACTGCCAGCTGGCGTGTGCGAGCGCGGTACCACCCAGCAGAGGGCCGAGGACGAATCCGGACATGCCGACGATGATCATCAAGGTCATGGCGCGCATGCGCAGCGCCTGGTCGTCGAAGAGCCTGAAGACGAGCGAGTTGGTGATGGGCGCCATGGCCGCGGCGGCGATGCCGAGTCCGGCCCTCAGGGCGATGAGCTGCCCGGCGGAGTCGACGGCGACGACGCACAGGCTCAGCAGGCCGAACACGGCGAGGCCGATCAGCAGCACGCGTCGGCGTCCGAAGCGGTCGGCTATGGATCCCGCCGTCAGCAGGAGGCCTCCGAACGTCAGCGAATAGGCGCCGGTGACCCATTGCAGGGCGGTGGTGCCGCTGCCCAGGTCACGGCCGATGGTGGGCAACGCGATCGACAGCAGCGTGTTGTCGACCATCTCGACGAAGAAGGCCAGGCAGAGTGCGGCCAGCGGGATCCATGCCGCGCGGAGCGACGGATAGGTACGGGAGATAGCGGGCTCGGTGGTCGCAGTCATGGCCGGCCTCCTTTCAGAGCGTCGCCGCACATCGGACGACGCCCGACGTGGAACGCGATTCGATGAACGAACGTTGTTCGATGATGGAACGTGGTTCCACCGTAGAACGCCGTTCGATGTCGCGCAAGCTGTGATTGGATGAGAGCTATGACACCCCCGCGAACACGCTCCGCCGAAGGACCTCCCCGAGGACGCAGGCGCGCTTCGCACTCGATGGAGGCCGTCCTGGCCGCGGCCGTGGCCCTGCTCGACGAGGCAGGCGGATCGGCGCTGACGTTCCGTGCCCTCGCCACCCGGCTCGGCACGGGCGTCGGCACCATCTACTGGTACGTCTCGAACAAGGACGAACTCCTCGACCGCGCCACCGACCACGCGATCGGCGGGGTCCTGATCGCCGTCGAGGAGCAGCCCGACAGCGACGACCCGATCGCCGACCTGCGCGCGATGGCCATCACCCTGTTCGACGCGATCGTGGACCGGCCGTGGCTGTCGGCCTACTTCATGCGTAACACCGACATCCAGGGCAACTCGTTGCGGCTGTACGAGAAGCTCGGTGAGCAGACGCTCCGCCTGGACCTCACACCCCGGCAGCGGTTCCACGCCGTCTCGGCCATCACGGGCGTCGTGGTCGGCACGGCCGCGGACCTGGGCATGGAAGTGCCGCAGGAGCTGCTCGACGGCGACGTGGACCGCGACGCGTTCCTCGGCCGTTTCGCCGAGAGATGGCGCTCACTCGACGCCACGGACTTCCCGTTCGTGCACCAGATCGTCGACGAGTTCGCGCAGCACGACGACCGGGACCAGTTCATCGCCGCGCTGGACCTGACCCTCGACGGCCTCCGCCTTCAAGCCGCAAGCCCGCCTCGAAACCGCTGACGCCGGGCGCTCCGGTCATCCGCCGCATGGGCGCCGCCGCGGCTGTGCGGCGGCAGCGCCCATGCGGTCAGCGCAGCTTGTACGCCGTGGGGAGGGTCTGTTCGACCGTGTCGCCCTTGTTGTCGGCCGCGGTGATCCGCAGTCCGACGCCCTGGGCGGCCTGCTTGCGCCCGGGGTTGTGGATGGTCGCCGTGAACGTGTTCGTCCCGGCGCCCTTGGAGGCCGCCCGGTGCCAGCTCTTGCCGCCGTCGTAGCTGGTCTCGACCTTCAGGGACGTCACCCTGGGCGGCGCGGTCAGCCGGTCCTGGTAGTAGGCGACCACCTTGATCGGGTGCGTCTCGTCGGCCTCGGCGGTGTTGTCCAGGGCCAGATTCAGGTCGTAGCGCAGGAAGATGAGCGGTTCCGGGCGGCAGGCGGCCTTGTTGTCGCCGATCATGTCGCCCATGCAGGGGTTGAGTTCGGGCGCGTCCCCCGTCGTCGGTCTGGCGGAGACGTACTCCCATCGCGTGCTCACGCCGTTGGTCTCGGCCTCGAACGTGTACCGGGCCGCCTTGGAAGGCAGGTCGTAGGCGGCCAGGTCACCGGTCTCCGAGCACGCGGACAGCGCGAGCGCCGCCGCCGCGACGGACACCGCGAGGACCGCTCTTCGTCTGCGGGCCGTCGGCACACTGGTGGGCATCGTGTCGTTCTCCTTTGCGGTGCGTGCGGTCATCACTGCCCCCCGAGGTCGGCGGCGTTGAGGTGCTGCGTACGGCGTTCGATCTCGTGTCCCGACCCGTCCGACAACGTGAAGTCGCAGTGGGAGTCGATGGTGGGCAGGCCCGGCGGGGCGGCCGGGCCGCACGACGTGATGCCGAAGAGGCTCTCCGAGAGCAGGTCGTCGTTGAGGATGCCCACGAGCGCCTGGCGACCGCCGCCGCTGCCGGTCAGGTAGAAGGTCGGATAGAAGGTGTCGCCCTGCCGGCAGGCCGAGCACGGGCCGGTCGCCAGCGTGAAGCCCGACGCTGTGCGCACCTGCGGCACGGCTCCCGGAACGGCCGGGCCCGCGTTCCAGTCGATGTCGTCCTTCCGGCGCAGGACGGTGTCGTGCGTCTCCCCGCGGCTGCGTTCCAGGGCGAGGCCGTCGGCGTGGTCGCCCCAGAACGCGGAGAACCGGTCGATGGCGTCGTCCTGTCGTGCGACGAACACGGTGAGCCGCTGCTGAGTGGCCACCAGGGGCATCCTCGCCGTCGTCCCGGTCGGGGCGGACGGCGTCTGCTGCTGCCAGGTCAGCTGGGTGAGCACTCCGGGCCGGTCGTCGTGGAAGGAGTGGACGACCCGGTTGAGGTCGCCCGCGTCGAGCCGGTGCCGCAGGTCCGACGGGACCCGCCCGTCCGTGGTGAACCTGGCGGCGTACACCTTCGGTGCGGCGCTGCCGCCGAGGACGAGTTCCACGCCCGGTCCGCCGGCCTTGATCCGTTCGATGAGGCGCTGCGCCTGCGCGTGGCCCACGCTGACCACGGGAAGCGCGGCGTACGGCTCGACCGGCGGGCAGGTCTCCTGGCCGCCGGAGCACTCCCACAGGACGTCGTCCGTGCCCAGCGAGGTGAGGTTCGCCGTCGTGACCAGGACGCCGACGGCGCCGGACTCGGCGGCTGCCGCGACGCGTTCGTCGCGCAGGCGGGGGAAGTTGCAGGTGCTGTCGCAGATGTCGGTGGGTGTCAGCAGCACCAGCTTTCCGCGCACGTCGGCATCGGCGAGTTCGGCGGCGGAGCCGGTGCCCGCGTAGACCACCGGGACCCGGCCCCGGGTCCGCAGCCGGGGAACCGGTATCGCGATGTCGTGGAGGCCGATGCCCGGTCCGTCCAGCCAGATCTGCGCGCCGAGCAGTGAGGCGTCCGGGGTCTGGTAGCGGGCGGGCAGGGTGAAGGGCTTGCCTCCGCCGACGGCCCGCAGGGTGACGACCGGGGTCGTGCGCACGCTGTAGAGGCTGTGGGTCAGCGTGCCGGTGCGTGGCTTTCCGGTCGGCAGGGCCCACCAGTGCGGGTCCTGCGCGCCGTAGGCGACGGCGAGTTCGGTCGTCATCCGCCACTCGCCGGTCGCCGAGGTCCGCTCGGTGGAACTGCGCGTGGCGTACGCCTCGGTCGACTCCGGGACGCGGACCTCCACCGGGGTGAGTTCGCGCAGGTCCAGGGTGACCGTGGTGGCCTCGTCCACGGTCACCTCCGGCAGGACGGGGGCCGCGCTCTGCGGCTCGCCGTCCGCGTCGCGCCAGGTGACGGGGACCGCGGCCGTGTAGGTGCCCCGGCGGGACACCGGGACGGTGATCGTCTGCGAGCCCGACCTGGTGAGGGGCCCGTCGTGCAGGAGTACCTTGTCGTCGACCGGCATGACGACCGCGCTGCCGTAGCGGACACCGACGGCGCCGGCGGGCGGGACGATCTTCAGGGTGAGCGGGACCTGCTCGGCCTCAAGGAAGGTGTGGAGCAGCGAAGTCACCCGTACCGCGCCCGAGGTGTCCCGGGCTGTCAGCAGGCCGTCCCAGCGGCCGAAGGTTCCGTCCGCGCCGAGTACCCGGCCGTCGATCGTCACCGACACCGACGCGGAACCGCCGGCGGGCAGGGGCACCCTGTCCGCGCCGAGGGAGACCATGCCGTCCGGGGCGACCGCGCCGCCGGAGGACAGCGAGGCCGTCAGGTCCAGCGTCGTCGCCTCGTCGGTGAGGTTCGTGTAGGTGATCTCCCTGGTCACGGCCGAGTGCGGGTACGCGGCCCGCCCGAAGGCCGTGCTCCTGGTCGCGATGACCTGCGGCAGTGTCGCGGCGGCGAGGTCCACCCGGCCGACGCCCTGCGCGCTCGCGGCGTGGCCGAGGTCCTTGGCGCTGCTCATGAGCAGCGCCTTGATCTGCCCGCCCGTCAGGTCCGGGTGCTGCTGGGCGACGACGGCCGCGGCACCCGTCACGTGCGGGGTGGCCATGGAGGTGCCGTTGGCGGCGGTGTAGTGCGCGTCCACCACGGTGCCCATGGCTGTGCCGGCCGCCCGCGCCGCGACGATGCCGGCGCCGGGGGCGGCGAGGTCGGGCTTGGGCGCGTAGTCCCCCACACGCGGTCCGCGGCTGGAGAAGGACGCCATCTTGTCCTTCTTGTCGACCGCGGCCACGGTCAGCGCCTCGTCGGCCGCGCCCGGTGCGCCCACGGTCCTGGCGCCCGGCCCCTCGTTGCCCGCCGCGACCACGAACAGGGTCCCGGTCTCCCGGCTGAGCCGGTCGAGGGACGCGCTGAGCGGGTCGGTGCCGTCGGTGGCGCTGCCGCCGAGGCTCATGTTGACGACCTTGGCACCCGAGCGGGCAGCCCACTCCATGCCTGCGATGACCGCGTCGTCGGGGCAGCTGCCCGCGTCGGTGCAGACCTTGCCGACCCGCAGCCGCGCCTGCGGTGCGACGCCCTTGTAGCGTCCCCCGGACGCGGCGCCGTCACCGAGCACCGTGGACGCCACGTGGGTGCCGTGTCCGTGCCCGTCCTTGGCCCCCTGTGCGTTGCCGGTGAAGTCGACCTGTTCGACGATGCGTCCGGCCAGATCCGGGTGGGCGGCGTCGATGCCTGTGTCCAGGACCGCCACGTCGACCCCGGCGCCTCGGTAGCCGCGGCTCCAGGCGACGTCGGCGCCGATCTGGGGTACGGAGACGTCGAGTGTCACCTCGGCCAGCCCGTTGAGCCAGACCTTCTCGACCCCGGCGAGGGAGCCCGCCGCGCGGGCGGCGGAGGCGGAACCGGACTTGCCGCGGACACCCTTCCACCAGGTGCCGTCGTCGGACAGGGTCAGGGCGCGGCCGTCGACGCTGGGCAACGCCCTGCCGCGGGTCGCTCCGGCGACCTTCGGGGTCCGGGCGACCGCGTCCTCGTCGTCGTAGGTGGCGATCACCGGGACCTCGCCGGTCCGGCCCGCCGTGCCGAGTTTCGCCAGTTCGACGACGTCGAACAGGGACCAGTCGAGAACGTCGTCGCCCACGAGGGCGAGAGCGTCGTTCGGTACGACGTGTACGGCTCCGCCGTGGGCGATGGTGTGGAACACGACGGTGGACCCGTCGGAGCGCGGTGCGGGCTCGATGTCCTGGACGACCGGTTTGCCGACGGCGTCGAGGCCGACGTCCAGCTTGTCCCCGGTGATCAGTGTGACCGGGACGCTCGCGCCCGACCCGGCGACGACGTCCGCGAGCCGGCCGTCGTCGGTCAGCCGGCTCCCCTCGGTGAGCCGGCCGCCATCGGTCACGGCGGAATCCGTCGTGGCGGCCTCAGTCATGGCGGCCTCAGTCATGGCGACATCGGTCGTACGGCCGGCGCCGGCCGACTGCGTCGGGAGGGCGGTCTCGGTGGCGTGTGCGGCCGTCGTCGGCGCCACCAAGCCGAGGATGGTCAGACCAACGGTAAGGGCACCTGTACGGCGTCTGAGACGCCTCGTTCCTCTTCGCCTCATTGTCGATATCGATCTCTCTGTGAGATGCACGAACAGGGGTTACGGGGAGAGGGGTGTCGGGGAGGCGGGGGCCTCCGGGAGCTACAACCGACCGCAGATCCGGCCGACTTGCAGGGAGACATGTAGGAGTGACATGTAGGGGTGACATGTCCGTCGTGGGACGCAAGTCCCGCGCCACAGGCGTCGGTTCGGGGGTCAGGGGATCCGTGCCGAACTACGCCCCGGTGCGGGCGGGGCGACCGCGTGACATGACTGTGGCATGACCATGATTGTGGAACGGGATGCGTCCCGGCTCGATCGCCCAGATGCGGGAATTAATACCGGCGTCCCCCGGCCCGCATTTGTTTCGTGCCGGCCGCGGGCGGCGGAATTTACTCGTCGGCCGCCGCCGGCCGCGTCTCCTCGCCCACGAGCCCCAGCTCCACGAGCCGGATCGCGAGCGCGGTCCGTGACGTCACCCGCAGTTTGCGCATCGCCGACTTCACCTGGCTGGCCACGGTCTGCGTAGACACCGTCAGCGCCTCGGAGATCTGCCGGTTCGTCCTGCCCCGCACCAGCAGCCGCGCGACCGCCAGTTCACGCGGGGACAGCTGGTCCCCGTAGCTGGGCCGTCCACGGCCGCGCGCCTTGCGGGCGTCCCATCCCCGTGCGTTCAGGAACAGCGCCGACCGGGCGGCGTCGTCCCGGGAACCCAGCTCCGCCAACTGCCGCGACACCTCGGACAGCATCCGCGCACCCGCCTCCTGCCGGCCGGAGACGAGCAGACAGCGCGCCTGGCGCTCCCGGGCGAGGAGTACGTCGTACGGGCGGGGCAGTGTCCCCCATGCCTCCGCCGCCTCGGCGAACAGCGCCTCCGCGTCGCCCACTTGACCCAGGGCCTCGGCCAGCAGCGCACGGCACGCCACCACGGACGCCCGCGCCGCCGGGGCGTCCCTGTCGCCCACCGCACGGGCGAAAGCGGCCACCAGCTGGGCCGCGTCGGCGTCCCGGCCCGCAGCCAGCAGGGCACTCACCCGTACCGGGGCGACCTCGACGGCGCGGGGCCAGATACCGCCGTCGACGGTGATCGCGGCCGGCTCCTCGGTGAGGCGCAGCGCCTCATCGACGTCACCGTCGCGCAGAGCCAGCCGGGCCAGTGCCGCGGCGGCCTCGAAACGCTGCTGATCGTCACGCGCCGCGAAACGCAACAACTCCCCGGCCGCCTCCCGCTCCCCGCCACAGGCACGGACCAGTCCCGCCACGAGGGCCGCCTCGCACCGGTCCTTCAGCCGTACGCCGCTGTCGTCGTCGAGCAGCCGCGCCATCCGGTCGGCGAGCCCCGTCCACGTACCGGTGAACCAGTCCAGGTGGGCCTTGGTCGCGGCGATGCTGTCGAGATGGCCGGACAGTGCGTAGCGCTCGGCGAGAGCGAGGGATCTGGCCAGCCGCGTTCGGGCCTCGTCGTAGCGCCCCCAGCGCATGGCCTCCTCCCCCACGTTCGCGTGGCCGGTCGCGACGACGGACGCCTCTTCGGGACCGGCCGCCTCGTCGGGAATCGTCCGGGCCGCGGCCCACCCGGCCTCCTCGCCGAGCATGAGCAGGGCGAAGGCGTGCTCCACCGCCCGCAGCAGACGGTCGCCGGGGGCGATCGAGGGCACCACCGCGGGTGCCTCGTACAGCCACTTCAGATGTTCCGAGGCCGGCAGCGCCTTGCCGAGCGGCAGGGCCAGCAGGGTGCGGGCTCGCGCCGCCTCGGGCGAGTCGATCGCCAGTTGGGGTACCGCGCGCATGACTTCCCGCCGGCCGGCCTCGATCTCACCCGCCACCATGAGCACCCTGCCGATCTGGAAGCGGACCGATGCCTCCTGTCGCGGTGTCAGGGCCTGGGTCGCGAGGGCCGACCGTAAGGAATCTATGACCTTCGAGTGCGGGTCGGAGCCGGGCAGAGTCTGGAACTGGATCCCCGCCACCAGCCGAACCAGCGCCTCGGCCGGCAGGGCGACGGTCGTGACCAGGTCGTGCAGCAGCAGCGCCGATGCGGCCACGTCACCGGACCGGGCACTGAGGCCGGCCGCCCGCTCCGTGTACTTCCACGACGCCTCGGTGTCCCCGGCGAGCCGGAAGTGCCGGGCCAGCCGCTCCACGGGTGGCACCGGCCACCTCTCCAGCGCGCGGCCCGCCCGCAGGTGCATGACCCGCCGCTCCTGGGCCGGGACGACCTCGTAGACGGCCTGGCATGCCGTCGGATGCCGGAACGACCACTGCCCCCGCCCGCTCTCCCGCAGCAGACCGCATGCCAGGGCGCCGGCCACCTGACCGGCGAACCGCTCCTCCGCCAGACCGGTCACCGTCATCAGCGTGGCCAGGTCGGCCGGTCCGGCCAGCACCGACATCGCGTACAGGACCGTGCGGGTGTCCGGCCCGAGCCGTCCTACGCGCTTGAGCACCGCGTCCCGGACGGTGGGCGGCACCTCGGAACGGTCCGTGCGGCGGCGCGTCCAGCCGCCGCCGTGCCGGACGAGGTCGCCCCCGTCGAGCATGAACCGCACCGACTCCTCGACGACCAGGGGTATGCCTGCCGTCCGCTCGTACAGGAAGGCCGCGAGGTCCGTCGGCACATGCTCGCCGGACAGCATGGAGGAGACGAGGGCGGCGGTGTCGCCCGCGTCCAGGGGTTCGAGGGCCAGCCGGGTCAGGGGCGCGTCCGCGGGCAGCCGGGAGGACAGCCTCAACAGCGTTGATTCGAAGGGCACTTCGTCGCGGCGGTAGGTCACCATCAGCCGCACCGGGACGGGTCGGCGGGAGACCAGGTACAGCAGGAACTCCAGGGTGGCCTCGTCCGCCCAGTGCACGTCCTCAAGCACCAGGACCGGCGCTTCGAGGCGGGTGAGGATCTCGGCGAGCGCGCGGAACAGCCGGTGGCGGGCCGCGGTCGGATCCTGCAACGGCTCCGGCGCCGCGGGGAGGTCGGCCGCCCACTCGGGGAACAGCGGCCGCAGCGCGCCGCTCAGGTCGCTGAGCCCCAGTTCCGCCACATCGGTGACCCCGTCGCGGACGGCGTCCACGACAGCGCCGAGGGTGTACGGCACACGCAGCTCGGGGCAGGTCCCAATCAGGGTGCGGAGTCCGTGCCCGGTACGGGAGGCGAGGACTTCGCGCAGCAGCCGGGTCTTGCCGATCCCCGCCTCACCGTCGACGAGCACCACCGCGGATCGGTCCAACGCCGCCTCAAGCAGGGCGAGTTCCCGGTCCCGGCCGACGAACCGCGGACTGGGCGGGGAAGGCGGTGCGGACGGAAGGGGCGGTCCGGACGGGGAAGACAGCTGACCGGCACCGAAACCGTCCAGTCCAGGCAACGCCGTCCTCCCCCGCCGATCACCGCTGTGCCGGTGCTGACCTTAGCCGTGGGTGGACTCCGGACGCGGGCCGACAGGCCCTCCGAACCCACCTCGTAGCGATCCGCGGCACCGAGGTGCCCATGGCGAACGCCGCCTGTACACAACCGTGTTGGTCCCAAGGAGTGACGACTGCCCGGGCGAAGGTCATTAGGGTCGCCTCCATGACGGACACGCCCACGCCGAGGCGGATCGGCCGGCCGGCGTGCGCAGTCGACGGCGGACTCGTGCTGCTGGCGCTGTGTCCCGCGGTGCTGATGCAGGCGAGCACCGACGGAACCGCGCTCGGCTGGGGGCTGTTGGCAGCGCTGGACATCGTGACCGCGGCAGCCTTGCTGCTGCGCCGCCGAGCTCCGGCGGCCGTCTTCCTGGTCGCCATCTGCGCGCTGGTGACGACCATCGTCATCGGCGCGGCCCACGAGACACGGCTGTCCTCGCTCGCCGCGCTCCCTCTCGGGGTCTGCCTCTACAACATCGGCAGCCGCTCCCTCGACGGCCGCCGCACCGTTCTGGCACTGCTGGGCGGCGCCGTCGTCGTCGCGGCCGGCACCTGGGCCAACCTCCTGACCGCGCCGCCCGACCACCAAGCCGGCCCGGATGTGCTCGCCGTGCTCGCGCCCCTGCCCCTGGCCTGGGCACTGGGCAACGCGGCCCGCACCCACCGCGCCCAACACTCCGCGGTCGTACGGAGGGTGGACGCCATGGCCCGTGAACAGGAACTGCGCGAACAGCAGGCCGCCCAGCAGGAACGGGTCCGGATAGCGGGTGAGATGCACGACGTGGTCGCGCACTCCCTCACCCTGCTCGTCGTACGCGCCGAGGCCCTGCGCGCCCGCGGCGCCGAACTGCCCGACTGGGCCCGCCCGCAGATCGACGGGCTCGCTGTCGCGGGCCGCCAGGCGGGCGGTGAACTGCGTGACCTGCTCAGGGTGTTGCGCGTCCACGACGACGACGCACCCCTGCAGCCCATGCCGGGCATGGCCGACCTGCCCGAACTCCTCGACCGGGGCCGAGCCGCGGGCACCCGGATCGACGCCGACGTGGACGCACGCCTCGCCGCGTCGCAAGACCTGCCGAGGCCGGTACAGCTCACCCTCTACCGCATCGTGCAGGAATCCCTCACCAACGCCCGCCGTCACGCGCCGGGGTCGGCCGTACGGGTCGCCGTCCACGCCGGGACCGGCACCGTACACTGCGAGGTGGAGAACACCCCGCCGACACCAACAGAGGCTGCAAAACAGCACGTTGAGGACGGGTGGGGCGCGGGCCTGGGCCTGATCAGCATGAGGGAACGCGTCGAGGCACTGGGCGGCCGACTCGACACCGGCCCCACTCCGCAGGGCGGCTTCAAGGTGTCGGCCACCCTGACCGTGAACACTCCGACGAACACCGGCACAACCACTGACACGAGCAGTGACGCGAGCACTGACGCTGACGGCGGGACGACCTCCCGCCCGACCACGCCGACGCACGAGAGACCCCAGGACATCGCCCGTGCCTGACGAAGTCATCACCGTCCTCGTCGTCGACGACGAACGGATCATCCGAGAGGGCCTGGCGGCCATCCTCGGTGTCCAGAGCGGCGTGAGCGTCGCCGGTACCGCCGGGGACGGCGAGGAGGCCGTCGACCTGTGTCTGCGGCTGCGCCCCGACGTGGTGATGCTCGACATCCGCATGCCGCGCCGCGACGGTCTGTGGGCCCTGCGCGAACTCGACCGCCGCGGCCTGCTGGGCCCGGGCCGCGCCCAGGTCCTCGTACTGACGACCTTCGGCCTGGACGAATACGTCGACCGGGCGCTCGCGGCCGGCGCCGCCGGATTCCTGCTGAAGAGCAGCTCCTACGAGGAGTTGACGGCCGCCGTGCGCGCCGCCGCCGCCGGACAGCGCACCCTGAGCCCCGCCGTCACCGACCGCATCATCGAGAGCCACCTCGCGGCCCGGCGCCGCCCGGACTCCGGCGACCTCGCCCGGCTCACCGGCCTGACCGCACGGGAACGGGACGTCCTGCGGCTCGTCGGCGACGGTCTGAGCAACGCCGACATCGCCGACCGGCTCGTCGTCAGCCTCAACACGGTGAAGACGCATGTGAGCCGGATGCTCGCCAAGACCGGCTGCCAGAGCCGCGCCCAGGCCGCCGTACTGGCTCGCCGCGCGCTCCGCTGACACATCGGATACGCCTTCACGGACGCATCGGTTCACGCCTTCCCGAACACCTCACTCTTCGGAGTGACCGGGCCGCGCGCCGGGTCCCTCACAAGGACCACCACCGGCGCCGAAAGCAGGAGGCAACGAGTGACGATCAACGGCGCGATTCCCGGCTGAATGGGTGCTGCGCGGCAGTGGGCCGCGCGGCACCACGCTCAGCGCAGGAGATCACGATGGACCAACCGGCAGGCCGCCCGGATATTTCGGCCCCGACGGGAAGACACACCGGGGCGACGGTACGCATAGCCCGTCTGAGCGCGACACATCCCTGGTGGGCGGTGGGTGCCTGGGTGCTGTTCGTCGTGCTCTGCGTGGGCGCGGGCGCGGCCGTGGGCACCCGGGTGAACGACATGGGCCTGGCCACCGGCGAGGCACTGCGGGCCGCCGAGATGGAGGACACGGCCGAGCTCACCGATCCCGCCCGGGAGAACGTGCTCATCACCGCCCGCACAGGCCCCTTGGACGAGGCGGACGCCCGGAAGGCCGCGGCCGACGTGACGGCCCGTCTTGAGAAGCTGCCCCAGGTCGCGGATGTCTCCGAGGCCGTCGGCGCCCAGGACGGCTCGGCGCTGGTGGTCCGGGTGACGATGGCGGGCTCCGCAGACGACGCCGGCGCCGTCGTCCAGCCCCTGCTCGACGCGACCGACGCCACCGCTGCCGCGCACCCCGCGCTGCGCGTGGAACAGGTGGGCGACGCCTCCCTGGGTGCCGCCCTCGACAGCCGCCTCACCGGCGACTTCCACAAGGCGGAACTGGTCAGCATCCCCGTCACGCTCGGCATCCTCCTGGTGGCGTTCGGCGCGCTGCTCGCGGCCGGCGTCCCCGTCCTGCTGGCCCTGTCCTCCGTCGGCGCGGCCATCGGCCTGTCCGCCCTGGCGTCCCAACTCGTACCGGCCACCGATGTGCTGGACAGCGTGATCCTGCTGATCGGCATGGCCGTGGGAGTGGACTACTCGCTGTTCTACCTCCGGCGGGACCGTGAGGAACGCGCGCTCGGCCGGAACAGGGCCGACGCCGTCGAGATCGCGGCGGCCACCTCGGGGCACGCGGTCGTCGTCTCCGGCCTCGCGGTGTCGGTCGCCATGTGCGGCATGTTCGTCTCCGACAGCTCGACCTTCCACTCGCTGGCCATCGGCGCGATCCTGGTCGTCGCCGTGGCGGTCCTCGGCTCGGTGACCGTACTCCCCGCGCTGCTGGCCGGACTCGGCTCCCGGCTGGAGCGCCCGAGGGTCCCGCTGATCTGGCGCCTGACAGCCGACCGCCGGGACGGCGAAAGCCGCTTCTGGCCGGTGGTACTGCGCCCCGCGCTGCGCCGACCCGCCGCGACGCTCACCCTCTCCGTGGTCGCCCTGCTGGCCCTGGCCGCCCCTGCCACCGGCATGAAGCTGAAGCTCCTCGACGACTCCGACCTGCCCCGCTCGCTGCCCGTCATGCAGAGTTACGACCGCCTCACGGCCGCCTACCCCGGCACCGGCTCCTCGCTCCGTGTCGTCCTGCTGACCCCGCCCGCCGAAGCCGGCAAGGCCGCCGACGCCCTCACCGAACTCGCCCGACAGGTCTCCGGCGAAAAGGAGTTCACCAAGGAACAGTCGGCCGAGGTCAAGACCTCGGCCGACCGTACGGTGACGGCCGTCGACCTGGGCGTCGCCCACCGCGCGGGCACCCCCGACGCCGAGCACGCCCTGCGCCTGCTGCGCGAACGACTGCTGCCGCAGGCCCTGAAGGAGGTCACGGTCGCAGAACACGCGGTGGGCGGACCGGTCGCGCTGACCGCGGACTTCACCGAGGACGCCACGGACGCGATGCCCTGGGCGATCGGCTTCGTCCTGCTGCTCACCTTCCTCATGCTGATGGCGATCTTCCGTTCCCCGGTCGTCGCCCTCACCGCGATCCTCCTCAACACCCTCTCGGCAGGCGCCTCCTACGGCCTGCTCACCCTGGTCTTCCAGCACCACTGGGCGGAGAGCCTGCTCGGCTTCGAGTCCAACGGGGCGATCGTGACCTGGCTCCCGCTGTTCCTGTTCGTCGTCCTGTTCGGCCTGTCGATGGACTACCACATCTTCGTGGTCAGCCGGATCCGGGAACTGGTCCAGGAGGGTGTGCCCACCCGGGAGGCGGTGGCCCGGGGCATCACCGGGTCCGCCGGTACGGTCACCGGCGCGGCCGTCGTCATGGTCGCCGTGTTCGCCATCTTCGCAACCTTGTCCACCCTCGACATGAAGCAGCTCGGCGTCGGCCTCGCCGCGGCGATCCTGCTGGACGCGACCCTCATCCGGGCGGTGGTCCTGCCCGCCGCGATGATCCTCCTGGGCCGCGCCAACTGGTGGACCCCGGCCCTGTTCCGCCGCGCCGCCACCACCTCTCCCCCGACACCCGAACCCGAGCCCGAGCCCGAGCCCGGGTCCAAGCCCGAGCCCGAGCCCGACCCTCAGTCTCAGTCTCAGTCTCGGAGCCGGCACCAGCACTGACGGCAGGTCACCGCGTCCGGGGGTGTCCTACCCGGACAGAGCGCCGGTGTCGTGGACCACGGTTCCGCCGATCACCGTGGCACCGACGGACAGGGTGTCGATCCGCCGCGGGTCGACGGTCAGCAAGTCGTCCGAGAGGACCGCGAAATCCGCCAGCATGCCACGGGAGAGGCGGCCCTTGCGGTCGTCGGCGTGTTCGGCGTAGGCGGAGCCCACGGTGTAGGCGTACAGGGCCTGTTCGGGGGTGAGCGCCTCGGCGGGGGCCAGCGGGGCGCCGCCCGCGGTACGGCGGTTGACCATGTCGTGTATGCCGAGCAGCGGACTGCCGTGCGCGACCGGGGCGTCACTGCTCCCGGGCAGGACGGCCCCGGCGTCCAGGAGACTGCGCATGCGGTAGCAGAGTTCGGCGCGTTCGGGACCCAGCGCGGTGATCATTCCGTCGCCGATCTCGGAGACGAAGCGCCCCTGCGGCACGGGGACGACGCCGTTCTCCACCAGGCGGCGGACCTGTTTGTCGGAGGCGACGGCGAAGTGCTCGATGCGGTGGCGCGCGTCCCGGCGCGGGTGGGCCGCCTGTGCGGCCTCGAAGGCGTCCAGGACGACGTCGATGGCGGCGTCCCCGATGGCGTGGGCGGCGATCTGCCAGCCGCACCGGTGCGCCTGGGTGATCGTGTGGTGCAGCCACTGCTCGTCGAACTGGAGGAAGCCGACGTTGTCGGGTTCGTCGTGGTAGCCGCAGCACATGTGTGCCGAGCGGCCGATGAGCGAGCCGTCCGTGGCGATCTTGGTGGCGCCGATCTTCAGGCGGTCGTCGCCGAATCCGCTGCGCAGGCCCAGGTCGAGCCCGAACCAGGTGTCACCGTCCCCGACGGCTCCCAGGTCGTGCAGGACGGTCATGTAGGGCATGACCGTGGTCCGGATGCTCAGTGCGCCTTCCTGGACGGCCCGGTGGAAGGCGTGCAGGTCGGCCGGGCCGTGCCCGACGTGTTCGGCGGCGGCGATGCCCGGCTCGGTGAGGCTGGTGATGCCCTCGGTCACGCCCTGGTCGTTGCCGGCCTTGATGGCGGCGACGACCGAGTCGAGGGGCGAGGGGCGGAACGCCCGGGTCACCAGGTGCTGGGCGGTTTCCTGGAGCAGGCCGACCGCCCTGCCGTCGGGGTCGCGTTCGACATGGCCGCCGTCGAGGTCGGGGACACCGAGCCGGTCGGTGAAGCCGGCGCGGGTGAAGGCCGCGGTGTTGCCCACGCCCATGTGGCAGGAGACGTGCTCCAGCCACACGGGGCGCCCCTGGGCCGCTTCGTCCAGGGCTTCGGCCGTGGGGTGGGCGCCGATCTTGTTCTGGTCGTAGCCCGCGCCGAAGAGCCATTCGTCGGGGCCCAGCCGCGCCGCCCGTTCGCGTACCGCGGCGTAGAGGGCGTCGAGGGTGGGGACGGTCCGCGCGTGCAGGTCGAGTTCGAGGAGGCGGCGGCCTCGCATGCTCAGGTGCTGGTGGGCGTCGTTGAAGCCGGGCACCACCGGGGCTCCGCCCAGGTCGTGGACCCGGTCGGCGGTGCATCCGGCGACCTCTTCGTCGAGGCCGACGACGCGGCCCCCGAGGACCCCGAGGGTGTGTGCGGTGGGCCGGTCCGCGTCGAGCGTGGTGAAGCGGCCGTTGGTGAACAGTGCGTCCAGGTGCATGACTTGGGTCCTAGGAATGGGGTTCGGGCGTGTGGCCGGCTCAGGCGACGGTGGGGATGCTCTCCCGCTTCTCCCGGGCGTCGGTCCCCGGGGCGTCGTCGCGGTGACCCGAGCGGTACCGGGCCAGGGCCAGCACGCTGACCGTGGTAAGCAGCAGGAGCGTGATGTAGTAGCCGACCACCGGCCAGTGGCCGGCGCCCCGGGTGAGCAGCCACTGGGCGACGAAGGGGGTCGAACCGCCAATGATGGTGCTGCACAGCTGGTAGGCCAGGGAGACGCCGGTGTAGCGGACCTTGACCGGGAACGCCTGGGACAGGAAACCGGCCAGCAGCGCGTAGTAGCTGCATCCGGTGAGGACGCCCAGGGCCAGTCCCACCCCGATCAGTGTGCTGTTGCGGGTGGCGATCAGGAGGAACATCGGCACCGCGACCACGATGTTGGCGATCAGGGCGCCCGCCATCACCCGCACCGTTCCCACGCGCTGGGCGAGCAGTGCCGCCAGGGGCTGCCACAGGAACTGCAGAATGGCGAGGATCAGGAGGATGTCGAGCATGGTCTGCCGGTGCACGCCCAGGTCGCTCGTCGCCCAGGACAGCACGAAGGTGTTGGTGAAGTAGGCGGACGAGATACCCATGGCGCTGGCACCCACACCGAGCAGGACCAGCACGCGGGAGGTGCGGAACAGCTCGACCACGGGAATCTTCGGGGCGGCGTCCTCCTGCTGCCTGGCCTTCTCGAAGTCGGTGGACTCGGTGACCTTCAGCCGGATCACCAGACCGATGATCACCAGCAGGGCGGAGAGCAGGAACGGGACGCGCCAGCCCCACGTCATGAACGCGTCGTCGGGCAGGTTTCCGACGGCGATGAAGACGAGGGTGGCCAGGATGGACCCGGCCGGCGAGCCCTGCTGGACCCACATGCCCGCGAGGCCGCGGCGCTTGTGCTCGGCGTTCTCGGTGGCCATGAGCACCGCCCCGCCCCATTCGCCGCCGACCGCGATGCCCTGCACGGCGCGGAGCAGGACGAGCAGGACCGGCGCGGCGGCGCCGATGGTGGCGTAGGTGGGCAGCAGGCCGATGAGGGTGGTGGCGGACCCCATCAGGACGAGGGTGGTGACGAGGACGTTCTTGCGTCCCACGCGGTCACCGATGTGGCCGAAGATCAGTCCGCCCAGCGGGCGGGCCAGGAAGCCGACCCAGAAGGTGGCGAAGGCAGCGAGGGTGCCGGCGGTGGGACTGGCGGTGGGGAAGAACAGCTTGCCGAACACCAGGGCGGTGGCGGTGCCGTAGATGTAGAAGTCGTACCACTCGACCGCGGTCCCGATGAAGGACGCGGTGGTGGCCTGTCTGGCTTTGCGGCCGGCGGTGGTTGTGGTCTGGGGCATGGCTGACTCCGGGGATAAGCGGCGGTGCCGGCGGGGGATGTGACCTGTGCGCGGCGCGAGGCGGCACAAGGTCCTGCGTTGACCGCGACGCTGCGGGTGCCCGTTCGAACGGTGTTGTCCGGTCGGCCATAGTTTCGTGGCCGACCGGCCATACGGTCCAGTACCTTCTGAGCTGTACGGTCATACCTCGGAGGCATGACTGGGTCCGGGCGGGGATACGGTGGCGGGGCCGGGCGGTGAAGACACGGCGGCGGCGCGGTCGCGGTACGACGGAGGCACGATGGAACTGCGGGTCCTGCGGTATTTCCTGGCGGTGGTGGACACCGGCTCGATGACGGCCGCCGCCGCGCGCGTCCATGTGGCCCAGCCCTCCGTCTCGCGGCAGTTGCGCTCCCTCGAACGGGAACTGGGCGCGGAGCTGCTCCGGCGCACCAGCACGGGGGTCCAGCTCACGGCGGCCGGGCGCCGCTTCGTACCCGTCGCCAGGGATCTCACGCTGCGGGCCGCGCAGGGCACGGAGCTGCTGCAGGCCGTGTCCGGGCAGAGCCCGCTCCAGTTCCGCGTGGCCTGCCCCAACTCCACCATCACGCATCTCATCGCCCCGTACGTCGCCGAGCTCGGCGGCCCCTTCACCGACGCCCGGGGCTGTGAGCCGGACCAGGTGTACGAGCGGCTGCTGGCCGGGGACGTCGACATCGGCATCTCCACCGCTCCGCCGCCCGGCGGCATGGCGGCGCGGCGGCTGGGCGGCCGTCGGATCAGTGCCCAGATGCCCGCCTCCCACCCCGTCGCCCAGGAGGGCGGCGACCTGGAGCTGGCGGGTCTGCTCGACCACCCGGTCATCGTCAGCAGCCGGGCCAGCGCCGTGCGGCGCGCCCTCGACACCACCCTGTACGAGCAGAGCACGCCGCTCAGGCCCGCCTTCGAGCCGCAGTCCGAGGCCATGGCACAGGCTCTGGCCGCCGCGGGCCACGGCGTGTGCGTGGTCGTCGACCATCCGCAGTTCGACCTGAGCGTGCGCCCTCTGACCGCCCAGGGCCGTCCGCTGGCCATCTCCCTGTACGCCGGGTGGGACCCCGATCACTACGCGCACGACGAGATCGACGCGGCCGTACGGCAGCTGTCGAGCTGGCTCATGGCCAACGACGGCGGCCGAAAGCCGGGCAGTCGCTCCCCTGCTGCTCCCGATGCGCCGGATCACGGCTGAGCCGGCCGACCGCGCGCTTGGCGCCTGGAAGGCACGGTCTCCCGGCGGAGCGGCGAACAGGTCGAGCCGCTGCCCGTGGTGTCCGGTGGCAGCGGCTTCCTGGGGATGTGTCTCGGTGTGGGGGCCGCAGCCGTCGTGGTGGCCGGCGCGCTGGCGCCGGCCACGTACGTCATGGTCGTGCGCGGGACGGGAAGTCGGGCTCGCGGCGTTCGGTGAACGCGCTCAGCCCCTCACGGGCGTCCGGTGAGGTGAACGCCTTCTGCCCGTAGAGGGCCTCGCTGTGGAAGGCCTGGTCCTGCGGGAGGTCGCCGAGGCGGAGCACGGCCTCCTTGATGGTCCGCAGGGCGGTACCGCTGCGCGTGGCGAGCCGGTGGGCGCGGCGCAGCGCGGCGTCGAGGAGGTCGGCGGCGGGGACGACCTCGTTGAGCACCCCGTAGCGCAGCGCCTGCTCGGCCGTGACGCGGTCGCCCTGGAGCATCAGTTCCATCGCCCACGCGTAGGGGATCTGGCGGGTGAGCCTGGTGAGCGTCCCGCCGGCCGGCACGACGCCGACGCCGCTCTCGGGGAGGCCGAACTGCGCGGTGTCGGCCGCGATCCTGATGTCGGTGGACAGCATGATCTCGAATCCGCCGCCGAGGCACAGGCCGTTCACCGCGGCGATGACCGGCTTGAACAGCGAGGTGTGCTTCTGGTGCGCGGCGTCCCACCGCGAGATGTCGAAGCGGCCCTCCGCCAGTGCCGGGATGGACTCGGTGAGGTCGGCGCCCACGCAGAAGGCCCGGTCGCCGCTGCCGGTGAGGACCGCGACGGCGATCGCGTCGTTGTCGCGGACCTCGGCGAAGGCCGCGCCGAGTTCGTCGTACATCGCGAGGGTGAGTGCGTTGAGTTTCTCCGGGCGGTCGAAGCGCACGATCGCGACGTCGCCGTCCCTGTCGAGGGTGATGCCGCCCATCAGATGGCTCCCTCTTCCCGCAGTCGCGTGATCGCGTCCTCGTCGAGGTCGGCGAGTGCCCGCAGGATGGTGTCCGAGTGTTCGCCGACCTTAGGTGCCAGGCCGCGCGGCTGGGTGGGTGTGTCCCCGAGCTTGACCGGGGATCCGAACATCCGCAGCTCGCCGAAGTCGGGATACTCGACGTCGACGACCATGTCGCGCGCGGCGATCTGCGGGTCCGCGACGACCTCGGCGATGTCCTTGATCGCGCTCAGCGGTACGGCGTCCCCGACGATCTCCTCGAGCTCGGTCTTCGTCCTGTCCTCGAACCACCGGTGGAGCAGTGGCCGGACCCGGCGTTCGTACACCTCGGGGGTGAACCGCTTGGCCATGGTGTCGATCTCGGGGTCGTCGGCGAGTTCGGGCTGTCCGAACAGCTGACAGGACAGCCGCCAGAACTTGTCGGTGTAGCCGCCGAAGAAGACGAATCCGTCCTTGCAGGGGTACAGCTCGTAGGGCTTGACGAACGGGTGCTCGTTGCCGAGGGGGCCGGGGACCTTGCCGTCGACCGTGTAGGACACGACGGCGTTCTCGGTGAGGCTGAGCACCGAGTCCTGCTGGGAGATGTCGACCATCTGCCCCTGGCCCGTCTTCTCCGCGTGGCGCAGGGCGGCGAGGGTGCCGATGACGGCGTACAGCGTGGCGGAGAGGTCTCCGATGATGGTGCCGACCCGCGCCGGCGGCCGGTCGGGGAAGCCGTTCATCGACCACAGGCCGCCGGTGGCCTGCGCACTGTTGTCGTAGGCGGGCCGGCGCCGGTACGGGCCGTTCTGCCCGTAGCCGGAAATCGCCGTGTACACCAGGCGCGGGTTCTCCTGTCGCAGGACGTCGAAGCCGACGCCGAGCTTGTCCATCGTGCCCGGCCGGAAGTTCTCCACGAGGACGTCGGCGCGCCGCACCAGCTTCTTGAGCAGCTCCTTGCCCCCGTCGGTCGACAGATCGATGGTCAGGCCGAACTTGTTGCGGTTGAACTGCGCGAAGAACCCGCTGAACTCCTCGCCGGAGTCCGCCGTGAGCTTGGGCGGGAAGTCCCGGGCGTAGTCCGGGTCCTTCGGGTTCTCGATCTTGATCACGGTCGCGCCGAGATCCGCCAGCAGCATCGAGCAGAACGGCCCCGCCACCACCCGCGTGATGTCGAGGACGACCACACCGCGCAGCGCGCCCTCGGACAGTCCTCCGGGCAGCATGCCCGCGAGGGGCCCGGCGTCGTTGAAGGTCATGTTGGTTCCTTGCTCCGGTTCTCGGTCAGCTCGCGCCGGTGTCCACCCGGACACGGGCATCGAGCAGGGTGCCGCACGAGGGACTGTAGAACTCGTCGATGACGATCTTCCAGCCGTCGGTGCGGGGGCGGACGCGCACTCCGTGCTCGGCGAGTCGCTCGGCCGCGACGTGGGTGACCTTGTGTGCCTGGTCGCGCCAGTCGTCGCCCGCGCCCAGGCGGGCGCCGCTGGCCGGCACGTGCCAGCCGTCGGCGTCGCGCTGTGGTGCGGAGGCCCGGGCCGGGGAGTCGGCCGGGACGGGCCGCTCCGGGCTGCGGCCGAGGCGTTCCTCGCGCAGCGCGGCGCGCGCCCGCGTGGTGGCCGTCTCGTCGGCGGTCCCGTCGGTGACGACCACGCCGTAGGTGCGCCGCGCGGTCTCCTCGGTCACGTATCCGTCCCGGACGTCGGCGGCGACGAGCCGGGGGTCCCGGAGCAGGGGGTCGCCGTAGCCGCCTCCGCCGGCGATCCACTGCACCAGCACGTCACCGTCGCGGATGCTGACGGACTGCTGGTTGATGGCGAGCAGTTCACGCTCCGCGCTGTCCAGCGTGCCGGGGTCGGGCACCCGGCCCTCGGTGAGGAGGTCGGCGACGTTGCTGCGGCGCCAGACCTCGTGGCCGCTGCCTCCGCCGGGCAGTCCCCCGCCGAAGCCGTCGGCGACCACCTGGGCGTTGGGGGCGAACACGGTCTGGGTGACCTCCTGGGCGCCGTGCAGGGTCCACGCGAAGCGCAGGCCGAGGCCGCCGCGGTGGGCACCGTGCCCGGCGCTCTCGACGCTGAGCTGCTTCCACAGGTAGAGCACCGGGTAGAGCATCTCGTTCATCTCGACGTCCGGCAGCATGTTGTTGACCTGCGTCATCATGCCCGCGCAGTCGAGCCCGTCGCTCTCCGGCTGGGCGCCGGCGCCCATGCCGCCGCCGTCCATGTTGAACAGCACGAAGTACTCGCCGTCGTCGGTGGTGCCCGCGGAGATGCCGCCCGTCCACGAGTCGCCCCACACGCCCTGGGTGCGGTCGCGGATGACGTCGTCGGTGCTGGTGCGGCACGCCTCGTTCATCAGTTTCGTGATGACGCGGCTGACCCGGGCCCCGGTCGTCAGGTGTCCGTTGCTGATCGGCGCCGGAGGGCGCGGATTGACGATCGAACCGGGCTCGGCGAGGATGTCGAACGCGGTCATGACCCCCTCGTTGAAGGGGACGTCCCACGCGAGGATCGGCACGATGGCGCTGGCGACGCTGCCGACGAGCGCGCCGTAGCTGCAGTTGACGAAGCCGTCGGTCTGCTCGCTGGAGCCGGTGAAGTCGAAGGTCACCTGGTCGTCGTGCTTGGTCATCGTGCACGCGACGCGGTACAGCTCGTCGACGTGTCCGTTGTGCTCCGTCCACTCCTCGGCGGTGTAGGTGCCGTCGGGGATCTCGCGGACGCGGTCGCGCACGACCTGCTCGGCCAGTTCGAAGGACAGCTTCGTGTAGTCCCGGAACCGGTCGAGGCCGAACTCCTCCGTCGTGGCCAGCAGCCGCCGGATGCCGGTGTTGTTGCTGGCGACCAGGGAGCGCACGTCGTTCCAGAACAGGGCCGGTACGCGGACGTTGTTGAGGAGGATGCGGCGGACCCACTCGACGGGTTCGCCGCGCTCGAAGATCTTGACGCCCGGCGGGAGCCGCAGCGCCTCGGCGTAGCAGTCGTGGGCGCCGGGCGCGAAGCCGCCGGGGGTCATGCCGCCGACGTCGATGAGGTGCGCCTGCGACTGTGCCCAGCCGATCAGCTCGTCGCCGTGGAAGATCGGCGAGATGACGTTGGTGTCCGGCGGGTGGCTGGCGCCGGCGGTGTGCGGGTCGTTGCTGATGAACGCGTCACCGGGCGACAGTTGCTCCCCCTCGATGGCCTTCACCAGGTTCCGTACGGCGACGCTGCCGGAGCCGATGTGGAACTGGACGTAGTCGGAGTAGGCGTAGATGCGGCCGGTGGGGTCGAACAGCGCGGTGTTGAAGTCGCCGGCCTCGGTGATGACCGGGGAGCCCGAGGAGCGGATCATCGCGATGCCCATCTCCTCCACGATGGAGTCCAGGCGCATGCGGATCACTTCGAGGGTGACCGGGTCGAAGCCGTCGGGCAGGTTGTGCGGGGTGCCACTCATGGTCGTCTCCTTCGACGTACGGGGCGGAAGTCAGCGGTCGGCGAGGCGCATCAGGAAGTCGCCGCCGTCGGTGAGTGCGACGGTGGCACCGCTCGGCACGTACACCGTGGTGTCCGGCTCCTCCAGCAGGCACGGTCCTTCGGCCCGGCCGAGGGCTCCGAATCCGCGGTGCACGTCGATCTCCAGCCGCTTGCCGGTGAGCGGCTCCAGGACCTTGCGGCGGCTGAGCTCGTGCCGTTCCTCGCCGCCCGCGACCCGTTCGACCTTCTGCACGTCGCTGCGCCCGACGGCCCGTACCCGTGAGTTGACCAGCAGGATGTCCGCCTCGGCCCAGGCGGTTCCGGCGCCGAACTCCTCCTCGTAGTCGGCGATGAACCGGGTCCGCAGCGCGGCCTTGTCGGCTTCGCCGAAGGTGCCCGCGGGCAGCCGGGTGGTGACTTCGAAGATCTGGCCCATGAACTTGACGTCGGCCTCGCGGAAGAGTTCACGCCGGTCCTCGGGGATACCCTCGGCCTCGAACCAGGCCTGGGCGCGCTCCTCCAGGGCGGTGAACTCCTTGTCCAGGTCGGCGGCGGGCTGATCCATCGTCCACGGGCTCGTCCGTACGGCGGAGAACACGGAGTCGGCGTGCATGAGGCCGTGCGCGGAGAACACGGCGGCGTTGCGCGGGACGACCACTTCGCGTACGCCCGCCTCGGCGGCGATGGCGGCCGCGAACAGACCGCACGCGCCGCCGAAGCCGACGAGGGTGAACTCGCGCGGATCGTGTCCCCGGTTCACCGTGATCTTGCGCAGCGCGTTGGACATCTGGGATGTCGCCAGCCGGTAGACGCCTTCGGCCGCGGCGTCCTCGGTGATGCCCAGGGGTTCGGCGACGTGCTCGCGCAGGGCGGCGCGGGCCTGGTCCTCGTAGAGCGGGACGGTGCCGCCGAGGTAGTAGTGCGGGTTGATGAGCCCGAGCACCAGCGCCGCGTCGGTGACCGCCGGGCGGGCGCCGCCCTTGCCGTAGCAGGCGGGGCCCGGTGTGGAGCCCGCGCTGTGCGGGCCGACGCGCAGCAGGTTGCGGCCGTCGACCCAGGCGAGGCTGCCGCCGCCGGCGCCGATGGTCTCGATGTCCACGGCGGTCAGGCTGGTGGGCAGGCCGCCGATCTCGGCCCGCGGCAGCAGCCGGAACTCGTCGTCGATGATCGCTGCCGCGTCGAGGCTGGTGCCGCCCATGTCGGCGGTCAGCACGCGCCGGCGGCCGAGCTGCCGGCCCAGCAGGCGGGCCCCTGTGACACCGCCGACCGGGCCGGAGTTGAACATCTGGATCGGGGCCTTGCTGGTCTCCTCGACCGACAGGAATCCCCCGTGCACCTGCATGATCTGCACCCGCGCCCGCAGTCCCCGGCCACGCAGCTCGTCGGCGAGCTGGTGGAAGTGGGACGCCACGATCGGTTTGACCGCGGCGTCCAGCGCGGTGGTGACCATGCGCTCGTACTCGCGGTACACGGGAGTGAGACGGCTGGAGAGCGTGTACGGGACGTCCGGGTGGTGGGCGTCCAGGTACTCCCCGATCGCCTTCTCGTGCGCCGGGTTGCGGAAGGACCAGAGCAGACAGACGGCGATCGCCTCCGCGCCGGCCGCCAGCACCGCGTCGACCGCGGTGGCGATCGCGTCGTCGGTGAGCGGCGCCAGCACCGTGCCGTGCGCGTCGACCCGCTCCGCGACCTCGATGATGCGGCGGCGCTCCACGATGTCCGGCGGCGCCGCCATCTTGTGCGGGTCGCGCTCGTCGGTGCGGGCCGACCGGGCGATGCGCAGGGTGTCGCGGAAGCCCTGTGTGGTCAGCAGTCCCACGGGGGCGAACTTCTGTTCGTCCACCGCGTTGGTGACGATGGTGTTGCCGAGCACGAAGCGGTCCACGGCGGCGAAGAAGTCGGCCTCGTTCATTCCCGCGCGTTCCTGGAGCACCGCCAGCGCACCCAGGATGCCGGTGGTCACGTCCTTGGTCGAGAAGGCCTTGCCCCGTACGGCGACCCCGTCGACGACCGCCACGGCGTCGGTAAAGGTCCCACCGACGTCGATGCCCACATGAAGAGTCATGCTCGCTGTCTCCTTTGACTGCGTCGGTGCTGTGCGCGCCCGGCCCGCGCAAGGCGGCCCGATGGGCGGCTCGCGCAGGCTTCCCTGCCTCGGCGCTGCTGTGGACGCTACGTGCGCCGTCACCGCGCGGCTATGTATGTTCGGTCCACTGGATTCGAACGGCCGGTGGCTCATCGGCACAGAGGGCGAGGCTCGCACATGGCGGACACTTTTCCGGTCGACGTGGTCGTGAGCCTGCTCCAGGCCGCGTCCGCCGAGCAGGAGGCGGACGTGGACGAGCTGCTGGCGACGGTGTCCCTCTCCCGGCAGGACAGTGTGCGCATCGGTCAGGAGCTGCGGCGGCTGCGCGCGACCTCCGACCGGTGGCGGCGCCGTGGTCAGGAGCTGGCGGCACTGTTCTCCTCCGCGCGTGAGCTCGCCCAGCTCCGTGACGTCGACGAGCTGCTGGGCCGGCTCGTGGAGCGGGCGCACGACCTGATGGGCACGGACGTCACCTATCTGTCCGAGTATCAGGAGGACAGCCGCGAGCTGCTGGTGCGTACGACTCTCGGGACGGTCGCGCCGTCGTTCCCGGGGCTGCGGGTTCCGCCCGGGATGGGCCTGGCCAGCCGGGTGGTCGAGGGACGCCGGCCCTGCTGGACGTCCTCCTACGCCACGATGACCCAGGCGCCGCACGATTCCGGCATCGATTCCGCCGTGACCGCGGAGGGTCTCGTGTCGATGCTCGGCGTGCCGCTGCTCGCGGGTGACGAGGTGATCGGTGTGCTGTTCGCCGCCAACCGTGTCGAGCACGAGTTCGCCCCGGAGGAGATCTCCCTGCTGTCGGCCTTCGCCGACCATGCCGCCGTCGTGCTGCAGACCGCGCGGCTGCTGGCCCGTACCCAGGACGCGGCCGACGAGACCCGCCACGCCTACGGCGAGCTCGCCCGTCATGTGGAGGCCATGGAGCGGGCCAGCGAGGTGCACAGCGAGCTCACCGGTCTGGTGCTCCAGGGCAGTGAGGCGTCCGATGTCGCCACCGCGCTCGGCCGGGCCCTGCGGTGCCGGGTGACGCTCCTCGATGTGGGGCGTCTCCAGGATCCCGTGGCCACGGCGGTCGACCGCAGCCGCCGCAGCGGCCGGTGCACCCCGACGGACGGCGGGTACGTGGTCGCCGTCCTGGCCGGCGCGACCCTGCTGGGCGCGCTGCTGCTGGAGCCGGGTGAGGTTGCCTTCGGGCCGGTCGAGCTGCGCACCGCGGAACGCGCCGCCCAGATCACCGCACTGCTCAATCTGAAGCAGGACGCCATGATCGAGGCCGAGCAGCGGGTACGCAGCGACCTGCTGGCCGATCTGCTCTCCGCGGACCCCGAGCGTCATGCCGACCTCGCCACCCGGGCCCGCGCGCGGGGCATCCGGCTCGACGAACTGCGTTCCGTGGTCGTGGTCGCGCTGCCCGCCGAACTGCGTCATGAGGCCGTCCGCGGCCTGCGCCGCGAGAGCGGACTGATCGGGGAGTACGCCGATCATGTGATCGCCCTCACCACCGACTCCGACCCGGCCGCGGCGAGCGCCTCCGTCCACGCCACCGTCGGCCGCACCGTACGGGCACCCGTGCTGGCGGTCGGCGCGGGCTTCGCGGACCTGGACGACGATCTGCGCGCCCAGATCGAGGCGGCGTCGGCCTGTGTGGGCGTCCTGCCCGCCCTCGGACTGGACGACGCGGCCGTCACCGCCGACGCGTACCTTCCGTACACGGCGCTGTTCGGTCCCGGTGAGCCGCGTGTGGCGACGTATCTGCGGCGTGTCATCGGCCCGCTGCTGGACTGGGACGACGCGCACGCAGGCAAGCTCGTGCCCACCCTGGCCGCCTATCTCGGCAACCGGATGAGTCCGGTCGCCACCGCCCGCGCCCTCCACCTGCACAAGAACACGGTGCTGCAGCGGCTGGAACGCACGGCGGAACTCCTCGGAGCGGACTGGCAGGAGCCCGACCGGCTCTTCCGGATCACGGTCGCGGTCCAGTTGGCCCACCTCACGAGAGGTGTGTGAGCGCCGGAGAGGCTTGCGCACCCGACGGGCTGGCTCCGCGGGCGGACTCCGGACTCGGCAGGGCCGATCGTCCAGCGGATCGGCAGTGCACATGGGCCATTCACCCATACCTGAGTCGGCGGAACGGAACTAGCGTCGCCTACCGCACCGAGCCGTTCGGTGACCACGACGCAGTGGAGGGGCCGCATGCCGCGCACCAGCCGTATCCAGGGTCTACGGGACCTGTCCGTCGACGCACGCCGGCGGATCGTGGCGGAGTCCGCCACCGTCGATCCGCAGCGCATCGCCGCCTTCGCCCCGCAGCACGGCCTCGGTGTCGAGCTGGCCGACCACATGATCGAGAACGTGGTGGGGGTCATGGAGCTCCCCGTGGGCGTGGCGACCAACTTCGTCGTCAACGGCCGTGACGTACTCGTGCCGATGGCCAGCGAGGAGGCCTCCGTGGTCGCCGCGGCCTCGAACTCGGCGAAGGTGGCCCGCGCCCACGGCGGCTTCTTCACCTCGTCCACCGAGCCGGTCATGCAGGCCCAGGTCCAGATCATCGGTGTACGTGACCCCGAGGCGGGCCGGCTCCGGCTGCTGGAGGCCCGCCAGGAACTCGTCGAACTGGCCGACGCGCAGGACCCGAAGCTGGTCGAGTTCGGCGGTGGCGTCCGCGACATCTCGGTGCGGGTCGTTCCGTCCCGGGCCGGCACCTACGTCGTCGCCCATCTGCACGTGGACGTCCGCGACGCGATGGGCGCCAACGCGGTGAACACCATGGCCGAGGCCGTCGCCGTCCGGGCCGGCCAGATCGCGGGCGGCCGTACGCTGCTGCGGATCCTGACCAACAAGGCGGACCAGCGCCTCTCCCGGGCGCGGGCGGTCTTCGACGCCGAGGCGCTGGGCGGCGAGTCGGTGGTCGACGACATCGTGCACGCGGCGGCACTCGCGGAGGCCGATCCGTACCGTGCGGCCACCCACAACAAGGGCATCATGAACGGCATTTCCGCGGTCGTGCTCGCCACCGGCAACGACACCCGCGCGGTCGAAGCCGGCGCCCATTCGCACGCGATCTCTCCCACCGGGCGCTACACCTCGATGTCGCGGTTCGAGAAGGACGCCGACGGAAACGTCGTCGGCACCCTGGAACTGCCCATGCCGGTCGGTCTGGTGGGCGGTGCGACCAAGCTGCACCCGGTGGCGCAGGCCTCGATCGCCCTCCTCGGTGTCACCACGGCGACCGAGCTGGCAGAGATCATCATCGCCGTCGGACTGGCGCAGAACTTCGGCGCGGTGCGTGCGCTGGCCACCGAGGGCATCCAGCGCGGGCACATGTCGCTGCACGCCCGCAACGTCGCCCTCACGGCGGGCGCGAGCGCGGAGGAAGTGCCTGCCCTCGTCGCCCGTCTCGTCGCGGACAGGCAGGTCCGCGCCGACCATGCCCAGCGCGTCCTCGCCGAGATGCGGGCCGGCCGCTGACGCCGACCAGCAGGCGCGCGCTGCCAACGGGCGCACGGTGCCCGGACGGGCGACCCGGTCCAGGTCCTCGTACGCCCGTCGCCCACGTCGCGCCGCCGACGCGTCCATCCCCGATCCCCGGTACGGCCGCGGTGCTTCGCCCCGGCCGTGTCAACTGCGCTGCATCACCGGAGGTTTCCCAGTGACCGGCTACGGCATCGATCAGCTGCCCGGGCTCCCCGCCCGGGTCACCGTCTGCGAAGTCGGTCCCCGCGACGGGCTGCAGAACGAGTCCGCGACCGTACCGGCGTCCGTGAAGGCGGAGTTGGTGGAGCGCCTCGTCGACGCCGGGCACCGCGTGGTCGAGACCACCAGTCTCGTCCATCCGAAGTGGGTGCCCCAACTCGCCGACGCGGAGGAGGTCCTGCGTCGCATCGACCGCAGGCCGGGCGTGCGGTACCCGGTGCTGGTCCCCAACATGCGGGGCCTGGAGCGGGCCGTCGACCTCGGGGTGGACGACATCGCGGTGTTCGGTTCGGCGACGGAGAGTTTCGCCAGGGCCAACCTCAACCGGACGGTCGAGGAGTCCCTGGAGATGTTCGCGCCGGTCGTCGGACGGGCCCGCGAAACAGGGATGCGGGTGCGCGGCTACCTGTCCATGTGCTGGGGCGATCCCTGGGAGGGCGAGGTCTCGATTCCGCAGGTGGTGGCCGTGGCCACCCGGCTGATCGCGCTGGGCTGCACCGAGTTGTCCCTCGGCGACACCATCGGCGTCGCCACTCCCGGCCGGGTCGCCGCCCTGCTGGACGCCCTCACCGCGGGCGGCGTACCGGTGGAGAGCGTCGCGGTGCACTTCCACGACACCTACGGCCAGGCCCTCTCCAACACCCTGACCGCTCTGCGGCACGGAGTGACCACCGTCGACGCCTCCGCCGGCGGCCTGGGCGGCTGCCCGTACGCGAAGTCCGCCACCGGCAACCTGGCCACGGAGGATCTGCTGTGGCAGCTCGCGGGCCTCGGCATCGACACCGGAGTGGATCTGGACAAGCTCGTCGAGACGAGTACGTGGCTCGCCGATCTGCTCGGCCGGCCCAGCCCTTCCCGCACCGTCCGCGCCCTCGCCGGCGGCTGACCGACCCAGAAAGAGCACGCGTATGCCTGTCAACAAGATCGTCGGGAGTGCCGCCGCGGCCGTGGCCGACATCGCCGACGGTGCCGGCCTTGCGGTCGGTGGGTTCGGGCTCTGTGGCATCCCAACAGTACTCATCGAAGCTCTCGCCGATGCCGGCACGACGGACCTCGACGTGACGTCCAACAACTGCGGCACCGACGGGCGAGGCCTTGGCATCCTGCTGGAGCGGCGGCGGATCCGCCGGATCACCGCCTCGTACATCGGCGAGAACAAGGAGTTCGCCCGGCAGTATCTCGCCGGTGAGGTCGAGGTCGAGCTGACTCCGCAGGGCACCCTCGCCGAGAGGCTTCGCGCAGGCGGCTGCGGCATCCCCGCCTTCTACACACCCGCCGGGGTCGGCACGGTGATCGCCGACGGAGGCATGCCGCTGCGCTACGGGCCGGAGGGCGAGGTCCTCGTGTCCTCGCCGCCCAAGGAGACCCGACGCTTCACCACGGAAGGCGTCGAGCGCGACTACGTCCTCGAACACGGCCTCTCCACGGACTTCGCGCTGATCCGGGCGGCCCGGGGCGATCGCTACGGAAACCTCGCCTTCCATTCCTCGGCGCGGAACTTCAACCCCCTGGCCGCGATGGCGGGACGGGTCACGATCGCCGAGGTCGAAGAGCTGGTCGAGCCCGGCGAACTCGGTCCCGACGAGGTGCATCTGCCCGGCATCTACGTCCATCGCGTCGTCGTACTGACCGCGGAACAGGCCACGGCGAAAGACATCGAGAAGCTGACGGCCCGAGAGGTGACCGCATGAGGACCCGGGAAGAGATGGCGGCCCGCGCGGCGGCCGAACTGCGCGACGGCGAGTACGTCAACCTCGGCATCGGTTTGCCGACGCTGATCCCCGCGTACGTCCCCGAAGGCATCGACGTGGTGCTGCACTCGGAGAACGGCCTGCTCGGTGTCGGTGACCATCCCCTGCGCGCGGATGTCGACCCCGACCTGATCAACGCCGGCAAGGAGACGGTGACGCTGCGGCCGGCCGCCTCCGTCTTCGATTCCGCGCTGTCCTTCGGGATGATCCGCGGCGGCAAGGTCGACGTCGCCGTCCTCGGCGGCATGCAGGTCTCCGCGGCCGGCGACCTGGCCAACTGGACCGTCCCCGGCCGCATGATCAAGGGCATGGGCGGCGCCATGGACCTCGTCCACGGCGCCCGCCGCGTCATCGTGCTGATGGAACACACCACCAGAACCGGCGAACCGAAGATCGTCGAAAGCTGCAGCCTGCCGCTGACCGGGAAGGGTGTGGTCGACCGCATCATCACCGACCTCGCCGTCATCGACGTCGGGCCGGACGGACTCACGCTCCACGAAACCGTACCCGGCGTCGACGCCGACACGGTCCGCGACCGCACCGCGGCGGTGCTGCACGACGCCCGGCGAACCGTCGGCTGACCCGCCCGCACCCGCCGGTTCACGGTCGGGCCCGTCGACGGGACGCGGCGGAGGGCTGCGCGGGCCGCCTCGGCCGGGTGGCGGGCCCGACGAGGCCTTTCCGCGCGCGTCCCGCTGGAATCTACCGGCACGTCAGAATCTCTGCACCCACCTCTTTACAACGATGTAATCGCTGTGTTGCCATGAGCACCCACCAGCTCATGTCGCGCCGTCCGTCACACAAGGACCTCGATACGTGGGGAGCCAGCGATGCGTGCCCGGCCCATCACCTCTTTGGCAACCGCCCTGTTCGCCCTGCTGATCGGCCTGATCTGCGCTCCGCAGGCCCCCGCCACGACATCACCGACTGCGGCGGCGAGTGCGAGCGCGGCAGCCTCGGGAACCTTCCGCAATCCGCTGAACACGGGGCCCGACCCGTTCATGACGTACGCGAACGGGGCGTACCACCTCACCACCACACAGGGCGGCAGCATCAAGATGTGGCGTTCCCCCTCGCTGGGAACCCTGCTCGACGCCGAACCGATCACCGTGTGGACGGACACCGACACCTCGCGCAACCAGCACATCTGGGCAGCCGAGTTCTACCGCTTCGACAGCCGCTGGTACATGTACTACACGGCCGACGACGGAGTGGACGACCACCACCGGCTCTACGTCCTGGAGTCGGCCGGCGACGACCCTGCGGGGCCCTACCACTTCAAGGCGAAGCTGACCCCGCCCAACCACACGAACGACTTCGCCATCGACCCCGGGATCCTCCAGCACAACGGCCGGCTCTATCTCGCCTACAGCGGCATCAACGCGTACCAGCACAACGGGCTGAACATCGCGCCCATGTCGAACCCGTACACCGTCTCGGGCAACGCCGTCGCGCTGAACGGGGCGGGCGGCTGCCCGGAGGTCCGTGAGGGCCCCGAGTTCCTGTATCGCAACGGCCGTACCTGGATGACCTACTCGACGTGCGACACCGGGAAGCCCGACTACCAGGTGTGGGAGATGTCCCTGCCCGGCGGAGCGGACCCGCTGGTGGCCGGCAACTGGACGCAGCGCAGCGGGCCCGTCTTCGCACGCAACGACGCCAGGGGCGTGTTCGGTCCCGGCCACCACGCCTTCTTCCGCTCCCCCGACGGGACGGAGGACTGGATCATCTACCACGCCAAGACCACGTCGGACCTCACCTACAGCAACCGAACGACGCGCGCCCAGAAGATCGGCTGGCGGGCCGACGGCGGCCCCGACCTCGGCACTCCGCTCGCCATGGGAGCCACGCAGAACCTGCCCTCCGGTGACCCCGGATCAGGCAACCACTGGATCAACGACGACGGCCGTTCCAGCGGCAACGGCACGGTGACGTACCAGGGTTCGTGGAACTCGGGCACCGGCTGCGCCGCGCAGTGCTTCTGGGGCGACGACCACTGGAGCGACGGGACCGGCAACACCGCGACGTTCACGTTCACCGGCACCAGGATCGCGCTGCTGTCCGTGAAGGACACCGGCAACGGCATAGCCGCCATCCGCGTCGACGGGGGCGCCGAACAGCGCGTCGACTTCTACGGCGCCATCCGGACCGGCGAGACGCTCCAGTACCTCAGCCCACGTCTGCCGTACGGCACGCACACCGTGCAGGTACGGGTCACCGGGGAACGCAACTCGTCCGCCGGGGCGGCGTTCGTGAGCGTGGACCGCGCCGAGGTCTACACGGACTGACGCGCTCTTCGCACAGCAGCTCTTCGCACAGCAGGTTCTGCAGAGCGGGCTCGGCCGGCCATCGTGACGGATGCGATCGGCCGGCACGCAGCAGCCCTTCCGGGGCTGCTGCGGCTGCGGCTGGTGCGGCTGCTGCCGGTTTCGTGGGCGGACAGCGCTGGTTGTCAGCGCTGGTCGATCGCGAGTCCGCGCGCCGCGAGTTCGGCCAGGACGGGATCACGTCGGCCCTGGAGTATCTGTCCGTTCATCTGCAGTGACTTGTTGAGCCGGCGCAACGACTTCATCTTGAGGAGGGGTCCGAGCTCGGTGAGGGCGTGGTGGCCGCCGAAGAGGAGTTCGCTGAGGTCGGGCAGGTCGGCCAGCGTACTGATGTCGGTCACTTCGTCCAGGTAGCCCATGCGCAACGACTGCAACGACGTGAGACCGGCCAGGGGCGACAGATCCTGCCAGTCCAGGTGGGAGAGATAGAGCCGGGTCAGCCAACTGAGGGCGGGGAAATCGGTCAGCTGCGGAATCCGGTCCACGCTCAGTACGCGCAGGTCGGGGCACGTCTCCAGGACGTCGAGCGAGTCGAGGCCCGGGGTCCGGTGGAGTGTCAGGTCGGCGACCGGGGTACCGGCCAGTCCGCTGATGTCCTTGAGCCCCGCGCAGTCCCGCACACCGGCCTTGGTGAGCGCTGTCAAGCCTTCCAGACGGCCGAGGTCGGTGAGCGAGGGAAGACCGCTGAACTCCAGTTCACGCAGGGTCGGCAGGTCACCCAGGTCACCCGGGCTGCGCAGGCTTTCGGTACGGCTGACGGCCAGTTCCTCCAGGGCACTGCGGGAGTCGAGGCCGGTGAGGTCGAGCAGCCCGGAACACCTGTCGAGACCCAGTCCGCGGAGGCCGGGGAGGGAGGCGAACGGGGAGAGGTCCCGGATCAGGCCCAGCCCGTCCAGATCGAGCCGGAACGCACCGGCAAGGCCGGCCAGCTCAGTGACGTCCGCCAGCGCGGGGCAGTTCTCGAAGGTGATCCGTTCCAGCGAGGGCAGGGATCCGACTCCCGCGACGGAGGCGAACCGTTCGCTGTCCGCGATCCGCAGCTCCGTCAAGTGCGTCAGGGCGGAGAGTCCGTGCAGGTCGAACAGCTCAGGACAGCCCTTGACCGCCAGCTTCGTCAGACGGGGGTGGTGCCCGAAGCCGCGGAAGGAATGGAAACGGGTGCAATCCTCGATGACCAGCTCGGAGAGGTCGGCTGCCGCGGCGATGCCGGTCAGGTCACGAAGCTGCTTGCAGCTCTCCAGGCGCAGGGAGGTGAGTGCGGGCACGTTCGTCAGGCCGGTCAGGTCCCGCACGCCCGTCCAGCCGAGATCGAGGTGGGTGAGGCGGGTCAGACCGGAGAGCTGTGCCGGGGACTTGAAGGACCGGCAGCCGCGCAGGTTGAGGTGCTCAAGCAGGGGGAAGGCCGCCGGGAAATCGATCACCGAGGTGACCCGGGTGATGCTCAGGTCGAGGTGGCGCAGTTGGCCGAGGGTCAGCAGCGGCTTGATGTCGGACACCGGACGGCAGCGGTGCAGGCTCAGCCGGGTGAGCCGGGTGAGTCCGCCGAGAGGGGTCAGGTCCTCGACTCCCGCGCAGCCGTTCAGGTCGAGGTGGCGCAGGTCGGTGAGCGCGCCGAGTTCCGTGAGGTCGGTTATCTCCTTGCAGCGGTCCAGCGTCAGCGTGCGCAGCATGGTGAGGTGCCGAAGGCCCGACACCGAGGTCACGCGCTTCAACGTCAGCTCGGTACGGCCCTCCCGGCGGAAGGCCGGCGCGAGCAGGGCCGCGGCGTAGCCGTCCGGATCACCGACCGTCGGCCACAGTCGCAGCAGTGTGTCCAGGGCGAGGTCCGCGACCGGCGCGAAACGGGCGGCCAGCTCCAGCGCGGCGCCGTCGTCGACGACCACCACCAACTCGCGCACCGCTTTGCGAGCCTGAGTCTGACTGGCGGTGTCGAGCAAGTCGGAGAAGGCCACGACGAGTTCGTCCGGGTTTCCGCGGCCGGTGATCGAAGTCATGGCCAGAACCTTACAACTCCGCTCCTGACGGCCCGTGAACACCATTCACAGCCCGACGCCCACCCGTTCGACGACGACCTCGTCCACCACTCCCAGGCTCGGCAGAGTCGGGAGGGTGGAAGGGTCGGGAGGCCTGTACGCGCAACGCAACACACCCAAGTGGGTAATCGCTCACGGTGTGTAGACGGCGGTGCTGCCGTACAACTCCCTCGTGAACGCGGAGATGTCCGCGCTGCGGTCGGCGCCGTTGAGGTTGTACGTCAGGAAGACTCCGTACCCTTCGCTCACGGTGCGGCGGGCGAGAGTGGTGACCGTGCTCTGCGATGTCCCGCCGATCTCGACGGCCGCCGGCGACAGTTTCGACTTGGGCAGTCCGATGCCGGGGACCTGCCAGCTTCCGTAGTACGGGTTCCAGGCGTAGTCGAACTTGGACGAGATGTCGACACCGCCGTAGGACAAACGGGACGCGGCCGGGCCTATGTTGTAGAGGCTGATGATCTTGTCCGGCATGTTCGTACGGAGGGCGGTCACCAGCTGGACGAACGAGCTGGCGTTGGGCTGTCCGGTGCCGTTGTTGCCGTACTCGGCGTACTCGTCGTCGAAGTCGATGCCGTCGAGACCGTATTTGGTCACCGTGTCCGACAGTTGCTTGGCGAACGCCGATGCCGTCTGCTGCGACGGGAAGTTGGCGAAGCCCGCCCCCTGATGGTTGCCCAGCACCGACAGGACGACCTTGATGCCCTTCTGCTGCAGCGGCCGTATCTGGGTGGCGGCGTTGTCGAGGACGCGCTGCACGTTCGCGTTGAAATACAGCTGTGCCGTCTTCGTGCTCGTGTCGTAGTTGATGTTCGCCGCGAAGATCACGGCCACGTCGAAGACGTTGCCGCCGCCGTTGGCGAGGGTGTACTTGCCGACGTTCAGCATGCTGTTGTTGTTGACCTCGACGTACGCCACCGCGGTCGGTCCGGCCTTCCTGAGCGCCGGGGCCGCCGTGGCGTGGGTCGTGACGGTCGAGCCGAGGGCGAGGGCCGCGACGGTCGAGAGAACGACCGCGGCTGCCTGCATCCTGCTCCGTACACGGGTGAGCATCACTGATCGGTCTCCTGTCGCATGGCCGGCGCTCGCCCTGCCCGAACCCGCACAACAAGCGCTCCGGGCCCCGACAGCAGTGTGCGATTCCTTCCCACCTTCCACTCACATCACACTGCAACTCGCTTATTACTAACGGGACTTGGCGACTCAGCGGTGGTCTGCATCCTCTTCGAGCGCCTTGGACACCGCTTCCTGTGATGCTTCTCGGCCATCAGCGTTGTCTCGTCACTAACTGGGTCAGCGATCGTTCGACTTGCCGTAGAGCCATCTGTGCCCCGTATACGAGGCCAGTGTCGGTGGCTGGTGGTACCTGTAAGGCATGGAAGATGCGATGGCTCAGTTGCGTGAACTTTTTCCATCCGAGGTTCGTCGACCTCCTCTTGGCTGGGAGGCGCTTCGGTCCTGGGAGGCCCGGCAGGCACTGGTGTTGCCGGAGCCTTATCGCACCTTCGTGGCCGAGGTCGCAAACGGAACGGATGAGGGGCCTCCTGACGAAGGCGGGCTGCTGCCTCTGGGAGTGAAGCCGGCCAGTTGGTCCGGATGGGAGGGGGAATGCTGGTTGAGCCCGGAGCCGTTCGACGGCACCGCCGCACGAACACCGGACCTGCCCTTCCCCCTGCACGAGGAATGGCAGTGGGAGTACGACTACTACGACCACGCACTGCACTCCGCCTTGTTGCATCAGGTCTATCAGTGTGGCTCCGTGCTGCTGGGCAGCGACCGAACGGGTGACTACTGGACGTTGGTGGTGACCGGACCTCAACGCGGGCAGGTGTGGTGGCTCGGTGACGGATGCGCCACGCCGTACGCCGATTCCCCGCCCGAACCGCATACCGACGGTTTCCTGCGGTGGGTGAGGCACTGGCACACCGGACAGGGCTGGTGGCGTTCCGAGTAGCACCTACGACCCGGCTCCCCGTTCCCGGCTCCGCCTGATCGAATAGTTCCTCGAACCTGATCGAGGCATCGCAGTCCGGCAGACGGGAAAGCGTCCTGCGGAGCGCGGCGACCGGGTGGGACTGTCTGTAAGCGGAACAAGCGTCGGCGACTTCGATCGCCATGTCAGTGATGGGGACGGCTACCAGGGATGCGCAACGGACGTCCGCGCTGCGGGCAGTCAGTCTTCGGCCGCGCGGACGCATGAGGTAAGAAGGCATCCGTGACCGAACCGCCCCACACCGCCACCCAGCACGCGTTTGTCGCCCTCGCCCCGCCCGACGACGCGAAGAACGAGCTGGCGCACGCGCTGAGCCCGGCCTATGCCGCCTACCCCGGCCTGCGCTGGAACCGTATCGAGGACTGGCACATCACCCTGGCCTTCCTGGGCGAGCTCCCGGTGCAGACAGTCCAGCGGCTTCGCTCGCCCCTCGCCGACCTGGCGGCTGCCCGCCCTCCTCTCGAACTGGCCCTGCTCGGTGGCGGACACTTCGACGAGCGCGTGCTGTGGAGTGGCATCAAGGGCGACATCGACCAGCTGCACGAGCTGGCCGAAGCAGTACGGGCGCGGATCAAGGACTGCGGCGTCGCCTTCGCCGAACGTCCGCTGCGTCCCCACCTGACGCTGGCCCGCGCTCGCCGCTACGACATCACGTCCGTTACAGCGGCGGCCAGCTGCCTCGACGGCTTCACCGGATGCCCCTGGCAGACCGAACGTCTCCACCTGGTCGGCAGCACGGTGAACGGCCACCCGGGCCCTCGGCGCTATCAGGACATCGACGCATGGACTCTGGCCGTCACTTCAGAGGATCCGCACGCATCTGAATTGAAGCGGGGCCGAACGGCTTCCGGCGGCACTTGGTGATCAGCTCACCCCCGACCGTTGGCGAGACATCTCAGCACATCCCAGCACAGCACTGCGCCGCGCGCGCCGCGTCGTATATGCGCGGCGACCGTACGAGGACGCGCCCGCGTGGTTCGCGAAGAACGAGGCAAGGAAGTCGTCGGCCTGAGTCTCATCGAAGTCGATGTTTCTCATCAATGTCTGCGGTGACCGATGAGTTCCGTGCGGATCCGCGGTCGATACGGCTGGACACACCGAAAGCGGTGGGCCTGCGCTGGGGACGTTCCAGCGCGGGAGGAAGCAGATGGAGGCTGTGATGAGCGTCGACGACTCCGACCAGGGGCACGCGATCCGGACGGACGGGCAGAGGGCGCGGGTGAGTGGTCCCAGGGTGTTGGTGGCGGGGGCGAGCATCGCGGGCCCCGCGCTGGCCCACTGGCTGCGCCGGCGTGGGGCCGAGGTGACCGTGGTGGAGCGGGCTCCCGGGCTGCGTCCCGGCGGGCAGGCGGTGGACGCGCGCGGGATCGCCAAGGAGGTCATCGCGCGCATGGGGTTGGACGCGGCGGTGCGCGCAGCGTGCACCGACACCGCCGGCGCGCACACCGTGGACGCGGACGGGCGGGTGCTGGAGACCTTCCGTGCCGAGGACGACGGTGGCGACGGGTTCATCGCGGACATCGAGATCCTGCGCGGGGACCTGTCCCAGGTGCTCTACGACGACACCCGCGACGGCGTCGAGTACATCTTCGGCGACCGCATCGCCGGGCTCGCCCAGGACGCGGAGGGAGTCGACGTGGTCTTCGCGGGCGGCGACCGGCGGCGCTTCGACTTGGTGGTCGGGGCAGACGGGCTGCACTCGGAGCTGCGGGCGATGGTCTTCGGGCCGCATGAGCGGTTCCTCCGCCACCTCGGGCAGGTGCTGGCCTTCTGCAGCGTGCCCAACGAGTTCGGGCTGGACCGCTGGCTGCTGGAGTACCAGGATCAGGAGTCCGGGCGCTCCGCCCTGCTGCGGCCCATCCAGGACGCCACCCGGGCGATGGCCATGTTCTACTTCGCTTCGGCCGACTTCGACGTCGACCACCGTGACGTCGCAGCGCAGAAGGCCCTGCTGCGGGAGCGGATGACGGGCCTGGGCTGGTTGACCCCGGACATCCTCGCGCACCTGGACGACACTCCGGACTTCTACCTCGACCAGGTGGCCCAGGTGGTGATGGACCGCTGGTCGAGTGGACGGGTGGTGCTGCTCGGGGACGCGGCGTTCAGCTCGTCGCCGATGTCCGGGCAGGGCACCGGGCTGGCACTGGTCGGCGCCTACGTGCTGGCCGGAGAGCTGGCCGCTGCCGGATGGGACCCCGCCTCCGGGTTCCCCCGCTACGAGGCGCTGATGCGCTCGTACGTCGAGGCGAACCAGGAGATCGGCAGGTTGAACGCCCGCAGCCGCGACATCCCCGGACCGGACGCCGAACCGCTCCCGGACTTCACCGGCGAGTGGTTCACCGAGCTGGTCGGGCGCGCGATCAACGGCGTCGAACTGCCCGACTACGCGGGAGTGCCGGACTCCGCAGCCCCGGCGGAAACACCGATCACCCCATCCGCCCTCGCATAACGAGTCGAGAGGGACCACTGCCGGGCCTGTCAGTCCCCTACCAGTGGTGCTGGCCACCGCTGCAGGAGGTGGTCGAGATGGCTGGTGTCCTGGGTCGCAGGCCGCAGGCCGCAGGCCGCAGGCCGCAGTGGCAAACGGATGCCCGGATGCTGCGCTTCATCACGTCGCACCTCCCAGTGGACCGCACCGATCAACCACCCTGCGATCGGTTCGGCAGAGCCTTGGCATTCTCAGCGGCCGCTGTCGCGACGATTGCCAGGTCCTCGCCCGAGTAGCCGGCGCGACTCAGCACGGCCAGGGACCCGTTCGTCGCCAGCGTGCACAATGCCAACTCCGCCGCCGACTCCTCACCGGCCCCCGCCGCCGACAACGCCTCCTCCAGCCTCGCCCGCAAACCGTCGATCGCGGCGCGGACCAACGCCCGGCCCTCCACGTCGAGCGCCGGGAACTGCGTTGCCGACACCGTGAGCAGGCAGCCGTCCGGGACCGTCGGGTCAGCGATGCGGTTCAGGGCGACCTGCAGGAAGGCGGCCACAACGTCACTCGGGCTCGCGTGGGGGCCGGACAGCGCCCGCTCGTACAACGGCTGGTAGGCCTGCGCGTACCGCAGGAGGCTTTTGCGGAAGAGCGCGCTCTTGTCGCCGAAGGTGCCGTAGAGCGATCCCCGCCCCAGGCCCGTGCCCTCGGTCAGGCGGTCGATCGAGGCCTCCGAATAGCCCCAGCGCCAGAAGACGTGCATCGCGCGTCGTAGTGCCTCGTCCACGTCGAATTGCTTACGGCCTGCCATGGTCCGTCAGCCTACACATCTTGTATCGATCGTTCAAAGATGCGTAAGGTCTCCCGCATGACAAGCTTGAGTTCGCTGCGGCTGCCCGACGGGTTCCTCGACGTCTTCACGAGCCAGTTCGTGGAGGTGAACGGACTACGGCTGCACGCGGTCACCGGTGGGCACGGCCCGGCGCTGCTGCTGATCGGCGGGTGGCCCCAGACCTGGTACGCCTGGCGGGAGGTCATGCCCGCGCTCGCCCGTGAGCACACCGTCGTCGCCGTCGACTCGCGCGGGGCCGGGCTCTCCGACAAGCCCGACGACGGGTACGACGCCGGCACACTGGCCGCCGACCTGGTCGCGTTGATGGCCGCCCTCGGGCACGACCGGTTCGACGTGGTCGGCCACGACATCGGTACGTGGACCGGATACGCCCTCGCCTCTGATCACCCCGAGCGGGTGGGCCGACTCGCCATCCTCGAAGCGGTGATCCCCGGTCTCACGCCGTCCCCGCCGTTCTTCGGCCCGGCCGCGGTCAACCTCAGGCTCTGGCAGTTCGGCTTCAACCGGCTCACCGACCTCAACGAGGAACTGGTCCGGGGACGCGAACAGCTCTTCTTCGGCTGGCAGTTCGCCACCAAGGCCGCCACACCGACCGCGATCCCCGCGTACGCCGTCGATGTCTACGTCGACGCGATCACCGCGGACCCCCGCGCGCTGCGGGCGAGCTTCGCGTACTACCGGGCGCTGGACGAGACGATCGCGCAGAACGAGCGGCGCGCCAAGACCCGGCTGACGCTGCCGGTGCTCGGCGTCGGCGGCGCGCTGTGGAGCGGCGAGAATGCCGCCCAGACGATGCGGCTGGCGGCCGACGACGTCACGAGTGTCGTCCTCGACGACTGCGGCCATTACCCGGCCGAGGAGCAGCCGGCACGGCTCGTCGAGGCCCTGGAGGACTTCCTCGTGACCGACCGATAGCGGACACGCCATCCGGCTCAACTGCACGCACATAGGCGGGGCTTCGTACACTCCGCTCCGCCGTGGAGCAGGCCTTCGCCCTCCTCCACCGGTCGACCCGCCGGAGGCATCGCACCCTTTGGCCGCACCTATGCCCGTGCCTATGCCTATGCCTGCGTCTGTGTGGAGCAGCTCCGAAAACGATTCGGGCGGTGCCCGCGTGGTGAACGCGGGCACCGCCCGAAGCAATTCGACGGTGAGGAAAGCGAAAGAACTTAGTTCATTGCAGGAAGTTGAGAAGGAAGCCCCTTCATGGCCTCACCGAGATGAACGCTAGCACTCAGCCCGGGATCACGTCGCGCAGATTTTCGAGGGTGATGACCTCGGAGTCCGGGTGCAGACCCTCGGGACGTTCGAGACCGATGTAGAGCACGGGCTCGTCCGGGACCGGCCCGCCGTCCCACAGGTCCACCACCGTGGAGTCGCCGGACATCAGGTCCACCAGGTAACTCACCGTCAACTGTTCACGCTCCACGAGGGCGCGTACCACCTTGGCCACCGACACCTGGTTCTCCTCGACGCGGTTGGCCGACGAGATGCCCTTCAGGTACAGGTGCAGCCACTTCGCACGCCACCGGCCGTCGTCCTCCCTACGGAAGACCAGCGGCAGCGCCACTCGGCCCACTCCGCGAAGCTCCGACTTCATTCGCACCGTGCGCGGCTCGAACGGCCGACCCTGCTGCTCACCGTCTCGCAGCATGAAGCCGAAGAACGACTCGGCGACTTCCTCGAAGCCCTCACCGGCGTAGATGTTGACCTGTGGAACGACGAACGTGCTGCGTATCCGGCCCAATGACACGTTGATGAATTCCGAGGCTCCCTCGGGCGCTTCGGTGATATCGCCCGAGTGCTCAGCTCCGGCAGCCGTGAGCGATGTGTAGGAGAGCCAGGTGTCAGTGCTGTAGTCGGCGTTGAGGAGCAGCGCCGAGAGGTCGTAATCGGTCCGTTTCCCGGTCTCCTTCCAGTACACGAAGAACCGCAGCTGTTCGCCGTCGACCGTGGAAAGTGAACCGCGCGGCAGGACACCGAGCCCTGCCGCGGCCGCCCTGCCGCTGAGCGGGAGCGCCACGTCGAGGACGTCGGGATCGAGCAGCAGTCGGCGTGGTGCCGGGAGCCTGCGGCGCATTTCGGCGTCCAGCGCGCTGATCAGACGGTCGCGGTGGGCGGCGGGGACGGGCGGCCGGGCGTCAGGGGTCACCCAGCCACGGCCGCGGCGGTTGATGAAGATGCGGGCTTCGCCGGCCTCCCGTTCCCGGTTGTGGAAGTGCTCGCGGACGGAGAGCACGACCCGGCCGGAGACCTCGGGGGCGACCCGTACCGCAGCTGCCACCACCGCATCCCGCTCCCCCTGGTCGGCGGCGGTACGCAGCAGGAGGTCCAGGGAGCGGAACAGCTTGCCGGGAGCGGACTGCAGCAGCCGCACCGCACCGGGGACGTCGAACTCGTCGAGCCGCTTCTCGACACGGCTGTCGAAGGACCGCGCCGACTTCTCGCCCCGCGCCACCGCGAACACGTCGGCGGCGTGCGGCCAGCGCGGGTACTCGTGCGGGTGCAGACGCTCACCGAGCCGCTTGAACGGCTCCCGGTGGGCGTGTACGTCGGCCAGCTTGGCGGGGTTCGCCGCGATGACGGCGTCGAGGCCCGCGAGCAGCGCGCGGCGGGCCGGACGCGACAGGGTACGGAACCGGGTCGGTTCCTGCAGTGTCATGTCGCCGCCCGACAGTGCGCAGGCCAGCCGGAGTACGTCGGTGACGGTGTCCAGCAGGAGGTCCGCACCCACGGCGAGACGGGCGGCGTTGACGACCGCCCGGTTCTCCCGGACCGGGATCGCCTCGGGCTGCGGGCCGAGCGCGCACCGCCCGGCGAGGGCCTTGAGGTCGAGCAGATACTCCTCACCCAAGGGGGTCGTGGAGCCGGCCAAAGCCAGGTACAGGGCTGTGAGTTCGTCGTCGAGGTCCCGGCCGAGGTGCAGGACGGTCACCCGGTCCCGCGCCGAGGCGATCAGCTCGTCCTGCGCGGCGAGCATCTCCTCGTAGGTGTGCTGGTAACGGCCGTAGGCCGGAAGGCTGAGCAGATCCAGCACCCCGTGCGTCAACTGCGTCAGCACGCTCTCGCGCGACGTCTCGTCGGCGAGCGCCTTCGTCACGCACCGCATCCAGAATTCTTCGGTGTCGGGCACGTTCGCCGGGAAGTCGATGAAATACGAGTTGTGCCGGACATGGTCGCCCACCATTTCGCTCACCGTCCGCAGGGTCCGCCTGGCGGTATGCAGAACGGCGGCCTCGGACAGCCCCGACAACCGCTCCAGCAGCTGGGCGGACAGCTTGAAGCCCGCCGATGTCAGCGCCGCGTCGAACTGCCGCGCCACGACGGCCCCTTGACCGGCGGAGCCCCGAGGAGAAGAAAGACGGTGAGTGTGCCGAATGACCAGTGCGTCGAAATCGTGCGCCATTCAGGGATGATCGCAGAGACGTACGAACATACGCACAGGAGTTTTCACGCGGAGGTGTCCGCGCACCTGAACGGACGGACCGTCACGGTTGCGCCGCCAACTCCCCCACGGCCCGCACAAGCTTGGCGGCGACCACTGCGACCTGCGGATCCGCCGCGGTGACGAGCCCCCTGTACACGGCCTGCCCGGCACGTACGGCGTGCTGCGTTTCAGCTTCCCAGCCGACCTGATCCCGGTAGTTGCCGCTGTATTTGGCAGGGGCCGCTTGGGCTGCGGCGCTCCATTGCCGCCCGTTGAAGGCGCTGAGTAGAAGTTCAAGCACCTCGGCCCTGCACGTGACGTGAGGGGCACCGGCCAGTTCGATGAGGAAGGGAATCGTGGACGCAGTCGCCTCGTGAACGACGAAACCGAGTTCACAGATGAGGGAGCCGAGTTCGTCCACGGCAAGGCGTGCGGTTTGTTCGTCGGCCCACGCGGCCTTGGACAGCAGAGCCGGGATGTCACGAGCTGTTGCTCCCCCGGCAGCGCCCAGATCACCCCAGTGGATTCGTTGCAGGCCTTTGAGGATGGTTCCCGTGGTGTCTGACCCTCCTCCGTACATAGGCGGCACGAGTGGGCTCTTCGTCCTTGCGGGTGCCGTCAGACCACTGTCCGACCCTACGGCGCCCGATGCTCCGTTCTCCTTGTCTCATCCGGAAGGTCCGCGATTCCGGCACCGATGTCGCGAATCTCGGGGTCCGGAGATGCCAGGGCCCATCTACTGAGTGACTCGGTCAAAGGTTGTCCGGTCAGGGCGTCGGCAAGTCTCCCCAGGTGTCAGCGGAGGGTGTCTGCTCGGTCAGTAGGTGGTTCAAAACCTCCGTGGACACGTCCATGCCGCACACCTGACCAAGGGCCGCAATGATGGAGATGGCGTTCAGGTCACCGTGAAGAGCCCGTCCGGCCTGCTCGGTGACGATCGTTTGTCTGAGTTCAAGCAGCGCATCACTGATCAGCTCAAGGACCGATTCGACCGGCCTGCCTCGCCCTTTCCCTGCGATGAGCCAGTTCAAGAGCAGGGCAGCATCCGGTGATTGGTAAAGACTCTTAACCCCGTACAGGGCTCACTCCCACTGGTACGGCAGGTACTTTCCGTCGAGGGTGATGACCACCCGGTCGCCCGCGGGGTCGGGGACCCGCCGGACGTCGAGTCGGAAGTTGATCGCGCTCATGATGCCGTCACCGCATTGCTCGTGGATCAGTTCCTTGATGGTCGGGCCGTAGACCTGGACGATCTCGTAGAGGCGGTAGATCGTGGGGTCCACGGGGACGGCGGCGTCCAGCGCTCCCCTGGTCGGCTGGAGCTGGAAGGCGAGGGCGGCGTCCTCGCCGAGTTCGAGCAGGGCCGCCGCCGTTGCGGCCTCGTCCTTGCTCATCGGGTGCTGGCCGAGCAAGGCCGCCGTGGTCCAGGCCGGCGGCCTCCCGACCGCTTCTGCCAGTTGGGCCCACGTCACCCCGGTCGTCACCTTGGCCTGGCGTACGGCGTCGGCCGCTTCCTGCTTGCTGAGCATCTGCGTCTCCCTCGACGAGGACGGTTCTGGCCGCGATTTCAGAGCGGAGGCCACCGCCCGGGCGAAGTCGACGAACATGCACATCAGCCCCGCCTGAAAGCAGCTCGACAGCGGCCTCCACCCATCACCCCCGGCCCACGCGGTCCGAACGGTCCGTCACTTGGTGACCGAGTACGAGTGGGCGCCCGTGCCCGCCAGTGCGCCGCCGTCCACGATCAGGTACTCGTCGCGGATCGGGCGGCCCGCGAGCCAGGATTCCAGGATCTCGCGGGTGCCCGCCGCATAGCGGGCCTGGGCCGAGAGAGAGGAGCCGGAGATGTGCGGGGTCATGCCGTGGTGCGGCATGGTGCGCCAGGGGTGGTCGGCGGGGGCGGGCTGCGGGTACCAGACATCACCCGCATAGCCCGCCAGCCGACCACTGCGCAGGGCGCGGTCGATCGCGTCCCGGTCGGCGATCTTCGCGCGTGCCGTGTTGATGAGGTACGCGCCGCGCTTCATCCGGCCCAGCAGTTCGTCGCCGAAGAGTCCTTCGGTCTCCGGGTGGAGCGGTGCGTTGATGGTGACGACGTCGCAGTGCGGGACCATGTCGGCGGCGCTCTCGTGGAAGGTCAGGCCCAGTTCGCGTTCGACCGCCTCGGGGAGGCGGTGGCGGTCGGTGTAGTGCAGCTGTACGTCGAAGGGGGCCAGGCGGCGCAGGACTGCCAGGCCGATGCGACCGGCGGCGACTGTGCCGACGTGCATGCCCTCCAGGTCGTAGGAGCGGGCCACGCAGTCCGCGATGTTCCAGCCGCCGTCGAGCACCACCTGATGCGACGGCAGGTAGTTGCGGACCAGGGACAGCGTCATCATCACCACGTGCTCGGCGACGCTGATGCTGTTGCAGTACGTCACCTCGGCGACCGTCACGCCGTGCGCGATGGCCGCGTCCAGGTCGACATGGTCCGAGCCGATCCCGGCCGTGATGGCGAGCTTGAGGTTCGGTGCCGCCGCGATGCGCTCCGGGGTCAGATACGCCGGCCAGAACGGCTGAGAGATCACCACATCCGTGTCGGGCAGCTCCCGGTCGAAGACCGAGCCGTCGCCCTCCTTGTCGGACGTGACGACGAGCGTGTGACCCGCCTTCTCCAGGAAGCGGCGCAGGCCCAGCTCGCCGGAGACGCTGCCGAGGAGGTGGCCCGGCGTGAAGTCGACGGCCTCGGGAGTGGGCGTGGTCTGACCGCCCGGGTACTGGTCGATCGCGGGGAGGTCGTCACGGGCGTACGTGGTCGGGTATCCGTCGGTCGGGTCGTCGTACAGCACACAGAGCACCTTCGCCATGATCACGGCTCCTCAACTGCGTTGACTGCGGGTGCAGTTCACGATCCACGCAGTCGATTGCCCTGGTCAAAGCGATTCTCGCTATGTCCGTATAGCCGACGGCTATCAGCGGTCGTCACCGGTGAGGTACGTCGTACGTCCACAGCAATTCACCCATGCCGTTCGAGGGCTGCCGAGCGAAGGTCGCCGAGGGAGACGCGACCGGGAGCCGTCGACCGGTCGCGGCCCGTGAAGCCTACGAACGTGGGCGCGCGACAGCCCCGGCAGCGGGCTGGTGGCACAGCAGCGCGGTCCACAGGTCGAGGCGGTCGGTGAGGCCGGACAGGTCGCGGTGGGTGAAGTGTTCGACGCGTTGGATGCGGTAGTGGACGGTGTTGACGTGCAGGTGCATCACTTCCGCGGTGCGGGGCCGCGGAGGCGTTCGTGGTGTCGAGGAGGGGACCGAGAACGGTACGGCTGCAGGCGTTGCGGACCTCGGCGGGCACACCGGTCAGGAGCGTGTTGAGCGTGGTGAGGGTGGTGGCGTCGGTGAGGAGCGAGGCATCGGGGGACGCGCTCTGCGCCGACGCCAGGCCGTAACGGGCTCTGGTGAGTGCTCCGGCCAGGTCCCGTGGCCCTGCGGCCGGTGCCCCGGTGCCGCCGTGCAGGGGTATGGAGGGCTCGCACGCGGCGACAAGGGCCCAGACTCCGTCGAGGGTGACGGATCCGGGGACGACCGCGAATGCCGTGCGCTCCGGCAGTCGGCCCACCGCGGCAGGTCCCGGCCCGGCCAGATGAGCCACGGCCTCCGACAGCGCACCTTCCGCCAACGCACCTTCCGTAAGTGCACCTTCCGTAAGTGCACCTTCCTCCAGCGCACCATCCACCGGTCCTTCACCCCAGGCACCCGTTTCAGCGGTGATCACACGGTACGGGCCCTCGCCGGGAGGCAGTCCGCAGGCTTGCAGGGCAGCCGCCACCGCGGTGCTCTCCGCGTCGGGGCGGGCGAGCAGCGCGCCGAGTTCGGCCGCCCTCCGGTGGGCGGCGGCCCGGCGGCGGGCCTGTGCTTCCTGGCAGCGGCCCAGGATCGCGGCCACCTCGTGCAGCATGCGTGGGGGCGCGGCGTCCGGGTCGGGCACGTAGAGGTGCCGGCGTTCGTACGGGGTCGCGGCGGCGTCGGCGATCGGCACCGTGGCGCCGGTGCCGTCCGCCAGGAGTGCGGTGGCTTCGGGAGCGGGGAGGGCGGGTGCGCCACCGGTCGCCGCGACCGTGCGGCCGGTGGCGGTGAGGACGTACGCGACTGCACCCGGTCCGAGGTGGGCGAAGGCAGCGGCGAGGACCGCATCCGGGCCGGCGTCCTGCGCTACGAGGCGGCTCAGCCGGGCTCGGGCGCTGGCGGGCAGTGCGTGGTGTCGGCTCAGCTCGCCCCACTGCTGGAGGTACACCTTGTCGATGACGGCCCGGAACATGACCTGGGCCGGGACGGCCGCCACCGGCAGACGATGCCGTACGCAGGCCTCGATCAGGTCGTCGGGGACCTGTGCGCCCCGGGCGTGCACGCCGTGTTCACCCACCATGACGCGCCCGACCGGCATTTCTCGACCGCCCGTCACGAACACCCGGCGGAGGATCCGGACGACAACCGTGTCCTCGACGACACCGTCCGCCACATCGGCCAGCGCGTCGCCGCCGTCGCCGCCGTCGCCGCCGTCGTGGCCGGCAGTGAGGCCGCCGCCGAGGAGGGCTGTCGGCGCAGCGAGGTGACGTACGAGGTGCTGCCCGCGGTCGTCGATCCGGAGGAGGCGATGCGGCCGGGGCGCACCCGTCGTGCACGACAAGGACGCGACGACGGCACGTATCGCCCGCCCGCGGGACAACGTCGTCGGGGAGGCGCACGGCGAGATCGGCGATGTCGAAGCGGGCTTCGCCGAGGCCGACGCCGTGTACGAGGGGACCTTCCGCACCCAGCGGGTCCAGCATGCCGGCCTGGAGACGCACGGCGCGGTGGCGTGGTTCGACGAGGACGGCCGGCTGAATGTGCGTACGAGTTCACGGACGCCGTACCTCACCCGGCGGGCCCTGTGCGCCCTCTACGACCTGCCCCACGAGCGGGTACGGGTCGTCGCGGGACGTGTCGGCGGGGGCTTCGGCGGCAAGCAGGAGATCCTCGTCGAGGACATTGTGGCCCTCGCGGTGCTGCGGCTGCGCCGGCCGGTGAAGCTGGAGTACACGCGCGCCGAGCAGTTCTACGGGGCCACCACCCGGCACCCGTTCACCATCCATGTGAAGGCGGGAGCCCGCCGCGACGGCAGACTGACCGCGCTTCAGCTGCGGGTGGTGGCGAACACGGGCGCGTACGGCAATCACGGTCCGGCGGTGATGTTCCACAGTGTCGGCGAGTCCATGGCCGTCTACCGCGCCCCGCACAAGAAGGTCGACGCCTACTCCGTCTACACGCACACCGTCCCGGCCGGTGCCTTCCGCGGCTACGGCCTCGGTCAGGTCATGTTCGCCATGGAGTCGGCTCTCGACGAACTCGCCCGCCGACTCGGCCTGGATTCCCTGGATTTCAGGGCAAGGAACGTCATCGGACCCGGCGATCCCATGATCACGGCGGGTGGCGAGGAAGAGGACCTGCACATCGCCGGCTACGGCCTCGACCAGCGCGTCGGCATCGTGCGCCGCGCCCGGCGCCAGCCCGTGTCCGAACCCGTCCCGGCGGGTTGGCTCGTCGGAGAGGGCGCCGCCCTCGCGATGATCGCGACCGGGCCGCCCGGCGGCCACATCGCCGACGCCAAGGCCGCTCTTCTGCCCGACGGCTCCTTCGATCTGGCCGCCGGCACCGCGGAGTTCGGCAACGGCACGACCACCGTGCACCGCCAGATCGCGGCCGGTGAACTCGCCACCACTGTCGACCGGATCACCGTCCGCCAGTCCGACACCGATGTCGTCGAGCACGACACCGGCGCCTTCGCCTCCACCGGCGTCGTCGTCGCGGGCAAGGCCACCCTGCGCGCCGCCCGCGCCCTCGCCGACCTGCTCCTCGACTTCACCGCCGCCCATCTGCGCATCCCCCGCGCCGACTGCCGGCTCGCCGAGGAAGCGGTGCTGCACCCCGGCGGACGCCTCCCGCTCAAGGAGTTGTACGTGTCCGCGCAGGCGGTCGGGGTCACCTTCGCCGCCGACGGGCACTTCGGCGGCACGCCCCGCTCGGTCGCCTTCAACGCCCAGTGGTTCGTCTCGCCGTCGACCCCGGCACCGGCGAGATCCGCATCCTGCGCAGCGTGCACGCGGCCGACGCGGGCAAGGTCATGAACCCGATGCAGTGCCACGGCCAGGTCGAGGGCGGCGTCGCCCAGGCACTGGGCGCGACCCTCTTCGAACACGTCCGCGTCGACGAGCACGGCGCCGTGGAGACGGCCGCGTTCCGCCGCTACCGACTCCCCCAGTACGCCGACATCCCCCGCACCGAGGTCCACTTCATGGAAACCACCGACGCCATCGGCCCGCTCGGCGCCAAGTCGATGAGCGAGAGCCCCTTCAACCCGATCGCCCCCGCCTTCGCGAACGCCCTGCGCGACGCGACCGGCATCCGCTTCACGGAACTCCCCCTCACCCGGGACCGGGTGTGGCTCGCCCTCGACGAGAAAGGTGGTGGTCAGCAGCGCATGGACAGTTCGCCCTGCGGCTTGTAGGCGGAACCGCTCAGCAGCGGCAGGTTGAGGTAGCCGCTGCCGGGAGTCTGGACGTGGTCGAGAAACTCGCGGTCCTGGTTCTCGTTGTAGATCAGGGCGCCGGACCGCAGCTTCGGTTCGATCACCTTCATGACATACCCGACCGAAGCCCGAAGCCATGCACCACGCGCTCCTGCGCCTGCCCGACGCCTCAGCGCGTACTCATGGTGTGTGGCCCGTCAGGTGTGCGTAGACGACGATGTTGTCCGCGTAGTGATTACGGGCCTTGGAGTACGTGCCGCCGCAGGTGATGAGGCGCAGTCCCGCATGGTCGATGTTGCGGTAGACGTCGATGGTCGGGAACTTGTTCTTGGGGTACTGAGCCACGCGGTCGACCGCGAAGTGTGCGGTGGTGCCGTCCTGTCGGGCGACGTCGATGGAGTCGCCGCGTACGAGGGTGGCGAGGTCGAAGAAGACGGCACGGCTGCCGTTCCAGGTGACATGACCTGCGATGACGGCGGGCCCCTGAGCGCCGGGGGTGGGGCCGGGCGTGTACCAGCCTGCTTTCGCCGGGTCTCGTGGTGTCTCCATGACGTTCTTCTCGTCCAGCCCGAGGCGTTCCAGGGCGGACGACACCTTGATCCCGGGGATCTTCACCCGCACGGGCGGGGAACTGGACAGCGGAGCCACCCGGTTCGTCGCCTCGTCGGACCGCGGGGCCCGCTGTCCCGACGCGGAAGACGCCGAAGACGGTGAAGAAGGTGAAGAGGAGGATGGGGCTGACGAGGGCTCGGACACGGCAGGTGGTGCGGGTTCTTGACGTACCGCGCCCAGAGCCAGCAGTGATCCGCCCACCACCAGCAGGGCCGTGGCCGCGATCAGCACGGCTCCCCGCAGGCCCCGGTGTACCGGGGCCTGCGGGGAGCCGTGGGCAGGTTCGTCAGAGCTCGGTGTGGTGTCGGGACCGTCCTCGGGCCTGCTCACCGCGGTCTCCTTCCGTTCGGTGCCTGACGGCTTCGCTGCCGATGGGTGTCATCCCTCGCGGCGACCGCTCAGCGCCCGCCGGCGCACGGCGAACAGGACTCCGGCGCTCAGGACCGCGGCACCACCGGCGGCCATCACAGCGGGCGACTCGACGCCCTGAGTGCTTCCGGAGCCGGTCTCGACCCCGCCGGACGGCATGGATCCGACGGACGCGCCCTGGAGCATGCCGCAGTCGGCGGGGGCTGTGGCCTCCTGGGGGAGCTTGGGGTCCAGTTCGCTCTTGCCCTTGCCGAAGTCGTACTTGCCGTTGTTGTTCGGGTCGATGCCGTGCTGGACGACGTGCAGGTCCTTGATGTGGTCGGCGACCTGCTGCGAGACGGTGATCGTGCGCTCGTAGGACAGCTTGCCGTCCTTGTCGGCGGCCGGCATCCGGTCCACGGCCAGGCCGCTGTCCTTGGACGTGTCACCCTTGGTGGTCAGGGAGATGTTGATGTCGCCGTAGGCGGGGAGCCCTTCGGCCGTGGTGACGATTCCGTCGCCGTTCTTGTCGGCACTGGCATCCGGGCAGTGGAAGTCGTGCCCCTTGGTGGAGCCATGTATGTGCTGGGCGTGGGGCTGGCCCGGGACCAGGCCGGACGCTTCGATCTTGACGGTCAGCTTGGTGCCGTCCAGCTGGAGCATGGCCGTTCCGTTCGCCCCACTGTCGTTCAACTGCTTGAGGTCGACCTGATAGCTGTGGCCCTCCGTCTGCGAACCATGACCGTCGTGGGCGAACGCCGGGGTGGCCGCTGCGAGGGTGAGGGCGGCGGGTACCGCCAGGAACGTGGTCAGCTGTCGAATACGCGTGTGCGTCATGAAGGAACATCCCTTCCGGACAGCCTGGTGACCGTCAGTCATCAGACCGCGAGCGATTGCTGTCACTCTTTGATCCGAAGCCACTTCCGCCCGGGATTGGTGCGGGCTGAAGGTCGGGGAACGTCACCCCGGTGAGGTCTTCGGATACGGCCCACAGGCGCCGCTGGACAGCAGCCTCGTACGACTCCGGGCTGGAGGTGACCAACCGGGGGTGGCCCTTGACCTCGTTGCGTCCGCCGGGGCCGTAGTACTGGCCGCCGAACGCGGCGGGGTCGGTGGCGGCGCGCAGGGTCGGCAGCGCACCCATCGCAGGAGTCTGGGTGATCAGCGGCGCGAGCCAGGTGAGCGGGAGCCGCAGGGCCGCGGGGGTGTTGCGGGCGAGTTCGGTGCTGGACAGGCCGGGGTGCGCGGCCACCGCGACGGTGGTGCCGTGCCCGGCGAGCCGGCGCTGCAGCTCGTACGTGAACATCAGGTTGGCCAGCTTGGACTGGCCGTAGGCGCCGACCCGGCTGTACGTGCGCTCCCACTGCAGGTCGTCGAAGTGGATCGCGGCCCTGATGCGGTGGCCGGTACTGCTGACCATCACCACGCGCGAGCCGGGCACCGGCAGCATCAGGTCCAGCAGCAGCCCGGTGAGCGCGAAGTGGCCGAGGTGATTGGTGCCGAACTGCATCTCGAAGCCGTCGCGGGTGGTCTGCTTCGGCGTGTACATCACGCCGGCGTTGTTGATCAGCAGGTCGATCCGGTCGAGCCGGGACCGCAGCGCCGCCGCCGCGGTCCGGACGGAGTCGAGCGAGGTCAGGTCGAGCGCCTGCACGGTCACGTCGCCGGTCATGCGGACCGCGGCCTGCTCGCCCTTCTCGGTGTTGCGCACGGCGAGCACGACGGACGCCCCGCGCTCCGCGAGCGCCTTGGCGGTCTCGTACCCCAGTCCGGTGTTGGCACCGGTCACCACCGCCACCCGCCCGCGCTGGTCCGGAATGTTCGCCGTCGTCCACTTGTCGCTCATGTCTGACCCCTGACTCGCTAACGTACCGAAGGTATCTTGTGCCGACGACGTTAAAGTACTCTCGGTACGTCGTCAACATACCGCAGGTACTTAAGTTAGGCTGGTGATCGTGACTTTCCAGCGGGCGCGAACCGAAGAGCAGCGGGAGATCCGCCGACGGGCGATCCTCGCCATGGCGTCGGCGATGCTCGACGAGATGCCCGTGGCCGCGGTCACCCTGAACGAGCTGAGCCGCCGGGTGGGCCTGGCGAAGCCGAACGTGCTGCGCTACTTCGAGTCCCGCGAGGCGGTGCTGCTGGAACTGCTGGACCACTTCCTGCAGGAGTGGCTGACGGAACTGGCGGGCGAGTTGGCCGCCGGCGTCGACGAAGATCTGCCGATGGCCGAGCGGGCGACGGCGGTGGCCGAGATACTCGGCGGTTCGCTCTCCGGCCGCGTGGTGCTGTGCGACCTCTTCGGCGCACAGGGCACCGTCCTGGAACGCAATGTCTCCGTCGAGGTCGTGGCACGCTACAAGCGCGCCTCCCTGGACCGCCTGACCACCATGACCGCCCTGATCCAGAAGTACCTGCCCGAGCTGGGCGAGACCGCGACGCTGTTCAGTCTGCAGACCATGGTGCTGGCCGGGGCGCTGTCGGCCTACAGCACTCCCCCACCCAGCCTCCAGGCAGCCTACGAGGCCGAACCCGACCTGGCCCGCTTCCACTTGGAGCTGAAGGACTCCTTGAAGCTGGCCCTGACCGCAACGCTCCTGGGCGTGCTCCCCCGCAATCCGCAAGCAGGCTGAAAACCGGAAGGCTGCGGGCTGTCGCGGCTTCCGGGACCAATACCTCAGACGACCAATCCTTCAGACAGCGACCTACGGATTACCGGCGACGCGAGCGGCCAGGCGCGTCATCCCCGACGGGCCTGGCCGTACCAGCGCGCACGGACAAGCTCAGCCCAGGGTGAGCAGTTCCTCGAAGAAGCCGCCGAACTGCCGCTCTTGGTCGACGAGATGAACTTCAAGGATCCAGTGGCTACGCCGTCCGGTCTTGTCGGGTCGCCGCAGCGCAGTGCCGTTGGCAGCGGTGATGTAGGACTCCGTCTCAGCGCCGTCGATCTTCTCGTGCGGGAACGCGCCGACCAGATGCCCGGCGTGCCAACCGCCCAGTTCCCACCCGGAAGCGGCGGCGAGCCGTTCGACCTCGGCGTACAACTGCTGGCCCGTGATGTCCGGGGCGCTCTCGAAGAACCGTCTGCCCGCTGCGAACACCTCCGAAAGGTCGTCGCGCAGACGGTGCTTGACCGGATCGTCGCCCAGGACGAAGGTCCGCCCGAAGTCGGCCTCGTACTCCTCGAAGATGGGACCGAAGTCGGCGAACACGATGTCGTCCTCGCCGATCAGCCGGTCCGGCGGGTTCTCCCGGTAAGGCTTCAGTGTGTTCGGCCCGGAGCGCACGATCCGCTTGTGCCAGTGCCGGGTCGTGCCGAACAGCTCGTTCGCGAGATCCCGGACTTGGTCGCTGACCTCCCGCTCCCCCCGTCCCGGCGCGATCAGCCCGCGCTCCTCCATCTCCGCGAAAAGCTGGACGGCTTTCGCCTGGGCATCGAGCAGGCGCGCCGCGCGCGTGGGTTCGTCATCCGCCATGGGGCTGACCGTAGAGGCCGGTAACGATCTTCGGCAACCGGAGTTCACGGGCAGATCGCCCCACACGGCGGCATCACCATCACCGGACGGGGGGCGACATCACCGGACGGGGGCGACGCGGCCAGAGCCGTCGAACGGCATGCGCCTCTTCTCACAGCGTCAACAGGATCAGTGGCACCGGGTGTTGGGCTACCAGTCCGTGCGGTACGGCGGCGAGCGCCGCGCCGCGCAGGACGAGCAGCTGGGGGTGGCCGGGGCGGCAGGCGACCGCGTCCACCACCCAGCGTGCGCCCTGCTCTGTCAGCAGCCGTCGCAGTTGGTCGGTGGCGCCGACCGAGGTGGAGCCGGTCACCACGATCACCTCGGTGTCATGCGGCGCGGTGAGGACGGGGTCGGCCAGTGACCCGGCGGGGTGGTCCGACACGGGGTGGACGTCGGTGACCTCGCCGCCGAGTGCGTACGCCAGCCGGTGGCAGCAACGGGCCCAGCGCGTCGCGTACCTGGCCGGGGCCAGGTCGCCCGGAGTGGATCAGTTCGTCGCCGGTGACCAGGATCCGGACGCGGGGCCGTGGCCGTACCGGCAGCGTGTCCTGTTACCTCCCGGCCCTGGTCCCAACCCCGACCCCGACCCCAGCCCCGGTCACAACCACCCTCGGATCGAGCACCTAAGCTGCGTGATGGCAGGCCGGTCGGAGGAGGGGAGCCCGCGTGGGAAGCAACCACCCCGGAGCGACGGACAGCGCACCCAGCGCTCCTCGTCCCGTTCCACCCGGCCAACGCCATGTGCACGGGTGGCCCGTGTCGCACTACGGCCTGGTCCCCCGCTTCCGCCCCGAGCGCTGGAACCTGCGTGTCTTCGGCGCGACCGCCACCGGCGACGAGCATGCCTGGACCTTCGACGAGGTCACCGCGCTCCCCCGCCGCACGGTCGTCGCCGACCTCCACTGCGCGACCGGCCCCACCTCCACGGACCACGAGTGGTACGGGATCCCCACCACGGCCGTCCTGGAACTGGTCCCGCCCGCCGCAGACGTCACGCACGTCATGGCCTGGGCGGAATACGGTTACGCCGCCAACCTCCGCCTCGCCGACTTCACCAGCCCCGAAGCCCTGTTGGCCACCCACCACAACGGCGAACCCCTCACCGCCGAACACGGCTTCCCCCTGCGCCTGGTCGTCCCTCACCTCTACGGCTACAAGAGCGCCAAGTGGCTGCGCGCCATCGAGTACCTCACCGAGGACCGGCGTGGCTTCTGGGAAGAACGCGGCTACCACAACATCGGCGACCCCTGGAAGGAGCAGCGCTACTCCCACCAGGAGCAGGAGGGCGACGGACCGGCACTCCCGACCTCCTGACCAGGAGGCACCCAGTCGGCCGACCACCGGTCATCACGTCCTGCGTCCTGTGCCGTCGCAGCGCAGCGCTCCTGCCGGAAGCCACGACCAGCGCACTCGCGGGGTTCAACGGCTGGACCTACAACAGCACCGGTGGTGACGGCGGTTCAAGGAGTGAGCAGGGGCTCGGCGACGATGGTCGTCGAGCCCCTGTCGGCCTCAGTGGAAGACCCGCTCCACGAACGCGTCGAGGTTGCCGCGCAGTCGCTCGATCTGCTGCTCGACCGTGAGGGACTCCTCCATGCGGGCGCCCGGTGCCGCCTTCTTCCTGCCCCGTACGTACAACGAGCAGTCCAGGTCGGCGCAGATGTAGACGCCCACCGAGTTGCCTCCGCGGCCGGCCGGGCCCGCCTTGGGTGCGGTCATGAGGGAGACGCCGTTGCCGGGGTGCGTGGTCAGGCACAACGAGCACAGGCTGCGGCGCAGGAAGCCGCGGTTGCCGGAGGCGAAACGCATGGACAGGCCGACGAGTTCATCGGCGCGTTCGACGACGAGATACCTGCGATCGGGCGCGGAGAGATCGAACCAGCCCAGGAAGTCCAGGTCGTCCCAGTGGTCGAGGTCCGCCAGGTTCTTGGGCAGAGGGAGGCGTTTGGCCTCCCCCTTCGAGCAGTTGACGAACGAGGTACGGATGTCGTGCTCGGTCAGGGGCTTCATGAAAGGTCCTTCAGGGGGTGAGGTGGACGATGGCGGGACATGACTCCGGCTCGCTAGACCGGTGCGTCGTGTCCGGCATGCTTCGGCGTCCTGTGCCGTACGGTGAGGCCCGCCACCAGGGCCGCGAGCAGCAGGACGCCCGCCGAGCACCGGTAGGCGACGGAGAAGCCGTGCACCATGCCTTCGTCGAGGGTCGTGCCGCCGTGGGCCGGATCATGCAGGTGCGAGTGGACGTAGCGGCTGGTGGCGCCGGTGGCGATGGTGTTGAGCAGTACGGTGCCCAGCGAAGCGCCCATCTGCTGAACGGTGTTGAGGACGGCCGAGGCCACACCGGCGTCCTGCGCGGGCACGCCGGCGGTGGCCGTCGCGTAGACCGGCATGAAGGTCAGGCCCATGCCCAGACCGAGCAGCAGCAGGGCAGGCAGCACGTGCGTGACGTACTGCGCATGCACGGTCAGGCTGCTGAGCAGCACCATGCCGGTGGCGGCCAGCACCATGCCGGACGACATCAGGGCGCGCGGCGCCGTGCGTGGCAGCAGGCGGGCCGCGATCTGGGTCGCGCCGATGACGATTCCGGCCGAGATCGGCACGAAGGCCAGGCCCGTTCGCACCGGCGGGTAGCCGAGGACGACCTGCAGGTAGTACGTCAGGAACAGGAAGACGCCGAACATGCCGATGGTGGCCAAGCCCATCGTCGCGAGCGATCCGGCCCGGACACGGTCCTTGACGATGCGCAACGGCAGCAGCGGGCTCGCCGCGCGGCTCTGCCACCATACGAAGGCGGTGAGCAGGAGCGCTCCGGCCACGAGCAGCGTGAGTACCAACGGGCTGGTCCAGCCGCGAGGTTCGGCCTCGCTGAAGCCGTACACGAGGGCGACGAGCCCGCCGCAGCCCAGCAGCGCGCCCGGTACGTCCAGGTGCCCGCCCCGGCGGCCGGGGCTGTCGCGCAGGAAGGCCGGTGCGCCGAGCAGGGCGGCCAGCGCGATGGGCACGTTGACGTACAGGGACCAACGCCAGTTCAGGTACTCGGTCAGGAGACCGCCGACGATCAGCCCGACCGCGCTGCCGCCGCCGGCCAGCGCACCGTAGACCCCGAACGCCCTGGCCCGTTCCTTGGGGTCGGTGAACGTCGTCGTCAGCAGCGACAGGGCCGAGGGCGCCAGGAGTGCCGCGAACGCACCTTGCAGTGCCCGCGCCGCGAACAGCATCCCGGGACCGGCCGCCGCGCCGCCCAGCGCGGAGGCCGCGGCGAACCCCGCCAGGCCGATGACGAAGGTGCGCTTGCGGCCCACCAGATCGGCGATCCGGCCGCCGAGCAGCAGCAGCCCGCCGAAGGCCAGCGTGTAGGCGGTGATCACCCACTGCCGGTCGGCGTCCGACATACCGAGAGCGTGCTGGGCGGAGGGCAGGGCGATGTTCACGACCGTGCCGTCAAGGATCACCATCAGCTGGGCGAGGGCGATGACGGCCAGCGCCCACCAGCGCTTCGGATCCGAGGCAAGTGCCAGTGCCGGTTCCGGTGCTGGTGCTGGTGCTGGTGCCGGTTCCGGAGTCGCGGCGGGAACCTCGCGGTCCGTGGAAGGGTCGGTGACCGCGGAAGGGTCTGACGGGAGGGATTCCCCGCCGGGTCGTTCGGGACGCTTCTTGCTCATGACGATCACGCACGTTTCGTGTCGGAGTGCTGTCGAGACAGCCGGCCAGGGACGGTCGCAGGGGTGACGACGGGCCGGTGTACGCAGCACGGGGACACGGCATGGCGATAGGGCAGCGGGAACCACGGACAGCACCCGGGGCCTGCCTCACCAGCTACGTGTCGGTCACGCCGGCGCTCTTGCTGGTCGTGAGGCGGAGAGTGCCGAGATCACGGTGACCAGCAAAAGAAGGGCCCGTCTTCGGGCGCGCCCCCGCGGCCCACGCGGCGACGAACCGCGCAGGCCAGGACATCTCGTGACACGGCATCTCAGGAAGACGCCGAAGACAAGAAACAGGAAGGGGGAAGAGTTACCGCGCGCCGCAGAGGAGCGAGGGCACACGGCCGGAGGCAACTATGGCCGCAACGCATTCAGCACGGTCCATGTCTCTCGCCTCCTTCCGGGCAGGGCACGCGGTGCGTGTCGACGCCGAGCGCGCCGAACGGGACGGCAGAGAACCTGCCGCGCGAAATCCCGGAAAGGATATCCCATCGACGCCACGGCACCACCGGGATTACCGACCGTCCACGCACACGCGCACGGAGTTGAAGTGGTGCTGACCCCGAGACGGCCCGAGACGGAAGGGCGGGCAGTACGGACGGGAAGCCCCTGACGATGTCTGACAGTTAGCTGCTGGTGCAGCCCCGACACGTCTGCGGCCCGGGCGAGGGCCTGCTCAAGCCGGTGCGGCAGCTGATCGAGTCATGGGCCGGCGAGGCGGAGGCCGGAAGGACGAGCAGTGGCCCGTTACGGAGAAGGGTGACGGAACTGGGCGCTCGGCTCTACTTCGAGGACGATGCACGTCAGCCGTACCCCACACAAGCTGACAGCCGCAGAAGATCCAGCCAGTGCCGGTACCGGTACCGGCACCGCTGCCGGCACTGGCGTAGGTGCCAGTACCGGCAGCGGCCGAGTGGGGGTCATCCGAACGTGGCGACCAGGCGTCCGATGACCTCGCCGCGTTCGAGCCGGCCGATCCCGTCGGCGATGTCCTCGAAGCCGATCTCGGTGATCCGCGAGGACAGCTTGCCCTCGGCGACGAGGTCAAGCACCGCCGCGCAGTCCTCCTTGGAACCGGCCTGCGAGCCGACGAGTTCGACCTCGTTGAGTGTGAGCGCCTGGAGGTCGATCTCGCCGCGGGCGCGGCCCAGGCCGACCTGGACGATCCGTCCGCCGCGTCGGACGGAATGAATCGCGCCGTCGGTGGTCGTCCCGAACCCGGCGAAGTCGATGACCACGTCGAGGCTCTCGCCTGCGAACTCGGTGATGTCGGTGGCGACCCTCTCGGCGCCGAGCGAGCGGGCGAAGTCGTGTACGCGCTCGTTCTTCTCGGCGACGAACAGCGTGGCGCCGAGTGCGAGCGCGGTCTGCGCGCCGAGTGAGCCGAGTCCCCCGAGGCCGATGATCCCGACCCGGGAGCCGGCGGAGACCTTACCTTGCACCGAGACCGCGTGGTACGAGGTGAGACCGGCGTCGGTAGCGGCTGCCGCCTGGTCGAACGGCACCCCGTCGGGCAGTGCGACGACAAGTCGCTCCAGGACGACGACCTCGTCCGCGAAGCCGCCGTTCTTCGAAGTTCCAGGCCCCTCGATGGCGGCCGGGACGACGACCCTCTGACCGACGGTGAACTGGGCCACGTCGTTTCCGACGGCCGAGACGACGCCCGCGATCTCGTGACCGAGCGTGATCGGGCTGAACGGGAGCAGCGGCGTCAGCGTGCCGTCGAGGAATCCGACGTCGCTGTGGCAGAGACCGGCGGCGCGGACGTGTACGACGAGTTCGTCCGCGGCCGGCGTCGGGGTCGGCACCTCGCTCAGGGTGAGTGGCTTACCGATTTCGGTGAACTGCCATGCGCGCATCGTCTGCTCCTTGAACGCTTGTCTCCTGGTGACGGCCGCGCGGTGCGGGCGACCGTCGAACCTTATTGGTACCTCATCCCAAAAGTACTTCACTACGCTCGGGTGATGACGACTTCCCGTGCCCGCCGGGGGCGACCGCCCGCCTCGACCCGCGAAGCCCTGGAGGAGGTCGCCTTCGAGCTGCTGCTCCGGGACGGCTACGAGGCGACGACGCTCCAGGCCATCATGACCGCGGGTGGAGTGGGGCGATCGACGCTGTTCCGCTACTTCGGTTCGAAGGCGGGGATCGTGTGGGGCGAGTTCGACCGTGCCGTCGAGCGGCTGCGGTCGGCTCTCGACGACGCCGATGACGTACCCGTGATGGCGGCCGTGCGGGCGGCGGTCGTCCGGTCGACACATCTGTCCCGGGCAGCGGCGCCGGACACGTGGCTCGACCGGTTCCGCGTCCTCGACCAGGATGCCGCGCTCGTCGCGGAGGCCGCCGCGCACTGGCACGTATGGGCCGAGACGGTGAGCCGGTACGCGGCCGAACGCACCGGACTCGACGCGGACGCTCCGACCCCAGCGGCGATCGGCGGCGCCGTACAGGCGGCCTACGTCGCGGTGCTCAGGCGCTGGGCCGAGGCGGATGGGGCCGAGACGGACGGCGTCGCCGCCGCCGCGGATGCCGTCGACATCGACGAGCTGGACGCCGCACTACGTCCGATCACCGATGCCTTCCAGGCGGTCCTGGACGGTGCGGCCCGGGGCTGACCGAACACTTCTGAGGCGAGGTGTATTTTTGGGATGGGGTTCCGAAAGTCGGATACTCCCCCAGGACCACACAGGACGAAGGAGTCCCCTCATGAGCCGTCTGGACGACAAGGTCGCGATCATCACCGGAGCGGGCCGGGGCATGGGCGCCGCGCACGCCCGCCGCTTCGTCAAGGAGGGGGCCAAGGTCACCCTCACGGACGTCAACGAGGCCGCCATCCGGGAACTCGCCGACGAGCTCGGCGACAGCGCCCGGTACACGGTGCAGGACGTCACGAAGTCCGACGACTGGGCGCGTGTCGTGGCCGAGACCGAAGCGGCCTTCGGTGACGTGACCGTCCTGGTGAACAACGCGGGCATCCTGGGTCCGATCGCCAAGACGGCGGACCTCGACGAGGACGACTACCTCAAGGTGTGCGCCATCAACCAGCACTCCCAGTTCCTCGGGATGAAGACGGTCATCCCGTCGATGCAGCGTGCGGGCATCGGGTCGATCGTGAACATATCGTCGCTGGCAGGACTGCGGGCGAACTATGGCTTCCCCAGCCTCGCGTACGTCGCGAGCAAGTTCGCGAGCCGGGGGATGACGAAGGCCGCCGCCCAGGAGTACGGCGGTGACAACATCCGCGTGAACTCCGTGCACCCCGGCTTCATCAACACGCCGATGATGGTCGAGGCGACCGACGAGGAGGGCGGCGACGCCCTGGCACAGATCTTCCTCGGCCGACTGGCGGAGCCGGACGAGGTGTCCTCGCTGGTGCTGTTCCTGGCGTCCGACGAGTCCTCCTACATCACGGGCGCCGAACACAAGATCGACGCGGGTATGTCGGCTTCCTGACACCACCCCGCCGCACGCAGCCCCCGAAGCGGCTGCTGTGTCCCGAGCGACCCGCCCCGCTTCCCCCCTGGAGGGCGGCAAGCCAGTCGGTCAAGAGGCAGTTGACTTCGTCGAGTCGCCCCTGCTGGACCCAGTGGCCGCTGGCCGCAGCCGTCCAGGTGGTGGGGCGTCCTGGGCGCCGCCGCTCCCCGGCATAGACGCCGAGGTCGGCGCCGCCCAGCCAGACAGGGAGCGCCCCGGCGGGGAAGCCTTCGCGCAGCAGGCCGTGACGAAGTGCGGGTCGGGCTCGAACTCCGCCTCCACGCGGCCGGGTTTCTGGAGGTAGAGGACATGGAACTCATGCTCGGGCCCGACGATCTGGCCGAAGACATCAGCGGGGCGGGGCCGCAGGGCGACACGTAGGGGACGCTCAGCAGGGATACGGCGCTGAATGCCTCGGGGCGGAGCAGGGCGGAGGCGGCCACGATGCCGGAACCCCCGTCGTGGCCGAACTCCGAGAACATGTAGGCAATCAGCAGCACCACGGTGCAGCTGGTGGTCCACGCGATTCGGATTCGCGAGAGGGGCATGCCGACTGGTCGACATCGAGCCCCGAGCCCGTATCAACAAGGCTCCGCCGACCGCCGTCCCACCACCCCTGTCGGGCAACACCCGGCCAGCGCCCGCTCACGCTCGACGAATTACAGACTGGAGGCCGCCGCTTCCGGCCAACTCGCCGGTCCCTGAGTACGCGTACTCAGGCCCAGGGACGATCACCCCGCCAGACTGTGGCGTCCATGACAGATCGGCGAGGAGTAGGTATGAACCGGATGAGGAAAGCCCTGCTGATGACAGCGATGACGCTCTGTGCGCTGGCGGCCGGCACCGTAGGCCCCGCCGCCGCGGTCACCGATCCCCTTCTGCCCCACCCCGGGCCGGACGGTCTGGTGTGGGTGGAGGAACACATTGGTGACGGCGGAGTCGCGTCGGGCGGTGCATGGGACCGTCTGCCAACCGTCCTCACGGTGGCCTGCGAAGGCGGCGGCGACGTACGGGTGACCATGCAGTCACAGGACACCGAAGTCGCTGCGTTCTCGGTCGACTGCCCAGCCGGTACCGCCGGGACAGGCTCGGTGGCCATGGAAGCCGGCGTAGTGCGGCCAGGCTCCTTCACGATCGGAGTCGATGCCTCGACGCAGAACATCCGCTGGTCCCTGACCGTGACACAGCCGGAGTAACTAGACGGAGCACCCGCGGCCGTGCCCCACAGCATCCGCACCCCGGCCGTCTTTCAGACGGTGCTCATCGCCCCCGAAGACCGGCCGACTTTCAGACGGCTCCAGCTCTGATCGGCGCCGGGTTCTCCGGGAGTTGCCAGTTGCCGCCGCGGTCCTCCTTCGAGAAGCGGGCTGCGAGATCGGGGACGTGCAGGAAGCAGGCCAGGGCGGTGGCGGACTGGAAGGCGTCGATCGCACGTTGGGTCGTCGGCATGCCCAGGCGTAGGAGGCGCGGATTCACCTCACCCTGGATCTCGTCGACGAAGGGCCGCAGCACGCTGTCGTAGTTCGCCAGTGCGGTCGGCAGATCGTCCGGGTGCCGGTTGATCTCGCCGGCCAGGACGTGGGCGCCGACCAGACCTCCGGAGATGCCCATGCCGCTGTAAGGGGAGGCGCAGTGGGCGGCGTCCCCGGCAAGGACCACCCGGCCCTCGGACCAGGTGTCGGTGCGGACCTGGACGACCTCTTGGGAGTAGAAGAAGGGGCTCGTCCGCATGCCGTCGATGAAGCGCTCGGTCTGCCAGCCCGCGTCGCGGAACCTGCTCGCCCAGAACTCCTGCTGGCGCGCGACGGGTTCCCGGTGGATCGCCGAGGCTTCCGCGGACTCCTCCCGCATGACGAAGTACACCTGCGTCTCGGTCGGGTTGTGGCTGCGGCGCATGATCTGACGGCCGCCCGGGACCATGTAGGTGTCCCGGATGTTGCTGTCGGACGCGATGCGCGGGATGAACCAGTAGGCCATGTGAATGCCGACCCGCCAGTACGGGTCGCAGTCCGCAGGGAGGATCGCCCGCCGGATGCGCGACCCCTGCCCGTCCGCGCCGACCAGAAGGTCGTACTCACCGGAGGACCCGTCGGAGAAGTGCGCGATGACCTTCTGTTCGTCCTGCTCGAAGCCGTCCACGCTCACGCCGAAGACGTACTCGGCGTGGTCCTTCGACGCGTCGTGCAGGATGCGTACCAGGTCACCGCGCATGATCTCGTACTCGGACGTGAGGGTCTGTCGGCCCCGGCCGGAGGTGTTGGCCATGATCGTCGCCTTGGTCCTGCCGCGCGCGTCGACGAAGGCGACACCCGCCTCGTCCACCAGTTTGTCGCGGACGGCGTCGAGGAGCCCCATCCGTTCGACGGCCTCGATGCCCTGTCCCCGCAGGTCGACCTGCGCGCCGGTGGCCCGCAGCGCCGGAGCGCGTTCGACGACGGTCACCTCGTGGCCGCCCCGCGTGAGCCAGTAGGCCAGCGCCTGGCCCGCTGTCCCGCCGCCTGCAACCAGGACCTTCAACCTCAAGGGGCGTGTTCCCGATCCGTCGGCCATCCCCATCACCCCAAAATCTATCAGTGAATGATTCCTCTCCAGAGTCATCTATCAGTGATAGATTTGTCAACGTGACCAAGGTGAACCGCGAGATCGTCATCTCCGAAGCGCTCGACCTGCTCGACGAGGTCGGACTGGACGCGGTCAGCACGCGGCAGCTGGCGAAGCGGCTGGGCGTCGAACAGCCCTCGCTCTACTGGTACTTCCACACCAAGAAGGACCTCCTTGCCGCCATGGCGGAGTCGGCAATGGCGCCGCATGCGGCTGCCCCGCTGCCGACCCTCGACGACGACTGGCGTGACTGGTTCCTGGACAACACGCGGAGTTTCCGGCACACCCTGCTGATGCGCCGGGACGGCGCACGCCTCCACGCGGGCAGCAGCCCTGCCAACGACCTCGACCGGATCCGCCGCAAGATGGACTTCCTGCTCACTTCCGGAGTGCCCGAGCGGGACGCGCAGATGGCGATGCTGACTGCCAGCCGCTTCACGGTCGGCAGCGCCCTGGAGGAACAGGCGGACGCCGGCTCCAGTGACGGCTCAGATCCGCCGGCGGGCATGCCTGTCATCGACCACGAGTCAGCGTTCGAGGCCGGCCTGACCCTCATCCTGGACGGCCTGGTGCACCGCATCTCAATGCGGGCCGCTCCCCCGTCGGGCAACGACGGCACCCTCAAGTGATCGACGCGTCACCCACATATGACAGCGTGACCGTGGAGACACAGGTGTCGGCGTACGCATTCACGTGGCTCTGATACGAGGAGACGCTGCCACCCCTCACACCTGCACCCCGGGCCCGGCGAACTGCAGGTGCGCCGCGTCGGCGCTGGCGCTGGCGCGAGTGATGACCGGAAGCGATGCCGCAGACAGGCAGCGGGACTTCGAGGACTGCGGCTGCGCTCCCCGCCCGCCTGCCTGCCCACCCGCACATCCGCACATCCGCACATCCGCCGGGACGGTGTGTCAGACCACGGCGAGCCGGTCGACCAGCAGCTCCATCCTCCGCTCGGCCTCCGCCGACGGCAGCCGTCCCACCCGGGTCAGCGTCGCCAGCCCGTGCAGGGCCGCCCAGAACACCTCGGTGAACAGTCCCGGATGGACGTCGTCCCCGGCGACCTCACCCAGGCTCTCCAGCAACGCGGCAAAGGCGTCCTTGAGAGGTTCCGGGGTGTCGTCACGTGCGAACGCCAGACCGCCGTCGAGCTGGAACAGGGCGTCGTAGACCGCCGGGTTGCGTGCGGCGAAGTCGAGGTAGGCGCGGGCGAGGGCGGTGACCCGCTCGCGCGGGCCGTCCGCGGCGGCTGCCGCGGCCCGCACCGCCGCCGCCAACTCGGTGGCACCTTCGAGGGAAACAGCGCCGATGATCTCGCGCTTGCCGCGGAAGTGGCTGTAGAGGACGGGCTGGCTGTACTCGATGCGCTCGGCGAGCCGACGTGTGGTGACCGCTTCCCAGCCCTGCTGCTCGGCGAGTTCGCGGGCCGTGGCCACGATGAGGCGCTCGCGGGCCGCCCGTTCGCGCTCCTTGCGTTCTTGTACTGACATGACCCGATCCTAGCACTGCTAGACAATCAAGCGGCAGTAGGTCTAGCGTTGCTTTGTCATCTAGCAACACTAGATTTCTGGAGGGGTAGCCATGCTCAACGCACTCGAGGTCTTCACCACCGTGATCGTCGGCCTGATGGTGGGGGTGGAGTTCGCCGTCGCCTTCGTCATGAACCCGATCCTCAACGCCCTCCCGGAGGACAGCCGCCAGCTCGGCCACGCCCACGGGGGCCGGATGCTCGGCGCCCTGATGCCGTTCTGGTACGTCGGTTCGCTCGTCCTGAGCGCGCTCTGGGCCATCACCGGATGGCACGAACAGGGCACGGGCCTGGTCGTCATCGCGGCCGTGCTGCTGATCATCAGCGTGGTCATGTCGCTGCTGCTCCTCGTCCCGATCAACAACCGGAACAAGACGTGGACCCCCGAAAACCGGCCCGCGGACTGGCAGGAGCAGATAAACCGCTGGCTCCGCTTCCACTACGTCCGCGTCGCCGTCATCATCGCGGCCTTCACCCTGCTCGTCGCGGCCCTCGCCTGAACCCGCGGCCCGGCAGCACGCCGGCGGCGCACCGTCCCACTCCCCCGAGCGGCAACAGGCCACCGAAATCCCGGCGGCCCGTATCCCAGGCACTTCGAACACTTCCGAAGATAAAGCGGCCGCATACCTTCAACAGACATTACTCAGCTGCATTTCCGCTCAACTGTGCATATGCGGCCCCCGCTCGCGATCCTGCTCCTAGCGTGGCTGGCGCAACGGGGCGGGAACAGCCCGGCCCGGCCCGCGAACGGAGACAGGACATGGCCGATGTGGACGTATCCCTCAAAGAGCTGATGACAGGCGTGGAGGGAGCACTGGGGGCAGCCGTCGTGGACTACACCAGCGGCCTGGCCCTCGGTGTCCTCGGCGGCGGCAAGGACCTGGACTTAGAGGTGGCCGCCGCCGGCAACACCGATGTCGTCCGCGCGCAGATGCGGACCCTGGAGCATCTCGGCCTGGCCAGCCAGATCGAGGACATCCTGATCACTCTCGACCGGCATTACCACGTCATCCGGCTGGTGAACGGCCGAAGCGGTAACGGCCTGTTCCTGTACCTGGTGCTGGACAAAGCGAGGTCGAATCTGGCGATGGCGCGTCACCAGCTCAAACGAGTGGAGGAAAACCTCGCCGTCTGACCCTCATTTCGCATGCCCTCGATGTGAAGAGTTCTGCAACTCTCGACATCCATACATGTCCATTCCGTAGGTCCCGGCGGGACGAGGTGCGACAGACTGTTCTCACAGATGGGAGCACCGAGTCCCGTTCGGCGCCACCGCCCACGCGTAGGGAGCAAACGGCTGTGCAAGTGCCCCTCTACCAGGCCAAAGCCGAGTTCTTCCGCATGCTGGGACATCCCGTACGCATCAGGGTTCTCGAACTGCTGCAACACGGCCCGGTCGCGGTACGGGACCTGCTCGCCGACATCGAGATCGAACCGTCCAGCCTGTCCCAGCAGTTGGGGGTACTACGCCGGGCGGGCATCATCGTCTCCACCCGCCAGGGCTCCACCGTCATCTACGCCCTCGCCGGAGGCGACATCGCCGACCTCCTGAAGGCCGCACGCCGCATCCTCACCGAACTCCTCGCCGGGCAGTACGCGATCCTGACCGAGGTCCACGAGACCGAGTCCTCTTCCGGCCCCTTGCCGGCAGGCAGAAAGTCCTGACTTCGCCACACCGGCGGTCGAGTTCGGGGCCGATGGTCCCTTCCGCGAAACCTGCACCCTGCCGAGTCGGGTCGAGTGCCGACGTGACTTCAGTACACGGTCAGGCCGAAGTGTGACAGGACCTCCGCGACGGGCTGATGGTACGAGACCCCTCCGGAGGTGCAGTTGCCGCTCGATCCGACCAGGAAGCCGACGGCCAGGGTGCCGGAGTACGCCGGAGCCCCCGTGTCACCGGCCTCCGCACACGTGGTGGACCTGACCAGACCATAGACAGTGCCCTCGGAGTAGTTGACCGTGGCGTTGACCGCGGTCACCCTTCCGCAGTGGACCCCGCTGGTGCGGCCGACGTGGCAGAGCGACTGCCCGACCGCCGGGCTCGCCACCCCGGTGATGTCCTGGTAGACGCCCCCTCCCAGCGCAATGTCACCGGGCAGGTTCAGCAGGTTCGAGGTGTAGCGGACCACCCCGTAGTCGTCGATGGGGAACGAGGCACCGGCGGTGACCCCGACCTGCACGGTGCGGGCGGCATCGGCGTACCAGGTGGTGGTGTGGGTGCCCGAGCAGTGGCCGACCATCACGCCGTAGAAGACGTTGTTGCCCGTCGCGTTGAAACCGACGACACACTGGGCGCCGGTGGCCGCGTAGAGCACAGTGCCGCCCCGGATCGTCGTCACTTGCAGGGCGGACGCGGACGAAACAGTGCCGAAGAACAGGGCGACCACAGCCATCACGGCTGTGGTCAGCATCGCCAGGCAGGTGTGCAGACGTCTCACGGCCCCTCCCAGGGTCATCGGTGGTCCGTCACCGGACAGTTCCCTCATGGTGGAGGTACCGCGCGCGCAGCGACAGACGTACTCCGGCCGTCCCCGCTTCGGTGTCGGGCGCGGCCAGTTCGATTCCGGAACCGTCCGGGCCGGTAAGGGGCAAGGCCCGGACGGTCACCGCTTGTTCAGGGTGGGAAGGAGGGCGAGGCTGAGTCAGTCCTCGTCGCCCCCGCCTTCGTCTTCGTCGTCGCCTTCGAAGAAGTCACCCACCTCGTCGACGACCTCAGCCGCGACCATGCCGCCGACCACACCGACGGCGAGTCCCGCCGCGCCGGCCGCGACGACGGTGCCCATACCGGGACCGGAGCGCTGCCCATGACCATCGCCGTGGCCCCGGCCGTAGCCGTGTTCGTCCTTGTGGGCGTGGCCGCCCTGCGCGACGTAGGGGTCACCATGCCCGTAGGAGCCACCGGCGTGGTGCGGTTCGCCGTGCCCATACGCGTCGTGTCCGCCGCGGGAGGCATGGTGCTCGACCAGTTGGCTGATCCACCTGTCGACCTCGGTAAGCCAGTTGACCTGTTCGACGCCGTAGTGGCTGACGGTGAAGCGGGTCACCGCGTCGTGCCCTCCGGCGAAGAGGCCGCCGCGCTTGTCGGCCTCCAGGATCACGTCCATGCCGCCCGGGGTGGCGAGGAACGTCACCTCGATCTCGTTGACCTGGTGCGCGTACTGCGGCGCCGGAGCGAGCTCGATCTCCTGGTAGAAGGGCAGTTGCTGGCCGGTGCCGCCGATGCGCCCATACTCCAGGTCCGCGGACTTGAAGCCGAAGCCGAGCTGTCCGAGCGCTTCCAGGATCGCCTCCTGGGCAGGCAGCGGGCGCACCGCCAGCTGGTCGAGATCGCCCTTGTCCTTCGCGCCGGCCACCGCCAGCTCGGTGCGCACCCCGAGTACGACGCCCAGCCCTTGCCCGTACAGCTCGGTGACGGGGGTCTCCCACGGCAGCATCATGCTGAACGGCACGCTGTGCAGCTCGCCGGCGGCGAGGCGGAAGCCGCCACCGGCGGTGAACCGGTCGAAGACGACCGTGCCGTCGGACTCGCCGTCGTCGTGCTCGGCCTCGACACGGGCGACCAGTTCGAGGGTGATGTGGTCGATCGTGAAGTCGGCGTCACCGCCCCGCAGATGTACCTGTCCGCTCAGGGTCCCGCCGGGCAGCACCGCGCCCGGGTCGAGGACCGTGTCCACCGTGGGTCCGCCCACGCCGAGCGAACCGAGCAGCCGCTTGAACACCATCGTGGCGTTCTCTCCTTCATGTGTACGTACGGTTCTTGCCCGCGTCGGGCGGCGGACCCCGAAGGGGGGTGGGGTCCGCCGCCCGGCGCGAGGGTTACTTGGCTGAGGTGTCGAGGGCTGCCAGGGCCTGTGCCCAGCGCGTGTACTTCAGGTCGGCCAGCTCGGCGACCGTGGTGACGCCGAACGCCTCCTTGAGGAGTTCACCGTCCTTGTCCGAGACGCCCCTCAGCGCGGAGACAGGTGCGGCCAGGATCTCCGGCAGACTCTTGTCCGCCCACGTCTTGTCCAGCACCTTGTCCAGGTCGATCGAAGCCATGACAGTCCTCCCAGGGAAACAACCAGTGGATAGTCCGGACGGCGTGGCCGCTGGGATGGCCGTACCGTCGGATAACGCGCTGCTCAAACCGGTGCGTGCCCTCCAGCCTTGCCCGTCGTCCGCAGGGCAGCCCGGAGCAACCGGACGCCCGCCGTGTCATCTACACGCTTGTAGAAGTATAGGGTCGAGCCGCCCGCACGGACGGCCTCCCGCCGGAACGTCCGAAAACCTTCCGTGGGAGTGGCTGAACCTGCTCCCACAGGCGCCTTTTGCCGCACCTTGACCTATACGGTTACCGTCCACCTTCGCGTGATACCGGTCGAGTTCGCCCGAAAGATGAAGCTCAAGGCCCCAAGTGCCGGACGAGCTCCCGTGACTTCTGCCGCAACGCGGCTGTCCACCCCTTTGCCCGGGGGTCCGAAGCCGTCTTGAGACAGTGGCTCTCGGCGCGCTCGGCAGCCTGCCAGTTCACCTCGATGTCCGCTGTCTCGGCCAAGGCCAGCACCGTGGCGACGAACCCTTCGGACAGTGTGGCCATGACGGCGTGTCTGGTTTCGCTGTGCCAGGCGAGCAGGGCGTCGACGAACACCGCGAAAGCGATGGGGTCGATCTGACACTCATCGGCTTCCATGGGGCCAATGCCGGATGGCAGACCCACTTCGGCTTGATAGACGGTGACCTGGCTCATGAACAGCCGGGACGCACCGTTGGACGGGTTCCACAGGGTTCGGTCGCCCATGTCGTAGTACTGGCTCACGTCAGCCTCTCACCGCTGGTCACAGGAGGCCGACAGTACGATCAGTCCACCCTCCGCGAAAAATGGACCAGAGTCCGCCTGGACCCCACAGCCACGGGGGTGCTGCCAGAGAGTGATTCGGCGTGGGCGAGACTTGCGCGGTGGCACATACAGACATGACCGGTCAGGCGGCCCCGCCCACCCCTGCAAGCGATGAAGGGCCGAGTGCTCGGCCGCGGCAGGAGCGCGGGAAGGAGCCGGGGAGCCGGATGCCGCGTTGGATACCGCGCGCCCTGTTGCTGGCGCTCGCGCTCATCGGCACCTTCCAGCTGGCCAGTTGGGCCTTCCACCAACTCGTCGGCCTGCTGCTCAACCTTCTCGTGGCGTTCTTCCTCGCCCTCGCCATAGAGCCCGCGGTGAGCTGGATGGCCTCCCGTGGCATGCGGCGCGGGCTGGCCGCCTTCCTGGTCTTCCTCAGTATCGTGATCGTGACCACCGGGTTCGTCCTGCTGCTCGGTTCCATGCTCGCCGAGCAGATCATCAAGATCGTCGAGGATTTCCCGGCCTATCTCGGCTCCGTCATCAACTGGGTCAACACGCACTTCGACACCAAGCTCAGACGCGTGGACGTCCAGGAGAACCTGCTGCGCTCCGACTGGCTCCGGAAGTACGTGCAAAATGGCGCCACCGGCGTCCTGGACGTGTCCGCACAGGTCCTCGGAGGGCTCTTCCAGCTGCTGACGATCACGCTGTTCTCGTTCTACTTCGCCGCCGACGGCCCCCGCCTGCGCCGCGCCCTGTGCTCCGTACTGCCGCCGGCCAAGCAGGCCGCCGTGCTGCGCGCGTGGGAGATCGCCGTCGACAAGACCGGCGGCTACATCTACTCGCGCGGGCTCATGGCCCTCGTCTCCGCGGTCGCGCACTACGTCCTGCTGCAGGCGCTGGCGGTGCCGTACGCGCCGGTGCTCGCCGTGTGGGTGGGACTGGTCTCGCAGTTCATCCCCACGATCGGTACGTATCTCGCGGGCGCCCTGCCGATGCTGATCGCCTTCACGGTCAACCCCTGGTACGCGCTGTGGGTGCTGGTCTTCGTCGTGGTCTACCAGCAGTTCGAGAACTACGTCCTGCAGCCCAAGCTCACCGCGAAGACCGTGGACATCCACCCTGCCGTCGCCTTCGGATCCGTCATCGCGGGCACCGCCCTGCTCGGAGCCGTCGGCGCACTGATCGCCATCCCCGCCGTCGCCACCCTGCAGGCCTTCCTCGGGGCGTACGTGAAGCGATACGACGTCACGGACGACCCGCGCGTCCAGGGCCACCCGAACAGGCGCTCCGCCATGGGTCTCGTCCCGCGCGTCCGGAGGGTGGCGGAGGAACGCATCGGGGCGTGGGGGCAGCGGCGGCGAGGCAGGTAGAGCCCTCTCGAAAGCGGCCTCCGTAATCGGTGCACGGAACCGCTGACCCAGTCCGGGCCCAAGAGGCGCGGGGAACCGAAGTGTGGCCAGAATCGTTTCCCGGGTTCCACCGCAATCAGAGGAGTGCCGACCTTGTCCGCCAGATCGACGGACCTCGCCGGGTGCAGTTCCCGGCTGCCACGCCACGACGAGCGTACGAGCGGCGCACGGCGGGGTGCCTTCTCCTCTTTGATGCCTCGATGAGTACCGCGAGCGCCGTACTGGGCCTGCTCGCCGTGTTCGTGCTGACTGCCGGGACCGGCTACTTCGTCGCCCAGGAGTTCGCCTACGTCACCGCCGACCGGCTCGCCCTCTCCCGCGAGGCCGAGGCCGGGAACAAGCAGGCCGCGCGCGCCCTGCGGGTGCTTGAGCAGTTGTCCTTCATGCTGTCCGGCGCGCAGCTGGGCATCACCGTGACCGGACTGGTCGTCGGCTTCATCGCCGAGCCCTCCGTCTCGGCGCTGCTCGAACCGGCCCTGACCGCCATCGGGATTCCCGAGGGCGCGGTGGGTGGCATTTCCGTCGTGCTCGCCTTCGTGGGCGCCACGGTGGTCCAGATGGTGCTGGGCGAGCTGGCCCCGAAGAACCTCGCGATCGCCGTGCCGGAGCGGCTGGCGAAGGCCCTGGCCCCGTCCACGCTCGCGTACCTCAAGGTCGTCGGTCCTCTCGTCCGCGTCTTCGACGGGGCGGCCAACCGCCTGCTGCGCAGGGTCGGCATCGAACCGGTCGAGGAGCTCCACCACGGCGCCACCCTGGAAGAGCTCGGTCATCTGATCGGCGAGTCCCACGGGCAGGGCGAACTGCCCAAGGGCACCGCCGTGCTGCTGGACCACGCCCTGCAGTTCTCCGAGCGCACCCTGGACGAGGTGATGGTGCCGCGCGCGGACGCCGTCTTCGTCCGTACGGACGCCAGTACCAGCGAAGTCGTCGAACTGATCGGCAGGTACGGCCACTCCAACTATCCCGTCCTCGGCGACCGCCCCGATGACGTCACCGGCGTCCTGGGCGTACGCGAGCTGATGCGGTTGCCCACCGAGATGTTCGGCTCCACCGCCGGCGCTCTCGCCCGGCGTCCGCTGCTCCTCCCGGACACCCTGCCCCTGCCGAAGGCGGTCGAGGCGATGCGGCAGCGGGACGACGAGTTCGCCGTCGTCCTGGACGAGCACGGCGGCGTGGCAGGTGTGGTCACCTACGAGGACATCGCCGAGGAACTGGTCGGGGACATCGCCGACGAGTCCGACGCCGTCACCGAACTCGCCGTCGCCGACGCCGGCGGCTGGCGGGTGGACGCCGGACGGCGCCTGGACGAGGTCGCCGAGGCCACCGGCATCGCACTGCCCGAGGAGGACGGCTACGACACCGTGGCCGGTCTGATCGTGAACCGCCTGGGCCGCTTCCCCACCGTCGGCGACCGTCTCACTGTCGAGCTGCCCGGCGGGGGCGGCGTGATGATCGACGTTCTCACCCTGGACCGGCACGTGCCCGAACAGATCCGCATGGAACAGCTGCCCGCGGAGTCCGATGAGGAGGGGCAGGCATGAGTTTTCCGATGGCGCTCTTCGTCACCGTGCTGCTGCTGATCGGCAGCGGCTTCTTCGTCGCGGCCGAGTTCGCCCTGGTCGCGGCCAAACGCCACCGCGTGGAGAAGGCAGTGGCCCAGGGGCAGCGCGGAGCGAAGGCCGCGCTCGCCGGTATGCGTGAACTGTCGCTGATGCTGGCCGGTGCCCAGCTCGGCATCACCATCTGCACGCTGGGCCTCGGCTCGGTGTCCAAGCCGGCGATCTCGCACGAACTCGACCCGCTGCTGCACGACCTGGGGCTGCCCAGCGCGCTCAGTTACGGCGTCGCGTTCGCCGTGGCGATGATCGTGGTGGTGTTCCTGCACATGGTGGTCGGCGAGATGGCCCCGAAGTCGTGGGCGATCGCCCACCCCGAACGCTCGGCGATGCTGCTCTCCCCTCCCTTCCGGGGCGTGGTGAAGGTCGTACGGCCGCTGATCGGCGTACTCAACCGGATCAGCAACGCTCTGGTACGGCTGTGCAGGGTCACCCCACGCGACGAGCTGACCTCGGTCCACAACCGGGATCAGCTCACCCACCTGGTCGCGGAGTCGGAGCGGCTGGGCCTGATCAGCGGGGCCGACTCGCAGTTGCTCACCCGTTCACTGACCGAGCCGCAGACCCCGGTGGGCGATCTCCAGGTACCGACCGCGGCGATCACTGCGGTCGACGGCGTGGCGGACATCGACGAGATCCTGCGCGTCGCGTCCGACAGCGACCGCACCCGTCTGCTGGTCCGCGACGGCGACACCGTCCTCGGCTCCGTCCACGCCCGCGACGCCCTGGTGGCCCGCGCCCAGGGCCGCGCCGCCGCCGCCCGCGATCTGGCACGGCCGATTCCCGAACTGCGCGGGGACGCCACGATCGCAGACGCGATCGACCTGCTGCGGCGACGCCGTGCTTCTCTGACGGTCGTCATAGACGAGGACGGCCGTATGACGGGCATGGTGAGTCTGGACGACCTGCTGGCCCGTTTCTTGCAGCCCCACGCGACCTGACCGGCCATCGCCGACTGAGCCGTTGGCGACGGTCAACGGGCGACGGGCTCATTCGGCAGTGCGGCCTGCTGAGGCTCTGACGACTTCAACGGCGCTGCCCGTCAACGCAGTTGGCGAATGTGAAGGAAATCCTCACTTTCCCCTCACCCGGGCCTGAATCGCCCCTTACTCCGATACGCCATCATCTTCGCCAGCAGTGCCGGACCGCCGGCACTGCTGAGGGAGAGGGCCCGGACAACGGAAGCGCGTGACCTCACCAGCAGGGAGGATTCATGACAGCAGGCTTTGCTGTGGAGCGGCACGTCGCTGTGCACACAGGTGACAGCCGTCGTCGGCGGCGGACACCCTGGCTCGCCCTCGTGGCCTGCGCCTACGCCGTCGTCCAGCTCGTGCTGGTCGTACCACGTACCGGCCACGCGCTCGGCTGGGACGAATCCGTCTACGTCTCCCAGTTCGATCCGCGCACCCCGGCCGCCTACTTCAGTGCCCCACGCTCGCGGGGGCTCAGCTACCTGACCGCACCGGTCGTGGCCCTCACCGACTCGGTTCTCGCCCTTCGCCTGACCCTGGTCGTGTTGTCCACCGCAGCCCTCTACTGCGCCTACCGCATCTGGCGGGCCCTGCTGGGAGACGCCACCGCCGCCTTGGCCGCGCTGCTCTTCGCCGGACTGTGGAGTGCCCAACTCGCAGGCTCCCAGGCCATGCCCAACCTGTGGGTCGCCCTCGGTGCCGTCGCGGTCGTCGGCTGGTTCCTGCGCTCCCCCGGCGAACCCCGCGCCCGCTGGTGGCTCGCGGCGATTCTTCTCGGCGTCACTCTGGTCCGTCTGCCCGACGCCGGCTGGCTGGCCCTGCCTCTGCTGGTCTCCGCGGTGTGCTTCCGGTCGCGTCGGCATACCGTGCCGTTCCTGCTCGGTGGCCTGGTGTTCGGTGCCACCCCGTGGGTCGCCGAGGCCTATCTGCGCTTCGGAGGTGTCACCGAGCGACTGCACCGGTCAAGTGCCACCGAGGGCGGCATGTCCTGGCACATCAACACGGCCAACGCATGGCACAGTCTCAACGGCCCCCAGCTGTGCCGCCCCTGTCACATCCCGCAGACCCACCCCGAACTCACCCTGTGGTGGCTCGCGTTGCCCCTCCTCGCAGCCGTCGCGCTCGTGGTCGCCGCGCACGACCGGAGGACCCGCCCCCTCACGCTCACCACCCTGCCCTTGATCTGCGCCGTCGCGCTCTCCTTCCCGTACCTCTTCCTGCTCACCTACTCGGCCCCGCGGTTCCTGCTGCCCGCCTATGCCCTGTTGAGCCTGCCTCTTGCCGCGCTCGCCGCCCGCGTCCTTGCCACCGGTCGCCGTACGAGGCCCGTCATGGCCGTGGTCGTCCTGGTCGTCGGTCTTCAACTCGCCGGGCAGGCAGTGCTGTTGCCTGGAATCAGTGCGCGGGTGGCCTTGGTCTCCGAGCGCTATCGGACGGCTGCACACACCCTGAACGCCCTCGGACTGCGTCCGCCGTGCCTGATCACCGGACCGAGCGCACTACCCGTGGCCTACGCCGCGGGCTGTGCCTCCGCCGAACTGCACGGGAACAACCGCTCGCTCACTCGTGCCGCACTGCTCGACCGCGCCGACCAGATGCCCTTCGCCGTACTCGTGCCCCGAGAACACCACCGGCCCCGGTACGCACACCACTGGATCCGGCACCGACTGCCGGGCACGCACTGGACCGCGTACACCCCGGGGTGAAGGGTCTTCGGGCCGCACCGCCGTGAGGGACGGGCGAGCGTGCCGCCCTCACCCCGGAGGCAGGCTGATGTCGAACCGGGCGCCGGTTCTGTGCCCGGGGTCGTGGGTCACGTCGCCGCCGGCGGAGCGGGCGAGGCGTCGTGCCAGTGCCAGCCCCAGGCCCGCCCCGTCGTGTCCGTCGGCGGGGTCGGCACGGCGGCCGGGTTCGAAGAGCCGCCCGGCGAACAGTGGGGGCACGCCGGGTCCGTCGTCGGTGACCTGGACCCGTACGCCGTCGGGTGTGCGGCGGGCGCGGACCTCGACCTCTGACTTCGCGTAACGGCAGGCGTTGGTGAGGAGCGGGCTGACGATGCGTTCGAGGAGGGCCGGTGGGACTCCGGCCACCAGGGGCGGGCCGTCGGCGGTGACCGTCAGGTGAAGCGGCGCGGCCAGGCCTTCGGTGAGGCGTTTCAGTGTGGGTACGACCTCGGCTGTGCCCGGAGCGGTGAGCGTGCCACCGCGGGCGTCGTCCAGGAGGGTGTCGCAGATGGCACGCATGGAGTCGGCGGCATCGGCGATGATCCGGTGGGTGGTCCGCGTCTGGTCTGCGGTACGGGGGCGGATGTGCCACCAGTCGAGTTCGGCGATGATCCGGCTCAGGGGCGTACGCAGCTCGTGCGAGAGTTCCCCGGTGAGCCGGCGCTCGTGGCGCAGGAGTGTGCGGATGCGGTCGAGCATGGCGTCCAGGGACGTGCCGAGGGCGGTGAGTTCGGCCGGGTGGTGGCGGCTGCCGAAGCGTTCTTCGGAGGCGACGGCGCTCCACTGGGTGGCCTGGTCGGTCATCGTGCGGACAGGGCGCAGTGCGCGGCCCACCGCCAGCCGTGTCAGGGCGTACGTGCAGACGAGCATCACGGCGTCCAGGGCGAAGGATCCCAGGAGCAGGGTGTCGGCCGAACTGCGGTAGGGGGCAAGGCTGAGCGCGGTGACGACCGTCGCTCTGCTGCTGTCCTTGGACATGGGCGTGGACGTGGACGTGGACGTGGGTACGGGCTGGGAACACAGTCGCAAGGGGCCGTGGAACTCTGTCGTGACGCACCGACGGCCGCCGCGATCGGCGAGTGCGTCGGCGATACGGGTCAGCCGGCCGGCGGCCGGTGGCTTTTCCAGCAGGTACCGGTCGGCGTAGATCCACACGTTCGTGTCGAGGACGTCGTCGTGGGGGGTCTCCAGGACGCGTACCGTCGCCCCGCCGGTGTCGACGGTCGTCGCGACGGCGGCGGCGCGGGTGCGCAGTTCGTCGTCCGCCTGCTGCTGGAGGTGGTGCCGGGCCACGGCGTTGAAGGCGACGGTGAGGACCAGCATCAGCAGGGCGGCCGTGGTGAGGGCCACGAGTGCGAGCCGGCCGCGCAGCGTGCGGGGTGTCAGCCGGTGGCGGATGCCGCTCATGACAGGCGGTGGCCGACACCGCGGGCCGTACGGATCGTGTGAGTGCTGCCCGCTTCGCGCAGCTTGCGGCGCAGTCGGGTCAGGTACTGGTCGAGGGTGTTGTCGTGGACCTGGGCACCCTCGGGCCAGCCGGCCCGGACCAGCTCACGGCGGCGTACGATTCCGCCGGTGGCCGCCATGAGAGCGGCCAGGAGGCGGAACTCGGTCGGTGTCAGATCGACCGCTGTGTCCCGGATGCTGACGACGTGTCGGACGGCGTCCAGTACCAGGTCTCCGGCACTGACGGCGGGCGGCGGCGCGGTCCGTTTGAGGGCGGCCCGCAGGCGGGCGGCGAGTTCGGCCAGATGGAACGGCTTGGGCAGGTAGTCGTCGCCTCCGGCCGAGAACCCGGACAGCCGGTCGGTGAGCAGGTGATGGGCGGTCAGGAAGATGACCGGGGCGGAGAAGCCGTTCGCGCGCATGGCCTGGCACACATCGCGCCCGTCGGCGTCGGGCAGCCCGATGTCGAGCACGGCGGCGGACAGGCCCGTGCCTGTGACGGCCAGCCGCAGGGCGGTGGCGCCGTCCGGCGCGGGCACGGGGTCGAAGTCCTCGTCGCGCAGCCCGCGCATCAGCACGTCACGCAGGCCGTGATCGTCCTCCACGACCAGGATCGTCCGGCGCACGGTGCTCCTTCCGCTCGTGTCCTGGGTCCGTCCGTTCTTGTGCCGTGTGCGCACGCTCTCGTGACGTGTACGTCCGTTCTCGTGCCGTGTCCGGACGGGTCGGCGGCGGACCTGTCTCCGCTGTCGTCCCACGCTGCGGGTTCAGGCATGGCGTGCCGGGAGCCGGCTGCCGGAGTCGCACGCGAGCCGCGACGCACAGGCACACCCCCAGCCAGCCGAGGGCGAACAGCCAGCCCCCGACGACATCGGTGAACCAGTGCACTCCGAGGTAGACACGGGTCAGCCCGACCAGGGCGCCCCAAACAGCGACGACCAGGACGAACAGCGATCCGCCTCGCGGGCCGCGCATCCGGACAGCGATGATCAGCAGTCCCGTGGTGAGGGCCGCGGTGGTGGTGTGCCCGGACGGGAACGACCATCCCGAGGCATGCGTCTGCCAGTCCGTCAGGGGCGGTCGTGGCCGGGCGACGAGTGACATCACCGTGTACCGCAGCGACTGGCCGACCCCCAGGCAGGCCAGACAGAGCGCGACGGCGAGGGTGCGCTGCCGGAGTGTGCGTCCCGCGATGATTCCGGCCAGTACGGCCAGTGCGTACGCGATGACACCCGTCCCGGTGGCGGTCAGCCCGCGGGCGAACGCCACCGCCATGTCCGGCCGGTGGCCCACGGACCACGCGAGAAGGCCCCTGTCCGGGGACAGCGGCACGCCGTCGTGGCCCACCACGACCATGGACAGCACGCCGAACGCCGTCCACGCCCCGAGGGCACAACTGCCGGCGACTCCGGCCGCGGTCGGTCCGGCGCCGATCGGTCCGGCGACCGCGCCGGGTTTCACGGCGCCACCAGCAGCGGACGCAGACGCGTACCCGTGAGCCGCAGGGCCAGGGCCCCCAGATGCCCGCGCAGTACGGACATGACGACCAGCCCGGTCATGGCGCCCACCACGACCCCGGCCGCCACGTCGTGCGGATAGTGCGCGCCGACCCAGACCCGTGAGACCGCCATCGCAGCGGCGGCCACAGCGGCGACCGCGCCGAGCCGACGGGATACGAACATCAGGGCGACGGCCGCCGCGGCGGCGATCGCCGCGTGATTGCTGGGGAAGGACCAGTCGCCGGGCGCCGGACACGCCTCCAGCGTGGTCACCCGCAGGCTCCGGCAGGGCCGGTCCTCGCGCACCACCAGCTTCAGCACCGTATCGACTCCGAAGGCGACGGCCACGACGAGCGGCACGGCGAGTGCCGTCACCGACGCGGCGGCGTCCGCCCGCCGGGCGAGCCACCAGCCAATGGTCATGAGCACCACGAACAGGGCGAGCCCGTACGTCGACCACGCCGATACCGTGTCGTTCAGCCATGCGGGAGCGTGCCGGGCGAGGCCCACCACGTCGAGGTAGGCCCGGCCGTCGACCGGCGACCCGTCGAGGGCGAGGATCATCCGCGGGCCTCCTTCGTCTTCGAGGCCCGCCGTGAGCGGTACACCTCGGAGGCGAGCGGGATCAGCGACAGAGCCACGAGCAGCGCGACCATGGGCAGCAGATACCGGTCCACGTTCGGTACGGAGGAGCCCAGGGCGTATCCCGCCAGCGTGAGACCCAGGCTCCACACCAGCCCGCCGGCCACCTGCCAGACGGTGAAGGTCCGCACCGGCACACGCAGGGCGCCCGCCATCGGGTTCAGGACCGTGCGCACCACGGGCACGAAGCGGGCCAGGACGATCGCCTTCGCGTACCCGTAGCGCTCCAGCAGTTCCTCCGCTCGCTCCGCGCCCTGGCGCAGGCGGGCCGAGCGGCTGCGGGCGAGCAGGGCACCACCCGCTCTGCGGCCCAGGAGATAACCGCACTGCGAGCCCGCCAGCGCCCCCACCGCCGCGGCGACCAGGAGCGGGGCGAGGGACAGCTTCAGACCGCGGTCGGCGCCGCCGGTGCACAGCAGACCTGCCGTGAACAGCAGTGAGTCGCCCGGAAGGAAGAAACCGATCAGCAGTCCGGTCTCGGCGAACAGCACCACACCCACCCCGAGCACGCCGAACGCGGAGAGCAGGGAACGGGCATCCAGCACATTGACGGCAAGCTGCGACGATGGATGCATGGCTGTGGTCAGCATCGAGAGCGCCCTTCCTTTTCCCGGCCGGCGGACATGGCGGGGCAGCGACAACCGGCGATCGACTACAATCCAGTAGACGGTCTATTGCACTGTAGACGATCGCGAAGTGAGGAACGTTCCCATGACCGACGCGAGGGACGAGAGGCGACCTGCCGGCGAGCTCGAAGCCGCCGTCATGGGCGTGCTGTGGGCTGCGGGGATCCCGCTCACACCCGGCGGGGTACAGAGCGGACTCGGTTCCGAACTGGCCCGTACGACGGTGACGACGACGTTGACGCGGTTGCACGAGAAGGGGGTCGTCAGCCGTGAACGACAGGGCCGCGGCTATGCCTACAGCCCCGTACAGGACGCACCCGGCCTGACCGCGCGGCGCATGCACTCCGAACTCGACCGGGACACCGACCGGGAGACGGTCCTCGCCCGCTTCGTCGCCCAGCTCGCTCCCGGCGACGAGGAGCACCTGCGCCGGCTTCTGGAGGGCGACGAGCGATGACCGCCCTGCTGCTCGTACCGCTGGTCCTTCCCTTCCTCGCGCCGATGGCGGCCCGCAGAACCCTCGACCGTCTCGTACCCGCCACCGCGCTGTGGGTGCTCACCGTCTCGGCCCTCGCGCTGGCCGGAGTCTGCGTCGCCGCTCTCGGTTCCCTGGTCCTGATCGGACTGCTCAAGTTCCCTGTCTTCGCGGCCCTCGGGGAACTCGTCCATCCCCTGCGAAGCCCCTCGGACCTCCTCGTCCTGCCCGCTGCCGCGGCGGCCACCGGAGTGCTCGCCCTCAGTGCCTGGACCGTCGTGTGCTCCGCCCTGCGGCAGACCCGTGACTTCCGGACCGCCCGGCGGCAGGCGGACAGCCGCCCCGCCGCCGGTGACCTGTGCGTCGTCGACTCGCCCCACCCGGACGCGTACGCCCTTCCCGGACGGCCCCACCGCATCGTCGTCACGACCGCGATGCTGCGCAGCCTGGGACCTGCCGAGCGTGAAGCCCTGTTCGCCCACGAGCGGGCGCACAACCGGGCCGGCCACCACTACCATCTGGCCGTCGCCGAACTCGCCGCCCACTGTCATCCGGCCCTGCGCGCGGTCCGCGACGCCATCCGTCTTGCCGCCGAGCGGGCCGCCGACGAGAGCGCCGCCGGCGTCGTCGGTGACCGCCATCTGATGGCGACGGCCATCGCGCGCGCCGCCCTCGCGGGCCACGACGCGCAGTCCGCCCGCCCGGATTTCGCGCCCGCGGCGACGACCGGGCCAATTCCGCGACGCGTCACCGCCCTGCTCCAACCCGTCGCGGTGCGCTCACGGGCCGCGCGCTGGACCGCGTTCCTTCTGGTCGCCTGTACGGTCCTGTCCGTCGCCGCCGGGGCGGTCGGTGTCGTCGACTTCCACCACGAGGTCGAGGTCGCGCAGGGCGAGGAGAGCCCGTAACCGCTTCGGCACCGGCTCGGGTGACCCCGGCAGCCCTGGTCCGGGCGCGGCACCGGCACCGGCACCGGCACCGGCATTGGCGTTGGCGTTGGCGTTGACAGGAAGAGGCCGACCCGCGAGACGGCCGATAAGGGGTCAGGGTCGCGCTGCGGGCGCGGAATCGTGCTTTCCGCGGGTGACGATCTTGCCGCGGGTGACGATGCGGTTCGCGGCGGTCTTCTGCAGCAGCCCGTACGCGAGGACCGGTAGCAGCAGGTGTGGTTTGTCGGGCAGGGACGTGGTGATCAGGACGGCGCTCGCGCTGCTGTTGTTCATGCCGCAGGCGAGCGTCAACGACGAGGCGGCGCTCGCTTCGAGCCGCAGGACACGGGCTGCGGTACGGCCGAGGGCGAAGGAGAGCAGACAGACCAGGCCCGCCACCGCCGCAGCGGCGACGAACAGCAGAGGGCGCGGCCGGGCCAATGCGGAGCCGAGAGCGCCGCTGGCATTTACGTAGGTCAGCAGCAGCGAGCCGGTCATGGCCACGGGCGCCACCGCCGACTGGAGGCGGGACAGCCACCGCGCGGGCAGGGCCAGCGCGCCCAGAAGGCCGGCCGAGCAGGGCAGGACCACGGAGGTCAGACCGAATCCGCCCTGGATCAGGCGGCCGGTGCCGGCGAGGGTGTGTGCGTAGCCGCCGCTGAGCAGCGGTGCCAGGGCCTGCAGGAGGAAGGGGGTGGTGAGCGGGCTGAGGAGGGTGGAGGCCAGCACGAGGCCGACCATCGTCGGCTGGTCGCCGTCGCCCTTGTCCGTCCACACGGTGGCCCCCACGGCGACGGGCATCGCCACGATGAGGATCATCGCCGTGAGCAGTCCGCTGCCGCCGTCCGTATCGGGCGTTCGCCGCAGCAGGAAGGCGACGAACGGCACGACCGCCAGCGGGATCGCGAGGTGCAGCACGAGCCCGGCGAGCAGGGCTGTCGGACGCCGCAGCAGACGGCCGAGCGCACGGACGGGGACCTGCAGCCCGGCCAAGAACAACACCAGGGACAGCAGGAACGACGGGACGTTCAGCGTCAGGTGCGCCTGCGGTAAGGCGTGGGGGCCGCGCAGCCACAGGCCGGGGCCGGGAAGGAACAGAGCGAGGGCGTAGGCAAGGACGACGGCGCGTCCGAGCCGGTGGCGCAGCCAGGACGCCGCGTGGGTGTGCATGCGTCCATCGTCATCAGGCCGGATCCGGCAGGTCGCGGAAGCCGCGCGGCAGTCAGGATGTGTTCAGGTAACCGCTGGCAGCGTCTCGCCCATGACGTACGAACTGTCCAACACACCCGAAGCCGAACCGGGCGGGAGTCCCCTCTCCGGCCCCTCCCATCGACTGCGCTGGAACAAGGTCCCCGAGGTCACCGCCTACTTCTGGATCATCAAGGTCCTGTGCACGACCGTCGGCGAGACCGCGGCCGACCTCCTCAACGAGAAGGCCGGTCTGGGCCTGACCGGTGTGTCCCTGCTCATGAGCGCACTGCTCGCGGCCGTCCTGGTCGTCCAGTTCCGCACGACCGGGTACCGCGCGGGCGTGTACTGGCTCGCCGTCGCCCTGATCAGCGTCGTCGGCACCCTGATCAGCGACAATCTCACCGACAACATGGGCGTACCGCTGGAGACGAGCACCGCGGTGTTCGCGGTCCTCCTCGCGGTCGTCTTCGCCGTCTGGTACCGGCGCGAGCGGACCTTGTCGATCCACAGCATCGACACCCCGAGCCGTGAGTCGTTCTACTGGCTGGCGGTGCTGTTCACCTTCGCCCTGGGCACGGCGGCCGGCGACCTCGTCTCCGAGCGGATGAACCTCGGCTACTGGCTCGCGGCTGTCCTGTTCGCCCTGGCCATCGGCGCCGTGGCGGTCGCGCACTTCACGCTGGGACTGAACGCGGTGTGGAGCTTCTGGATCGCCTACATCCTCACCCGCCCCCTCGGGGCCTCGATCGGCGACTACCTGTCCCAGCCGACCGGTGACGGCGGAGTCGGCCTCGGCACGGTCGTCACCAGCGCGCTGTTCCTCACGGTCATCCTCGGCCTGGTCGTCTACCTGGCGGTGACGCGCAAGGACGTCACGGAACGGCCGGGTGCCGCACGGCGGGCGATCTGAGCTGAGCTGATGTCGATACGTGTACACCGGCTGACGCTGACAACTGAGCCGAGCTGGTGTCGACGCGCGCCCACCGACTGACGCTCATCGACGAACGGGAGAACGCCGGCGCCGTACTGATCGGCGCTCCGCTGGACAGCTACTCGCTTACTCGCTTCTACGGGCGCGTGAGTGTGGTGAGTGCCTCGCTCAGCCGGTCGAGCGCGGCACTCACCCATGGCAGGTCCTCGGGCGAGTCGGCCTCCAGGGTCGCCAGACGCTCGCCGGGCGTGGTCCCGTACAGGAGGCTGGTGGCCAGTCGGAGGGTCAAGGCGGTTTCGGAGTCACCGAACGCGCTGCCGGGCAAGGTGGCGATGCCATGGTGGTCGAGAAGTGCGGTGGCGAGATCGATGCTGGTGGTGATGCCCTGTCGGCCGAGTTCGGCGCGAGCGGGCGCGAAGTCGGGGTAGAGGTAGAAGCCGGCCTGGGGCGGGCGGCAGCCGGCGCCGACGGCCGTGACGCGCTGGTACACCGCAGCCGCGACACGGGCATGCACATGCCGTGAGGCGGCGATGTGGGCGGTGACTTCCGGAGGGTCGGCCAGGGCGTGGGCGGCCACCGTCTGCATCGGGGTGGCCAGGCTGGACCAGACCTCGCTGGCGATGCCGGTCAGTTCGCCGTGCAGCCTGCGCCCCCAAGGGCTGTCGGGGGTACGGGCGAATCCGATCCGCCACCCGCCCAGGGCGAGGGACTTGCTCAGGCCGGTGGTCACGACGGTGCGGTCGGGCAGGCGCCGGACAGGGCTGGGCGCGGTGCCCTGATGGCAGAGCTCGGCGTAGATCTCGTCGCTGACGACGGCCAGGCCGTGGCGTTCGGCAACGGCGCAGACCTCGTCCACCTGCTCCGCCGAGGCCACGGTGCCCGTGGGGTTGTCCGGCACGGTGAGCACCAGCACACCTGGCTCGGCACCGTCGGCGACGGCCTGCTTGAGGGCTTCTTCGAGCAGTGCAGGGTCTGGGATGCCACCGGCTTCCGCGGGGACGGCCACGGGGATGACCCGACGGCCGAGGAGCGCGGCCTGGGCGGCGTAGGAGACCCAGGACGGGCAGGGCAGCACCACGTCTCCGCCGATGGCGGCCAGCAAGGCGAAGATCAGGGGCTTGCTGCCGGGGGCGAAGAGAATCTGCTCCGGCCGCGTGGGCAGGCTGCGGCGTTCGAACCAGCCTGCCGCGGCCTCGCGGGCCTCGGCCGTCCCGGCGACCGGGCTGTAGTGGTTGTGGTGTGCCGAGCCGGCGAGCACCTCGACCAGGCCGGGGGGAATCGGCAGCCCGGCTTCGCCGAAGCCCAGGTGCAGGACCTCGTGCCCGGCTTGTCGCCGGGCATGGACGGCCTCATCGATGGCGAGTGTGGCGGAGTGGGTGGTCACAGTGGTGCTCCTGGGAGGGCGGGGCCGATACGTCGACGGGACGCCGGGATCACTTCCACACTGCCGCAGCGGTAGCGTTAGAGAAAGCGCGAGTATGTGGTCCTCACTTTAAGGAGTCCTGATGCTGGATCTGCGTCGGCTGGAGATCCTTCACCGCTTCGCCGCACGGGGCACCATCACCGCGACGGCCGCCGACCTGGGTTACTCGCCTTCCGCCATCTCCCAGCAACTGGCCGCACTGGAACGCGAGGCGGGGGTGGCACTGCTGGAACGCACCGCACAGCGCGCCAACCTGACCGATGCGGGACGCGAACTCGCCGAGCATGCCGGGCGCATCCTCGCCGCCACGGAAGCCGCCGCGAGCCGGATGCGGGTCCGGGCCGGGACCGTGGCGGGCCGGGTGGCACTCAGTTGCATTCCCGGGCTGGCCCCTGTCCTGGCTCCCCACCTCGCCACACTGCAACGCGACCATCCCGAGTTGAGCATCGTGGCCCACGAGACGAGCGCCCCCACGGCGGCCGCCGCGGTTCTGGATCGCAGCTACGACCTCGCCGTGATCGACCACTGGGAGGCCAAACCCCCGGCCCAGGTCTCCGGTCTGGTGGCGCACCACCTGCACAGGGAGGAGATCGTGGTGGCCGTCCCCGCCGGCCACGACCTCGCGGAACGGCCTGGCCCTGTCACCGCCGTCCGACTGCGCGACGCCGTACGTGCAGAGACCTGGCTGTGCGCACCACCCGGCCGTCTGTCCCGGGTGGCAGGGGACGAACGGCTGGCCGCGGCCGACGCCTCGCCGCTGCGCCGTTGGGAGTTCGAGGGCCTGCACGTGCAGGCCGCCGTGGTGGCGACCGGTACCGGCCTCGCCCTCCTGCCCACCGAACTGGCCGCCGAGCACGCCACCATCACGGCCCTGCCGCTTTCCCCGCGCATGCACCGCACCATCCAGGCCCTCACCCGCCGGACCGCGAGCGAGGACCCCGCCATCAACGCCTGCCTGCAGGCTGCCCGGGTTGCCCTTGACGGCCGCTGACTGGGCAGGCGGAGGCATCAGGCGCCGCAGCAGCGCCCTGCGCAACCCGGTTCTCGCTGCTCGGCATCTGTTAGCCCAGAGGTCTAGGCCGGACAGCCGCTCACGACGGGGCTGGTCAGTTCACCGCACGCAGCACCAGCCGTACAACTGCCATGATCCCTCGCCAGATCCAACCGAACAGTCCTCCCGCCACAGCGAGATCGACTGCGTCTGCAGCAGCGTCCGTCCGGTCCGACTTGGATCGGCACTGCGAGCAGTCACGGGGCCAACTGCGCTTTCGGACACCGCACTTCTTGCACGTCGCCATAACTTCGTTCTCTCCCACCGCCGCATCCGATCCGCGTTTCTAGCCTCCCCGACCGGGGCGGGAACCCACATCACCCCGGAGAAGGACCTGCTCATGCACCCAGGGGTATATCTGGAGCGTGCTGGATCACCGGGTGCGCGTGCCACGAGAACGAGGGCGGCCGTCTGCATTCTTCAAGCTGAGTACACATATCGGCGGCGGAGGACTCAGATTGAGGGGCCAACCGCCGGCGCCGCGACAGCCAAGGCGGCCGACACACGCGGTTCGACGCGACGATCTACCGTCGCCGCAACGAGGTCGAGCGGACCATCGACCGGCTGACTGGGGCCCGTTCCGTCGATCACGGAGCATACTGACCGACGTGCCTTTATCCCTGCACCACATAGTCATCGACGCCCATGACCTGCCCGCCCTGGCCCGGTTCTGGTCTGCGGTCCTGGGCTGGCGAATCCTGTCCGAACGGGAGCGGGAGGTCGTGATCGGGCCGGACGAGACCGCGCCCGTGGGCATCTGCTTCATGCCGGTGACTGACCACAAGGTCGTCAAGAACCGGCTGCACCTCGATCTGACATCTGCCGCAGAGGACCGGGAGACCGAGATCGAGCGCATCCTCGCACTCGGCGCCCGCAGGGCCGACGTCGGGCAGAGCGGCAACGAGTCATGGACCGTGCTGGCAGACCCAGAGGGGAACGAGTTCTGCGTAGTCCGCCCCAAGCAGACCCTTACAGGCTAGGGCTGGCCCGGCCGATCAAGTTTGCAGCCAGATCTGGACCGGGTCGACGTTGCCTACGCCCGCTATCCCGACGATCACCTCACCACAACCGCCGGTGGCGCTTCGCTGAAACCCCTCAGCGAGATGCGCGAGGCGTCGTGATCGGTTCGAGCAGGCGGCGCGGGGTGTTGATCGCGGTGGACACCGGATCCTGAACGGAGTCCGACGGCTGGAATCCAGGGCCGGTCTCCAGTCGGATCTCCGGGACAGGGACGACGGAACCGCACTCTTGGCAGCGACCCTGAGGGTCGAGGAGGCCCCCGTCCTGGTCGTGGCGGAGGACGCGCTTCGGTCCGTCGGGGGAGTAAAAGGCCTCGCCCCAGTTCATCAGAGAGTGCACCACCGGCCACAGGGCGATGCCCTTGGCGGTCAGCCGGTACTCGACTCCGCCCGCACTGCCGTCGTCACGCGTCAGCACGCCCTCCTGCACCAGGGACTTGAGTCGCGAGGTCAGGACGGCGCGCGGGATCCCGAGCTGCGTGGCGAAGTCCCCGAACCGGCGCACCCCGTAGAACGCGTCTCGGACGATCAGCAGTGTCCAGCGCTCTCCGACGACCTCCAGTGTTCGCGCCAGCGGGCAGTTCCGGTCCGCGTAGGTGTTGGGGAGCGTCATGCGCCGATTCTAACAGAGCTAGTTCACTCACTGAACTGATGCGTGTTACGGTGACGAGGAGAGCAGTTCAGTCAGTGAACTGCTCACATCGTCCAGCTTGAGGAGAGCAGCCCCATGTACCAATTCCTCGTTTCCTTCACCGTCCAGCCGGAGCACCGCGACGACTTCGTCGAAGCGGCGGCGCGGACCGCACGCGACTCCCTCGCGAACGAGCCCGGCTCACACCGGTTCGAAGTCATCGCCGACGAGGAGAACCCCGATGTCTTCTATCTGAACGAGGTCTACGCGGACGTAGATGCTTTCAACGCCCATGCCGGTGGCCCCTACTTCGCGGCGTTCTTCGCGCAGGCCAGCACATACGCCGAAGGCCCGACGTGGCTCATGAAGGGCAACCTCGTCGGCGACAAGGGCGCCGCCTGAGCCAATCGCCTGGCCAGGTCGGCTCCCAGCCCGATCGACTCCCGGCCCGATCGACTCCCGACCGGGTCCGTCCGCCCACCCCCTTCGAACCAGGAGGTTCACCATGTCGTCCGTACTCGTCACCGGCGCGTCCAGAGGTATCGGCCGGGCCGCAGCCGTCGAACTCGCCGACCGCGGCCACCGAGTGGTCGCCACCGCACGCCGTCCGGAACAACTGGCAGACCTCCCCGTAGATCGACGGCTGCGCCTCGACGTCACGGATCAGGAAAGCGTCGACCAGGCCATGAGGGACGCCGGCGACATCGACGTACTGATCAGCAACGCAGGGGACACCGTGCGCGCACCCCTGGAAAGCGTGCCGCTCGCAGAAGTCGAGCGGCTCTTCCAGCTCAACACCCTGGGGGCGTTGCGGGTGGTGCAGGGCGTCCTTCCCGCGATGCGAGAAAAGGGAGCGGGCCGTCTCGTCTTCATCTCCAGCATCCAGGGGCGCCTGGTGCTGCCGATGATCGGCCCGTACGGAGCCAGTAAATGGGCGCTGGAGGCGCTCGCCGAGACGCTCGCCATCGAGACGGGTCACTTCGGTGTCAAGGTGAGTGTCATCCAGCCCGGGGCGGTCTCCTCCGGTGGCGCTGAACGCGCCAAGGTGTTCGTGAAGGAGAAGGACCCGTACGCTCCGCTGGTCGACATGCTCGGTGCCCTGCGCAGCGAGCCGGTCACTCCGGAAGACGTGGCCTCCGCAGTGGCCGACACCGTCGAACAGGACGAACCTCCCCTGCGCGTACCGGTCGGCGCAGTTGCCGAGCGCGTACTGGCGGCCCGCAAGCAGGCCCCGGAGAACAAGCCTTTTCTGGCGACTGAAATCGACTGGTAGCAGACGTCGGCGGCGAGTTCGGACAGTTCACCCACCGGCTGCGGCGGAAGAGCGCGAGGTACGGGGTCCGCGGCGTGCCGGTGATTCCCCTGAGGAACTGGCCGATCTTCTTGATGGCGACGTGGAAACAGTCAGGGTTACTCCTCGCCCACCCGGCCGGCCAAAGCCCACAGCGCGAACCCGAAACAGCTGAACGCGGCCCCCAACGCACGTACCGCACCCCAGCCGATCAGCGTGTAGAGGAAGGTCGCGGCGAGGGCGCCGGTGGCGCTGCCGATCGAGTAGAAGACCATGTATCCGCCGATCAATCGGCTGCCCGCGTCCGGGTGTTGCGCGTAGATCAGGGTCTGGTTGGTGACGTGGACCGCTTGCACGGCGAGGTTGAGCAGGATCACCCCGACGACCAGGGCCCAGAGCGAGTTCCGGGTGAAGGACAAGGGCACCCACGAGACGACGAGCAGCACCAGGGCGATGCCGGTGGTCCGCCGGGAGAGTCCGCGGTCGTTCAGGCGGCCTGCCATCGTCGCAGCCAGCGCGCCGACGACACCGATCAGTCCCAGCGCGCCGATCGCGCTGTGGGACAGGTAGTACGGGGCCTCGCTGAGGGGTAGCGCGATGCTGCTCCACAGAGTGCTGAAGGCGGCGAAGATCAGCAAACCCAACAGAGCCCGGAGCCGCAGCAGTGGTTCCCGTGCGAACAGGGTGATCGTGGAGCGGAGCAGCTGCCCGTAGGGCAGGGGTGGCCGCCCAGCGTCAGTGTGGCGCGGCAGCGCTCGGTGCAGGACCAGCGCGAGCAGCGCGGTGAGCGATGCCGAGGCGAGGTAGACGGATCGCCAGCCCGCGAGATCGGCCAGGAGACCGGATGCGGTGCGGGCGAGCAGGATCCCGATGACGACGCCGCCGGTGACCAGCCCGACGACCCGTCCACGCTCGGCGGGAGGGGCCAGTGATGCGGCGAAGGCCACCAGAGTTTGTGTGACGACCGCGAGAAGTCCCACGGCGGCCATGCCCGCGAGCAGGATCGCTGCCGTGTGAGCGGTGGCTACCACGGCCAGGGCCACCACGAGGAGCAGCAGTTGGGCTGCGATGAGCCGTCTGCGGTCGGCCACGTCGCCCAGCGGCACGAGGAAGAAGAGTCCCAGCCCGTATCCGACCTGTGTGAGTGTGACCACGCTGCCGACGAGCCCCGGGCTCATGGCGAGGTCGTGGCCCATGGTCACCAGGAGCGGCTGGGAGAAGTAGACGTTGGCCACGGCGGCCCCGCTGGCGACGGCGAACAGTACGACGACACCACGGGACAGGACGAACGAGGATTGTTCCCCACTTCGCCCCCCACTTCGCCCCCCGCTTCGGCCCGCGCTCCGGCCCCCGCTTCGGTCCCTGGTTCGGTCCCTGGTTCGGTCCCTGGTTCGGTCCCTGGTTCGTCGCGTCACAGCCTCGCAATTGCCGGGCATCAGCACCCCTCCACACTGCTGGTTTCATATTGCTACCACTGGCGAAGGTAACTATTTTGGTAGCATGTTGCAACCGTCACGAGAGAGGAACGCCATGGTGACCAGAACACGCTTCGACGACAGCGACTGTCCCGTCGCCCGGTCGGTGGACGCGATCGGCGACTGGTGGTCCCTGCTGATCGTGCGGGACGCCTTCGACGGAAGCCGACGCTTCGGGGAGTTCCAGCGCAGCCTCGGCGTCGCGAAGAACATCCTTGCTACGCGACTGCGCACACTGGTCGCCGGCGGTGTCCTCGAATCCGTCCCCGCCTCGGACGGGAGCGCCTACCGCGAGTACGTACTCACCCCGAAGGGCAAGGCCCTCTTCCCCGTCATCGTGGCACTGCGGCAGTGGGGCGAACAGAACTTCTTCGCCCCCGGCGAACCTCACTCACAGTTGGTCGACCGCCGACAGGGGCAACGCCTGCGCCCACTGGAAGTGCTGTCCGCGGACGGGCAACGGCTGAATCCCGATGACACCACTGTTCATAAGGTCACCGCCGAGTGATCTGAACGGGAGAGCCGGAGCTGGTGCGCCGCTGGAGGGGCGACTCCCCCGCGTTTCGCCGTCGCTCCATCACACCATCGCCATCCGGCAGAATCCGCTTCGCCGTTCGTGCGGGCACGCTGGTGGTCGTCCGGCTTTCCTGGGCGAACCGGGCCCATCCACGAACGCTGGAAACGCTGACGCCGAAGAAATCGCCCTTACCGCCGCCCACCGGCGACGGCGCAACGCCACGGACGCGTCGCCACGGACGCCTTCACGTCAACGCCCCCGCCGCCCACCGCGCTTGCGGTAGAACTGCACGACCTCCAGCATGGTCGTCGACACGACGAGCAGCGAAATGGCCAACCACAGGACATCGCTCCATGAGTCTCCCAGCCAGTAGTGGGAGAAGACAGCGGCGCCACCGAAGCCGAGCGCCGCCAGACCGAACCTCGCCCGACGGCGTGGCCACGGGGCCCGCGACCGCCCGGTCGTCAAACGTTCATCTGACATGCCCAACTTCGTAACACGAAGGGACAGTTCGCGTACGAGACCCGTGTCGCCCAAGCGTGCGCCGACACCAAACCAGGTCCTGGCCACCCTGCACCGCAATCGGAACCGCCTCCGTACTCGCCGGGAACTGGTTCACCGTCCCCGGCGGCTCCCCGACGACCCAGGTCAGCCGGGCGTGCACGGGGAATGGCGCCGCTTCCTCACCGAACCGGACGGCGCCGACGGGTCCGCCGCGCCGGGCGATGCCGTACGCCGGCAGTACGCCCACCGCACACAGCGCCTCCGGCCGCACCACGGCGAACCCCCCTTTGCGCGAGGGAACCAGGTCGCCACTGTCCATCCCCTCCCCCGTCAAAGAAGGGGAGCCATCCGGCACTCGCCGACCCCGTCCGCGTCCGGCGAGTGCCGCACACGTTCTGCACCGCCCGGGTCCCGGACATCTGCCCAGCGAACGTCACTGCGCCCCTCGACGACGTCGACAATTAGTGTGACCGCGTCCTGGCTGCCGTGATGGTGTGCGGCCGGGTAGACCAGGTTCCCCACGGCCTCACGCCAGTTATGCCAGTTATGCCAGTTACGGACGACGCGGCCGTAATCGGGGCCTTGTAGTCGGTGATGTCCCGGCCACCGGGGACCAGGTTCTACGCGACATCGAGCAGCCCCGGCACATCGCCTCCTGAGACGAAGATCGCCTGATGCCCGATCGTGATCAACGGGTGCACAACCCCGTGCGGATCCCGGCTGTCTGAAAAACGCGCCGGAGCACGAGTCTGCGGCGCCTTTGCATACAGAGATCGGGGATCAAGTGGGGAAGAAGCTCTGGAGAGCTGTCGTGGCCGGTGGCGCGGTCCCGGTGTTCACCGGCGTGGCCGCGGTGCCGGCCGGCGCGGCCGAAGGCGGGGTCTCGTTCACCCGCGTCCAGGTGAACAGCGGCAAGCCGATCGTGATCGGAGTGTCGAAGGAGGTGGCGGTGCCCGCCTCCTTCCGGATGACGACCACCCACAAGTGGAAGTGGCCGGCGGTGTTCCTGTACCGCGGCAGTGCGGATGACCGGCTGTGGCACGCCATCGAGACGAGCGACTGCATCAAAGTGAGCTCGGGCGTCTGCGACTTCACCGAGACGATGTACTTCGACCCGAGCGAGTGGGACATGCTCAACAGCGAGGCCGGAGCCTGGAAGGTCGCGGCCGAGGTGTCCTTCCAGGGCGGCGGCGGTGACACTGATGACAAGGGCCTCACGGTCTACGTCAAGCGCAACTCCCGCCTGACCGTGAACGCCTCACCCGAGCCGGTGACCAAAGGCAGCACCCTCACCGTGACCGGAAAGGTCACGCGGGCCAACTGGGAGACCAACAAGTACGCCGCCTACGAAGGCCGTCTGGCGAGCCTGCAGTTCAAGGCCACCGGAACCACTTCCTACACCACGGTGAAAAAGGTGTACGCAAACGGCTCGGGCAATCTCAAGACGACCGTGAAGGCATCCAAGACGGGCACGTGGCGCTGGGCGTACTACGGCAACACCACCACCGGGCCGTCGACTTCAGCCGGGGACAACGTCGTAGTGAAGTGAATCCGCTGGGCTGCCTCTCGGCCTGCGCGACAGCTTGGCGGGCGACATAGGCCGACGTAGGCCTTGGCCACCGCGTGCTGCCGCATCCCGATGAGCATGATGGCGTGCAGTGCTCGATTCAGCTGCCGGTCATCGCCACGGCTGATCCGCTGTCAGGCAGGTCAGCCCGAGGCGGCCAGGTGAAGGGCCAGACAGCTACGGGAGGGGTCCGTGCCTCGGCGTCAGAGGCGGCACGGATCCCTCCCTGTTTCGAGTCACCACGTGCCGGATGCGCATCCGTAGGGCCCGATCCCCGTCCGGTCACCGGGCCTCCCTCCCTTCAGTCACGCTCCCCCGCGCGGTACCAGGCGCGCATGTACCGGCACGGCCGGGGCGCTTCGGGTTCGGCGGTGTCCCTCACTGCGACGTCGGCCTGCTCCTCGTCCACCACGGCGAGCGCGGCGTTCCCGTCGCCCGCCTCGGCCACAGCGACGTCAACTTCCTGCCGATACAGAGCGCTGTCAGCAGTGCACGCGGGCTAAAGAACAGTGCGCTCACACGTAAGGACAGGTTCGATTGCAGCGGCCAGCCTGTACCGAGGAAAGGACCCGACCCGAAGGTAGCGATAATGAAACCGAGATCATCTCTCCTCGCTGGTACAGCAGCCGCCATCCTGTTTTCTGTCGCGCTGACAGCACCGGTTCCTGCCAACGCCGCCGGCCACTCCCCTGCTTCGCCCCAGCATGCGACTGCGGATGTCGGTCCCACTGACCTGTCTCAATGCAACGGGACGGGCTTTTCGTGCCTCTGGAAGGACTACAACTACACGTCATGGGACGGCAGCGTGCAGTACTTCGGCCCGAAGCAACCCGGCACCTGCGCGCGAGTAAGCCTCGCCTACAGTTTCTCCCTCTGGAATCGCAGCGGTATCACCCAGCGATTCTGGAGCGGAAGTAACTGCACCGGCCAGAACTACCTGGTCTCCTCCGGCAACAAAATCGCCGCCTCGCCCTTCAGCATCGGCAGCGTCGGCGGCATCTGAGCCGCCAGCGCCCTCGCGGCCTTTCACGAGGGCAAGTTGACCACAGGGCTCCTGCATATCCAGGAGACGCCGGTGAACCAGTCGACGGCGTCGTACCCCTGCGCACAGCCGGTGTCGCTCTCGCCGTCCCACTGCGGAACCGAGTCTTGGGCGATGTCCTGCCGTCCAGGACTCGGTCCCGGACCAGCAGGCCGCCGTGATGCGAGAACCAAAAGAGCCCACAGAGGTAGCCCGTCAGCGTCACGCTCCACAGCGCCATGCCCGTCCACATCATGAACGTCAGACCTCACGGAGGGAACGCCATGAATGCTCGCAAAGGTGCCGTCCGCGCCCGCCGACCAGTGGCGATGATCGCCTCGGCCCTACTCATCACAGGTATCTCGACCGGTGCCGCCACGGCCGCCGGTGCACCCGAGGGAAAGCGGGACGGGAAGTTCTGCGTCGTCGAGGTCGGCAAGTCGGTCGACGGGGGTTTCTCACCGGTGAAGTCGCAGACCTGCAGCAACGACCCCAACTCATCGGCCTTCACAGCGGCTGCCGCGCCCGACGTGCTGCTCATGGAGTGGTTCTGGAACGCCTACAACAGCCCGCCGAACCTCACACGCATCATCGTGTCGGCGGAGGAGGGGCCCTGCGACTCGTCGGGCTACCGCCTGCAACCGAACCTCATCTGGGACAACGAGATCTCCGGCTTCTACACATACAGCAACTGCCACAGGGTGACCATCTACGACGGCTACAACCGGGACGGCGACTCGCAGTACTGGTACGACGGGACGGGCGACGGACCCAACGTGGGCTATGTCGGGGCGCGCATGAACGACCGGACCAGTTCGCTCTGGATCCGGTACTGACTCGCGGTCTCAACGCAGCGCCCGGATAGGGCGCCGGCCCGATTCAACCGGATTCCGGATTGACCGGCCAGCCTTGGTCCCTCCTCGTCAAGAAGCCCCGTTGGCACCGCACCGCAGCATCCTCAACAGCCCCCAGGCACCGATCGACACCACCGGATCCGCCGGAACCGCCGGGGCAGTGCCCGATCCGCCGCGCCCTGCCCGACGGCCCCGGCTGCACCATGCTGCACCCGACAGCACCCCACGGCACCCCACGGCACCCGACAGCCTCAGCCGCCCCCACCCCCGAAATCACCCAGCACCCCACCGGCCCACAAACCCCCGCACACGTCACACCCCTTGACGCACCCCGCCGACACGACGAAAGATTGCCGCTGCCACTTGACAACGTTGTCTAGCTCGCTGAGAGAGGCGCCGATCGTGTCGCACATACCCCCTCCCCCGGTCGCCCGACGCCGGTTCGTCCAACTTCTCGGCGTCTCCGCGGGCTTGGCCGCCGTGCCTCTGGCACTCGGACGGCCCATCGCCGCCCACGCCGAGGGCCGTTCCGGCGGGGCCGCGGGGCAATCCGGCGAAGGACCGGCCGAGGTGGCGGCCGTCTACCATCGCGTCCTGCTGAATCACACGCGCTGGTCCGAGCAGCAGTGGGACCAGGCACGCGGGTACTACACGGACAAGGACTTCGGGTTCGCCGTGGTGCTGGGCAATGCGGTCCTCCTCACGCACGGCGCGTACGACAGCGATCGGGCCGGTGTCGACGAGCAGACGCTGCGGACCCGGACCCTGGCGACCATCAAGCACTTCGCCGCCTCCAACCGGCTGACCGGCGGCACCCAGTGGGGCCGGAAGCTGTTCTTCGACACAACCTTCCAGTCGTACTTCGTCCTCGCCGCACGACTCCTGTGGGACGAGCTCGACGCAGTGACCCAAGGACACGTCGACACCATCGCGCGCGAACAGGCGGCCTACACAACTGCCCTGGGCACGGGCGACGACCCGGACTCCGGCGACTGGACCCCGCACGGCCTCTCCGGCGGCCATCAGAAGGACACCAAGCTGGAGGAGATGGGCGTGTACGCCCAGTCCCTCGCCCCCGGTGCGGCCTGGGCCACGGACGACCCCCGGCACGCCGACTGGCTGGCCGCATACGGCACCTGGTCGCGCAACGAGGCGGGGCTGCCCCCGGCGGACCTCGCCAACCCGGTTCGCGTGGATGGCGTTTCCGTGTCCGCGAACACGGCCCGCAACCTGTACGACACGTTCATCGTCGAGAACCACGGGTCCTTCGGCCCGCATTACCAGCAAGAACTGTGGCGCACGTCGGGTCGTAACGCCGCGCACTTCATCGTTGCCGGGCGCCCGATGCCGCAGGTACTCACCCGGCAGCCGAACGCCGACCTGCTGTGGCGCACCCTCCTCGGTGTGATGAGCGACGCCGGAGAGCCGCTGATGCCCATGGTGGCGGACCGCGAGCACCTCTACGGGCGAGACGTCATCCCGCTCGCCTTCCTCGCCCAGGTCGCCGGCGACCGGGCCGCGGCCCGTGCGGAGCGTTCGCTGGCCTCGCGGCTGGAGGCGTACCAGGCCTATCCTCCGGAGTACCGGCTGGCGAAGTTCTCGGGCGAGCCGAAGTACGAGCCGGAGGCCAGGGCCGAGTTGGCCATCAGCTACCTTCTGCATGTGTGGGCGGCTGAGCAGGGGCGCACGGTCCGTCCGCTGTCCGAGGCCGAGTTGTTCGCGCAGGCCCGTGGAGTCACCGACTTCGGAGCCGAGCCGGGTCTGGTCTCCCACCAGTCCCCAGGAGCCTGGGCCGGTGCCGTCTCCAAGCCGGGCTTCGTGAAGTTCGCCTGGCAACCGGCGCACGACGACTGGCTGTTCAAAATCAGCGGAGCCACCCCGATGTTCCTCCCGGCCGTGTCGGGCAAGGTCGAAAGCCGCCAGGTGCAGACGTACAGCCGCGTCCGCGACGGGTTCGACGGCAGCGCGACCGTGCTGCGACTGGGCGCGGAGTACGCCGGTTGGACGACTCTGCCCTCGGGCGCCGTCGTCTACGCGACCACGGGCGTCGCCGCCGGAGAAGGACATCTGGAGGTGCACAACCTGACCATGCCCGGCGTGGCCGGACTGTCGGGCTCCCGTACCTACCGTTTCGCCGAAGGCAGCACCACGGTCGCGGCCCAGGACGCCCGCCCGCAGGCGGCTTCCCCGCGCGTGGACGACCTCACGTTCACGCGGACCGAGGTACGTCATCTGCGCATGACCGGGGTCCGGCCCGATCCGGCGTACGGGTACTCCCTGTTCGCGTTCGAGGCACGCGACGGGGCCGCGGGCACCGACCTCGCCCGTGGCACGACGGCCACCGCGTCGTCCTTCGATCCCGGCAAGGAGCCGGCCCTGGCAGTGGACGGGAACCTGGCCAGCAGATGGGCCGTCTCGCGGGCAGAACGCCCCCGCACGGACAGTTGGCTCGCCGTCGACCTCGGCGGATCACACTCCGTGGACCGGGTGAGTCTGCGCTGGGAGGCCGCCGCGGGGCGCGCCTACCTTCTGCAAGGTTCCATGGACGGCCTGGAGTGGACCGACCTGGTGTCCTGGCCGACGCCCGACGTGTCGAGCCGAGGTGGCTGGCTCGACGTCGACGGCCGTGCGGGACTGGTGGTGCGGGGCTCTGAACACCAACTGGCCGTGTACGGCGACACCGTGGTCCTGGCGGACGGACCGGCCGCCCCGCTGCTGGTCGAGGGACTGCCCGACGCATCCCCCGCCACCCTTCGCGAACTGGCCGACCGCCCCACCCCTCACGCCACAGACAGTGCCGTACGTGTCGCCCTCACAGACGGCCACCTCAGCCTCTTCAACCTCTCCGACCAGGCGATCGCCACGCAGGTCGCGATTCCGCAGTCCCGGTCACGCCTGACGCTGTTCGAAGGTCGGCAGACGGTGACTACGGCGGGCAGTTCCTACGAGGCCGCGCTCGACGCAGCCACAGCCCAGGTCCTCGCACCACGGCTCGCGCTGCGCCCACTGTCCGGCGACCGGCTGCCCGTGGGCCTGCGCGCGGAGGTCGTCGATGCCTCCACGGTCCGGCTCAGCGGTCCGTCCTGCCGCGTGCAGGTCGTCGGCCCGAAGGCCGGCGCGGTGGTCGTGGTGCGCTCGGGACGAGTCACCACCTGCACCCTGCGGGACACTCCCGCCTATCCGCACAACGATCTCGCCCTGGGCCGTACCGTCTTCCCCACAGCGCCTCTGCCCCAGGGCATGTCGGACCCCTCTGCGGCCGTGGACGGCGATCCGACGACGGCCTGGACCCCCGGCCCCGGCGGTCGGATGGTCGTCGACCTCGGCGCAGCCCAGCGGATCCGCAGCATCCGCACGCAGTGGACGAGCGGGCGGGTTCCCGGGGTCCAAGTCGAGTTCAGCGCCGATGGGCTGACGTACACGCAGATCGGGCGCCTCACGGGCCCGGGACGAAGCCGGAATCTGAGCACGGACACCGAAGCACGCTACGTCGCCGTCGTGGTCGCCACCGAATCCGGAGCCAGGGCGAGCGCGCGGCTCGTGCAACTCTCGCTGCGGTGAAGGATGGGCCCGCCGTGCGTCGACACCCGCTCAGGTATGAGCTGTCGGCGCACGGGGCCGACGGCTCTTCACCGCGCGGCAGCGGTTCCGGATACGAGGTCTGACAGCGCGGGGTCCACAACTCCCGTTCCGCCACCGGAGCGTGTCCGCGCTCACCCCCGTAAGCGCGGTAGACGGCAACCTCGGCTTTCCTTCACCTTTTTCTGCCAGGTCGAGATCACCCGCCGCGAGACCGTCTCGCCAGAGTCAGCCGCCAAGTGACGATGAACGGGGCCGGGCGCCTCTCCAACAAAGCCGCAGCGCAGGGCCGATACGGGAAACGTGGGCCATAGCTACGGCACCCGGCCGATTGTCAGTGGCACCCGACACAATGCGATCAAGCACGACGCACCCGCGGCGCCCAGCACGAGAAAAGGTCACCATGCACGAAATCCTCCAGTTCAACCGCCTCCACGCAGACGAACAACTGCGCGCGCCCAACGGACGGTTCGTCCTGCACCACGACGCGGCGGGCATCGCCGTGATCACGGACACCGAGCGGGACGAGGTCACCTGGCGGGCGGGGGCCGCCGGACGACTGCTGCTCGGCGACGGGGGCGAGGTTCAGGTCGAGGCCGGGGACAACCACGAGACGGTCTGGCGCTCGGGTTTCGCAGCACGCGGCGCCCAGTACCTGATCCTCACCGACGAGGGCGACCTGGAACTGCTCGACGGCGAGCATGTGCGGCTGGCCAACGTGCGCACCGGCCCGGTCGAAGCACAGCCGCTGCGGGACGCCGCCCCCGCCGCCGACATCACCGTCGGCCGATACCTGCTCAGCGAAGGCAAGAAGCGGCGGACCGTCGTACGGGAACAGGACGGACAGCTCCGGATCGGCGAGCGCTGGCCCAACGGCGGCGGCGGGAGCTACGCGCTGTCCGGGCCGCTGGTCGACTGGCTGGAGCAGGAAGGCACCGTGCTCAGCTGGCGCATGCTGCCCATCCACGGCTCCAAGGCGAAGGCCCGGACGCTGTGCCTGACGGATGCCGCCGGCACCGTCCTGTGGCACGAGGGCACCCCGAACCCGGCCACGCCGGTGTCCGCGGGAGCCCCCTACGCCTACGGCGGAGCGGAGCTCGGCACCGGCGGACGCCTGCGCCACCAGTCGCTCACCTCCCCCTCCGGTTCGCACACCCTGACCCACCAGGGGAACGGCGACCTCGTGCTGCGCTGCAACGCCGAGCACCGTGACGTGTGGTCGGCCGGCACGCACTGGGCCGAGAGCACCTGGGCCGAACTGACGCCCGACGGCGACTTGGTGCTGCACAATGCGCACGGCGCGCCCGTCTGGCGCTCCGGTACGGCCGGTTCGGGTGCACGGCGGCTCGCCGTCCGGGACGACGGCCGGGTGGATCTGCTCGACACGCAGGGCCGCGCGGTGTGGTCGGTGGACGCACACACCTCCTGCGACGCCCCGGCTGTGGACACGCCGCGCGGCGCGGTTCTGCGCCGGGGTCAGACGCTCCGCCAGCACTCCCTCACCTCCGCCGACGGCAGCACCGTACTCGGCCACAATGACGACCGGCGTCTGGTGCTGTTCGGAGCGGACGGCACGTGGCTCTGGTACGAGTACCTGGGAGAGGCTCAGCAGCCAGGGCTGTTCCTGGACGAGGACGGCATGCTGCGAATCCTCGACGACGACCCCGAGCGGCCGGCGCTGGCCGGTCCGGCCGATGAACTGCTCGTGGAGAGCGGGGAAGTCCTACTGCGCCGCGCGGACGGCACGGTCGTGTGGCGCAACGGCGAGGAGGTGGCGGAAACGGACGCCGCCGCGCCAGAGCCGGACGAGGACTTCGAGACGTGGCTGGAGGAGCTGAACGGGCTGGAGTACTTCTCCATCGCCGTCGTGCACGACACGACACCCGACGAGGCCTTGCGGCGCCTGGGCGTCGACCCGGACCAGGTCCGAACGGGCACCTGGGACGACCTGCTGACACAGAGTGCGATCGAGGACGCCGCCTTCGACGACGTATGCGTGGCCGCGTTCGCCCTCGGCCCGCACACACTGATCGTCGAGAACATGGGCCACCCGGGAACCGACAGTTCGGCACTCTCCGTCGGCACCTTCGCCGTGGCCTGCTCCAGGAGCATCAACGCGGACACCACCTTCGTGGTGTATCGCGACGGCGAGGTGGTGGCCGATCATTCCGAAGAGGGCGACTACGAGGAGCCGACCATCCCGGAGGTCCTAGCGGCCATGGAGGCGATGGACATGGAGGATCCCCAGGAGGCCGCGTTCGACGGGACTCTCGAACTCTTCTGCCGTACCGCCGGAATCCGGCCCACTGTGGCGGACGTGGCCGGCACCGCAAGGTGGGTGATCATCCCGGCTCTCGGATGAACAAGGCCGCGCGACCCCACAGCACGCGGCACACCACGACCTGACCCCCGTTACAGAGGGGCTGCCGCACGTCACGTGGCGCTCCGAAGGCAGCGCCATTAGGCCGATGGCTTCCAGGACTGCGCACTGTCGGCCCGAGCAGCAGGGGTGCTGAGCGGGACCGACATCGCAGACGGTCAGGAACATCGGCATCTGCCTTCACGATGACGGGCCGGGGCCCGCGGGCCGCCCGACGGTGGGGCAGTACGAAGAGCTTGCTGCCTATGCCAACGAGTCTGCGAATCATGAGGAGCGCGAGGGAACCTGTTCGGTGAGCGGCGGATCCGGCGGACCGGTTCCTACATCGAGCTCTACTCCGAGGGGAGACCCACTCACCTGGGAATTTTCGGCTTCTCCGGAGACCAGTACGTCATCTCACTTGGCAGTGCGCACGGTGCAAAAACCCCTTGGTGGACACGGGTGGAGTGGGTTGAATGGCCTGGTGAACGATTACTGGACGCCAGCCCACTTTGCGGTGGAGCACGAGGATGCCGAGACTTTGGCGCGCCTGCTGGCCACCGGTACCGATCCCAACGAGGTGCAGGGCAACTCGACGCTCTTGACGCACGCCATTGACGTCGAGGGAGACAGCACGCTGCAGAGCGGGCGCCCGCTGACCGTGCACACCACGGCCATCCTGCTGGCCTTCGGCGCCGACCCGCAGCTGCCGGATCCCGACGGTCACACGCCCATCGACATAGCCGAGGAGTACGACCACATCCTGGCGGTAGAACTGTTGCGTCGACACATCAGCGGGCAGGACGGCGCAGACAGATGAACGTGCTTGTCACCGTGGAGCTTGGCCCACGCTCGGGCCTCCATCCACGTGGAGAAGAGCCGGCGGGCCGTCGCGTCTAACGGCCATCGCCGTCGGCATCGAGCCCCTCAGCCCACTGCCGCCAACCGACGCTAGGCAGCTGGCCTCCGCGCTCCAAGATCCCCGACAGAGTCAAGTTCAGAACGTGCTGATGAAGCTGAGGAGCCAACAGTGGGCAGGCTGGGGCGGTCGCCTCCCGGACTGGACAGGACCCCGGGCGACACTCTCGAATCGTTCGGCATCATCGCCGACGCCTCGCCGAGGCCGACGAGAGCGTCGAGGTGTGCCACCGCGCCCGACCCGCGTATCCCGCGGGGTGTGAGCCTTGGTGTCGGTCCGCAACAGTCCGGTCGCCCCAGTACCGCTTCAGCGTCTCCATTCCGCTCTCCTGGCCTGACGTGGTCACGGTTCGGGGAGAGGGCTGCACGCGGTGGGCGCGGGGCTTCGGTGCTCCACACGACCTCCCTGAAAGAGGCTGGCATACGAGCAGGCAAGCAACGCGTTGGCGACGTAACGGGCTTTGTGACACCGGTGACGCAACAGGGACACAACCCCCCACAACCCTGCCGGGGGCTCCCCGGTCTCATATGCGTGGGACGGCAACGACCAGCCAGCCCACGGGCATTCACCGATACGGCACTTCGCCGAACACACCACCAGGGGGAAACACCATGAAGCTGTCCCGCCGCGCCACCACTGCCACCGCCCTGAGCGTGCTGGCCCTCGCAGGCACCCTCGCCGCAACAGCCCCGGCCACGGCAGCCACGGGCAAGATCACCGCCAAGTCGGCCGCGGCAACGTACAACGGAGCCTGCGGCACGGGCTACACCGTCATCGACTCCACACCCGTCGGTAACTCCGGCACCGTGTTCCTCACCTGGAACGCAGCGACCGGCAAGAACTGCGCCGTCACCATCCGCAACACCACGGGCGCGAAGATCTACATGGCCGTCGAGCTCAACGCCCAGGTCGGCCACGAGAGCACGCCGGTCCGGGACGACGGCCAGTACACGTCCTACGCCGGCCCCGTCTACGTCGACGGCCGCGGCTACTGCATCGAGTGGTACGGCGTCATCGGCAACGCCTCCGGCGGCGACTCCGGCCACTGCGGCTGACCCACACGCAGGTATCGCAACCCGTGCCGCTAGGCCCTGTCGTCAGGACACAGGTGTGACCGACACGTCCAGGCGGTCCAGACCGCGCAACCCGTTGTTGATCAGCGGTTGGCGTTCGATGATGTCGAAGCGGGCGACCCGGTCGGCGAGTCGTTCCAGCAGCGCGCTCATCTCCAGTCTGGCGAGGTGCATTCCGACGCACACGTGCTCGCCCCGGCCGAAGGCGAGGTGGTCCGAGGGGCGGCGGGTGATGTCGAAGCGCGCGGGGTCCGGGTAGTGACGCTCGTCGCGGTTGGCGGAGGCGTAGAGCAGCGCGACCCGTGAGCCGGCGGCAAGCGGAACCCCGCCGATCTCATGGTCCTCGGTGAGTACCCGGCTGAACTGGGGCGCCGGGGTCTCCAGACGCAGCGACTCGTTGATCGCGTGCGGGATCAACGAGCGGTCCGCGCGCAACAGGTCCCACTGGTCAGGGTTCTGGGCGAACAGCGCGACCGTGTTGGCGATGGCGAGGATCGTCGTGTCCAGGCTCGGCGTGACGTAGTCGAGCATCATCACCGGGCACTTGTCGCGCGGGATCTCGCCACGGTCGGCGGCCTCGTAAAGTTGCGCGGCCCAGCCGTCGGGGTGGATCTTTCCCGGCACGGCGTCATGCATGGCGAAGGCCATGAACTCCTCGACGGCGGGTCCCGCCGCGGCTGCCCGGTCGTCGGCGGGGCCCTGGGTGTTCCAGATGGCCGCGGCCCACTCCAGCATCTTCTCCCGGCCGTGATCGGGAAGTCCGACCAGGTCCGAGACCACGGTCATGGGCAGATACTCCGCCAGTTCGGTGACCACCTCGAACCTGCCCCGCCCGACGACCCGTTCGACGACTTGGTCGGCCTCGGCCTCGATCCGCGGAGTCACCTCGCGCATCCGATCCGGCCGCAGTGGCCGTCCCAGTACCGAGCGCATCGCCGTGTGCTCGGGCGGGTCACTGCACAGCGTGATCCCCTCCAGTTGTGCGTTCACGCCCGGATCCACGAACACGCCGCGTGCCGAGGAGAACGTCCGCCAGTCCATCAGCGCGGCGCGCACCTCGTCGTAGCGGGGCAACGCGTACAGGTCGTAGCGGGACAGGTACACCACCGGCCCGAGCGCCCGGAGTTCGGCGTAGATGTCGTACGGGTCGGTGCGCGCCGCTTCGGAGTAGAGATCGACGTCACTGACGGGTATGTAGGGCAACTGTTCTCCAAGAGAGGGTGTTTCGGGGTGTCCGGTCTGGGGGCGGACAGGTCACGGCAAGCGGCGTACGGTGTGCGCGGTCCGGCTGGAACGGGCCCCCGGAGAATCTCTCGCGCGGCCTGGGGCCTTCGCGTCGGTGGGAAGTACGTATGTCTCGGCCATGCGCATTGAGGCGGTGTGCCTCGCCAGCGAAACCGTCCGTGGAGAACCCGGTCTACGTAATCTGCACCGACGCGAAGGGACCGGTCCGCGCACGACAGTGACCGTATGAAACGACGCACAGCGCTGAAGGCCCTCGGGTTCGGCACCGGGGGCGCGGTTGTCCTCGCTGGTGGTGGTTACGGCATCTACTACTACGCCGCGCAGCAGGACACGTTCGGCGAGATCGACTTCGACAAGGTTCTGCCGATACCGCCCCTGGCAGAGTCGGAGAAGGGCGCGCAGGGGGCCCGGGTGTTCACCCTCGGTATCCGGTCGGGCAGGACCCGGTTCAAGGCCGGTGCCACGACGCGCACTTGGGGCGTGAACGGCACGTATCTCGGCCCGACGATTCGTGTGCGGCGCGGCGAGCAGGTCGAGTTCGCCGTCCGCAACGGACTGGACGAGGACACCTCTCTCCACTGGCACGGGATGCACCTTCCCGCGGCCATGGACGGCGGACCCCATCAGGTCGTCGCCCCCGGAGAGACCTGGCGGCCGCAGTGGACGGTCGACCAGCCCGCCGCGACGCTCTGGTACCACCCACACATGCACGGAGCGACCGCCGACCACATGTACCGGGGCCTCAGCGGCCTGTTCATCGTCGACGACGAGGACTCCGAGGCGTCGACACTTCCGTCCGAGTACGGCGTCGACGACATCCCGATGATTGTTCAGGACCGGGCGTTCGACGGGGACAACCAGTTCGAGAAGCGAGTGCCACTGGGCGGCTCGGTGGGCGTGATCGGCAAAGAGGTGCTCGTCAACGGCGCGATCGGTCCGTACGTCGACGTCAGCACCAAGCTCGTACGACTGCGGCTGCTCAACGGGTCCAATGCGCGCCTGTACAACCTGGGGTTCTCCGACGACCGGCGCTTCACGCTCATCGCCACCGACGGCGGTCTGCTCGCGGAGCCGTGGAACACCGAGCGCCTTTATCTCTCACCCGGCGAACGTGCGGAGATTCTGGTGGCGTTCAAGCCGGGCGAGCAGGTTGAACTGCGCTCCTATCCGTCCGAGTACGGGGGCACGCTGGGTCGGATCGACGGCTTCGACGACCGTCTCGACATCTGCCAGTTCCGGGCCGCGACCACCCTGTCCGACGTCGGCACCCTCCCTGACACGCTCGGTGTCGCACCGGACCTCGCCGGCGAAAAGGCCGCGCGGGAACGCTCCTTCGTGCTCGCGTCGGATCAGATCAACGGCAGGTCGATGGCGGTGGACCGTATCGACTTCGGTGTCCGCGAGGGCACGGTCGAGGTGTGGGACGTGGTCAACGACAACGGCTTTCTGCACAACTTCCACGTTCACGACGTGCAGTTCCAGGTGCTGACCGTCGGCGGCGGGAAGCCGGAACCGCACCTGCGCGGCTGGAAGGACACCGTCCTGCTGGCACAGGGAAAGCACTACCGGCTGGCGATGCGCTTTCGCGGACACACCGATCCGAACACGCCGTACATGTACCACTGTCATCTGTTGCAGCACGAGGACGACGGGATGATGGGCCAGTTCGTCGTCCTCGGCAAGAGGGAGAAGGTCGGCGTCGTGCAGCCGACACACCATCACTCCTGAGAACCGTCCTGGATACCCGCGCCGCCCGAAAAAACCCGGAATTCTTCTGAATCACCCGTTCCCCGGGACCGGATCGAGGTCCGCCGCCGGCTCGGTAGGCTACGCGCTGTGCAAACGTTGGCCCATACTCGCGGTCCGCTGCTCGGCAGGCAGTACGAGACACAGCGCCTCGGTGAGCTGATCGGCGCGGCGCGGGCAGGCCGGGGCGGCACTCTGGTCCTCCGCGGTGAGGCAGGAATCGGCAAGAGCACGCTGCTTGAGCACGCGCAGGAGGTGGCGTCCGGGTTTCAGGTCCTCCGGGCGGGCGGGGCCCAGCACGAGGCGGAACTGCCGTTCGCCGCGCTGCACCAGCTCTGCCTCCCGGTGATGGACCGCCTGACCGAGCTGCCCGCCCAGCAGCGCCAGGCCCTGGAGATCGCTTTCGACCTGGCGTCCGGCACCCCGGACGTGTTCCGGGCCGGCCTGGCGACCCTGGGACTGCTCACGGCGGCCGGCCAGGAACGCCCCGTGCTGTGCGTGGTCGACGACGCGCACTGGCTCGACGCGGCTTCGTCAAGGGCACTTGCCTTTCTCGCCCGGCGCGTCTTCGCCGAGCCGGTGGCCATGGTGTTCACCGCCCGACTGCCTTACGAGGAAGGTGAGTTGGAGGCTCTCCCAGGTCTGAACGTCGACGGGCTGAGCGACGCCGACGCGCGGGCACTGCTCGCCCGGCAGAGCCACGAAACGCTCGACGAGCAGGTACGTGACCGGCTGGTGGCCGAGGCCAGAGGCAACCCATTGGCTCTGCTCGCCCTGCCCAGGGCCGGTGGGTTCGCCCCGCCCGAACCGGCCTCGGTGCCGCACCGGGTCGGCCACGGATTCCGGACCACGCTGTCCGACCTGCCCGCGCAGGCGCGGCTCCTGCTCACGCTCGCCGGCGCCGACCCGACCGGCGATCCCGGGCTGTTGTGGCCCGCGGCGCGGAGGCTGGACATCGACCTGGCGACGGCCGGTGCGGCTGCCGCCGCGACCGGACTGGTCGAGTTCGGCGCCCGCGTGCGCTTCTACCACCCGCTGGCACGCACTGCGGCGTACGACGACGCCGCGGCGGGTGAGCGGCAGTTGGCCCATCGCGCGCTGGCCGACGTGACCGACCCGGTCACCGACCCCGACCGGCGCGCGTGGCATCGCGCACAGGCTTCTGCCGTCCCGGACGAGGACGTCGCCGCAGAGCTGGAGCGCTCGGCGTCCCGCGCCCTGGCACGTGGTGGCGCGGTGGCCACGGCCGCCTTCCTCGAACGCGCGGCGGAGCTGTCGCTCGACACCGAACGGCGTATCGAACGGACCCTCGCGGCCACGCGCGCCCACCTCGACGCGGGCGCCACCGACAGGGCTGCCGCGCTGCTCACGACGACCGCTCTGCTCACGACGGTCGAAGGCTTCGACCCTGGCTCGGACACCGGCACTGGGACTGACTCGGGCTCGGAATCAGACTCGGGCTCGGAATCGGGCTCCGAATCGGGCTCGGGCTCGTACGAGTGGCAACAGGCGGAGGCCGATCTGCTGCGGGGCCGAATCGCCCTGGCCCGCGTCGACGACAGCGACGGCCCGGCGGCCATGCTGCGCGCCGCGAGGCGGTTCGCGTTGCTGGATCCCGCGCGCTCCCGGGAGAGCTATGTGGAAGCGCTCGAAATGAGTCTGCTCGTCGGACGCGCGAACGGTGTGACGGACATGGTCCTCGCCGAGGCCAGGACCGCGGCCAGGACCACCTCGCCGCACGCCCCGGACATCCTGGACGCGCTGGACACCCTGACCTCGGACGGGCACCACGCGGCCGTCCCCCTGATCAAAGAGGCCCTAGACGGTGCGGACGGCCCGCTGTGGGCCCGGCACCCCGCGCTCGCGATCATCCTCGCGGCCGAGCTGTGGGACCCGGTCACCCACGTGCGGATCATCGAGTGGCTGCTGAAGAACGGCCGGGCGTCGGGATCACCGCTGGTCCTGCGGCTCGGTCTCGCCCAGGCCGCCTCCGCCGCCGCGCTCACCGGCGACCTCGACGAGGCGATGGCCGCGATCGCCGAGGAGGAGGCGATCGCCGACGCGACCGGTGCGCCTCCCGTCATCTACCACCGGCTGCAACTGGCCGCGATGCGCGGACGCCGCGACGAGGCTGTCGCACTGTTCGAAGCCGTCACCACGACAGCCACCGCCACGGGACAGATCATCTCCAACATCCACTGGGCGAGCGCGGTGCTCCACAACGGCCTGGCCGAATACCAGGAGGCACTGGCAGCCGCACGACGTGCCGCGGCCGACGGGGAACTCTTCGTCGCCGGGTTCGTCCTGCCGGAGCTGGTGGAAGCCGCCGTCCGCTGCGGTGACCACGCCGCGGCCGTCGCCGCGCTGGCCTCGCTGACCGAACGTACGCAGGCCAGTGGCACCCCTTCCGGCCTGGGCATCGCGGCGTACGCGCGGGGACTGGTGGAGGGAACGGAGAGCGACTACCGGGAAGCGATCGACCGCCTCACCGACACACCGCTGCTCCCGTACCGGGGCAGGGCCCACCTGTTGTACGGGGAGTGGTTGCGGCGCCAGGGCCGCAGGCAGGACTGCCGGCCCCATCTGCGTACGGCGCACGAGTTGTTCTCCGGTGCCGGGTTGGAGGCGTTCGCCCGGCGAGCCGCCGACGAGCTGCGCGCGACGGGAGAGACGGCGCGCAGCCGCACGGGTTTCGCCCGTGACCAACTCACCATGCAGGAACTGCACATCGCGCGGCTGGTCGCCACGGGCGCGACATCGAAGGAAGTGGCCTCGCGGCTGTTCATCAGTCCACGCACCGTGGACGCCCACCTGCGCAGCATCTACCGCAAGTTGGGCATCAACTCGCGTCGGCAGCTCAGGGACCGGCCCGATCTGCGATCCGTGGACAGATCGCTCTGAACCAGGACTGATGAAGAGGGCGCGACCGACTCGAATCCGGTCGCGCCCTTTCTCATGCCCAGATCGCAGACTTACGCACGTAACTTTATGCTCGTAGCCCCTTGCTCGACCTGACCTAACACCTCTAGCCTTACGGGTGTAACCACACGGCAGGAATCCACGGGAGCACACCATGAGCAGCACCACACCCACCATCACCGCGACCGAGATCGTCCTGCCGGGCAAGGTCGAGCCCGAAGGACTGGAGACCCGGACCCATGAGCTGCCGGCCCCGGGCAAGGGACAGGTCGTGTTGCGGATGGAGGCCACCGGGGTGTGCTTCGCCGAGCAGCAGATGCGCCGTGGCAAGTACTACGACCAGCCGCCGTTCCCCTTCGTCCCCGGTTACGACCTGGTCGGCACCGTCGTCGCGACCGGCCCCGGGACCGACGCCTCGCTCGTGGGACGCCGCTTCGCCGCGATCACCAAGACCGGCGCCTGGGCCAGCCATCTGGCCGTCGACGCCGCCGACCTGATGCCCGTGCCCGACGACATCGACCCGGCCGTCGCCGAGACGGTCACCGTCAACGGCGTCACCGCCTGGCAGATGCTCTACCGCACCGCCAAGGTCCGCACCGGCCAGACCATCGTGGTCCTCGGCGCCAACGGCGGTGTCGGCTCCACCCTCGTCCAGCTCGCCCGGCACGCCGGCATCACCGTCATCGGCACCGCGTCACCCCGCCATCACGACGCCCTGCGGAAACTGGGCGTCACCCCGGTCGACTACCGCGACCCGGAGATGTACGCCCGCATCCGCGAACTGGCCCCCGAGGGCGTGGACGCGGTCTTCGACCACGTCGGCGGACCCGCCATCGAGGACTCCTGGCAACTGCTGCGCCGCGGCGGCACCCTCGTCTCCTACGGCACCGCGGCCAGCAAGGACGAGGAGGGCAACTCCCAGTTCCCCGTCCTCAAGCTCTTCGCGCGCCTCAACACCTGGAACGCCCTGCACAACGGCAGGAGCGCCCACTTCTACAATCTCTGGGCCGGAAAGCGCCGTTGCCAGAAGACCTGGCAGCAGCGCATGACCGACGATCTCACCCAGGTCCTGGGCCTGGTCGCCGACGGCGCCCTCGTCCCGCAGATCGCCGCCAAGTTCGCCCTGACCGACACCGTCGCCGCACTGCAGCTCGCCGAAGCCCGCACCGTCGCCGGAAAGGTCGTCATCGTTCCCCAGGTGTGACACCCGACGCTCCGCAACTCCCTTTGCTGGTAGGGCCTTTGCTGGTCGGGCCACTGCTGTTCGGGCACGGTCGCGCTACCCACTCCACGACGGAAGGTGACGAGGTGAAGCAAACGGGATCAGTACGAGCGCCGGCTGCGGCGGCTGCGGCTGTCACTGGCGCTGGCGCTGGCGCTGCGGGGCAGGCTGCCCCGGCCCGCGCACACAATCGCCGTGGAGAAGGCGGGCGTCTGCGCGAGGAGATCATCGACGCGGCGGCCGAACTGCTCGACGAGACGGGTGAGCAACACGCCGTCACGCTGCGCTCGGTGGCCCGCAGGGTCGGCATCGCCACCCCCTCGATCTACCCGCACTTCCCGGACCAACCGGCCATCATGTTGGCCGTCGTACAACGGGAGTTCGCCGGACTGGAGAGCAGCCTGGGCGCGGCGGCGGAGCGAGCCGGCGGCGATCCACGGCAACGACTCCTGGCCGTCTGCGCGACCTACCTCGACTTCGCCGGGCGTCACCCCCAGCGCTACCGCACGATGTTCGGCGGCCTGTGGATGCCACGCCTGGGCGAGAGCTCGCTGACCGAGACGGATCTCGTCGTGCTCGGCGCGTCGTCCCTGCTGATGCTCATCGACGCCTTGGCCGACTGTGTCGCGGCGGGTGCGGCCATAAGCACGGATGTGTCCGCCGACGCGACGGCGTTGTGGGCGGGCCTGCACGGACTCGCCCACCAGCGAGTCGTCTCGCCGTCCTTCCTCTGGCCCGAGGGCATCCCCGAGCGTGTCATCGGCTCGCTCGCGCACCTGACCTAGATCCGGAGCCGACGGCATCGTTGACTACGTCAGTTCGGCCGCAAGATCTCGACGGTCCCGGGCGGAACCGGCCCCTCTCCCGCGTAGGTGTCGCATCGTGGCCCCGCCGATGCGTCGTCCTCGGTGAGAGTCAGGCTGGGCCAGGGCCCGGCGAGGACGGCATCGTCCAGGGTGATGCCGAGGTGCTCCAGTACGAGGGCCACCGCAGGTGCCATTCCGGCACCCTCGCCTTCGTGCGCTGTGCGCGCCGCTTCCACCCGGTCCCACCAGGGGCCGAGCGGTTCGGACCGGGTGTGTTCCATGCCGGGCTCGAAGTACTCGACGCACTCGCCGTCACGCCAGTGCTGGAAGACGTCGATTCCCTCGGTCGTCGCCAGACTGTACGTCTCAGTGCCGCGAGACAACTCCGCGAGCGATTCTTCCCCGCAGCCGAGGACACCTTCCTCCTCGACGCAGAAGGCCCATTCGCCGATCCTCCCGGACCGCAGCAGCGAGACCGTCCCGTCACCGGAATCCCCCGGAACCAGGTCCGACGCCGTGTCCCAGTCGAGTACGCGCACGTGGTCCAGGTCGGCCCCGTACCGGGTGAAGACCTCCTCCGGGCTCAGGCCGCGGGAAAAGGTGACGCACATCCAGGCCACCGCCCAGCGGAGCGAATCCATGTCCGCGCCTGCACTCATGCCTTGCCTCCGTCGTTCACTTCGGTACCGCTCGCCGACCCTGACGTGCGGCCTTGGCGCGAGGCAGGTCCGTGGGGTGGCTCCGCGCGGGTCGGCCTCGGGGAGCGTCAGATGGACCCCGGAGGCTTTGACGCGAGGTCGGCGGGTGTGGTCCCGGGTGGACCCAGGATAAGGTCGCCCAGCTGCTCCGCCACAGCGTTGAAGAGCTCCACATCGAGTGCGGTCGCGTCCGTGAACAGGTGGAGCGGCGTGGCCGTACGGGCGATGACCTCGGCGAATCCGGCCGGTGTGGAGATGTTGAGGGCGCGGGCGCCGTCCGGACCGGCCGCTATCGCATGGGGTACGCGCAGGGGGATGGTGTAGAAGTCTCCCGAACTCAAGGTCACCTTCTCGTCACCCGCCCATACGGTCAGCGAGCCGGCGGAGACCCAGAGCCGCTCCTCGTACCTGGTGTGGGCATGCAGCGGTGTGGCCGCACCGGCGAGCATGAAGGAGTCCGTCACATCATGACGGCCGTCGGTCTCCTCCGCCGAGGTGAGGACCGAGACCCGGAGTTCCTGACCGAGCGCGTACTGACGATCGGGATGGTCCGGATTGGAGGACAAGGAGGGGATACAGGTCACTGATCATCCTTGGGTGATGGGTTGCTGAGCCGACTGCGGCGCGAGGGCCGCAGTCGGCTCAGCGGCGAATTACTTTCCGCAACTCGTCGACTCTGCCGTGTCCTTGAGCCGCTTCACCCAGTCTGCGAGGCCTGCGTCGAGGGCGGCCTGGTTGCCGGGGATGTCGGCTTCCACGGGCGCGCCGGCCCACGATTCCTCGGTGGTGGCGAGTACGCCGCCCTTGACCTGTTTGAAGGTGAACAGGTGGACACCGTCGATGCCGTTCACAGGCGCGGCCCACGCGGTGCACCTGCGCGGCGCGACGGACTTGACCGTAGACGTGACGTGCATGTTCTGGGGCGACCACTCGAAGACCGAGCCCTGCCGAAGCGGTCCCGGCGTCTGCTTCCGTGCCGGTGTGATCTCCGGGATCCACGTGTCCCACGCGTCGATGTCCGTGTGAAGGTCCCAGATCGTGGTCAGCGGCGCCTTGATGAGGACGGCGGCACGGCTGACGACCGGCGCGCTCTTGTCGACGGTCACACCCCGGCACTCCTGATAGGTCCCGCCACCGGGCTTCGCTTCATACGCAGCGGCCGGCGACGGCGCCGCCAGCGCCGTCGCCGTGACGAAAGCGGCGACAGCCACTCCCTGCATGACCTTGTTCCGTGATGTCATCAAGTGGTTCCCTCTTGCTTGCTCAGTGATTCCGTTCCGACCGACATCCTGTTGGCGGGCAGCACACCGTCGCATGGGTAATCACTACGTACCTTCGCGCCCCGGCCACTGGCCCGAGTTCGTTGCGCCGGTACCAGCCGCCCCGATCGGCGGGTTCAGGGCCGCTGGTCAGTTCCCCAGGCCCCTCCTCGGCGCCCGACCCGCTGTGGGCACGGTCCCAAGCCACCCTCGCTCAGCAACTTGGCGGGGCGAGTCGGCAACCAGCTCCACGGTCACCCGAGGGCGTCCCAGAACGCACAATGGTGGCGAGTGGACACCGTACGAGTGGGGACGATGTGGTCCGGCGCCAGGGACAACACCGACTGCCGGGGCCAGGGCGGTGACGACGGGCCGTTGGGGTCGCCGGTGCGGGCGAAGCGCGTCCAGTAGTCGATCATCGTGTCGGCCAGCCGGTGCTGTGCTGCGGTCAGGTCGCGGGGACGGCCTCCCAGGTCGAACAAGTAGGGCAGTTCGCTCGCGTGCGGTGCGCCGAGCGGGAACGGCGGCGTACCCGAGGTGAGTGGCGGGGCGTGCTCGTCGGCGAACTCGTAGCGCCAGACGCGTACATGATCCGCCAGCAGGCTCCCCGCGCGCACGGTCGGGCAGGCGAAGTTCGCGTCGCCGATGACGGCGCCGAACACTGGGCCCCCGTCGATGCCGTGCACCGGGTACTCGCGGACGATCGCCTTCGCCTGCCCCGGGGAAGGGAAGAAGGTGGCCGCGATGTCGGGCCACGTGTCGGCGTTGACGGGATGGCCTGCCTGTACGATCCCGGCGGCCCAGCCGTTGCCCTCGTCGTGGTTGTTGCCGATGAGCACGGGAACGTGGTGGAAGCGGCCGGCAGCGATCGCCGCCGCGGGATCGCTGGGCAGCAACGGGGTGGTGTGAGCGGGCTGTTGGTCCGTGTCCTGTTCCGCGAGGAGACGGGGGACATCCACGCGGCGCAGGCAGGCCAGGACGTGGCGCGCGGAGCCGCAGCCGACCCTTGCCGCGAGGTCCGCGCCCGTGGCACGCGCCTCGGTCAGGGGGACGGAGGACGGGGCGAACGGCCGGTCGAGGCGCCCTGTGCAGGGGCCGCTCTCGATGATCGCCCGGTCGAAGAGCCCTGCGGCTGCGGGTGAGGCGAGCTGGGCGCAGACGCTGTAGCCACCCGCCGACTCGCCGGCCAGTGTCACGTTGTGCGGGTCGCCGCCGAAGGCGCCGATCTCGGTGCGGATCCAGCGCAGCGCGGCCTGCTGATCGGCCAGGCCGAAGGTACCGGAGCCGGAGAGCCCGCTGTGCGCGAGGAAACCGAGGGCTCCTAGGCGGTAGTTGACGGTGACGATCACTGCGTCGCCGCGCGTGGCCATGCGGTGGGCGTCGTAGGAGCTGCCCGCTCCGGTGGTGAAGCCTCCGCCGTGCAGCCACACGATGACCGGCCGGGGGCGGGTCGGTCCCGCGCCGTCGGGCGTGGTGACGTTCAGATGGAGGCAGTCCTCGTCGGTGCTGCCGCCGGGCACCTCGCCGGACGGCTGCGGGCAGGGGCTCGCGGGCCGGGTCGCGTCCCGTGTCCCGGACCAGGGGGCGGGGCGGTGGGGCGCCGCCCAGCGCAGGTTGCCGACCGGGGGTGCGGCGTAAGGGATGCCCTCGAAGGTGCGGTAGCCGTCATGGGCGGCGCCCCTCACCAGGCCGTCGCGCGTACGTACCGTCGTGGCGGCGGCAGTGTCACCGGCAAAAGCAGAAGCAGGAGCAGTGGCAGCGGCAGGAGCGATGGCGGGCCGGGCGGGCTCCGTCGGCGGTGGTGCGGACCAGGCCGTGGCGAGTACGGCCGTCAGGGCGCAGCCCAGGCTGGTCAGGACGCGGTGCATGGTGATCGTCTCCCCGTTGGGTCAGCTGCCGCCCATGCCGCCTTGCGCGGCGATCATGGTCGTCGGCAGAGCGCGTACAGCTTTCTCCAGGCCGGGCGCGAGGGCGGCGAGACGCCGTGTGCAGGCGTCGATACGGGCCCGATACGCCTTGTGGTCCTCCCGTGGAACGACCGAGCGGATGCCGCCCGCCGCGGCCAGCGCCAGCAGCGCGGCGTCGGCGACGGGGATGTCCCGTACGGGGCCGTCCGCGTGCAGCACCGCGATGACGCGGGCGCGCAGGGCGGCGGGTACGGCGTGGTCCGTCACGGTCAGCCGCCGCGTGCCGAAGAGCGTGCGAGGCGCTTTCACGGTGAGCAGGCCCGCCGCGGCCAGTCGGTCCACCACCTGGGTCAAGGTGCGCTTGCGGTGGCGGCGTACGAGGTGCTTCCAGCCGTGGCCCCCGGCGGCGTCGCGCAGAACTCCGTCCAGGACCGGGTCGCCGATCGGCTCGGTGCCGGACACGGTCACCGTGCCGGCGTCCTCGGCCAGCCGGCCGCGCGACGCGAGGTCGATCAGGGCGGCGGCGCGCACCAGCAGCTGCGTGCGGGACCGGTTGTAGGGCCCTTGGGCCGCGTCGTCGTGGGCGAGCAGATACATGAGGCAGGCCAGGTCATCGTTCACACCTCGACGTTATGGGCGCGTGCCCCGGCGGCGGATCGGCCGCGCGGAGGGACCGGCACTGGGAGCGTGGGAGGATCGCGGCCCGGTCTCCTCCCTGAGGAGGAGACGGCGTGCTCAGGGGCGGCGCGGCTGCACGAGTCCGTGGTCGTAGGCGGCGACAACCGCCTGGACGCGGTCGCGCAGGCCCAGTTTGCGCAGCACCGCGGTGACATGGTTCTTGACGGTGGCCTCCGACACGCGCAGCCGCCGGGCGATCTCCGCGTTCGACAGCGCCTGCCCGATCAGCGTGAGCACTTCCCGCTCCCGGCCGGACAGATCCCGCAGGGCGGGTGGCGGTGCCGGGTCGGGCGTCGTGCGCAGGAACCGGTCGAGAACACGGCTCAGCACGGCCGGCGCCAGCAGCGCGTCGCCGCGCGCGGTGAGCCGGATCGCGTCGACGAGTTCGCCGGGGCGCATGTCCTTCAGCAGGAAGCCGCTCGCCCCGGCCCGCAGCGCGGCGACCACGTGCGCGTCCACGTCCCAGGTGGTCAGCACGAGCACCCGGGCCCGACTGCCGCTCTCGGCGATCTGCCGGGTCGCCTCGATACCGTCCACGCCGCCGGGCATGCGTACGTCCATCAGCACCACGTCGGGCTCAAGTTCCCGCGTCAGCCGCACCGCGTCCCGGCCGTCGGACGCCTCACCGACCACCGTCAGGTCGTCCCGCGCGTCGATGATCATACGGAATCCGGTACGGACCAGGGCCTGGTCGTCGGCCACCACCACACGAAGTGTCATGACGTACGCTCCACCGGCAACCGGGCCGCCACCTCGAACCCGCCGCCGGGCAGCGCTCCGGCGCGCAGGCTGCCGCCCACCAGATGCGCGCGCTCCTTCATCCCCACCAGACCGCGCCCCGCCCCCACCGCGACCGGCCTGCCCTGGGCCGTACGGCCCCTGCCCTGAGGCGTACGCCCGTTGTCGACCACCGTGACCAGCACGCACCCGCCCTCGGATGTCACGCGGACGTTCACCTCATCGGCGCCGGCCGCGTGACGCAACGTGTTGGTGAGGGCTTCCTGGACGATCCGGTACGCCGCGAGATCCACCGTGGCCGGCAGCCCGGCGGTGGCGTCCTCGCGGTGCACGTGCACCGTCATCCCGGTCGCGCGCACCGTGTCGGCCAGCTCGTCCAGGCGCGCGAGCGAAGGCCCCGGCTCCTGCTGCTCCCCCACCCCGTCCTCCTCCACCTCGGGCCGGAACGCGCGCAGCAGCAGACGCAGTTCACCCAGCGCAGAGCGTGCGCCCGTCTCGATGGCCCGCAGCGCCTGACGCGCCTGTTCGGGCTGCCGGGTGAACACGTCGTCGGCTGCGCCCGCCTGAATGACCATCACCGACAGGGTGTGCGCCACGACGTCGTGCACCTCGCGCGCGATCCGTGCGCGCTCCTCCACCACCGCCCGGCGCAACTCCGCCCGCGCCCGTTCCTGCTGCGCCCTGCGCCACTGCCCCGCGGTCCACGCCAGGACCACCGCCAGCAGATAGACCGCCAGCCCCGCGGGGCCACCCGCCCCGAACGCCAGGGGCGCCGGAAGGACCATCGCCGCGAGCGCCCCGCCCGACACCCGCCGCGGCCTGGTGGCCGACACCACGCACAACGCGACCTGCGCGGCGAGCAGCGCCCCCGTCAAGGTCACCGCCGGCAGCAGTGCCCACACCCCCAGCCCCGCCACCGCGACCACGGCCAGTACGGCGACCGGGGCGCGCGCCAACCACCTCAGAGCACAGACCTGCACAAATACCAGGCCCACCGCCACGGGCGCCCGCCAACCGTGATCCATACCGGCGACGAGCACGGAGGGACCCAACACCCCGAGCACCAGAAGCGCCGACCCCCACCACAACGCCCGAGCAGCACGCGACGACAGCCCGCCTCCCGCGCCCCCGGCAAACGCATCCTCCGGCTCTCTGCTGCTACGGTCCACACCGCGACCCTATCCAGCGACTCGGGCCGGGCCGTCCAGGAGACAGACACCTCCACCGTGTCGTCGGTGTTGGTCAGGCGGGGCTGTTGCGGACGCGGTCCAGGTAGTCGGCAAGCTTTCGCCAGTCGTCGGCGGGAGCACCACCGTCTCCGGACATGGCGGCTGGATCGTCATGCCAGGCAGCCCTCACACCGGCGGAGATACCGGCATCGCCGCCGGTGAACAACGCGCTCAGCTCATCCATGCGGGCCACCAGCCGACAGATCTCCTGATCAGCAGGAGGAGTTCCGGCTACACGAAGCCGTTCCGCCCTGCGGTACAGCTCAGGCCACTCGACCTCACGGAGGTAGTGCATCGCAGGTCCCAGTGCGGCGGTGCGAGTATGCAAGACCTGAATCTGGTCGGCGTCCAGGTGGCGGCCCAGCGTCTCCTCGCCCTCCGGGTGGGTGCCGCCGATCGCCCACAGCGCATCGACCAGAGTCGTGGCCGTCGGGGACGGGTCGGCCGACAGCTCGTCACCCAGCCGCACGAGCCGCTCCCGCAGGACACCGAGCGCGGCGATTGCCGCCTCTACGCCGGCCAAGTGGTCCCGGACCAGCCGCGCCGGGTCGACCCCGGCATCGAGGCAGGTGGCGATGGTGTCCAGAGCCAGCCCCAGACTGCGGAGCGCCAGCACCTGATACAGACGGACGAGGTCTTCCTCGTTGTACTCCCGGTGCCCGCCCGTGGAGCACTGTGAGGGGCTGAGCAGACCGATGGTGTCCCAGTGGTGCAGCGTGCGCACGGTCAGCCCGCTGGCCTCGGCAAGCCGGCCCACCTTCCAGGTTTCCGCGGTGGTCATGGAGCAACGATGCATCCTCACGCCGCGTGAGGTTCAAGCAATCGAGTGCAACCGATAGTGCTTGCCGGAGGTGGCCGGGGTTCCGCGTGGCGCGCGGCCCCGGCCGTCGGCCGTGGGTCAGGAGAGCGGGTGCAGCCAGTGGGCCTCCGGGGCTGTCTCGATCAGGTCGGTGATAGCGGCGAAGTACGTCTGCATGAACGGCTGCGAGACGTGCGCCAGCAGGTGGGCGCCGGAGGACCAGCGCTCGTAGAAGGCGAAGGCGCCCGGCTGATCCGGCGCGGTGTGCACCACGTACTGCTCGCATCCGTCCTCCTTGCGGGTGAGGCCGATGATCGTCTGGATCTCGCCCAGCAACCGGCCCTCCTCGCCCGCCTTGGCCCGGGCGTATCCGTAGACCGCGACCGGGGTGTCCGAAGCGAGGATGTCGGCGGGGATGAGGCCGTCGATGATGTCGTCAGTGCTCATGAGGTTCCACTCCGTCGTCCGTCGGTTCCGCCGGCGTTGTCGGCCGGCTGCCCGGAGCGTAGGAGCTGACGTTGATGTCAGGGGCAAGTCCGGTACGCGGACGTGGGCCGCACCGATGAGTTCCACGGGCGGTGGATCAGCTGGATGTGCCCCAGAACGAGGGCTCCTGCACCCACGTGCCGGTGGCCGGGCTCGTACCCGCGCGCGTGGTTGCGGGAACGAGCCCGGCCGTGCCGTCGTTGCGCCGGGGGGCCAGGGAGCCTGTCCCGTCGGCATCCGCTCGGTGGAAGGGTCCGGCGGGAGAAGGGGCTCGACCTGCTGCTGATCGGGTCAGCCGGCGGCCAACCGTTGAAACCCGATCGGGCTTCAGGTCACGACAGCAGGCCGGCCAGGGCGGCGTGGTCGTGGTAGTCGCGCGACCACACGACCCGTCCGTCCCGGACGCAGAACACGGCGATGTTGTGCGTGCTCACCGTCGTGCCGTCCGTCGTCGGGGTGACGTCGTTGTCCCACTCCCCCACCACCACCTGCGGGTCGGTGGTCTCGTGCACCTCGATGTTCCGCGGCGACAGCGTGATCGGGGCCGTACCGAGCGCGGCGAGGTGCTGCTCGATCTCGGTCCGGCCCGTCAGCACGACCTCGACCGGCTTGGCGAACGGCTGCCGCACCACCGCGTCTTCGGCGTACAGACCGAACACCGTCGTCAGGTCCCGGTCGGCGAGCGACTTCAGCAGAAGCTCGAACACCTCACGGGGACCACGAACCGCGTTGTCGGGCATGATTGCCTCCAGAAGTTAGAATCGGAGTGACCGCTCCGGTAAAAGACGTTACGGAGTGACGACTCCGCTTGTCAAGGAAGGGTTCTCGTGTCTCCCCGAGCCGACGCCGCACGCAACCGGTCCGCCGTACTCCGAGCCGCCGACGAGGTCTTCGTCGAACACGGGGTCACCGCATCGACGGAGGAGATCGCCCGGCGGGCCGGACTCGGAATCGGTACCGTCTTCCGCCACTTCCCGACGAAGGAAGCCCTGCTCAAGGCGGTGTACGAGCAGCGCCTTGAACTCCTGGCCGCCCGCGCCTCGACCATCGGGACCGACAGTGCCCCGCCCACCTGGTTCCGGGAGTTCTTCACCGACATCGCCACCACGTCGGCCGAGAAACTGATCCTCGCCGACGCCCTGAGCGATCTGCAGATGGATGCCGACCCCGAGGTCACGGCCCGGCTGCGCTCGGCCGTCGGCGCCCTGCTCCAGCGCGCTCAAGCCGCCGGGGCCGTACGCAAGGACGTGTCGTTCGACGATCTGATCGCCCTGCTGATCGCGGCCGGCCGGGCCGCCCAGGCCACCGCGGACGCGCAGACCCGCACCCGCCTGATCGACGTCATCCTGGACGGCCTGGAGCCCCGCGGGTAGCGCAGACCACGACCTGCTCCCGGTACTCGGCCACGCCGAACACCTCCGTCACGAAGTCGTGGATGTGCTGGACCCCTCGGCCGGGCGCAGGACTCCCGCGGACTGGATCCGTCCCCGCGCGCGCGGGGACGGCCTCTGTATGCGGCCCCGATCGCCGTCCCGGACACGCAGACGCCGGGGTGCTGCCGGAGGCGGATCAGTGCAGGTGGCAACCCAGATAGGGTCGCTCCCATGCGCCTCGCTCTGTTCGACCTGGACGGCACCCTCATCGACCGTACGGCCGCCTTCGCGGATGCCATAGCCACCCTCAGCCACGATCACGGCTACCGTCCGGACATCGAGCGCTGGCTGCTCACCGAACTCGCCGACCGGGCCGACCGCAGCGACTTCGACCGCCTCGCCGCCACCTTCGAGCTCAGCGAGTCCGCCGGCCATCTGTGGCGCGTCTACGTCGACCGCATGGCAGCCGCCGTCACCTGCAGCCCCGCTGTCCTCGCGAGTCTGACCCGGCTCAAGGACGCCGGCTGGAGCATCGGCGTCGCCACCAACGGCGCCAGCGACATCCAGCGGGCCAAGATCCGCGCCACCGGCCTCGCCGAGCTGATCGACGGGATCGCCGCCTCCGGAGACATCGACCTCCGCAAGCCCGACGCGCGGCTCTTCGAACTCGCCGCCGCACGATGCGGCACCCAGCTCACCCCCGGCGACTGGATGACCGGCGACGACCCGCTCACCGACATCGCCGGTGGCTACAACGCTGGCCTGCGCGCGATCTGGGTCCGCGGTCGACCCTGGCCCGACGACCTCGCCACGCCCCACCACACCGTCGACGACGTCACCGAAGCCGTCGACCACCTCCTCAGCCACTCCGCGGAGTAGCCCGCTGTCGACGACGACGACCAGGTTATGTGACCCGCACTGGCCACGTGTCCTGCACGGACTGCGCGTCCAAGCCGGACGGGGCCCGCCCGTCCGCCCGTCCGCCAGAGGGGCACGGAGCGAGCGCTCAGGTACCCGTTCACGAGTCCCGGCCGACTGGCGAGTGGTCCCGGCCCCGGCCTCAACCGCCCCTGCGGGCACCCCTGTCCGCGACGGTGCTGAACCGCGTCAGTCGAGGGCGTGGCCGCGGCCGGTCCGCAGGATCTCCTCGGACAGCTCGGGCTCGACGTGGCGTATCGCCCGGGCGAGCATCATCGCGCCGACCATCTCGCTGAGCAGGCGCATGGCCCTACGACGGGCCTCGCCCGGGTCGAGGGCGCGGCCCTCCTCCTCGGCCTCGCGCAGGAACTCGGCGGCGAAGCCGGTGAGATAGCCCTCGACCCCTTCGGCGTACGCGGTCTGCACGCCTTCGCTGTGCCGTCCCGCGTCGGTGACCAGGGCGGCTGAAGGGCAGCCGCCGTCCGGGGCGTCACGGTGTGCGGTGGACAGATATCCGGCCACGACCCGCTCCAGCGGGGTGCCGCCCCGGTCCGGACCGTCCTCCACCGTCCGGGCCAGGCTCCCGAGGGAGGCGGCGAAGGAGGCCCCGCACACCTCCACGACCAGGTCGTCCTTGGAGGCGAAGTGGTTGTAGAAGCCGCCGTGGGTGAGCCCGGCCTCCTTCATCAGCTCGGCGATGCCGACCGCGTCGATGCCCTGCGAGCGGAACATACGGCCCGCCGCTTCGAGGATGTTCTCCCGGTTGCGGGCCTTGTCCTCCTTGGTGATCCGCGGCATGGCCGTCCTCTCGCGTCGCAATCGACTTGACGTTTTCAATGATGCCTCTCATCATAACAAGAGTTTCAATGATGCACATCATCAAAGATCCATGGAACGGGAGCGTCATGCGTGCCATCGCCTATGACCAGCACGGAGAAGCCGCGCAGGTACTGCGCCTGAGCGAGCAGCCACCCCCAACTGCGCCCGCGGCCGGGCAGGTTCAGGTGCGGGTGCTGTCCCGGCCCGTCCACCCCGGCGACCTGGCGGGAGTGCAGGGCTTTCCGGGCGCGTCGCAGCAGCCGTTCGCCACGCCACGGATTCCCGGCCTGGAGGGAATGGGCGTCGTCGAGACCGTCGGTGAGGGCGTGCGGGATCTGCGGCCCGGTCAGCGGGTCGCGTTCTTCCCGGTGCCGGGCGCGTGGAGCGAACTCCTCACGGCACCGGCCGATCTGGTGGTGCCGGTACCCGAGGGCGTCAGCGACGAGACCGCGGCGCTGATGCTGGTCAACCCGCTCACCCTGCTCATGTTGCTGCGGGCCGTCGAGGACGCCCGGCACGGCCAGGCAGGTCCGGTGGTGCAGACGGCCGCCGGTTCGTCGGTGGGCAAGCTGGTCAGCGCGGCAGCGCTCAGGCACGACATCCCGCTGGTCAACCTGGTACGCAGCGCCACGGGGGCACAGGCCCTACGGCAGCGCTTCCCCACCCTGCCGGCCATCTCGACGGCCGACGCGGACTGGCGTACTCAGGTCCGGGACGCGACCGGCGGCCGGGGTGCCCAGGTCGTGCTGGACGCGGTGGGCGGATCCCTGACCGGTGAGCTGGCGGGCCTGCTCGACGACGGCGGCACGCTGATCACCTACGGACAACTCGGTTCCGGCAGCACGCCGTTGAAGTCGGTCGCGCTGACAGCGAGGGACCTGACCGTGCGGGGCGTGTCCATCGGCCGGTGGATGACCCGCGCGCCCGAGGGACGGGCCGAGGACGTCGCCTTCGCCGCCCGTCTGGCCGCGACCGACCCGGAACTCTTCGAGGTCGCGGCCGAGTACGACCTCGCCGATTTCGCGAAGGCCGTCGACCATGTCCGCCGCCCCGGCAAGAGCGGAACCGTCCTGCTCACCAGCCCCGCATCCTGAACCCCACGAAGGACACCGCCATGAAGATCGGAACCCTCGGCTCCGGAGTCGTCGCCCAGGCCATCGCCCGTCACGCCGTGGCCCACGGCCATCAGGTCGTCCTGAGCAACAGCCGCGGCCCCGCCTCCCTGGCCGGGCTCGCCGACGAACTCGGACCGCTCGCCCACGCCGGCACCCCGGAGGAAGCCGCCGCGGCAGAACTCGTACTCCTCGCGGTCGGCTGGCCCCAGATCGCGGACGCGACCGCCGGCCTGCCGCACTTCGGCGGACGCATCGTCATCGACGCCACCAACCAGTTCGCGTCCCTGCCCCCGCACACGAAGATCGCCGACCTGGGCGAGCTGACCGGCAGCGAACATGTCGCCTCAGTGCTCCCCGGCGCGCGCGTCGTCAAGGCGTTCAACACCCTCTACGGCCAGTACATCGCCGCCGATCCGCGCCACCCGGCCGGGCGCCAGGTGCTGTTCCTCGCCGGTGACGACGCCGACGCCAAGACGATCGTCAAGGACCTCACCGCGGACTTCGGGTTCGCCCCCGTCGATCTCGGCTCCCTGCGTGAGGGCGGACGCCTCATGCAACTCGGCGGGCCGCTCTCCGGCCTGCACGCACTCAAGCAGGACTGAGCCGAACCCCGGAGCCGGACCCACACCCATTCCTCACCCCCCACCCCCTCCCCCCTCTTCCATCCCTCGTCCTTCTCCTCATCCACCCCTCGGCACAAGGAAGTCACTCATGACCACCCAGCCCCTGCTGCAGCCCGTCCGCCTCGGCGCGCTGGAGCTCCCCAACCGCATCGTCATGGCCCCCATGACCCGCGCCCGCGCTCACAACGCCGAGCTCGCCCCCACCGACCTGCAGGCGACCTACTACGCGCAGCGCGCCGGTGCCGGACTGATCGTCACCGAGGGGACCTGGGTCAACGCCGACGCGATCGGCTACATCAACGTCCCCGGGATCTACACCGACACGCAGACCGCCGGCTGGGCGAAGGTCACCGAAGCCGTCCACGGGGCGGGCGGGCGGATCGTCTCCCAGCTCGGCCACGTCGGAGCGGCCTCCCACCCCGACCACCTCGACGGCCGCCTGCCCGCCGGGCCCTCGGCCGTCAACCCCGGCGAGAAGTCCTACACCTCCTCAGGCCCGAAGGACACCGTCACCCCGCGCGCCTACACCGCCGCGGAGATCGCCGACACGATCGCCGACTACCGCCGTGCGGCCGAGAACGCCCGCCGCGCCGGCTTCGACGGCGTGGAAATCCACGCCCAGGTCTCCCACTTGATCCCGCAGTTCCTCAACCCCCGTCTCAACCGGCGCACCGACGCCTACGGAGGCAGCAGCGAGAAGCGGGCCCGGTTCCTCCTCGACATCCTCGACGCGATCAGTGACGTGTGGGGCGGCGACCGTATCGGCGTGAAGATGTCCCCGGGCTGGATCAGCGGAGCCGCGTTCACCGCCGACGAGGAGACACTCGCCGACTACGACCAGCTGCTCAAGAAGCTCAACGACAGCGACCTGGCCTACCTGCACCTCCTGGGCGCCCCCGGCACCATCGAGGAGCGCCTCGCCCTCTTCTCCCGCTACCGCGCCCACTACCAGGGCAACATCGTCGCCAACCTCGGCTTCACCCAGGCCCTCGGCAACGAGATCCTCGACCACGGCGTCGTCGACGCGGTCTCCTTCGGCGCCCCCTTCATCGCCAACCCCGACCTGGTCGAGCGCTTCACGCACGGCCACCCGCTGGCCGACGACGACCAGGACACCCACTACGCCGGCCGGTCCGAGGGGTACACGGACTACCCCGCCTTCACCGCCGCCTGAGCAAGGATCGGGGCGAGGAAAGGAGCAAGGAACAGGCCAACGTACCGAAGCGGCTCATGACGCACGCTCACACAGGGTGCCGGCGGCGAGGGCACGGCGCTCGGCGCGATCGGAGACCATCGACAGGTACACCGAGGCGGTCCACGTCATGCTGCGGTCACGCAGACCGGCGCCCGTCATCGCGTCGAAGTTCTCCGCCATGCCGGCGCCCGCGCAGGTCGCCATGAACCGGGTCTCGATGTCGTCCGCCAGGTCGGGCTGCCCGCTGCGGCGCAGTCCGTCGGCGAGCAGCATCGTGGACGGCGCCCAGATGGGGCCGCGCCAGTAGCCGTCGGCCTCGTAGTGGGGGCTGCCCGGTGGCTCGGTGGCGGGCCCGTGGGGGGTGAGGTAGCCGCCGTCGAGGAGGCGGCGCACGGTCGTGTCGCGCAGTGCAGCCGGCAGGAGGTCTCCGAGGATCAGCGGCATGAAGGTGAGCAGACTCTCCGAGTCGATCACCTCGCCGGTCAGGGTGTCCCGTGCGACGAAGCGGTCTCCGGTCCAGAACCGGTCGCACAGCGTCCGCACGGTCGCGGCGGCCCGTCGCGTCCACGCCGCCGCCTCGTCGTGGCGGCCGGTGCGGTGGGCGATCAGCGCGAGCGTCTGCATCTGCAGTGCGAGGTGGGCGAGCAGGTCCGGGCTCTGTACGGGCACGCCGACGCCGAAGGTCGTGGCGTTGTCCCATCCGGAGTCGTTGCCGTGGTTGTAGGACGGGATGCCGTCGTCGCCGTACACGCGATGTTCGAACCACCACTCGGTCCACCGGCGCAGCGGTTCGTACAGCGCGGCTGTCGCGTCGTCGGTGAGGCCGCCGCGGTCCATGAGGTGGGCGATGGACCAGCCGTGGATCGGTGGTTTGACGAAGTTGCGTTCGACACCGGCGTCGTTGACGTAGTCAGGTAGGCAGCCGTGCTCGTCCTGGTGGTCGAAGACGGCGAAGAGCTGGTCGGCCGCCGCCCGCGGGTCCCGCCACAGGGCCATGGCGTTGAAGCAGTGGTCCCAGCTCCACACGTTGGTCATCCGGTTCTTCGACATGAGCATGGACTCGCGTCGCAGTGCGCCGCCCGCCGGCACGATGGCCGCCCAGGTGACGAACGCGGCCAGCCGGACGGTGTCGCCCATCACCGGGTCGTCGCGTTCGGCGCCGCCGTGCGTGCGGCACCAGGTGTCGAAGTCGGCCTGGGCGACGGCGGCGAGGGCGTCCGGGTCGTCGAGGGGGGCGGTGGGCACGGCGCTGCCGTATTCGTCGACGACGATCGTCGCCGTGCCGTCGGGTGCTGCGATCCTCAGCCGCGCCTCCGAGTTGCGGACGCCGTCCCAGCGGGCGTCGAACCGGGCCTGACCGCCCATGACACGGATGCGGTAGTTGCGGTTGGCGCCGCTGTCGATGAACCGCCAGGTGTTCTCGTTCTCCTGGAAGACGGCGTCGTACTGCGAGGTGGCGCGGAAGTCGAGGGTGAGGGAGCCCTCCCGGACACGGAGGCAGGCCCGGCCCGGTCCGTCCAGGACCGCTTCGACCCGGGTGGTGCCGTGCCGGAGGGTCAACTTCCCCGCGGTGGTGCGGGACTGGGCCTCGGTGCCGCCGTCCAGGAGGAGGCGGACGATCTCGCGGTGGCGGGCGTCACCGCGCACGGTCCGCAGATAGACGCCGCCGTCCTGCTGGTCGGTGACGCGTGAGACGGCGAAGTAGGACCCTCGGCGGCTGAACGGGGTGGTGCCGAGGTCGATGTCGAGCAGGCGCGGGGCGCTCATGCCTGGCCCTCCGCTCCGGTGGTGGCCGCGGTGTCCGGCAGCGCGACGCGGACCGACTCGCCGGGTCCGAGCGAGACCGTACGCGGTACGGCAGGGCCCCTCGTCCCGGCGCCGGTGCCGCCGAGTGCCGAGAGGTCCAGCTCGAACGAACGTGTTCGCCCGGCGTCGTTGACGAGCTCGAAGCCGTCCTGATCGATCCGGTAGGTGAGCTCGTACGCTCGCTGGCCGAGTGTCACGGTGCCCGAGCCGACGACCTGGGGGGCGATGAGCAGGTCCGCGGTGAGCGTCGAACGGACCCCGAGGTACTCGGTGAAGAGCACCCAGGCGTACACGCACGGGTACTCGTAATAGTGCGCGGCGCCGTGCCAGTCGGACCCGTCCACGTAATGGACGTGGTTCATGTCGTAGCGCTCGCCCATGACGTAGTCGTCCGAGGCACCCTGTGCGGCGACGGTCTCCAGCTGCCGGCGGAGCATCCCCCCGTTGCGGCGCCACGACCAGAACGCGGCGTCCCAGCACCAGTACCTGCCCGCGGCACACAGGTCGTAGGGGCCGCCGTCCCCGATCTCGTCGTCGGTGTAGTCCTGTACGCGGGCGGCGAGGAAGGTCGGGAAGCGCTGGAACTCGTCGAGTTCGCGGTCGATCAGCGCGAGGACGTGCCCGGTCTGCGCGTCGTCGGCGTGCCCGAACATCGCCGGAAGGACGTTGGCGAGGAGGTGCACGTGGTCGTGGACGCGTCCTGAGCGGTCGATCCAGTCGACGAAGCGGCTGGTGGCGCCGTCCCAGTGCCCGGCCGGGAGCGGAGCGCGGACGGCGGCGGCGAGGCGCGCGGCCGACTCCCGGTAGGAGCGGGCCTGCCCGTCGCGTCCGAGGACGTCCTCCAGCGCGGCGAGGAGTTCGAAGGAGTTCGCGGCGAGGGAGGCGGCCATGGTCTCCCGCCCGTCCTTGATGACCTGGTCCTCGTAGTACACGTCGGACCACAGTCGTCCCTGCCGGTCCATGCAGTCGACGACGCAGGACGCCGCGCCCTCCAGGTCCTCGATGCGCTCCCGCAGCCAGCCGGTGTCCTTCGTGCGGGCGAAGTACAGCCACGCGGACTCCAGCACCTCGACGTTGCCGGTGACGAGGAACATGACGGCGTTCTGGGAGCCGTCGAGGCTGTTCCTGCGCACGTGGTACTCGCGGTCGCCGTCCGGCTGGATGGCACAGGGGTCGCGCCACAGCTGCTGGGGGTCCTCGCGCATCATGCGCAGCTGCAGGTCGAGCATGCGCCGTACGACGTCCTGGTCGGTGCGGCTCCCCCAGGCCATCCGCCCCTTGATCTGGAACTCGTGGTCGACGTCCGGATAGGTGCCGACGTACTTGTCGGCGAGGGTGCTGATCACGTAGCCGTCGCGGTCCGGGTACTCGGTGGCGGTGGTGCGCTCGACGACGCAGGGCAGGACGGTGCCCCAGTAGAAGCCCGCGAGGGCGTCGGCGAGGGCGTCGCCGCCGGGGAGGTCGAGGGCGAAGCGTGCTCCGTCGACGTCGGCGTGGGGGCGGGCCCGGTGGGCGACGAGGGTGGCTGTGCCGGCGTGGACGGTGAGGGTGCGGCGGTCGCCGTCGGTGTGCAGTTCGATCACGCCGTCGGCGACGACGTGCCAGGCGGGCTCGGACGCGCCGGGGCGTGGGGGAAGCAGCCAGGCCGCACCGGAGCCCGTCAGGTGGACGGGGGACGAGCCGTCGTCCGGCAGAAGGTGCCGCTGCCCGACGGTGTCGGTGGGCTCCGCTGTGTCGGTGGTGTCGGTGGACCCCACGGTGTCGGCGGTCCCGGCGGCGTCGGCAGTCCCGGCAGTCCGGCTGGTCCCGGCGGTCTCGACGGCGAGCAGCACGCTGGGGCCGGCGGATGCGTCGAAGCGGATCCGGGGCTCGGACCCCCCGGCCGCCGTCACCGACCACGTGCGTTCGTCGACGCGTGTCGGTGTCCCGTCAGTGGGCAGCGCGCGCTCTGGGGTGCTCAGGGGCATCGGTGTCGTGACTTCCTTCATGACGATGGCGTCCCCGCCGCATGCGACGGTGCTGGCGTCAGCCAGTATGCAAATTGAGGTTGGAAGTTTGCAAGACAATCTTGCAAGACATGCGTAAGCCGGGTCATGATGACGCCCACCAAGCCGAGTGCTGCATCTCGATCAAGGAGGATCGATAGCCATGACCGCTTCGCCGTGTCGCCCCTGGCGCACCCAGGTCAGCGCGTTCACCGCAGTCACCGCCCTGTCCGCCGGACTTCTGACCGGCTGTTCCATGTCGTCCTCGGACGGCTCCGCCGGGAAGGACACGCTCACCGCCTGGGCCTGGGGAGCCCCCGCGGCCGGCATGAAGGCCACCGCCAAGGAGTTCGAGAAGTCGCATCCCGGAGTGACCGTCAAGGTCCAGGACGTCGGCAACCCGGCGATCTGGGACAAGATCACCACTGGCATGGCAGCCGGGGGCCAGGGTCTCCCCGATGTCATGGACATCGGCGGCGACTACATGGGCAACTACCTGGAGACGTTCCCCGACGGCTTCGCGAACCTCGGCGACATGGGTGCGGGCTCGCTGGAGAAGGACTTCCCGAGCGGCCTGTGGAAGGGCGGACAGGACGCGAAGGGACAGCAGTACGGCATGCCCTTCGAGGTGAACACCAACCTGGTGTTCTACCGAAAGGACCTGTTCCGGAAGGCCGGCGTCGACATCGACTCGATCCGCACCTGGGACCAGATGCTGGCCGCCGGAGTGAAGATCAAGAAGGCGACCGGAGCCGACCTCTTCGCCGTCGACAAGGCGGCCTCGCAGGCCGACTCGGCGAACTTCTTCATGATGCTCGCCCGTCTGCAGGGCACGTTCTTCTTCAACGGCAAGGGCGAGATCGCACTCTCCGGCAGGGAGAACGTCGACGCGCTCGCCTTCCTCAAGGCGGCGAACGACAAGCACCTCGTCACGGACATCCCGCAGAGCCAGGGCACCACATCCCAGATGAAGGGTCAGGCGCCCGTCGCGATCATGCCCGGCGCCTCATGGATGGTCGGCAGCTTCCAGGACACGGCACCCGAGATGAAGGGCAAGTGGGGCGTCCGGATGCCCCCCGCGATGAAGGAGGGCGGGTACACGGCGTCGTCCGCGGGCGGCACCTACCTCACCGTCTCGAAGGCGAGCAAGCAGCAGAAACTCGCCTACGAATACGTCGAGTACAGCATGGCGACGCTCGCCGGCCAGAAGGTCATCACCAAGGCCGACGGACTCTTCCCGAGCTACGAACCCATGTGGAAGACCGCCGCCTTCAAGGAGCCGAACCCCTATTTCGGGTTCAACACCAACGAGCTCGTCATCGAGGCGCTGAGTCAGGACACACCCCCTGACCACTACACCAAGGACTACCCCAAGGCGCTCAAGGTCTACGACGACGCGCAGACCCAGGTCCTGGTCAAGGACGCGGATCCCGAGAAGGCGCTCCAGCAGGCCGCGAAGCTGCTGGCACAGCAGACCGGCCGGAAGACCGCGAAGGACTGACCGGAGAGCACCATGTCCCTCACCACGAATTCCAGTCCCCGGCCGGCCGGGACGCCCGCCGCGGCCTCGCGGTCCGCCGTCAAACCGCCTCGCCGGCGGTCATCGCGCAGGACCTGGCGTACCCGTGCCACACCGTTCGTGTTCCTGATGCCCGTGATCGTGCTGTTCGTCGGCTTCAAGGTCTATCCGGTCTTCTACGCCCTGGCACTCAGCTTCACGCAGAACGTCGGCGGTGTCACCGAGTTCGTCGGCGGCGCGAACTACGGACGGCTCCTCGACGACCCGCTCTTCTGGACCGCCCTGCGCAACACCGTCGAGATCCTGGTCATCCAGGTGCCGTTGATGCTCGGTCTGGCGATCGTGCTGGCCGTCGCCCTCAACTCCAAGCTGCTCAAGTGGCGTTCCTTCTTCCGGGTCGCCTACTTCGTCCCGATCGTCATGGGCCTCGTCGCGTACGGGATCCTCTTCTCCGCGCTGCTCAACTACCAGAACGGCTTCATCAACTACCTGCTCACCTCGGTGGGGCTGCCCCGGATCCCCTGGCTCACCGACCCGTTCTGGGCCAAGGCATCGATCATCATGGCCATGACCTGGCACTACATCGGCCAGAACGCGGTCATGTACCTCGCCCAACTGCAGTCCATCCCCGGCGAGTTGTACGAAGCCGCGCAGATGGACGGGGCGAACAGGCGCCGGCAGTTCTGGCACATCACCCTCCCGGGACTGCGGCCGGCGCTCCTGCTCACCGTGGTGCTGTCGACGATCGGGACCCTGCAGCTCTTCGACGAGCCGTACGTGCTCACCGGAGGCGGCCCCGACAACGCCACCCTCACCATCGGCATGTACCTCTACAACAGCGCCTTCAAGAACTTCGACTTCGGATACGCCTCCGCGATCGGCTACGTCCTCGCCTTCATCGTGACCGCCGTCTCCGTCATCCAGACGCTCGTCCTCAGGAGGCGTGCCCAGTGACCGCCCTGCAGCATCCGGCACCGCGCCGACGCCGCGAGCCCGGCTCGACCAGATCGCTCAGCGCCGTCCTCACCACGTTCGTCGCGCTCGGCGCAGTCCTCATGCTCGTCCCGTTCGCCTGGCTCGTCGTGGCGTCGACGCACTCGACGAACGAGATCTTCTCGTCCCCGCCGGCGCTGCTGCCCGGCGACCGCTTCTGGACCAACCTGACCGGGCTCTTCGGCTCACTGGAGTTCGGCACCGCGTTCCGCAACTCCCTGGTCGTCTCGACGGTCTACACCGCGCTCGGCATGCTGGTGTGCAGCACGGCGGGATACGCCTTCGCCAAGTTCCGGTTCCGGGGCCGCAACGCGATGTTCACCCTGATCATCGCCTCCCTCGCCCTGCCGGGCCAGGTGACGCTCGTACCCCTGTTCAAGATGATGGTCGCGCTGGGCTGGCTAAACTCCTACCAGGGACTCATCCTGCCCAACCTCGCGCTGCCGTTCGGGATCTTCCTCATGCGCCAGGCAATGCAGTCCGTGCCCGACGAACTCCTCCAGGCGGCACGCGTCGACGGCGCCGGCGAGTTCCGTACGTTCTTCCAGATCGTCGTTCCCACCATGCGGCCGGCCCTGGCCGCCCTCGCCATCTTCCTGTTCCTCGGCCAGTGGAACGACTTCGTCTACCCGCTCATCGTCCAACGCGACCCGGCGGCCTACACACTGCCGGTCTCCCTGGCGACCCTGCACGGCGTACAGTCCACGGACTACGGGCAGTTGCTGACCGGCACCCTGATCTCGGTCCTGCCGGTCCTGGTGCTGTTCCTCTTCCTGCAGCGGTACTTCGTCGCGGGCCTCCTCGCCGGCTCCGTGAAACAGTGAACATGCCACAGCACAGCACTCCGCACGACGGACGAACACGCATGGCTTGCGACCGGAAGGTTTGAGATGACGACAGGGAATGCCACCGAACCGCCCAAGCGGCGCAAGGGATCCCGAGCGGCCGCCGGCACCACCACACTGGCCCAGGTCGCACAGGCCGCCGAGGTCAGCGAAGCGACCGTCAGCCGGGTCATCAACCGCAAGTACGGTGTCGCGCCCGCCACTCGGCAGGCGGTGGAGGAGGCGCTGAAGCAGATCGGCTACGAGCGTCCCCTCGACAACCGGCTCGTCGTCATGCTCACCCCCAACCTGAAGAACCCGATCTTCGCCCTGCAGGCGGAACGCGTCGAGAACGAGCTCAACCCGTACGGTCTGACCTCGATCATCTGCCCCGTGTACCCAGGGACGCCGCGTGAGCGGGACTACGTGGAATCGCTCGTGGACGCGGGCGTGGCGGCGATCGTCTTCCTGTCGTCGAGCAACACCCTCCGCGACGAGGACCATCGCGTCGTGCAGTTCGTCGAGTCACGGGGCATCCCCTACGTGAGCATCAACGGCGGCTTCCCCGACTCCGACACCCCGGTCGTCTCGACCGACGACTGGCGTGCCGCCGAGCTGGCGGTGGGTCATCTGCACGACCTCGGGCACCGCAAGATCGGCCTCCTCGCGGGACCGACCGACAACCTGCCCGCGGACCGGCGCGTCGAGGGATTCCTCCGCGCGCTCGAACAGCGCGGCATCGAGCACCCCGAACAGTTCGTCGTCCGCCAGCACTTCAACGTCGAGGGCGGCCAGCAGGCCGCGAGCGCGCTCCTCGCGCAGGGGACGACGGGCATCGTGGCGTCCAGTGACGAGATGGCCTTCGGCGCGTACCGGGCCGCGGAGCGTGCCGGGCTGCGCGTCCCGAAGGACGTCTCGGTCGTCGGATACGACGACTCGCCCGTACTCGACTTCATCGGACCCCCGCTCACCACGGTCCGCCAGCCGATCGAACGCATCGCGGAGAACGTCGCGCGCCTGGTCACCTCGCTGATCTCGAACCGGACGGTCAGCACGCAGGAGATCCTCGTCGAGCCCGAACTCCGCCTCCGGGGATCCACCGCTCCCGCGCCGACCATGCGTCCGGAGCAGCATCGCCTGTACGGATGAAGTCGGTGTATGACGGTTTACCGATTCCGCTCCCCTTGGGCCGGGTTCGTTCCGTCCGCGGCCGTATCGGTGCAGGCCAGCACGTGTCTGACGCCTACGCGGCGCAAGGAGCGCGCCGTGCGCCCGGCGCTGTGGAGTCCGTCCGTGAAACCCTTATGGCGGTTTGTTCGTGAATGAGGCGCCCGGCAGGAGAATAATTCTCGTGGGCATGTCGTGAGGGGTCGCTCGCGGCACTGGCCCGGGAAGGCGTGCCCGCTTGGGATCCGGCGGGCGGGGGTGCCATGGACCATTCCTCGAACCGGCACGGTTCCTGCGAGGCGCTGCCCGCTCTGCTCGCACAACTGTCGGAACTCGTGCGCTATGCGCAAGACACGATGCAGCTCGACGCCGAGGACGCGCAGGTTTTCATGCCGCTGTACGCGGTGGTGATGTACGGAGTCGTCGACGGGGGCGCCGCGGACCCGATTCTCTGGCAACTGGCCGAGCGCGCCATCGGGCGGACGGACCTCTCTGCCACCCACGGCCAACAGGGAACAGCGGCGCGACTGCTGGTGACCGTGTGGTCGGCCAGTCTGCAGCCGACCGTCGAGGCCAAGGAGTGGCCGTTCAAGGCGCCGGACCTGCCGCTCCAGTGCCTGCGAGCGGCCGTCGCGTCGGCCGACGCGGCCGACTCCGGGGAGAAGGGTTCGGCGGCGTGAACGGGCGCCGCTACCTGGCCAGCCGGTCGGCCGCCTGGATCACATAGCCCAGTTCGCTGCGCGCCTCGGCCGCCCACACGGTGGGCTCGGCGCGATGCACGGAGAGCATGCCCGCCAGCTCACCCCCCGGCGTCATGACCGGCAGCGACGCCACGGCCCGCACGCCCGCGTCGTGGAGGACGTCCCCGGCGGCGGTGCCCACGAACAGCGGCGACGCACGGACGTCCTCCACGAAGACGGGCCGCCGCTGCCGGGCTGCCGCGCCGCACACACTCCCGTGCCCCTCGACCTCCACGCTGCGGAAAAAGGACAGGAACGGATGATGGAACCCGCGCTGTGCGCTGATGCGCAGCGTGTCCGACGCGGGGTCCAGGAACTGGACATTGCCCATCGGAGCCCCCGTCACCCGCAATGCCGTGGCCAACGCCTGACGCAGCACCACCTCGTTGCGCCTTCCGTCGGCGCGACGGGGCGACGCACCAGGTGTCTCCGCGATCCGCAACGCCCGCAGGCCGCCGCTCAGATGAAGGGCCCTCAGCCGGGGGTCGTCGACTCCCCGCACCTCCAGCTGTCCGCCCGCCGCCCGTACCTGCTCCGCCACGACCTCCACCAGTTCGACTGCGGCGAAGCCCAGGAACGAGACGCGGCTGAAGTCGAGAACGAGCCGACGGCAGTGGGCGGACAGGTCCGAGAGCTCCTTCATCAACATCATGGTCCCGCCATGATCGAGCTGTCCCGCGACATGGACGACCGTCCGCTCAGGCCGTGCGACGACCGACGTCTCGATGGGCGATGCCGACAACGACTGCACCACGGATTCCACCTGCCCCAACCCTCTTGAACACAGATATTCAGCGTAGAAGCCCGAGCAGCCTCAACAGGGTGTTTTGGACATGAATAGCACTTCTGGCGGTAAGTTCGCCGGCGTCGATGATCGCTCGGGTCCGAGGCGGAGCGATGAGTTTTCGGGGCGGCCCCGGTCAACCCCTACAACGCACACCTACTTTTCGGAGGAGTCCGATGGCACGTCTCATGGTGGACTTCATCATCTCGCTCGACGGCTACGCGTCCGCCGACGGCTGGCCGGGGTTCTGGGGCATGGAAGGGCCCGAATACCTCGCCTGGCTCGACAGCGACAGCGAGAAGCAGCACGCCGGCCTGATGGGCGCCACAACCTATCGGCTGATGTCAGGATTCGCCGCGCAGGCGCCCGACGACCCCGGCTTCGCCCAGCTCAACACCATGCCCAAGACCGTCTTCTCATCGACCCTTGAAGCGCCCCTGACCTGGCAGAACACCGAGCTGATCACAGGTGACGCCGTCGAGGCCGTGCGGGACCTGAAGAAGAACACGACCCAGCCCCTGCGCACCCTCGGCAGCCTCACCCTGTGCCGATCGCTGCTCACGGCCGGTCTCGTGGACCGCTTCCGCGTCGTCGTCTTCCCGGTGATCACCGGCGCCACCGGCCAGGAACGAATCTTCGACGAATACCCGGACGTCCGCCTCGACCTCATCGAGAGCCGCACCTTCGACGGCCGGCTCCAACTGCTGGAGTACACACCCACCGTCCTCGACGGACCGCCCACCACGGACAGCTGACGAGCTGGTATGTGACATCGGGTGGAGCCTCGTGCACGGCCGCCTGCGCCGAAAAGTGCCGAACTCCTCCCGGCGGGGCCGTTCGGCCCTAGTTGGGTCCGGGGCGCGGTGACTTCACTGATTCCGCAGTCCCGTCCCGGGGCGGTCCGTGGTGTCGCCCGAGGGCGGAGAGGACCGGGTTCGCGGTACGAGGAGGAGTGGAAAGCCGTACGGCGAAAGGGAAGTTGGGAATGATTCTGGCGGTGGGGCATGCCGATCTGACCCGGGGCACGCTCGAACTGGTGGAAGCCGAGTTGCGGGCGAGGCTGGAGCGGTTCCTGGGGCGGGCCCAGGGGGTGGTGCGCGCCGGTGCCGGTGTGCCGCTGGCCTTCGGACGGGCGGTGCGGACGGCCGGGCGGCACCTCGTCGTGGTGCTGCCCGCGCAGGCGGCCGTTCCCGCGATGCCGCCCGAGCGTGACCGCCTGGCGGCCGGCGAGTTGCTGTCCCTGGCCCGGCAGGTGCGGCTGCTGACGTACGACCCGGCGGACCGGGACGCCTGCGTCGGCGCGGACGAGCGGCTGATCGCGGGATGCCGGAAGGTGCTGGCAGTGTGGGACGGTTCGCCGTCCGACGGCCGCGACGCCACGGCTCACCTGGTGGCCTACGCCCGCGCCCGCGGTGTCCCCGTGGAGGTCCTGTGGCCGGAGGAGGCCGCCCGCGAGCACGTACCCGGCACACCGCGGCAGCCGTCCGGCGGATGCCGTCCGCGCGGCGGCGACCACCCGTCGCCCGCCGCCGAACCGGCACCCGTCCGGCACCGCGACGAGCCGGAACAGCCCCGATGACCGGCATCGCGGACAAGACGAGCAGCACCGGTGGCGCCGGCCGCGCGCTCGCCTGGCTGCTGATCATCACCGGCGGCCTCGGCGCCCTCGCCTCCTTCGTGATCACCCTCGACAAGTTCCAGCTGCTGCAGGACCCGGGCTTCGCACCCTCGTGCAACCTCAGCCCGGTCCTGTCGTGTTCGAGCGTGATGCGCAGCGACCAGGCGGGCGTGTTCGGGTTCCCCAATCCCCTGCTCGGCCTGCTCACCTACCCGGTCGTCGTCGCGATCGGTGCGGCGCTGCTGGCCGGGGCCCGCTTCCGCCGCTGGTTCTGGCTCGCGCTGAACGCCGGCGCCATGCTCGGCGCGGCCTTCTGCATGTGGCTGATGAGCCAGGCACTGTACGAGATCGGCGCGCTGTGCCTGTGGTGCTGCCTGGCGTGGGCGGCGACCATCGCCCTGTTCTGGTACACCACCGTGCACAACCTGCGGCACGGGATCGTCCGCGCCCCGCGCCGCGTCGTCGCCGGTGTCACGGAGTTCCACTGGGCGGTGCCGGTCACCTGGTACCTGACCGTCGTCATGCTGATCGCCACCCGCTGGTGGAGCTACTGGCAGACGTTGCTGCGGCCATGAGACGGGTGCAGTAGGCCGGGCGCCGCGCGCACTGAGCACGTAGCACCCGGCACCCGGCTTACGGCGCCCACATGGGACGACCCCGCTACCGCAACACGCTCTCCGAGTCCGACGGTTCAGGGCGCTCCGTGCTGACCGTGCCGTCCGTCGGCAGCGCCGAAGGGCTCGACGTCAGGGTGGGGTCACCGGTCGGGCGCGCGGGCGGCGCCGAGGCCGCCGACGCACCCGGCTTCGGCGGCGGGGGCCCGGTCGGGCTGGCGGTCAGCCCCTTCGCGGCATCGACGGCGAGCGCGTCGAAGTCGACGTCCCCGGTCCTCTCCAGCATCGTGATGTGGTCGAGCACGGTCTGGTTGGCGTCCGAGGCCAGTTGCCGGATGAGCGAGTTGCGGGTGGTGGCGCGGACCTCCGCGACCGCCGCGAAGACCTTGCCGTGCGCGGACCGCAGCAGGTTCGCGAACTTCTGCTCGTAGTCCTTGCCCTGAGAGGCCGTCAGCTCGGCCAGCCAGCCCTGTTGTTGGGCGTTCGGCTGGTTCGGCACCTCGATGCCGAGGTCGGCGGCGATGATCCGGACACGCTTGTCGAGGTCGTTGTGGCCGACCACCAGGTGGTCGCCCGTCTCCTTGACGGCCTTCGTGGGCGCGCGTTCGATCGCCTGCTGCCCCGCCGGTATCTCCCACAGCCCGGCGAGCCGTACCCGTACCACCAGGTCCCGGTCGGCGGCGGTCAACGGACCCCATCGGGTGTTCACCGTCTCGGTGGGAGCGGGCCGGGTCGCCTTCACCGCGTCGAAACGGTGGGGATAGGAGTAGAAGACCGGGTACGCGACCGAGCCGATCGAACCGGCGATCCCCAACGCGATGAGGAACGAACCGTTGATGCGCCGCACATGAGCCTCCGGTGAGTGGACGACAAGGACAGTCAGCGGACACCCGCAGCCGAGCGCGGCTGCGAGCCGTATCCGAACCCGCACCCGAACCCGCACCGGGCCCGGATCCGGCGTGCGTGTGCACGGGGTGCACGCGAGCCGGTTTTCTGCCTGGCGCGTACCGGGTACTCCGGCTCCGTCTCCCCGGCCGGGGCATCGGGACGAGGCCCAAAGTCGGGGCACCCGGCCGCGGCGTCAGGAGATCATTCCGCCGAGTGGCGCCGACAGGGCCGGACGGTCCCGCGCACCAGGGGCCGAACGGCCCTTGACGCCGGGGCTGTTCAGCCCTGGACGACCCGTACGGGACGCACGTCGTCCGCCGCCGACCGCCACCGCGTGGGTGCTCGCACATGGCTGGACGTGCTCAACCGTTCCCCCGGGTCGCGGCGAAGAGGGGTCCTTGGGCCCACCCCACCGGCCCGCCGCGGGGACTGTTCGGCCCTACCCGACCCTCGTACCGCCGAGCCGATCATGGAGCGGCAGCCGGGAGGCGCCGCAGGCACAGCGCTCAGCGCAAGGGCGAAGGAAAGGGAACCGTCCGGTGGACGAGGCACAGAGACAGCAGCCGGAGGCCGCACGCACGCGTGACGCGGCCCCCGCGACCCCCACGGCGGGCGAAGCACCCGTACGGGTCGACGGGAGCAGCGGCCCATCGCAGCCGGGCGGGAGCCGCCGGACACCCGTCCGTCCGACCTGGGTCGAGTGGCTGACGACCACCGACCACAAGAGGATCGGTACCCTTTACCTGGTATCCGCGTTCGTGTTCTTCATCGTCGGCGGCGTCATGGCCCTGCTGATGCGCGCCGAACTGGCGCGCCCCGGAACGCAGTTGCTGTCGAACGAGCAGTACAACCAGGCGTTCACGATGCACGGCTCGATCATGCTGCTGATGTTCGCGATGCCACTGTTCACCGGATTCGCGAACTGGATCATGCCGTTGCAGATAGGCGCGCCCGACGTGGCGTTCCCCCGGCTGAACATGCTCGCCTACTGGCTGTTCCTGTTCGGCTCGTCGATCGCCGCGTTCGGCTTCCTCACACCGGGCGGCGCCGCGGACTTCGGGTGGTTCCTGTACGCCCCGCTGTCCGACGCCGTGCACTCCCCCGGCCTCGGCGCGGACATGTGGATCATGGGCGTGGCCCTGTCCGGGTTCGGCAGCATCCTCGGCGCGGTCAACTTCATCACGACCATCATCTGTATGCGCGCCCCCGGCCTGACCGTCTTCCGCATGCCGGTCTTCACCTGGAACGTGCTGCTGACCGCCGTGCTGATCCTGATCGTCTTCCCGGTGCTGGCGGCGGCGCTGTTCGCGCTGGAGTGCGACCGCCGGTTCGGCAGCCATGTCTTCGACCCTGCGAACGGTGGCGCGCTGCTGTGGCAGCACCTGTTCTGGTTCTTCGGGCATCCCGAGGTGTACATCCTGGCGCTGCCGTTCTTCGGCATCGTATCCGAGGTGATCCCGGTGTTCTCGCGCAAGCCGATGTTCGGTTACATGGGCCTGGTCGGAGCCACCATCGCGATCGCCGGCCTGTCGGTGACCGTCTGGGCGCACCACATGTACGTCACCGGCGGAGTCCTGCTGCCGTTCTTCTCCTTCATGACCTTCCTCATCGCGGTGCCGACCGACGTGAAGTTCTTCAACTGGATCGGCACCATGTGGAAGGGCTCCCTGTCCTTCGAGACCCCGATGCTCTGGACCGTGGGCTTCCTGGTCACCTTCGTCTTCGGCGGTCTGACCGGAGTCATCCTGGCGTCGCCGCCGATGGACTTCCACGTCTCCGACTCGTACTTCGTCGTGGCGCACTTCCACTACACGGTCTTCGGTACGGTCGTGTACGCGATGTTCGCCGGATTCCACTTCTGGTGGCCGAAGTTCACGGGCAAGATGCTCGACGAGCGCCTCGGGAAGGTCACCTTCTGGACGCTCACGGTCGGCTTCCACCTGACGTTCCTGGTCCAGCACTGGCTCGGCGCGGAGGGCATGCCCCGCCGGTACGCCGACTACCTGGCGGCGGACGGCTTCACGGCACTCAACACCCTGTCCACGATCGGGTCGTTCGTGCTGGGCCTGGCGATCCTGCCGTTCCTCTACAACGTGTCGCGGACGGCCAAGTACACGAAGCCGGTGGAGGTGGACGACCCCTGGGGATACGGACGTTCGCTGGAGTGGGCCACGTCCTGCCCGCCGCCGCGGCACAACTTCTCCGCGCTGCCGCGCATCCGGTCGGAGTCCCCGGCGTTCGACCTGCATCATCCGGAGATCGCGGGGATCGGCGAGAGCGCCGGGATCGCGACGGCCACGAACGGCGCCGCGACCTTGGGCAGCACCTCGTACCCGGCCCCGGCCCCGGCCCCGGCCCCCAGGACGGTGAAGTGACCGTGTCGCACCCCGTCCTGGCGCTGGGCGCCGCGCTGCTGACAGCGGCCGGTCACGTCTGGTACGTCCCGGCCCTCGCCGAGCTGCGCGCGGGCACCGACCGCCCGTTGTCCCGCCGTACCGCCGCCGCGGCCTGCCTGAGCGGCTGGGGCACGACCGGGGCCGTCGCGGCCGTGCTCCTGGTGAGCGGGACCTGGCGAATCCCCTGTGCCGTCGCGGTGGCGGGCACGGCCGTCACGGCCGGCCTCCGCCTGCGTGCCGCCGTACAGCACCGCCGGGAGACGCGGGAGACGGATCGGCACTGGGCGCAGTTGGCCCGGTACGGGCACCGGCCCCCGGCCGGCCCCGACCGCTCGCGCAGAACCCTCGCCGTACTGGTCGCGTCCGGGCTGGCCACGGCCCTGACCACGGCGACGCTCCTGCTGGTGACGGGCGTCGCGTCCGCCTTCACCCCTGACTGACGCTCATCGCCGCCGGGGCCTCGGATGCCTCCCGGCACCCGTGGTGGCTCACCTGGTGATCGTGGCCCGTGCGGTCACCTGCCGGATGGCCTTGAGGGCGACGTCGGGGCGGTCGACGTGGATGTAGTGCCCGCTGCCGGCGGCGGTGCTGACGCGGCTGCGGGCGGAAAGGGCGCGCCACTCCTGCTGGCCCTCGGCCCACATCCGCTCCAGGGCGGGCCCGTAGTCGGGGACCTCGGAGAACTGGGACTCGTGCTTGATGATCCGTACCGGGATGCGCCCCGCCGAACGGACCGGCGCGTCGGCGATGAGGAACTGCTCCGGGTTCTGGCCCTCGTTCACGGCGATGGTCCGGTCGCACAGTTCGGCCGGCATGCCGGTCGCGGACTCGGGGATCGCCTTCCGGATGCCTGCGGTGAGGGCCGGGATCGTGGCGTCCATCAGGACCAGGCCCGCGATCCTGTCCCGGTGGTCGGGGGCGTACCGGGCGGCGATGTAGCCGCCCAGCGAGTGGCCGGCCAGGACGACCGGGCGGTCACCGACGATCCGGTCGAGCACGCCGGTCAGGATCCTGCCGCTGTCGTCGACGGTCTGCATCCCGTTCGGCTGATCGCTCGCGCCCTCCCCGAGCCGGTCGTAGGAGCAGACCCTGCCCTTGTCGCTCAGGGTCTGCTGCAGCGCGGCCATCGTCTCCAGTCCGTCGCCGCCTCCGGCCATCAGGACGACGACGGGCTTACGGGCCACGGTCCGGCCGGAGCACGAGACGTTGACCGCGTGCCCGTCGACGCGGATCTTCTTGGTCCCCGTGAAGCCATCCTCGTGACCGTGACCGTGACCGTGGCCGTGCCGCACGGACGTCGCGGCCACATTCTGCTGGGCCTGCGCGGCGACCTGGCCGTAGCCGACGACGGCGACGCCTGCCACCGCGCAGAACGTCGTCGCCAGTGCGGTCGTCTTGAGGCTGCGGTTCACGTGGATCTCCAAAGCGACAAGGGGACTCAGAAGTAGGGCTGTTGAGGAAGCCGCTCATTCCGAATCGCGGCGACAACGGAGACGCTACGGTTCCGGCGCGCTCGGATCGTCACCTGTCAGAGGCCTCTTGCGCGTAGCTCGCACGGGGGACAACGACGCTCTGCGCGACGTGCTGGACGCGGACATCCAGCACGTCCACATGCGCCGGCGGCACCGGTGACCGCTGGACGGGCTCCCGGCACGGGCCGTCGTCCGCTACAGCGCGGGCTTGCCCTTCGTGAACAGCCATGTCTGGAAGAGGTCGTCGAGCTGTTGGCCCGAGATCTTCTCGGCGAGCCGGATGAAATCGTCGGTGTTCACGTTGCCGTACCGGTTCTGCTTGGTCCACGTCGGGAGCAGCTTGAAGAACGCCTTGTCACCGATGCGCTCGCGCAGGACCTGGAGCGTCATCGCGCCGCGCTGGTAGACGGCGGAGGCGAACATCGTGTCGCGCTGCGGGTCGCCGACGACCGTCTGCCAGAAGGCCGCCTCGGCGGGCCGTGCGTTGTAACCCGCGAGGAAGGCGTCATGGGCGCTCTGGGTGCCCCTGTGCTCGCTCCACAGCCACTGGGAGTAGGTCGCGAAGCCTTCGTTGAGCCAGATGTGCTGCCACTTCTCGACCGAGACGGAGTCGCCGAACCACTGGTGGGCGAGTTCGTGGACGATGGTTCCCTCGCTGCGGACGGCGGAGTAGACCGGCTTGGTCTGGGTCTCCAGGGAGAAGCCGGCCTGCGGCATGTCGTCGACGATCGCGCCGGTCTCCTCGAAGGGGTAGGGACCGAAGATCTTCGACCAGTAGTCGGTGGCCTCGGCCGTGAGTCCGTACACGTCGACGTTGTTGCTGTTCTCCAGCACGGGGTCGATGGCGACGTAGATCGGGGTGCCCGCCGGGGTCGTGCCCTGCTTCACGTTGAACTTGCCGATGGTGGCGGTCGCGAGGTACGTGGCCATGGGCTCGGTCTCGCGCCAGTGGGCGACGGTCTGGTCACCCTTGTCGTACGTGCCGACCAGACGACCGCTGGAGACCCCTGTCAGGCCCTTGGGAGCCTTGATGCGGATGTCGAAGGTGGCCTTGTCGTCCGGGTGGTCGCTGGAGGGGAACCAGGTCGACGCGGCGTTGGGCTCGCACGCGACGAAGACGCCGTCGGTGGTCTTCATCCAGCCGTAGTCGGAGCCGAAGACGATGGGGCCGCTCAGCGGCTCGGGCACGCCTCCGTAGGTGACGGTCACGGTGAACGTCCTGTCCTTGCGCAGGCTGTCGCGCGGGCTGATACGGATCTCGTCGCCCTCGCGCGTGAACTGCGCCCGTCTGCCGTTCACCTCGATCTTCGTCACCTCCAGTTTCTGGAGGTCGAGGTCGAAGGACGAGAGGTTCTGGGTGGCGCGCGCGGTGATCGTGGTGCGGCCGTCGAGCCGGTCGGTGTCGGGGTTGTACGCCACGTCGAGGCCGTAGTGGCGGACGTCGAAGCCGCCGTTGCCGAGCTGGGGAAAGTACGGGTCGCCCACGCCGTCGGCGCCCGGGTGGGGCGCGGGTGCGGCGGCGATCAGGCAGAAGGAGGCGGCAGCTGTGGCCAACGCCCCCAGACGTGCCGAACGGGAGAGTGCCATGGGTCATCCCTTCGCGCGTGTTCCGATGAAACGGACACGCAGACTCTGCACTCTCCCGAATGGGCGTGTACATGACTTGGGTCCGGATTTTTACCAAGTCATCAGGTTTCACCGGGCAGTTGACGCCCGCGCCTTGGATCGCGGCAGTTCGCCAACACGTCGTCAAAGTGCCTCAACTGGTCGAGAAAGCGGACCGCTCGGTGCCAAAGACGAGTTTGGTGGTGAACGTTCCGCAACCGGAACCGGCCGGTTGACATGGCCTGGGCCGCTCGGTTTACTCCCTGCAACGCCAACATCAGCTTTCTGGCGCCAGAGGTACGCCCAGCCGGTAGTGCGGTTCTCGCGACCGCAAGTCCGGACACAGTCGCCAGGACGGACGCATTCAAGCGCAGTCCGAGGCGGGGACGTACCCCCACCTTCTGGAGCTCCACATGCCCCACGCCCATCGCGTGCGATCCCGCAAGCCCGCCGTCGTGGCAGCGTCCCTGACGTGTGCCGTCGTCGGCGCCCTGCTCGTCTCGTCGAACGCGAACGCCGCCGCTCCGGCGGTCGAACTGCCCCCGGTCAACGCGCCCTTCGACTACCAGATCGGCCAGGCCTACACCCCGGCCGCCGATGTCAAGGTCGTCTCGCGTGACCACACCGCCTCCCCGGCCGCCGGCCTGTACAACATCTGTTACGTCAACGCCTTCCAGGCTCAGCCGGGAGCCGAGGACGAGTGGGAGGGCCTGCTGCTGACGGACGCCGACGGAGAGGTCGTCTACGACCCGGACTGGGACGAGGCCTTCCTCGACATCCGCACCGCCGCCAAGCGCCAGCAGGTCGCCGCGAAGGTCAACGCCTGGATCGACAGCTGCGCCGACAAGGGTTTCGACGCCGTCGAGCCCGACAACCTCGACTCCTTCACCCGGACCGACCTGATCAGCAAGGCCAACGCCAAGGCGTTCGTCAGGCTGCTCGCGGACCACGCCCACGACAAGGGCCTGGCCATCGGGCAGAAGAACACGCCCGAACTCTCCACCGAGCGCTCCGCGACCGGCCTGGACTTCGCCGTCGCCGAGGAGTGCGGCGAGTGGAAGGAGTGCGGCGACTACACCGAGGGCTTCAACGACAACGTCATCGTGATCGAGTACAAGCAGAAGTACTTCGACGAGACGTGCGCCCAGTGGGGCGGTCGCCTCAGCGTCGTCCTGCGTGACGTGCTGGTCACCGCCCCCGGCGGCAGCGGATACGTTCGCAAGGCCTGCTGAGGCCCGCTTGAGCCGCTGACACGACCGGGCGGGCCGGCTCCATCCGTGAGCCGGCCCGTCCCCTGTCGGATTCGGTACTACGCCCCGATTCGCCCTTACGCTCCGGCGCGGGCCAGCGTCTCCAGGGGGCCGACCAGGATCTCGGAGAAGGCGAGTTCGGCGGCGCCGATGAGGACCGCGTCGTCACCGAGCTCCCCCACCCGCAGCCGCAGGTTCTCGCGGGAGGGTCTGAGGGCGATGCGGTTGATACGGCTGCGGATCTGGGCCGCTGAGCCGAGGTACACCTCTCGGAGCGTCCCGCCGAAGACGACCGTGCGCGGGTTGAACACATTGACCAGGTTGGCGACGCCGATACCGAGCCAGTCACCGATGTCGTGCAGGGCGGCGCGGGCGGTGATGTCACCCCGGTCCGCCGCTTCCACTACGGCGTGCACGGCTTCCCGGCCGGTGGCCGACGGGTCGCGCCGCGCGGCCTCCAGCAGGGCGCGCTCCCCCGCCTCGGCTTCGAGGCAGCCGTGCGCCCCGCAGCCGCAGGGCCTGCCGTTCCTCGGGTTGACGACCATGTGGCCGATCTCGCCGCCGTAGCCCTGGTCGCCGGCCAGCAACTGGCCGCCGGTGATGACACCGCCGCCGATGCCGATGTCGCCGTGCAGGTACACGAGGTCCTGGCAGCCCGCCCCGGCCCCGCGCAGATGCTCCGCGAGCGCGCCGAGGCTGGCCTCGTTGCCCACCGAGACCGGCAGGCCGAGGCCCAGCAGGCGCATGAGGTCCTCGCCGAACTCCTCGTCCTCCCAGCCGAGATGGGGTGCGGAACGGACGTATCCGTCGGGTCGGCGCACCATCCCGCGGACGGCCGCGGCCACACCGACGCAGTAGGTGCCGTGCCCTGCCGCGTCCACCATGTCCAGCGCGGAGCCGGCGAGAACCTCGGCCACCTTGCCCGCGTGTCGGCGGCCGGGAAGCACCGGGATCTCCCTGCGGTCGAGGAAGACCCCTCCCAGGCCGATGCGGGCGGCGGCCAGCCGGTCCACTCCCACGTCGAGGGCGAGAACGTACACGCGGTCGGACTCGGGCCGTACGACCAGGGACGGCCGGCCGGCCCTGCCGGTGTCCCGGGGCAGTTCCTCGCGGACCAGGCCGGCCGAGCCCAGCTCGCTCACCAGGCCCAGGATGGTGCTGCGGTTGAGCCCCATGCGCTCGGCCAGGACGGCGCGCGACATGGATCCGCCGATGTGCACATGACGGAGCAGGGTGCCGAGGTTGTGCCGGCGGATCTCCTCCTGCGAGGGACCGGCTTTCATGGCACCCCAGACATCATCGTCGTACGGCCCGGCGACGGGACAGCGCATCCACGCCTGCGGCCACCAGCAGAACGGAACCCGTGACAGCGTACTTGACCCCTGAGCTGTACCCCATCAGACCCATGCCGTTCTGGATGACCGCGACGACCATGCCGCCGAGCACGGCGTCGACGACCCTGCCCCGCCCGCCGAACAGGCTCGTCCCGCCGATCACGGCGGCCCCGACGGCCAGCAGCAGCACGTTGCTGCCGCCGGTGTTGGGATCCACCGAGTTGCCCCGGGACGCGGCGATGATGCCGCCGACCGCGGCCAGGGAGGAGCAGATGACGAACGCGGAGATCCGGACGGCGGCCACGTTGATGCCGGCCCGGCGGGCCGCCTCGGCGTTACCGCCCACCGCGTAGATGTGCAGGCCGAACGAGGTGCGCTGCAGCAGGAACGTACCGGCGACGAGCAGGACGGCGATGACCGGCACCACGATCGGCACACCTTTGAGCGAGTCGACGATGACGTTGCGGCTGCGCTCCTGGTTGAGCAGGTGGACGGCGATCGCACCGAGCGCCGCCAGGCCGCCGATCCGGACGGCGAGCAGGGCGGCCGGAGCGGGGGCGAGCCCGCGCCGCCGGCGGTTGCGGCTCTGCCGGAACTGGATCGCCGCGTACGCCCCGACACCGACGGCGAGCAGCACCCAACCCAGCGCCGGGGAGAGGTTGTTGTTGGCGACGGCCAGGATCGTCTCGTCCCGGATCGAGATGTTGGTGCCTTCCTTCAGCAGCATCAGCACGATGCCCTGGAAGCCCAGGAAGGCGGCCAGCGTGACCACGAACGAGGGGATGCCGACCTTCGCCACCAGCAGGCCGAGCAGCAGGCCGATGACCGTGCCGGTGAGGATCGCCGCGCCGGCCGCGCCGTACCAGGGCCATCCGTGGTCGGTGAGCAGGATGGCGAGGACGGCGGCGCAGACCCCGCTGGCGTACCCCGCGGACAGGTCGATCTCGCCGAGGAGGAGGACGAAGACAAGACCCATGGCGATGGCGATGCTGCCCGCGCCCTGGGTGAGCAGGTTGGCGAAGTTCAGCTCGGACAGGAAGACCGGGCGCAGGGCGGCGAAGAACACGCACAGGACGATCAGGCCGAGTACGGCGGGCAGGGCGCCCAACTCGCCGCCCTTTACCCGGTCGACGTAGTTCCATGCGACCGAGCGCAGGCTCGCGGCTCCGGCCGCTCCGTTCTTCTTCGGCGTACCGGGACCGCGCGGCAGTTCCGGCTTCTCGGGGACGACTGCGGCGGTCATGCGGTGACTCCGTTGCTCTGGGCGAGGCCGAGGTCTCCGCTGCGGCCCGAGGTGATGAGTTCGACGACCTGGGAGTGCGTCACGTCCGACGTGCTGACCTGGGCGGCCATCCGGCCCAGGTAGAGGGCGGCGATCCGGTCGGACACCGCGAAGACGTCGTTCATGTTGTGCGAGATCAGGACCACGGCGAGACCGTTGTCGGCCATGCGCCGGACCAGTTCGAGGACCTGTGCCGTCTGGGCGACACCGAGCGAGGCGGTCGGCTCGTCCAGGATGACGACCTTGCTGTTCCACAGCACGGCCTTGGCGATGGCCACGGTCTGCCGCTGGCCGCCGGAGAGACTGGAGACCTGCTGGCGGATGGACTTGACGGTGCGGACCGAAAGACCTTCGAGGGTCTGGGTGGCCATCTCCTCCATCGTCGCGTCGTCCAGGACGAGCCCCCGGCGCTTCTCGCGGCCGAGGAACATGTTCTGCACGATGTCGAGGTTGTCGCAGAGTGCCAGGTCCTGGTAGACGATCTCGACGCCCAGGGCCGCCGCCTCGCGCGGGCTGTGCACCTGGACCTGCTCGCCTTCGAACCAGTACTCACCGCCGTCCGTCGGATGGATCCCGCCGACGCACTTGACCAGGGTGGACTTGCCCGCGCCGTTGTCTCCGACGAGGGCGGTCACCTCTCCCGGACGAACGTCGAAGGACACGTCGTGCAGTACCTGCACGGCGCCGAAGCTCTTGTCGATCCCGCGCAGTCGAAGGATCGGGGTCGTCGGGGTCGCTGTCATGGAAGACGGCTCCTTGGGGTCGTGAGGCCGCGGGTCCCGGGGGAACGGGAGTCCCGGGACCCGCGGTGGGGCCGGTCGGACGGGTCGGGCCCGCCCGCTCGGACGGACCACGGGTGGTTACGGTCCGGTCGGCCGCGCAGGGCTACTTGATGCCGGCCTGGGTGCACAGGGCGGCGTACTTGCCCTTGCACAGCTCCTCCTTGGTGACGAAGCCGTCGTCCACGACGTCCTTGACGTTGTCCTTGTAGATGGCCACCGGCGTCTCCAGCACGGAGGGGACCTCGCGCTTGCCCTCGGGGTCCTTGACGGTCGCGTTCGTCTCGCCCTTCTTGCCCTTGGCGAGGGAGACGGCGAGAGCGGCCGTGGCGTCGGCCTCCTTCTTGACCGCCTTGTAGACGGTCATGCACTGGTCGCCCGCGAGGACGTTCTGCAGGCCCTGCACGCCGGCGTCCTGGCCGGTGACCGGCACCTCACCGTTGCGGTTCTGCTTGCGCAGGACGGCGATGGCCGCGTTGCCGAGAGTGTCGTTGGCGGCGAGCACGCCGCCGATCCTGGGCTGGCTGGTGAGCATCTGCTCGAAGATGGTGCTGGCCTGGCCGCTGTCCCAGTCCGGGACGGACTGGTCCGGGCCCTTCACGTACTCGCCCGACTTGTACTTCGGATCGAGGACGCTGTTGTAGCCCTGGGCGAAGAGAGTGGCGTTGTTGTCGGTCGGTGAGCCGTTGAGGGTGGCGATGATGGGCTTCTTGGCCTTCATGTCCGTCAGGCACTTGCTGAGACCCTCGCCCTGCAGCTTGCCGACCGCGACGTTGTCGAAACTCACGTAGTACTGGGCGGAGCCGCCGAGGGTGAGCCGGTCGTAGTCGATCGTGGCGACGCCCTGCCCCTTGGCCTTGTCCAGAACCGCCTTGCCCGTGCCGCTGTCCAGGTTCACGATCACCAGGACGTTCACACCGCTGGTGATCATCTGGTCCGCGATGGTCTGGAACTCCTGCTTGTCGTTCTGCGCGTTCTGGATGTCGTACTCGACGCCCGCCGCCTTGAACGCCTCGGAAAGGTACTTGCGGTCCGCGGTCTCCCAACGGGGCGAGGACTTGCTGTCCGGGAGGATCACACCGATCTTCGGCTTGGAGCCGGATCCCGAGCCGGACCCGGAGTCACCGTCGTCCGACGAGGAGTCGCCGCAGGCGGTGAGTGAACTGGCCAGCACCACCGAGGCGGCGGTGAGGAGGAGGAATCCCTTGCGCATGGGCAGGGTCCTTTCTGGTGTCACGACCGGACAACCGCACGACCGGACGCACGAGGGCGGTGAGGAGGAAGCCGAGAAACGCGCTCTCGGGGGAATTGCCGGGTGTCGGATGATCCGCCCGGACTGAATGTTGTGAGCGGGAACTTACGACGCTCCGGGGTCCGTGCCCAGAGCGCGGGAAGCGCTATTTGTCATCCGCCATAACAATTAGGTGACGCTGCCTCAACGCGGCGATCCGATGGTGGTGGGGTGGGCGCTGTTCTTGACGTGGTGAGGCGTGTCGTAGGGCGTCGGCTCGATGCCGCGCCGACGACGACGGCGGGAAAGCGGTTGTCCTTCAGGTGGATTCCATGAACCATCCGGGTGTGACCACGTTGTTCCTGACCGTCGGCCTGCCGGGGGCCGGAAAGACCACAAGGGCCCGGCAGTTGGCCGAGGAGCACGACGCGCTTCGGCTGACGCCCGATGAATGGATGATTCCGCTGTTCGGCGAGTCGGAGGCGAACGGCAAGCGGGACGTCCTGGAGGGACGGCTCCTCTCGCTCGGCCTGGAGGCGCTGCGACTCGGAACGAACGTGATCCTGGACTTCGGATGCTGGTCTCGTGACGAGAGATCAGCGATCCGCTGGCTGACGGAGTCCGTGGGGGCGTCCTGCCGCCTTGTGTACGTGCCGGTGGACGTCGAGACCCAGCGGGCCAGGATCGCCCACCGTCAGTCGACCACTCCGGAGCAGACTTTCCCGATGAGCGAGGGGGATCTCTTGCGCTGGAGGGCTCTGTTCGAGGAGCCGGACGCTGTGGAACTCGACGGGGACGGGGACGGGGAGGGGATTGGCGGGGCGCCTGCTGAGTGGCGGGGGTGGGCCGAGTGGGCCGCCGATCGGTGGCCGTCTTTTGGGTGAGGGGTGTTGGGGCTTTGGGATCGTGCGGCCCTTGGGTGCGTCACGCCGGCCTCACCCGAGAGGGTCACAGCATCGGCGTCGATGCCCCTCCGCGGCGCTTCTGGCCGCTGACACCACCCCGTCAACTGGCGCCGCGCCCGCCCTGATCCACGGGCCGAACAGGAAAGTCGTCCAAACCCCCAGCCCGGTGACAACGACGGCGTCGAAACGGCATGACGCGCTGCACAGGGAGATCGCCGCACGGCATCGGCGATCTCCCAACCGAGGCCCCTCAGGCGGTGCGCTCCGTGGAGCGGGGCACGCTTGCCGCCGATGGCAGGTGAACGGAGGAAGGAACAAATGCCGCGCACCCGTCGGCGCGACGTGGATAGCCTGCGTGAGTGAAGCGGATGCAGCGGGCTGTTGGCGCGGTCGTCGGCTCAGCGGTGGGCGACGCGCTGGGCGGCCCCTTCGAGTTCGGGCCCCCGGGAGCTTTCTCCGCGCGGTTTCCCGTGCCTGGTGCGGGTGGCGAGATGTGCGGAGGTGGTGGCTGGGATCCCGGCTAGGCCACTGACGACACTCAGATGGCCGTCCTGGTAGCGCAGTCGCTCCTGGAGCAGGGCGGACTGGATCTGCCGGACGTCTTCGCCCGCTTCCAGCGGTGGGCAGCGTCGGAGCCGAAGGACATCGGCCTCCAGACCGAAGACGTCCTGACCAACGGCATGCCCTGGGATCTGGCCGCCGCGATCCATTTCCAGGTCAACCAACGGGCCGCGGGTAACGGTTCCTTGATGCGGGCATCGACGTCCGCCGTCTACTTTGCGGCCGGCGGCCAGCAGGTCACGATGGACGCGGCCCGCAGCATCGCCGCTCTCACCCACGGCGACCGCGCGGCCTGGGAAGGCACCGCGATCTTCCACGAACTCATCCGCCTGATATTCGAGGACGCCGACCCCCTCACCGCGCTCCCGGACATCCTGGCCGTCGTCCATCCCGAGCACCGGGACCGCTACGCCACCGTCCTCGCCCCCGACTGGCATCCTGATCAGGCGACCGAGTTCAACGGCGCCGTCTGGCCCTGCCTGGGCTCCGCCGTCTGGGCCCTGCGCACCACCACCAGTTTCGAAGGGGCGGTACGCGCGGCGATCGACCTCGGCGGCGACACGGACACCGTCGCCGCGGTGACAGGAGGCCTCGCGGGGGCGTACTACGGACTGGACGCGATCCCCGCCCACTGGACCCAACCCCTCCATGTCCCCCTCCCAGGATTCGGCGGACGGGTCCTTCATCTGTCAGACCTGCTCCATCTTGCACACCGCCTCGAAACCACTCACGCCGGTGATCTGCTGGAGGACGGACGTTGTTGCTGAGACAGGTGTGGGAGCCCGCACAACGATCGGGCCGATTCTCGGCGTCGACGCCGCCCCACGGAACACCGAGGCCGCGGAGTCATGTTGCGCCCCTCTACATGGCGCCGGGGCCAATGCGGCAGGCTGCGACCGGCCGTGCGCCTGGGCAGTCCTGATGGCCATGAACCCACGTCTCCCCCGACGCCGGACCGAACGGCACGGTTTGCGCCTGTGGCCCGTCGGTATCGTCCTGGCCTTGGCTTTCACCACCGCGGTTCTGGTAGGGGCCACGGTCTTCTATGCCGGTTGGGACCTGCTCGGCGCGCGCGAGTTGAAGCCCGAACGTCGCGTCGACTCGACAACGCTGTTCGACTTGATCAAGCTCGCCTTCGGCGTCGTAGCGGGCGCTGGAGCTCTGGTCGCCCTGGTGGTGGCCTACCGGCGTCAGCGCGTCGACGAGGACGGCGCCCTGCGCGACGCCACGCGCCTGCACACCGAACGCTTCACCACCGCCGTCTCGCAGCTCGGCGACGAATCCGTAGCCGTTCGCCTCGGCGGCATCCACGCGCTGGTAGGCCTCGCCGACGACGCACCCACACGAGGACTACGCCAGACATGCATCGATGTTGTGTGCGCCTACCTTCGGCTGCCCTACACTCACGAACCCGACCTCACGGCCGACAATAGGGAAGCCCGGCACACCTACTTGGCCCTGCGGGAGATCCGGCGCACCACCATTCGGCTCATCCGCGATCACCTCCGGCTCCCTCTCGATCATCAACACTCCTGGCAGGGCCACAACTTCGACTTCACCGGCGTCACGTTCGACGGCGGAGACCTCGGCGGGGCGGCGTTCTCCAGCGGCGCGGTCCACTTCCACGGGGCGGTGTTCACCGGCACCGCAATCAACTTCAGAAAGACCGTGTTCTCCGGCGCCACCGTCAACTTCGGCGGCGCAGATCACCTGGGCGGAGCGGACTTCGCCAGCGGCACGGCCAACTTCAGCGAGGCCCTGTTTTCGGGCGGCACGGTCAACTTCCATGAGGCGACGTTCTCCGGCGGCTCCGTCAACTTCAGCAGGGCAGTGTTCTCAGGCGCCACAGTCGACTTCAGCCAGGCGACCTTCTCAGGCGGCACGGTCGACTTCAGCGAAGCGGTAGGAACCGCTCCGACCGGTTTGATTCCGACAGCAGGCCTCCCCCTGCCAGACGGCCTCTTCCTGCCGGCTTCCTGGCAACCGCCCGTTCTCTAGGTTCCTCAGCGGCCTGCTTCGGTGACACCTCCAGCAGGCTGACCGGCCATGTCTCCGGCCCAAGTACATGCGGACGGCAACAGAGTGCGCACAAACGACCAGAACCGCGAGGTTGCGCCGACGACGCGCTGAACGGAGTCGGCCTCCCCCCGGCTACCGCCGCTTCCTGGGGGTGCGCACCCATGGCGCGCACCCCCAGTCGGCGTCAGTTGTGGGCAACCGTCAAGCCGTAGAACGCGACTCGCGCCCCCTTCGTCGTGCTGTCCGAGGAGGACTGGTTGTACGAACCGGCCTTGAAGTACTGCTTGTACGGGTCGAACGACGTCGGGATCGTGTAGTGCGTGGTGCTGCCGTTGACGGTCAGGTCGATGGTGCGGCCGCCCGAGACGGCTATGGAGTACGTCCAGGTCTTGCCGAGCGAGACGTGGCCGACGGTGTGCGGGGTCTGGCCGCCGGCGGGTGAGTTCTCGATGCCCGCCACGATGTCGCCGTTCGCGCGGTAGTACAGCTCGACGAGCGGTTTCGTGGAGGACCCTCCGGAGCCGAGGTGGATCTGGCCCACGCACACGTTGGAGGTCACCGACACCACACGCAGGGTCGCGTTCATACGGTGGTTGCCGCTGAGCGACCAGTCGGCGGCGCTGCCGTTGCGGTTCATCTCCCGCAGTTCGGAGCGGGCGTAGTTGGAGTTGGGTGTGGTGACGCCCTTCTCAGGGGCCCAGAAGGTCATCGCCCCGTCCCGGGTGTCGGTGTAGAAGTACGAGTCCTGGAAGCCGTTGGCGCCCTGGAGCCGGGACGAGGAGATGGTGGTCGGTGAGCCGGGAGAGCCGACGGGCTCCTGCAACTGCCATACGGAGAGGTCGAAGTTGCCGCCCGGAGCCTTGTTCGGGTCGGCCGCGGCGGCGCTGCCGGTGCTCAGGACGGCGATCGTACCGACGAGGCCCGCGACGGTGGCGGTGGCCAGGACTTTGAAGCGCATCATGTGTGGTCCTTCGGCGACGAGGAGCGGTGGGGGTCAGCCGGTGTACTGGGCGAAGACACGCGTGTAGTCCCAGGCGGCCTGGGAGACGCCGGAGCAGCTCTCGGAGTCGCCGCCGGTGCAGGGCCGGTCGCGGTTCGCGGACCAGAAGGTGAGCCGGGCCAGATGGTGCTGCTGGGCGTAGCCGAGGATGGTGCGGAAGTCGGCGACGGTGACCTTCTCGTTCTGGTCGGTGACACCGTTCATGGAGGAGATGCCCATGGTCCGGTAGGCCTGGTCGTCGCTGTAACCGTACGCCTGCTTCAGCGCGGTCTTCAGGCCTTCGGCGGCACGCAGCGTCAGGGTGCCCATGTTCTGGCTTCCGCCGTCGAAGTCGAAGGGCATGATGGTCCAGCTGTCGGTCGACAGGCCCGACGCGGCGGCGCGTTTGATCAGGCTGGTGTCGGGCCCGCTCTGCCCTGTACCGATGGTGATGTGGACCTTCAGGCCCGGGTTGCGGGACTTGACGGTCTTCAGGGCGTCGACGGTGCGCTGCTGCACGGTGGGGCTGTCGTACGCGGCGGCCTCGATGTCTATGTCGATGACCTTGAGCGTGTAGGCGTCGATGACCTTCTGGTAGGCCGCGGCGAGTTCGCTCGCGCTGGAGCAGGAACTCTCCAGCTTGTTGCCGCTGTATCCGCCGAACGACGGGATGGCGTCGCCGCCGCCGTTGCGGATCGTGGTGATGGTGCGCTGGTCGACGCCGCCGGTGAGCGGACGGCTGCCGTCCCACTGCGGGTTGCAGTAGCCGTTGCTGAGGATGAAGGCGAGCGTGAACGACTTCACGCCGGTGGCCTGGGTGATCGTCGTCGGGCTGGGCGGGTTGCCCCAGCCGTTGTAGAGGTACGGGGCGACGGCGGTCGAGGGGGCCGCCGGGGCGGCGTCGGCGTGCGGGGCGGCGAGGAGACCCGCCGCGAGGGGCAGGGCCGCCAGGGCGAGTCCGCCGCGCAGGGCGTGGGAATGGGTACGGGTTCGCACGGTCATGGGGGTGATCGCAGCCTTTCGTCAGGAGCAGACGGTGGGGGAGGCTGGTTCATGGTGATGAACGATGAGTTCACCTATGAACACGCGGTGTGCGGAAGAACCTAAAGGTCTGAACCAAAGGCGTCAAGAGGTACGGAGCAGGCCGTCAGCGGCCCACAGTCGGGCCCCGCCGATTCAGAGCTTCCGATCGGCCGCGCCGGACAACTGCTCTACCGCTCACCGCGATTCGGGCACGCAGCGAGAGGTGCGGCGCCGTAAAGGGGGTTGCGGGCCAGGAGTTGGCGCAGGCCGATGACGGCGCACATCCTGGCGAACACCGTCGACAAGGACCACCCACCTCCTCGCCGAAAACATCGGCGCCCGCGCGCACGAGCTGATGGACGACCGCACCGGTCAACCCCCGCAGCAAACGGCGTGGTTCAGCTCCCGGAGCCGACGATGGCCGTGACTCGTATCTCCACCCGCATGGCGGCGAGCCCGAGGACCGTGACGCCGGCCTCCGTCCAGATCGGCGCGCGGCCGTCGAGGCGGCGGCGGAACTGCTCGGCCATGACGCCGTTGTGGTCGTCGCCGATGACGTCGTCTCCCGGCGCGACCTTGTGGTACGAGTTGACATGGATGACGTCCTTCCATGTCGCGCCGACCGTGGCGAGCGTGCGCTCCACGTTGTCGAAGGCCTGGATGATCTCGTCCTCCAGCGAGTCGGGGATGACCAGGTCGTCATCCACTCCGGCCTGACCGGAGATCTCGACCCGGTCGTCGACGCGGACGGCCCCGCTGTAGCCGAGGGCCGCGTGCAGCTTCTCGCCGTAGCCCGGAACCACGCCGAAAGTGACAGTGCTCATGATGCTTCCTCTTCCTGTTCATGGGGGCGCGTTTCCTCATCCATGAGTTCACGCGTAAAGTGAGACTAACACTCGATGAATTCATGCGTAAAGTGATGGCGGGCTTCACCGAAGAGCGGGGAGCTTCGTGACCAGCACAGGAGGACCCATGAACGGCGCAGGCGAAACCGGCGCGGCCGAACACGAGGACGACGAGGAGCTGCGATGGCTCGACGAGCAGGAGAAGGCCGCGTGGACGGGGATGATCTCCCTCGTTCTGCTGCTGCCCAGCAAACTGGAGTCACCACTGCGGCAGGAACACGGCCTCACCCTGTTCGAGTACCTCGTGCTCAGCCATCTCTCCGAGGCCCCGCAGCGCAAGCTGCGGATGGGAGAACTCGCCTTTCTCGCCAGCGGGTCGCTCTCCCGCCTGTCCAACGTCACCAAACGCTGTGAACAGCGCGGCTGGGTCGTACGGACACCGGACCCGGCCGACGGTCGTTACACCCTCGCCGAACTCACCGACGCCGGCTTCGACATCGTGCGCCTGGCAGCGCCCACGCACCTGCGCTCCGTACGCCGTATCGTCCTCGACTCGCTCAACAGCGCCGACCAGAAGGCGCTCGCCCGCATCGCTCAAAAACTCCGCATCGTCCCCGACGACTTCGGGTGACAGCCGTCCCGCACGACAATCCGAGCCGAGCGGGCACCGAAACAGTTACAGGTACGGCTGGTTCAACTCGTCGGCAGCGGGACGAGACCCAGTACGCGCGCCGTGTCCTCGTACACTCTCGCCGCAAGCTCCGCGTCCCGAGCCGGTTCAGGTGGGGTCGCGGCTGCTTTCCTGGTGAAGAAGCCGCCGTTCGGAGTCAGGGGTGTCGGGGCCGCGGCAAGGCGGACCGGGAGACCGGCCGCCTTCTCCGGCGTCTGGGCGAACAGTCCACTGGCCAGTGACGACGCCTTCAGCAATCCGCCGGACTTGCTGTTGAACGCCGTTCTGACGACACCCGGGTTGGCACTGTAGACGTGCATTCCAGTCGGCAGCCTGGTCGCGAGCGCGGTGGTCGCCAGTACGCCGGTGAGCTTGGCCGTGCCGTACACGGCGATCTGCGAGAAACGGTCGCGCCAGGAGACGCCGGTGACGTCCGGGGCGTCTACCTCGACGCGTCCGCGCGTCACGAGGTCACTGGAGATGTTGATGATGCGGGCGTCGGGAGCCAGCAGCCCGTCGGCGAGCAGCAGATGGGTCAGGTGGAACGGCGCCAGGTGGTTCAGCGCATGGGTGCGCTCCATGCCGTCGGCGGTCTCCGCGTAGTGCGAAAAGGCCGCACCCGCGTTGTTGACGAGTACGTCGACCTGCGCCACGGTGTCGCGCAGCCCTGCTGCGAGTGCTCGGATCGCGGCGCGGTCCATGAGGTCCGCATGCAGGGCGTGGACCGCGCCCGCCTGCACAGGCACCTGCGCAGGTGCCGCCAGGGTGCGCAGGGTTGTCCGCGCGCTGGGCTCGTCGCGGGTCACGGCGACGACATGGAATCCGGCGGCCAGCAGTTGTCGGGCCGTGGCCTGTCCGAGGCCGCCGGCCGCGCCTGTGACGACGGCAGTTGGGGTGTTCACGGGTGGTGCTCCTCGTTCAGGGACGGACTTGCAGGGTGACGTCGGCCTGGTGGCCGTCCGTGATCGGCCGTACGGTCGGCCAGCTTCCGGGCGAGCCCTTGGCCAGCCGGATCTCGACATCGTTGGTGTTGACGAACGGGCTGCGCCCGCGGTCGGCGTACGGCGGCAGCGACTGTATGTGCGCGGCGAAGTCGTCGGAGAAGTACAGCTCGGTCGTCAGCAGGGGCTTGTCCGCACGGCTGACCCGGACATGGATGTGGACGGTGCGCGGGGTGTACCAGCCGGGCACGATGGTCTGGAACTCGGTCCGGCCGTCGCCGTCGGTGGTCTGCTCACCCCGCAGGAAGGTCGCGCTGTCCGTCGGCCGGAACCGGCGCAGCGTCAACGACACGAGGGCGGGGAACTTGTCCGCGCCGTACCGCTGGTATCCCGAGTAGACCCCGTGCGCGTCGCAGTGCCAGACCTCGACGGTCGCGTCCGGCACGGGTGCCAGCGTGCCCACCTCGACTGTACGGATGCGCAGCAGCAGCGGAGCCCCGTCACGGCCTTCCCGGATGTCATGCCGGTGCGGTGAGCCGCTTACGTAGTACGGCCCGTTCCCCGAGTTCGCGGTGGTCCGGTCGGCGTCGATGGTCGTCGCGTGCTGCATGTACGCCTGGTTGTCTATCCGGCTCAGTACGGCCGTCAGGAGCCGTCGGCGCACTCGGTCGCGCATCGTCCGCGGCCGTTCCCCGGTCACGTTCATGACCGCCCCTCCACACATCTATTACTTGGACTCTCCAAGCATTGCTCCGCCACCTTGCCGAGAGAGGCTTGGAGTTGTCAAGCATTGGAGAGTCCAAGTACTGTGCTCGAATGGACGGTGAGGCTTTGACGTATCAGTTGCTGCGGCTCGTGCACGCCATGGACGGTGCGACGAACAACGCGATCCGCGACGTGATCGCCGAACTCGGACTGACCCACCCCTTGGCCGACGCACTGTGGCAGCTGGATCCGGACGCACCTGCCCCGTCCATGCGCCAGATGGCCGCCCGGTTGCACTGCGATCCGTCGACCGTGACGTTCCTCGCCGACCGGCTGGAGCAGCTGTCCTATGTCAGCCGCGCCCCGGCGCTCAACGACCGGAGGACCAAGGTTCTCCACCTCACCGAGGAGGGGCGCACCGCGAGGCGACGGCTCGTCCACGCGGCCTCCACACGCACGCCGATCACCCACTTGACCGATGCCGAGCAGCGTCAACTGCACCGGCTCATGACCAAGGCGATGTCCGACGAGAACGCACAGAACGACGATGCCTGATGATCGCTGATCGCTGACCGACGAAGGTCAGCGTGAATCTGCCCTACGTCACAGCTGGTCCACGGCGGTGAGGACGGGCCGTACCCCGTCCTCACCGTCGAGCCGGTCCGCCAGTTCCTTCGCTCGCTGCCTGTAGGCGGGTTCGGTCACGGCTCGTGCCACGGCCGCACCGAGAGCGTCCGCGGTGAGCCCGCGCAGCGGAACCGCCGCCGGAGCCACCCCGAGGGAGACGAGCCGCGCGGCCCAGAACGCCTCGTCGAACTGGATCGGCACCGGCACGGCGGGAACACCGGCATGCAGCGTCGCCCCGGTCGTCCCGGCACCCGCGTGATGGACCACCGCGGCCATCCGGGGGAAGAGCGCCGCGTGCGGAACCTCGTCGACGGTGAACATGTCGTCGCCGGTGGCCGACAGCCCGGCCCAGCCCCGCTGCACGACACCCCGGACCCCGGCCGCACGCAGGGCCCGCACGACCTCCTCCCCCAGCCGCTCCGCATCCGGCACGGTGGCACTCCCCAGCCCGAAGAACACCGGCGGGGGCCCGGCATCGAGGAAGTCCCGCAGCGCGTGCGGGAGTTGGCGGTCCCGGTCGTACGGCCACCAGTACCCGGCGACGCCCAGACCGGGTCGCCAGTCGCGGGGCCTGGGCACCACCAGCGGGCTGAATCCGTGGTGCACCTGCCAGTCGTGCCGCTCGCGGGCCCGGCGGGCGGCACGCGAGCCGAGCGGCGGCAGACCGAGCCGGGCCCGCAACGCCCGGGTCGCGTCGGCGAAGATCTGCTCCACGGCCACGTTGACGGCCAGCCCCGCGAGCCGGTTGCCCGCCGCTCCAAGTGACCGTGTGCCGGTCACCGGCGGCGCGAACTCCCTTGTCGGTGCCATCGGTTGAAGGTAGACGCCCATGCTCGGCAGACCGTGCCCCTCTGCGACGGCGTGACCGAAAGGTCCCAGCGAACTCGACACCAGCAGCACGTCGGCCGATCCGGCGGCGGCCACCAGGTCGTCCGTGATCTGCTCCACGAGCGACCGTGTCATCGCGACCATCCGGGCCAGTTTGCCGATCCCGGTGGCACTGCGGTGCAGTGCGCGCCCTCGTGGGGACTCCAACTCGGCCCGCGGATCCAGCGGCAAAGGACGGAACCCCAGCCCCGCGGCCGCGACCAGGCCTTCGAAGCAGGCATGCGTCACCACCGTGACCTCGTGCCCGCCTTCGGCCAGCCCGCGCCCAAGTCCCGTGTAGGGCGCGGCATCACCCCACGAACCCGCCGTCATGATGGCTACTCGCACGCGGGCCAGTATGACGTCGACAACAGGCAGACGGCCCTCGCCCCGCCGACCCGCCCCCGGCTGACCGTCCGCACAGGCAAGCCACCGAGCAACCGCCACAAAAATGTCGGGCGCCCTTCTCCAAGGGAGAACAAGGGCGCCCGACACTCCATCAACTCGTCAGGGAGATCAGGGCGCCCAAGGCCCGAGCATGTCCTTCATCGCATCGGTCAACGCGATCTGCAGCAGCGGACCGTAGGTGATCCGGCCGACGCCGAGACGGCGGAAGCGCTCAAGGTCGTGCTTGACGGGGTGGGCCGTGGAGTTCACCGGGATGGCGACGGCGGCGATCACCGCCGTGAGCAGGTCGTCGTTGTCCTGGATGCCCACCGGGTAGACGCTGTCGGCACCGGCCTGCTCCAAGGCCCGCAGGCGCTCGATCGCCTCGTCGAGGACACCGGCGGCGTCCTTCGCGTGCATGAAGAGGTCGGTGCGTCCGTTGACCCATACCGGGACGCCGGCGTCGTCGGCCGCCGCGCGCAGGCCTGCGATGTAGTTCGCGTGCTCCTGCGTGTCGCGCACGCGTCCGCCGTCCGAGTGGACGGTGTCCTCGACGTTGAGACCGACGCCGCCGACCTCGATGAGTCCGGCGACAAGGTCTGCGGGCTTCTGTCCGTACCCGGCTTCCAGGTCCACGGACACGGGGATGTCGACGGCGGCGATGATCGGCCTGACGGCGGCCAGCACTTCCTCGAAGGTCTGCCCTTCGTGGTCCTCGGCCCCCCGGGAGTCGGCAAGTGGATGGCTGCCGATCGTCAGCGCGGGAAATCCGGCGCCGGCTGCCGTCCGCGCCGACCAGACGTCCCAGACGGTCGGAAGCACGAGCGGCTTGTGATCGGCATGCAGCTGCTTCAGGCGCTGAGCGCGCTCAACTGTGGTGCGAAAGTCCATGTCGAGAACGCTACCCCCGGATCGCCACGAACATCGTGCCGGCGGCACGTAGTCTCGATGGGGAGAGGTGCAGCCCGGTTCCCTGCCGAACCGGCCCACCTCGGTGAACGCTTCTCGGCTACGGCTTCCAGGGCATGGCGCGGTTCACGCCGGCGACGCCGGCCGGTGTGGTGCGGCGCCCGACCACAGGGAGCGCGTCCCGAGGCCCGCCACGTCCAGGGCCAGCTCCGCGTACATCGCGTTGGCCCAGGAGAACCAGTGCCGGGTGAAGCGGCCCGGATCGTCCTTGTGGAAGGACTCGTGCATGGCGCCGGTGCCCGCGTCGGTGTCCGCCAGCGTGCGCAGCGCCGCGAGCCGCGCCGCGTCGTCGTCGCTGGTCAGGCCCTCCACCGCGATGGCGATGGGCCAGATGTGGTCCTCGGGGGTGTGCGGGCTGCCCACCCCTTCCGCCGCGGTCCCCCGGTACCAGGTCGGGTTGGCCGGGGAGAGGACGAACTCGCGCGTGGCGCGGTACAGCGGGCCGGCGGTGGACATGTTCGCGACCAGGGGCAGGGAGAGGAGGCTCGGCATGTTGGCGTCGTCCATCAGGAGGGCGTTGCCGAGGCCGTCCACTTCGTAGGCGTAGATCGTGCCGTGGTCGGGGTGGTCGACGGTTCCGTGGCGTGCGACCCCTTCGCGCAGCTCGGCCGCCAGGGCGGTGGCGTCCTCGGCCAGTGCCGTGTCCCCGACCTGGTGTGCCATCTCGGCCGTCCCGTCGAGGGCGGCTGCCGCGCACAGGTTCGCGGGCACGTTGTACCCGTACGTACAGGCGTCGTCGCTCGGTCGGAATCCGCTCCACGTCATTCCGGTCGGGGCCACGGGGGTTCCCCGGCCTTCGCCGGGCAGTGTGTCGCTCGCCGGGCCGGAGGACCGAAGGAAGCGATAGGAGGACCGGCGTTCGTGGTCCTGCTCGGTGCGCCACACGGTGAGCACGGCGTGGGCGGTGCGCACGGCCCCGTCGAGGTGGTCGGTGCGGCCGGTGGCCCGCCAGAAGCGGTGGGCGAGCAGGAGCGGGAAGGCCAGGGAGTCGACCTCGTACTTCTCCTCCCACACCCAGGGGTCCTCGCACAGGTCGTCGCCGTCGTGGGCGCGCCCCGAGGGTTCGGGGTTGAAGGCGTTCGCGTACGGGTCGCGCCGGATCTGGTCGAACTGGCGCTCCAGCACGGCCGCCACCAGATCCTGCAGGCCCTTGTCGTCCTGGAGGAGCGCGAGGTAGGGCATCAACTGGGTCGAAGAATCGCGCAGCCACATGGCGGGGATGTCGCCGGTGACCACGAACGCGCTGCCGTCGGGCATGGCCCGGATGGTGCGCGCGAGGGTGTCGTCCAGGCAGCGCACCAGCAGCTGTCCGTGGCGCGGGTCGCCGAGGGCGTCGAGGTGCCGCACCGCGCGCCGAACCAGCGGATGGTCCTCGACACTCGTGGGGAACTGCATGGTCGGCCCTTCTCTTCATGTGCCTTGTTACGTGGCTCGTTGCGCGACTTGCTCCGCGCCTCGTTGCATGCCTTGGTACGTGGCTCGTTGCGCGACTTGCTTACGTGTCCGTCCGCGGTGTGCCGAGGGCGCGGCCGTCGGCGTGGATGCCGTGGCGGACGACGCGCGTGGGGATCGTGACCCTGCGCGAAGGGGGCTGCTCCGCGTCCTTGTGGCCCAGGCGGTCGATGAGCAGGCGTGCGGCTTCCCGGCCGATCTCGTCGGCGTCGTAGGAGACAAGGGTCAGCGGCAGGCCGAGGACGTCCGACAGGTCGAAGTCGTCGAAGCCCGCCAAAGGCAGGGTGACTCCCGACTTGTGCAGGGCCCGGATGGCTCCCTGGCTGATGCGGTTGTTGGTGCAGAACAACGCCGCGGGGGCGTCGGACCGTCCCAGCAGTTCGAGGGTCGCCGCCTCGGCTGTCGCCGCGTCGACGAGACCCTGCCGGATGAGGGCGCTGTCGGGCTCGACGCCGGCCTCGTCGTGTGCCGCCCAGAACCCGCGCAGCCGTTCCGCCCCGGTGTAGAGCGAGGGCGGGTTGCCCAGGAAGGCGATGCGGGTGTGCCCCTCGGCCAGCAGGCAGCCGGTGGCCTCGCGGGCCCCGTGGAAGTCCTCGACCAGCACGCAGTCGGTGTCGAGTCCCGCGGGCGGCCGTGCGGCGAGCACGACGGGCACGTGGCGCATCGCGGCGGCCAGGTGCTGTTGCCGGCTGCCTGCGGGGACGACGATGAGCCCTTCGACCTGGTGGTCGATGAGTCCGTCGACGAGGCCGGGCTCCCGGTCGGCCTGCTCGGCGGAGTTGCTGAGCACCATCCGGAAGCCGTACTCGGTGGCGACTTCCTGGACGCCGAGCGCGAGCCGCGAGTAGAAGGGGTTGGCGAGGTTGGTGACGACGAGGCCGATCATTCCGCTGCCGCCGAGCCGCAGGCTGCGCGCGGTCTCGTTGCGGCGATAGCCCAGCCGGTCCACCGCGGCGAAGACGCGTTCCCTGGTCGCCTCGGACACGCCGGGGTCGTTCTTCAGTACGCGGGAGACAGTCATGGCGCTGACCTGCGCGAGCTTCCCAACGTCGTGCATGGTCGGCCCGCCGCCTCGACGAGCGGTCATGCCCGTTCCCCCTTCTCCGTCGGCCTGCGGCGGCGACCTCGCCCCTGACCGGTTCTCATGAAGTGCCCGCCGCGCTCCGGACCCAGTGCGCGGCCCCGATCAACGGTGCCGACGCGGGCTGACGGGCCGGCAGGACGCGTACGGGCGCTCTGTCGGCCTGAGTCAGTCCCCCGGCGAACGCCGGATGGATCAGATCCCACGACTGCGCCATGGAACCGCCCACGACGACCGCGGTGGCCCCGAAGCGGTCGATCCACGGGGCCAGGGCCCTGCCGAGGGCGTCGAAAGCGTAGCGGAAGGCCTCCGCCGCGGCGGTGTCGCCCTGCTCGGCCGCCGCGGCGATCTCGTGGACGTCCGGCAGGTCGGACTCCTGGCGCGGGTCCGGTTCCCGGTGCGGAGCCGCGTGCCGCGCGTGGTGGAGGCGGATGGCACGGCGCGAGACCGTCTCCTCCAGCGGACGGCCGTCGATGTCCAGCCGGTGCACATGACCGGCGGGCGGCACATCGGGGCCCTCGTGCACAGGCAGGCCGGTGCGCAGGAAGGAGGAGCCGATGCCCGTGCCCAGCGTCAGGCACACCACGCGGTCGTGTCCTTGGGCTGCCCCGGCCCGGTGCTCGCCGAGGGCGAAGGCGTCGGCGTCGTTGAGGAAGCACAGCCGCTCGGCCCGGTCGAGAAGCCGTCGGCGCAGTCCGGCGCCCACGTCCACGCCGGACAGGGACTCGAACTTGCCGATCCCGGTGAAACGGCCGATCCCGGTGTCGTAGTCGAAGGGTCCGGGCATCGCCACGCCCCAGAACGGGCCGTGTCCGAGCGGCAGTTGCAGCGCGGTCAGGGCGATGTCGTCGAGGATGCCGTCGGCGTCGGCGTGCGAACCGAGGGGTCTGCGGATCACCGAGGACGGGACGAGGTGGCCGGTCGCGGGGTCGACGAGCGCCGCGGTGACATGCGTACCGCCGACGTCGAGCACGGGGACGGGGACCGGCACGACCGATCGTCCCGCGAAAGCCGCGGAGGCCGCAGATGCTGCGGGGGCCGCGGTCACGGCTCCACCACCAGCGCCTTCACGATCTGCACCTCGTCGCCGCCCACCGAGCGCACCCGGTAGGGGCCCACCGCGGCGGGGACCGTGAGGGTCTCCGCGAAGGCCAGGAAGTGGCTGCGTCCGTCCTGGGTCTCGACGACGGCGCCCTGGCCCGCGGCGACGTTGAGGATGTGGAAGCGGCCCGCGGTGTCGTCGGTGATGTCGGCCTCCGGGGCGACGACCAGCCGGTGGACCGCGTAGAACATCTCGGGCAGCGCGCCGATGACCTCCTCGCGCCAGCCCTCGCCGGAGCGCAGCGTACGCGGCTGCTGTATCAGGTCCTTCACCACGTCCTCCCCTCGCCGGGCCGTGTCCAGGTTGGCGAAGCCGTGCTCGTAGGGCAACGGCCGGGACGCGCCGGTGGCGTCCTTTCGCAGCCAGTCGTACAGGCGCAGCGAGTACAGGTACGGGGTCGCGCTCACCTCAAGTACCAGGTTGCCGGCACCGGAGGCGTGCGGGGTGCCCGCGGGGATCAGGAACAGCTGGCCCTGGACCGACGGGTGCGTCTGGATGTGGTCCTGGACGGGCAGCGGGGTGCCGTCGGCGATGGCCTCCTCCACCTGGTGGCGCATGACGTCGGGGTCCGCGCCCTCGGTGAGTCCGAGCAGCACGCGGGCGCCGTCCTCGCTCGCCGTGACGTAGTACGTCTCGTGCTGGGTGTACGGCCAGCCGAACACCTCCCGCATGTACTGCTCCCGCGGGTGGAGGTGCAGGGAGAGGTTGCCGCCGCCCATCGTGTCGAGGTAGTCGAAGCGGATCGGGAAGGAGGCGCCGAACCGGCGGTGCACGTCCTGGCCGAGCATGGCTTCGGGGTGCTCGACGCACAGCAGCTGGAACGGGATCTCGACCTGCGCCGCGCCCTTCTCGCCGACGAGCACGCCCGCCTCGGGAGCGATCAGTTCGTAGCCGAGGGCGGTGTTGCCTGCCTGCGGGGTGAAGCCCAGTTCGCTCGCCGCCCACTGGCCGCCCCAGGGCGTGGAGTTGAAGTACGGGCGGGTGCGGACGGGCCCGTGGGCCAGGTGCCGCAGCGTGCCGCGCAGCGCGGTGCCGTCCAGGGACGCGGGTGCCGCCGGGTCCTGCGTGTCGATCCACCGGTCGACCCGGCCGGCGATCGCGTCGCGGTGGCGGTCCGCCACGGGCCAGTCGGTGTAGAACAGCCGCACCAGGTCGCCCGGCTCGCCGGGGCGCCCCAGGTTGGCGCCGACCGGCAGCTCGCCCTTGGCGACAGCGGCTTCGGCGTACCGCTTCGGCAGGTCGGCGTACCAGAGCAGGTCGGGTTCGCAGAGCGCCGCGCCCGGTCCGAAGACCAGCAGTACTCCGTCGCCCGCGGGTTTTTCCGGCCGGGGTACGGAGTAGAAGAGGTCCGCGGCCCGCGCCTGCGACAGCGGGGTGAAGAACGGGTCGTCGGCGGGGTGGGGAGTGGCTGCGATCCGTTCGGCGGCGGAGGGTGCGTAGTGATCCCGTACGTCCAAAGGCTGTGCCTCCCGACCCGCCGTACGCAGCGCCGCCGTGAGGCCGTCGGCCAGGGTCTCCCAGTCCAGCGCGGCGGGACCGTCCACGGCCAGGACGAGCGGGCCGGGCGGCAGCGCGGCGACCGCGGCCGGCCACCCCGCGGTGACCTGCCCGTCGACCGGTTCGTAACTGGGGTGGGGGTCGTACGAACGAGACGCGGACTGCACATCTGCTCCTCAGTAGGCTCTGTCGGTACGTTAACGATAACAACGCCTGTCCGAGAGAGTCCATCCTCGATCCGGGGTCAATTGAACGGACACTCAGCTTCACAAGCTGGCCTTTTCACCAGGCGAGAGCCCACTCCCGCTTCTTCCGTCTGCCAGACCCTTGCCACTGCGGAGATGTTGTCGTTAACTTCCACGCAACACCCACTGGGCAACCCCGGGCGTTCCGGGAGACCTCTGTGCCCTGTGGTTCACATTCGGCCATGCACATGGCTCGCTCCCGTGAAGGTGATCAATGTCAGCATCGGGCAGGACCCGAAGTGCGGCCGCGCCGCTCGCCCGGCGTCGCCTTCTTGCCGGGATGGCCGCGGGCGCGGCCACACTCGCCGCAGGGGGCTGCGCCCGCGGAGACAGCACGTCGGCGCAGCCGGGGACCACGAGCATCTCCAACGACAACGCGACCTGGGACGACGGCTACCGGGCGGCCGGACGCGAGCTGGAGAAGATCACCGGCTATGCGCTCCGGCCGCTGTCGAACCCCTCAGTGACGTCGTACCAGCAGGTCGTGCAGATGACACTGCAGACGTCGAAGGCCACCGACCTGGTCAAGTGGGCCTCGGGCTATCAGCTCAAGCGCCTCGCCCGTGCCGGCGGCCTCACGGACCTGTCGGGTGTCTGGGGGAAGTACCAGGCGAAGGGATGGGTGCGCGGCGCCTCACGGGACGCGGTGTCGTACCGGGGGAAGGTGTACGGCATCCCGCTGTACGAGTCGTACTACGTGCTGTTCTACAGCAAGCCGGTGTTCAGGAAACTCGGGCTGTCCGAGCCGCGGAGCTGGGACGAGCTGCTGCACTGCGCCGAGGTCCTCAAGCGCAACAGGATCACGCCGTTCCTGGCCAGTCAGGTCGGCGGCTGGCCCGCGATCGAGTGGTTCCAGGAACTGGTCACCAAGGTCGACCCGCGCTTCTACCAGAAACTGGTCACCGGCGAGGCCTCGTACACCGACGGGCCGGTCCGCGAGGCGATGGACATCTGGCACGACTTCATGCGCAAGGGCTGGATGACGTCACCCGACTTCGACCAGGCGCGGGGCCCGGGTGCTCTGAAGGCCGGGACGGTCGGCATGTTCCTGCACGGCACCTGGCAGGCCCAGGGGATGACCGCGGCGGGCATGAAGCCGGGCGCCGACTACGGGGCGTTCATCCTGCCCACCGTGCGGTCCGCGACGCCGAAGAGTGTGATCGCCGAGTCGGGCGTCTTCACGGTGCCCGCCCGCGCCTCCTCGCACGACGCCGCCCTGGCGAACGTCGGGTCGTGGCTCGCACCGCCCGTCCAGCGGGTGTGGAGCGACTTCCTCCAGGACAGCTCCGCCAACCCGACGGTCAGGTCCGACAACCCCGTCGTGGCCGAGTTGCAGCGTGACGTCGCCAAGGAGCGCCGGATCCCGCTGATCCGCTACTGGGAGGCCAGCCCGCCGAGCCTCATCCAGGGCAACACCAACGACCTGGGCGGGTTCATGGCCGGGCAGACCTCGCCGGAGACCACGCTGCGCCGGATGCAGGAACGTGCACAAGACGAATGGGCAGCCTGGAGGCGCGACGAGGCATGAGCACTTCTACGACCGACCGACCCGCCACCGGCGGGAGCAGACGGACACCGCCCGTCGGCGGGGAGCCGCGTCCCACGGAGCGGCACACCTGGATCAGCAGGCGCGAAGGCCTGACGGCCGGCGGGTTCATGGCGCCGTCCGTGCTCCTGGTCGCGGTGTTCCTGCTCGCCCCGTTCGTGTGGACCATCCACCGCAGCTTCTTCGCCGACACCCGGACCTCCCCCTTCAGCTGGTTCGACAACTACACCCGGTTCGCCTCCGACCCGGCCCTGACCCGCTCGATCCAGAACACCCTGCTGTGGGTGGTGGGCACGGTCGTGCTCCCCTTCGTGCTCGGGCTGGCCATCGCCTGCATGACCGACGCCACCCGCTTCTCGCGCCTCGCACGGCTGTGTGTCGTCCTTCCCTACGCGCTGTCGGGCTCCGCGGTGGCGGTGGTCTGGAACTTCATGCTGACCACCGACGGCGCCGTCAACCAGGTACTGACCTCGGTGGGCCTCGACTCGTTCGCCCAGGGGTGGCTGCTGACCTGGCCGGGCAACACGCTCGTGATGATCCTCGCCAACGCCTGGCAGGCGACCGGTGTGGCCGTCATCCTCTTCCTGGTCGGGCTGCAGTCCATCCCACCGGAGACCCTGGAGGCCGGCTCCCTTGACGGCGCGGGCAGCTGGCAGCAGTTCCGCCACATCGTCCTGCCGCAGCTGCGGCCCGTGTCGATCATCGTGATCGGCATGAGTCTGGTGAACGGCCTCAAGTCGTTCGACCTGATCTGGGTGCTCACCCAGGGCGGCCCGGGACGGGCCACGGAGACCCTCGCGGTGTCCATGTACAACGAGACCTTCCTGGAGCTGAGGCCCGGCGCGGGAGCGGCGATCGCCGTCGTCCTGACCGTCATCGTCCTGGCGGCCTCCTGGCTCTATCTGCGCCGTCAGCTCGACGTGAAAGGCGAATGACCATGTCCCTCGGCCGCGTCCTGCGCACCGGCACCGTCGCGGTGCTCGCCCTGCTCTGGCTGGTCCCGACCTGGCTCCTGGTGGTCAACGCCCTGGTGCCGGCGGAAAGCTACTCGGGCAGCCCGCACTGGCTCCCGACGGAGTTCGGACTGTTCGACAACATGTCCCAGGCCTGGGACAAGGCCAACCTGGGCCCGGCGTTCGGCAACAGTCTGCTGTACTCCGTCGTCAGCGCGCTGGCCGCCGCCGTACTGGCCGCGGGCGCCGCCTTCGCCACGATCATCATGCCCGTGAAGCACCGGGCCCTGTGGTTCTGGGTGATCTACTCCGGCACGCTGCTGCCCCTTCAGGTCTTCATCCGCCCGCTGTTCCTGTCGTACGCGGAATCGTCGCTGTACGACACCCAGTTCGGGCTCGTCCTGATCTACACGGCGATCGCGATCCCCTTCGCCTTCTTCGTCATGCGCAACTACGCCCTCACCCTGCCCAAGGAGGTCGTGGAGGCCGCACGCCTCGACGGCGCGTCCTGGTGGCGGCTGTTCTGGCAGATCCACGTGCCGCTCACCAGGTCCGCCATGGTCGCCGTCTTCGTGTTCCAGTTCGTGGCCGTGTGGAACGACCTGATGTTCGGCATCACGCTGACCACGAGCCGCAACATCCGGCCGGTCATGGCCGCGCTCGCCGACCTCCAGGGCAACTACTCCAATGTCGGCCCCCCGGTCGTGCTGGCCGGCGCCCTCCTCGTCTCCCTGCCGACGCTGGTGCTGTTCTTCTCCGCCCAGCGCTTCTTCATCAGCAGCCTCAAGATCCACCGCTGATCCCGTTCGTCTCGTCCGTACGCCTCGTTCGTACGCCTCTCTTCGTCCACCTCCTCCTCGTGAAGGGTGAACCATGCCGCGACCGCTGCTCCGCCGTGCCACCGTGACCGCCGTCTGCGCGGGCCTGCTCTGGACCGCCGTCCCCGCACACGCCGGGTCCGCACACGCCGGATCCGCCCCTCCCGTCCGGCCCCGGCCCGTGCCGCAAGCCCTGTGGGCCGACCGAGCCACCACCGCGTACCAGGCCCTGCAGACCCATCTGTACGAGGGCAGGGACAACCACGGCCTGTACCTGGAGCACACTCCGCGACAGGCGGCCGACCCGGCGCACTCCTACCTGTGGCCGTTCCGCGAGGCCGCGGCGGCGGCCGTCGACATGCAGGAACTCCCGCGCACCGGAGGGGACTTCCGCCCGGACGCGGCGGAGCGCTTCGACACGGTCGAGCTGTACTTCGCCGGCGGCGACCGGCCCGGCTACCAGTCGTATCTGCCCGCGCCGCTCGGTTCGGGCGGCGACGTCTACTACGACGACAACGCCGTGGTCGCGCTGAGCCAGCTCGACCAGTACGAGTCCACCGGCGACCGCACGTTCCTGGAGCGGGCCGAGAGCGTCGTGCCCGTCGTCACCCGCGCCTGGGACGGCGACACCGGCAAGGCATGTCCGGGCGGCATGGACTGGGTCGACTCCCCCAACAACAACATCCGGGCCACCAACGTCACCGCGCTCTCGGCCCAGCTCGCCGCCCGCCTCTACGAGCACACCCACCAGCGCGCCTACCTCGAAAAGGCCGAGCAGTGGTACGGCTGGGTGTCCTCGTGCATGCGCAAGGCACCGGGCCTGTTCGTCAACGACCGCAACGACGACGGCAGCACCAACGAGACGCTGTGGACGTACAACTCGGGCGCCATGATCGGCACGGCCACCGCGCTCTACCGCGGGACCGGCAGAACCGGCTGGCTGACCAAGGCCGTCACCGACGCCGACGCCTCTCTCGCGTACTGGACGCAGGGCACCCGTCTGCACGACCAGCCGGCCGTGTTCAACGCCTTCTACTTCAAGGACCTGCTCGATCTGGACGCCGTCCGCCCCAACTCCGCCTACCGGCAGGCCATGAGCGGTTACGCGGACAGCACGTACAGGACCAACAGGGACACCGCCACCGGGCTGTTCCGCTTCCAGCCGTCGAACGGCGGTGACTACGACCCGCAGGCACCGGCCGCGACCCTCAACCAGTCGGCCATGGTGCAGATCTTCGCCACCCTGGCCCAGGGCGACCGGCGTGGCCACGGGGGCGGGCCGAAGCAGGCCCCGTAACCACCGGCCTGCGATCCTGACCGCGCTCCCACCATCCCAAAACGAAGGATGATCACGCACCATGCCCAAGCCACCGCTGACCCGGCCGTCCTGGTGGGACTCCGACATCGCGCGCGACATCCTGCGCGACCGCGTGGTCACCGCCACCGTCGGCCTGGGTGACCTGGAGGTGCGCCTGTCGGGCGAACCCCTGTTGCGCCACGACGGCTCCGGCGGACTGCTGCAGTCCATCCGGGTGCGACTGCATCGTGACGGTGCGGCGGCCGGCGCCGGGGCGCCGCGCGTCACGAGGGTCCGGGTCACCACCGGCGGTGGTACGGCCGTCCGCAGCGAACTCCTCTCCGGCCCCGGGACGGACCTCCGCGTCCTGGTGCCGGAGGTGGACGCGCCCACTCCCCTGCGGATCGAACTCCCCGACCTGGCGGAAGGCACCTGGCTCGACTTCGAGGCGCGCCCGCAACGCCACTGGACACTGCACCTGGTGCAGCACTCCCACCTGGACATCGGCTACACCGATCCGCAGGGCCGGGTCATGGCCGAGTCCCGCGCCTACCTCGACTCGCTGCTCGAACTGTGCCGGGACACCGACGACTGGCCGGAGCCCGCCCGGTTCCGCTGGGCCGTCGAAGGGTTCCACTCCTTCCAGGACTGGAGCGCCAACAGGCCCGCACGCCAGGTGGAGACCTTCCTGGAGCGGGTCCGCGAGGGGCGCGTCGAGCTGACGGCGATGCCGTTCAACCTCCACACGGAGACCTGTTCCACCGACGAACTCCACGAACTGCTGCGCCCGGTAACCGAGTTGCGTGACCGCCACGGCATCGACATCACCACGGCCATGCAGACCGATGTGCCCGGTCAGGTGGTCGGCCTGCCCGACGTCCTGGCGGACAACGGCATCCGTTACCTGTCCGTGGCGCACAACTGGGCCGGGCGGGCCGTCCCGCACCTCGTCGGCGGGGAACACCTGCCACGGCTCTTCCGCTGGCAGGCGCCGAGCGGCAACAGCGTCCTGGTGTGGCGTACGGACACACCGCACGGTCTGGCGTACATGGAGGGCTCGATCCTCGGTTTCGACGAGTCCTACGACAGCGTCGACGACCTCCTGCCCGCCTACCTGTCCGCCCTGGCCCGGTTCCCCTATCCGCACGAGGGCCGCGGGATTCCCGGCTTCCCCATCCTCGACGGGACCTCGGCCGCCACCGCCGACGTAGAGCCCTATCCGTGGGACGTCCTGCACTTGCGCGTGCTGGGCAAGTTCGCGGACAACGGCCCGCCGCGCCGGATCATCGCCGACACGGTACGCCGCTGGAACGAGCAGTGGGCCTACCCGCAACTGCGGGCCTCCCGCAACGAGGACTTCTTCGCGGACGCCGAGCAGCGCGTCGGGGACCGCCTGGAGACCTACCGGGGCGACTGGAGCGACTGGTGGGTGGACGGGGTCGGCGCCGGAGCCGTCCCGCTCGCCGCCACGCGCCGCGGCCAGGCGGCTCTCACCGAGGCCCAGACCGTGGCCGGGTACGCGCACCTGCTGGGCGTACCCGGCAGCACGGCGGTCACGGCGAAGGCGCCGGCCGTCTACCGGGCGGCCTCGCTCTTCAACGAGCACACCTGGGGTGCCGGCGATCCATGGACCCACGGGGATCACGGCCACGGGTCCGGGGAGCAGCAGTGGCACTGGAAGTACTCACAGGCCATGCGCGCCCACGACGGCGCGGAGACGCTTCTGGACGCCGCGTCCGCGCTGCTCGGGGAGGCTTTTACCGCGCCCGCCGACGCGTTGGCCGCCTTCCATGTCGTCAACACCTGCAGCTGGCCGCGTACGGAGACGGCACGGCTCTTCCTGCCGGAGAGCACGGTCGCGCCGGCCGACCCGGTCCAGGTCCTGGACGCCCGCACCGGCACGTCCCTGCCGTTCGTGGAGGAGGCGCAGAGCAACGACCGTCACCGGGCGGCCGGGCGGTTCCTGCACGTACCGGTCGCCGACGTACCGGCTTGCGGGTCGCTGCGCCTGGACATCGTGCCCGGCGGTGCCGCTGCCGCTTCCCCTGCTTCTGCCTCGCGGGAGGAGGACCGGGCGGGCTCGTCGGCGGCGGGCTCGTCCGCGGACGACCCGACCGTGCTGGAGAACGACCGTCTGCGGGTCACCGTCGACCTGCGTGAGGCGTGCATCGGCTCCGTCGTCGACAAGCGCACCGGACGCGAGCTGGTCCGGCAGGACGCCGTCATCGGCTTCAACGCTTACGTGTACGACGAGTACGCCACGGCCGGCGCGTTCAACCACCAGTCCAGCAAGACCGTCGCCGACGACTCGATGCACCTGCTCGCCTCGCGCAGCACGGCGCCACCCGCCGCACTCGTCGACCGCACGACGGACGCCACCGGCCAGACCCTCGTCTACGAGTGCGCCCCGGCCGGGACCCGCCGGCTCCGGGTGAGGGTGCATCTCCCGCACGGCGCGGCCCGCATCGACGTGGAGAACCGCATCGACAAGACGGCGACGCTCACCAAGGAGAGCGCCTTCTTCGCCTTCCCGTTCGCCCTGGACGACCCCACCGTGCGCACGGAGGCCACCGGGGGCGTCCTCGGCACCGACCGGGAGACCGTGCCCGGGTCCGCCACCCACATGCGGGCGATCCGCCGCTGGATCAGCCTGAGCGACGCCGGCCAGCACGCGGTCCTGGCGACGGCCGACGCCCCGCTCGTACAGCTCGGCGGGATCGCGATCCCGTACGCGCCCTATCCCCAGTCGCTGCCGCAGGAGGAGCCGGGCACTGTCTTCTCCTGGGTGCACAACAACATCTGGGACACGAACTTCCCCTCCCAGCAGGCGTTCCACCACACGTTCCGCTACAGCGTCGCCTTCGCCGGGGCCGATGAGAACGCAGAGCACGCCGAGCACGCCGTAGGGCTCGGCGAGCGACTGGCCGTACGAACCGCGGCCGTCACCAGCCACCCGCTGGTAGCGGTCCGTGCCCGTGCCGGGGCGCACGTCGGAGCCGACGCGGACCTACCTGCGGAGACGGAGACACGGTTGCTGACCCTGGACGACGCCCGGGTGCGGCTCGTCGGGCTGACCGTCCCCGGTGAGGGACGGCTCATGGTCCGCCTGCAGTCCCTGGCGGACGCTCCGGTCACCTGCCGCGTCGGCACCCCGCTCGCCGTCGAGCGGGCGTTCCGCACCAACTACCTGGGCCTGGACCCGTACGCCCTCGACGTGGAGCCGGGCGGAACCGTCCCGGTCACCGTGCCGGCGCTCGGAACAGCGGCGGTCGTGCTCCACCTGCACCGGTCGTCGGACGAGTGACGCCCGCCGGAAGCCGGGACCGCAGCCCGCCGGGAGCCAGGACCGCAGGGGCAGGCCAGGCGCACGCGCTGCCGGTCAGGCGGCGGCAGCGGCCTTCTCGTGCGTCTCGCGCTTCCAGAAGCCGGAGAAGGTGATGCGCGACTTCGGCAGTCCCGAGCGGTGCAGGTGCCGTCGGCCCTCGGTGGCGAGGGTCGACTCCCCCACCACGAAGGCATAACCCGTCGGGCCGGCGGGCACGTGCCGGCGCAACTCGTCGAGTGCGGCCGCGCCGGGTACGGCGGACGGGTCGTCGCGCACCACCCAGGTGACGCTCATCCCGGCCGGGGCGTCCAGGTCACGGCGGTCACCCGCGGTCGGGATCTCCTGGATGACACGGCCGACCGCTTCACGCGGGAGGGAGCGCAGGATCCCGGCCGTCGCGGGCAGACCGCTCTCGTCGGCGACGAGCAGTACCTCGGAGGCGTCGTCGGGGCAGTCGAACAGCAACCCCTGGTCGAGGAGGGCGAGTTCCTCGCCGGGGGCCACTCCGCAGGCCCAGATCGCCGCGGCGCCCTCCGGTTCGCCGCCAGGACCGCAGTGCACGACGAAGTCGATGTCGAGCTCCGCCGCGTCGGGACGGAATTCGGCCACGGTGTAGTTCGCGCAGTGCGCGCGCTCGTCCTCGGGTGTGGCGAGGAACGGCTTCCACCAGACCGGTCCGGCGATTTCCGGCAGCACGAACTGCTCCTGGTGCGGTTTCCGCAGGAACAACCGGAACCACTGGTCGTAGCCTTGCCACGGGAACGAGGAGAGGTCGGGGCCGGTGACCGTGACCCGTTGCATGGAGGACGTGTACCGCTCGCTCCGTACGACATGGCAATGGAACAGCTGCGGCTGCCGGGGCATCAACTTCGGGTTCTTCGACACGCAGTAAGGCTAGCCTTAGCTTACTTCGACGCCAACCCCGATCTCGTACGGCGGCGGTGAGCGCGCAGCCTGGCCGACCGGGCAGCACGACCAGCAGGAACGGGACGAGCGGGGCCGGTGGGGCGAGCAGGGCGGACATGGAGGACCGTATGAGGATCGTGATCACCGGCGGCTTCGGCTTCCTGGGACAGCAGGTCGCCGACGTTCTGCTCGCACGGCGGACCCTGTGCGGTGTGCCCGTCGACCGCCTGCTGCTCGCCGACCGGTACGTGCCGGCCGCGACGCCGTTGGCGGACCACCCGCTGGTCGACGTCGTCCAGGGCGACCTGCGCGAGCGCCTCGACGACGTCTTCAGGGAGCCCGTGGACGTGGTCATCCACCTGGCGTCCGCCGTGTCGGCCGAGTGCGAGAGCGACTTCGACCTGGGCATGACCGCCAACCTGGACACGACGCGCGCGCTGCTCGACGCCGCCCGCGCCCAGTCGGCCAGCGGCGGGCCGACACCCCGGGTGGTCTTCTCCAGCAGCATCGCCGTGTACGGCTCCGACCCCGCGGCACCCCTGCCGCCCGTGGTCGACGAGTGGACGCTGCCGACGCCGCAGTCGAGTTACGGAACCCAGAAGCGCGTCTGTGAGCAGTTGATCGCCGAGTACACGCGCCGGGGCTTCATCGACGGGCGTGTGGCACGCCTCATGACCGTCGCGGTACGGGCGGGCGCACCGAACGCGGCCGCCTCCGGCTTTCTGTCCGGCATCATCCGCGAACCCCTCGCCGGGCTCCCGGCCACCTGCCCGGTCGACCCCGGCCTACGCGTCGCCCTGGCCTCACCGCGGCGCACCGTCGAGGGCATTCTCCGCATCACCGAGGCTGGACGCGACAGCGGCCCCGGGTCCCTCGAAGGCAGGCTTCCGGTCAATCTGCCGGCGCTCACGGTCACGGTCGCCGACATGCTCGACGCGCTGCGCCGGGTGGCCGGCGACGCCGTGGCCGACCTGGTGACCGTCACGCCCGACTCCGCGATCGAGGCGATCGTCGGCTCGTGGCCCGCATCCTTCGACAACGCACGCGCGTCGGCACTCGGCCTGCGCCCCGACGACGACTTCGAGTCGGTCGTCAGGGCGTACATCCAGGACCACCCCGACGCCGTCACCATTGACGTCGACGGTGACGGTGGCGGTGGCGGTGGCGGTGGCGGTGGCGGTGGCGGTGGCGGTGGCGGTGGCGTCAGGAAACGCGGTCGCTGACCGAGAAGTCAGGCTCGGAGGGCTCAGAGGGCTCAGCAGGACTCCACGTCAACGGGCGAGATGTAGATCGCGGACAGCACCCCGTCGCCGTTCACCTCGACCGGGACGGGGGCCGTCGTACCCGTCAACTCCAAGTCGTTCGGGAGGGATTCCGGTGGAATGTCTTCTCCGAGATAGGTCACCGAGACCGTGCCCTGGCAGCCGTTTCCTCCCGGCGGCGCGGTATCGGGAACTCTGCCGTCCTTCGGTCCGGCCTTGTAGGAGGCGGTATCGATCAGCGTGTACCCGTACTCATAGCGAGCAGGGGTGACGGCGGTCTCGTCCCTCGTCTTCTCGACGTCGACCCAGTAGTGGGCGAGCTTCACCTTGACTGCCTCGCACGGCCGCTGGACCGCTTCCGGAGTGAAGTTCAGGCCGGAGGAGTCCAGGGTCAAACCTCGGGACCGGTACGCGCCACTGCTGCTGCGCAATTCCCCCAGATAGCCGGTCAACTGCTTCACACTCATGCCCGCCGTCTTCACGCACTTCGTGGACGCGGCCGTCGTCGGACTGTCCGTCGGAGTGGCGGACCCGGGAGCGGCCGTATAGCGAGCGAGCTCGGACGGGGAAGCCTTGGCGGCGGTCGGTTTCTCGTCCTCCGAACACCCCGAGACTGCGAGCAGCACTGCTACGGCGGCAACCGGTATCAACAACTTGCTGGCGCTGCGCATGAGTTACCCCGTCTGCTTCGAGATCGTTCCCCTGACCGAGCGACCTCACAGTACGAGACGGATGAACAGGCCCACCAGTAGATTGATGATCTCCGTCAGCGGGCGTGCACGCTGTGCGACGGAGCCGGAGAGAACTCAGCCTCCGTCGCACGTGCCACTTGCGGAAGGCCAGAGCCCCTGCGCCGTGGCGACCGGGGCTCAGAACGACCCCTCAGCCCTGGGCCCGCTCCGCCACCGGCTGCCACTTCTCCCACGTCGCCAGCCGTCCCTCGTAGTCGGCCTTGGCGATGTCAAGCGGTGCTGTGCCGAAGAAGCAGCGCAGCGGCGGCTCGTCGGCGTCCACGATCTCCAGCACGGCGGCAGCGGACGCATTCGGGTCGCCGGGGGTGCCGACGCGCTTGCGGCGCTGCTCCTGCACCTGCTTGTGGAACTCCGCGTACGCCGGCAGCGGTTCGGACGTGCTCGACGAGGATCCGGCCCAGTCGGTGGCGAACCCGCCGGGCTCGATCAGGGTGACCTTGATCCCGAACGGCGCGACCTCCTGGGCGAGCGCCTGGCTGATCCCCTCAAGCGCCCACTTCGACGCGTGGTAGATGCCGACCAAAGGAAACGCGCTGATCCCGCCGATGGAGGAGACCTGCAGGATGTGACCGCTGCCCTGCTCACGTAGGAACGGCAGGGCCGCCTGGGTGACCCACAGGGCCCCGAAGAGGTTGGTCTCCAGCTGTGCGCGGGCCTCCGACTCGGAGATCTCCTCCACCATGCCGAAGTGGCCGTAGCCGGCGTTGTTGACCACCACGTCGAGCCTGCCGAACCGCTCGTGCGCCTGCCGTACGGCGGCGAAGTCGGCCTCGCGGTCCGTGACGTCGAGCTGCAGGGGCAGGAATCGCTCCCCGTACGTCTCGACGAGTTCGTCCAACGTGGACAGGTCGCGTGCCGTCGCGGCCACGGAGTCCCCGCGTTCCAGCGCGGCGATCGCCCACTCGCGCCCGAATCCGCGTGAGGCACCGGTGATGAACCAGATCTTCTGCGTCATGGCATGCTCCTCAGGAAACTCGTCGCCCGAGCCCGCGCCGCCATGCCGTTGCGCATGACAGAGCGGGCCCTCTGACTCCAGCGAACACCTTCGAGTGCACTCCAGGGCAAATCGACACCCACCGACGAGGGCCTTCGGCTGTCGCGGTCCGGTGGGACACGCGAAGTCCGACGACAACGGCTGGTGCGGCTGCGGCTGCGGCGTGAGCGGCTCGTCACCCCTGGCGGGCACGCACTACGGTGGGATACGTGTCCGAGTTCTCCGTTCGGAAGTTCTACGACGAGTTGGCCGACGACTACCACCTGATGTTCCAGGACTGGGACGCGAGCATGGCCTACCAGGCCGAGGTACTGGGCGGGCTCATCCGAACATCTCTCGGCGCGGGACCCCACACCGTCCTGGACTGCTCGTGCGGGATCGGAACCCAGGCCATCGGACTGGCCCTGGCCGGGCACCAGGTCGTCGGCAGTGACCTGAGCCCGGTCGCCGCCGCGCGCGCCGCCGCCGAAGCGTCGGTCCGGGGCCGCCGGCTTCCTACCGTTGCGGCCGACATGCGCCAACTCCCCTTCAGAGAGGCGTCATTCGACGTCGTCGTCTGCGCGGACAACTCGCTGCCGCACCTGCTCTCCGCGAAAGACATCCGGGCGGCACTCCTCGACATGAGACGGGTGCTCCGAGACGACGGACTGTTGCTGACCACTGTCCGCGCCTACGACGAGACACGCCGGACCAGGCTCACGGCGACACCTCCCCAGGTCTCCGAGACACCGGACGGCCAAGTGATCACCTTCCAGCTGTGGCACTGGCATGAGGACGGCGAGCGCTACGATCTGGAGCACTTCCAGCTCACCCCCGCCGAGAACACCTGGCAGGTCCGAGTCCGCCGGAGCACGTACTGGGCGCTGACGTCCGTGCAACTGACGGATTTCGTGACTGAAGCCGGCTTCACCGACATCACCTGGCACAGCCCGGCTGCCGGCGGGTACTACCAGCCGGTGCTCACCTGCCGGGGCTAGGTTGACCTCCGAGGCAAGGTGGAGCTTCGCTCGGAGCCGTTGTCACAGGCGACTGGCAGGATCGGCTGCATGAGTGAGATGCATGAGCCCAACGAGCCTGCCGCCATTGCTGTGTTGACCACGCCGGAGGCATGGCGCGACTACCTGGGGCGGTACGACGAGCTGTATCTGCGGAACCGTGCCTCCGACCAAGAGATTTTCGATCTGTTGGATGAGGACGAGGTGGATGTTCTGGACGAAGGGGGGCGGCTTGAACGGTGGCTGGGGGAGGAATCGGCCCGGGAAGAGACCCTGGCAGCGGCCGAGGAACGGCTCGGGGTGCGGTTCCCGCCGAGTCTCCGCGGCTTCCTGCTGACCAGCGACGGTTGGATGCGGGTGAGCGGGTGGGTGGACCTCGTGTATCCCTGCGGGCGCATCGCGTGGATGCGGGACACCGGGGCCGGTGCGAGCCTCATTCGGCTCTACAGCGAGGAGTTCGACAACGCCGAATACGTGGACCTGTTCCGCCGGTCCATAGAGATCGCCGGAGGCGAGGACGTCTGGCTGCTCGACCCGACGGACCTCGGACCGGACGGCGAGTGGACCGCGTACGTGTTCACCCCGAAGTACGGTGACCTGCGAAAGTTCACAAGCTTCTCCACGCTGTTCCATCACGGGTACGAGGCCATGGAGTAGCCGGACCAACCACCCGACAGGCCCCGCTCTCGTCGGTAGCGGGGCAAGGGTGACGGCTGGCGGGCAGGAACCGGAGCGTTCGCGGGAAGGGTGCGGTCGTGGCGAGTGACGCCGGCCCACCAGGTACGCCGTTCAGCCGGCGGTTGCCGCGTTCGGACGGATGACACGTTCATCGGCGCCCGCTGCCTCGGCATCCTCCTCGACCGGATCGCGTACGCGGTCGCCCTGAACGAGCCCTGGGGGGCTTCAGCACGGATGGACACGTTCTGCGGGCGCCTGACGCAGCCGACTACGTACCGGCTGACCCTCTTCGTGCGGAACATCGTGCCCGATCGGGACGGACATGGACTCGCCTGACAATTCATCTTGTGACGGGTCGGGGTGAGTTGACGGATGCGGAGGTCGAGGTCTCAAGCCAGATGCTGGACGAACCCGCCCTGCACAGCCTCCTGAACACGCTGCACCCGCTGTCGGACACGGGACTGGGTAACCTGATGCGGGAACAGGTGATCAACCACAGGTTCTGATGCCGGGCCAGGACTGGTCCCGTTGTCAGAGGCATCGGACACACTGAGCCGTATGAACTTGGTGACCGCGCACGACTACGCCTGGATCCACACCTCGCCGATCTTCCGCCACATGATGCAGAGCGGATACACCCTGACCCTGATTCAGGGGCGGGCCCCGCGCGAGGTGCTGCGCGCGATGGAGGCGGAACCGTGCGGCACCGGGGCGGGCACGGCCGGGCTGATCGAGGCGGACGACGCCCACCGCGCCGAAACGGGCTACGACTACTGGGACGAGTCCTACGTCGCGGGCGCCTTCAGCGTTCCGGGCGAGAACGGTGACTGGACACTCACCCTCGGCTTCGACGGTGGGCTGGGGTTCGCGGCGTCGCACGTGGAGGCGCTGTCGAAGGGCTCCCGGATCGTGGCGCACTCGACCAACGGCGGCAAGCCCATCCACCTCTTCCACTGGTACGAGGCCGGTGAGCTCCGTACGACGTTCGAGGGCCCTTCGTCGCGCGACGGCAGCACTCCAGACGAACTGGTCCCCCTGCTGCGGGAAGTCGGCTTCCCTCTGACCTCCGAGGGAGAGCACGACGAGAGCGCCCCGGACGTCGACCGCAAGGCGGCGGCCTTCGCTCTGGCCGAGAGACTGACCGGCATACGCGTCACCGAATCCCTCCTCCAAGACGCCACATACGAGCTGGGTCTCGTCCCCGAACAGCCCGCCGAGGAGTGGACCGGCCTGGTCATCGACATCACGGATGCCCACGGGAAGCGCCTGTACAAGGAATGGACCTACGAGGAGATCGCGGCGTCGTCGGACCGCGCACGGGCCAAGGCAAACGCGCCAGTCGTGATCACCTACAACAAACCGCCAGTCACGGAAGCTTCGGATCACGTGACAGGTGAGTAGCTAGCGCGCGCGGAAACTACCGCTGCGGGATGGACCATGCCGGGCCACTCGCCTCGCCTCTCACTCGTCACCTTACAGATGAAAACTAATACCCACCGCCCCTTGAATTGCCAACTTAACACTCGTAGCCTTACGTGCGTTACCTATTCGGGGCGAGCAGATCGGAAGCAGCATGAGCAGCATCACGAGCACCGAAGCAATGGGCGTGGCCGCTCCCGGGGCGTTCGTCTCCTTCGTGCGGTTCGTGGTGTGCGGTGGGGGTGTCGGGGTGCTCTCCAGTGGTGCGGTGGCGCTGCTGGCGGGTGCGATGCCGTGGGCTCTGGCGAACGCGGTGATCACGGTCGCGTCGACCGTTCTGTGCACCGAGTTGCACGCGCTGTTCACCTTCGGGACCGGGAAGCGGGCCGGGTGGCGGCGGCACTGGCAGTCGGCGGGGTCGGCGACGGCCGCGTACGCGGTGACCTCGCTGGCCGTTCTCGTCCTGCACCTGGTGCAGTCGTCGCCCGGGGTCCTCACCGAGCAGGCCGTCTACCTCGGGGCTTCCGGGCTCGCGGGGGTGGGGCGCTTCCTGGTGCTGCGACTGTTCGTCTTCGCGGGTGACCGCGAGCGGACGGGGCTCGGCGAGGTCTCCCGACCGCGCTCTGCACGCACCGCGACCCCGGTGGCCGTCGCGCGCGTATCACTCACCCAGGTGTCCCGTTCTCAGCTCGTACTCGCGGCCGGGGCCTGATCGGCCCACCGACTGCGGAATCAGGTGAGTGCCCTGCACGGGCTGGCAGGATCGGGGGCATGTCGGTGGATCCGTTGATACTCCGGGCTCGTGGGCTCTGGGAAGACCTGGCCCAGGTGCCGGTGTCGTTCGACCCGCCTAGCAGTGTGAACGTGGTGGTCTCCCCGCGGTCCAGGCTCTGTCCGGACGGCTGGGTCGGAGTGGTCGCCCTGGGCGGCTCAGCGATCGTGACCGCGCCGAACGACAGTGCCGCCCAGTTCGTTCGTGACTCGCTGGGGAGCCTGCCGCCTGAGGCCGTCGTGGATGGCGTACTGGTTCGGGAGGCCCCTCCGGTACGGCGGGTGCTCGGGCCGGCGGCGCTCGCCTATGTGTCTCCAGCGGGCTTTCGGCCGGTGAAAGCTGGTGCGTTGGCGGTGGAGCAACTGCCTTCCGCTCATCCGGACTTGCGTCGTTTGGAGCACGTGGCCGGCGATGACGACGCCGGTGAGGCTTCTCTGGACGAGATCACGTCGCCCGCGTTCGTGGTCCGTGAGTACGGCCGCGTGCTTGCCGCCGCGGGATATCGGGACTGGCCGAGGCGTACGGCCCATGTCAGCGTACTGACCGCGCCGGAAGCGCGTGGGCGAGGACTGGCACGGGTGACAGGGTCGGCGGCTGTCACTCGGGCCCTCACAGGCGGGCTTCTGCCGCAGTGGCGTGCGCGACCGCCCTCCTCCCGGCGCGTCGCGACCGCATTGGGTTTCGCGGAACTGGACTCCCAACTCAGCATGGAGATCGCTTGAGACGTGCTCCTGGCCTGCGCCGGCCGCCTCAGCACGGTCTACCCCGGTCAAGGCGTCGGGAAGATCAGCCGTACGTCGTACGTCCGTTCCGCGTCGCGCAGGGCCGGGACCAGCGCGGCGCGCAGTTCGCGGACTTCCTGCGCGTGCGTGTCGAGGAACTGTCGGCGCAGGGTCCGCCGGAGCGGTTCGCGGGTGGCCTCGACGGGACGCATGCAGGTGGCGTACGCGCTGCCGAGGGCGCGGTCCTGACGGGCGTAGTCCGCCGTGCTGGCGTTCATCATGGTCTTGTCGACGAGGGCGAAGAACGCCTCCTCGTCGCGGACCCGGTAGCCCTTGCCCGCGAGGCAGCCGGGCAGGGTACGCAGGGCCCGTACGGCGGCGGGGTCGCGCCGCGAGGCCGAGAGTTCGCCGAACCACAGCCGCTGCAAAGGGAGATAGACCTCCCGTACCTTCTCGCCCGCGGCCTCGCCGCGCGTGCGGCAGGCACGGATCTCGGCGTCACTGCCCGTCCGCACCGGAGTGGCGCTCGACGCGGGTACGGGCACCTCGGTGCCGTGGCCGAAGCCGTGACGGCCGAGGTAAGCGAGGTCGGGCAGCTCGGCGTACGAGATGAAGGCGAGCGGAGGCTCAGGCGACAGCCCGGTTCCGGCCTCGCGGGCGCAGTCGGCGGCGACGGAGCGTGCCACCTGCTGCCTCAGGACGTCCAGGCCCTGGGTCCAGCGGGACTCGGCCCCGGTCGCGGGGAGCACCATGAGCGCCGGGTCGTCGGGCAGAGTGCGGGTCACCTTTGCGGGTGCCACGGTGGCGGGCGGCCCCGGTACGGGCCCGGTCGCGGCGGTCGGCTCCGTCGTGGCGGAACACGCGCCGAGCAGCAGCGCGGCCGTCGTCGCGAGGGCCGCGCGCGCCAGAGTCGTACGGGTCACGTCCATCCGTCCTTCCGCCGGTACGGGGCGCCGCCGGGCAGGCGGCACCCCGTGGGTCTGGGCCGAGGTCAGTGGGTGATCGTGACGCTGTCGCCGCCTTCGAGAAGGCTGGACACGCTGAACGGCACGTTGTCGTTGACGTCGGTGCACAGCCAGTACGTGGAGTCGTTGATGCTGTGGTTGCCGTCATAGGCCTGGACGTAGCGCTTGGCGCAGGTGAACCAGGTGCCGTCGGAACGGCGCAGGCGGCCCGCGTAGTAGTCGTACAGCCGCGAGCTGCTGTTCAGGGAGTACGTCAGGTTGAGGTCGCCGCAGGTGCTGGTGGCGGACTTGTTCCGGACGGTGCCCTGGCTCTCGTACTCCCCGGTGGTGATGGCCGAAGCAGTACAGGCCGCCGGGGCGGCGGACGCCACGGGGGCCAGCGCCACGCCGGTGCCGGCGCAGACGAACGCCAGCGCCCCGGCCATCAGGCTCCGGTTGATGGTTCTCCTCTTCGACATGTTTCGAGTCCCCTCTCCGTTCGGGGCACGGACCGTGGTCGGACCGGCCCGTGCGGTGCCGCGGGAAACACTCGCAGCGCCCGCCCCGGCGCCACCACGACCTTCGAAACGGCTCGAAAGTCCCAGGCCGAGCGCCGGAGTTCAGCGCTCCGGCGGGTCGGGCGGGGCAGGTGGGCCCGCTGAGGTGTCAGGGGCCTCGGCGGGAGCTCGGGCGCCTGAGCGACCTTGACTCGAATGTGTCGTGTCAGGCCTCCGCAGCATGGCCGCCCCGAGCGGGGTGAGGGTGTGCAGGACGGTGTTCCGCACCCGTCGGCTGCCTACCAGACCGGCGTCCCGCAGGACGGTCGTGTGGTGGGTGGCCGTCGCGGGTGAGACGCCTAGGTGGCGGGCGAGTTCGGAGGTGGTCGCGCCGCAGGCCAGGGTGTGCAGGGCGGCGGCGCGGGTGCGGCCGAGCAGCGCGGACAGGGAGGCTTCCGAACGCTCGGGCGGCGCGGCCGGCCGGCTGTCGTGCAGCGGGTAGACGAGCACCGGCCGGAGGGTGTCGTCGGCCAGCGAGACGGGTGACTGCCAGCAGAAGTAGGAGGGTACGAGGCGCAGTCCGCGTCCGCCGAGGTAGAGGTCGCGGTCCTGTACGTAGTCGACGTGCAGGACCGGCGGACGCCAGCGCATGGCGGGCGAGAGGCCGCTGAGCAGGCCGCCGACGCCGCCGTCGAGGAGGGCGCGGGAGAGCAGGACGCGTTCGCCGGCGAGCGAGGCGCCGATGAATTCCTGGTGCGGGGCGACGACGGTGTCGTGGTAGTCGCGCAGTACCCGTACGAGTTCTCCGCGGAAGTGGCGTTCGGTGAGCCGGTACGCCCAGGTGGGAGCCCGGCCGAACCGAGCGAGGAGGGCCACCTCTTCGGCGACGCGGCGGGGCGGGGTGTCGAGGATGGCGGCGAGTCCCGGTTCGAGTCCGTCCTCGGACTCCTGCGGGGAGAGGAAGTCGGGCCAGTAGCGGGCCCGGGGCAGCACGGGGACGAGCAGCCGCCGGACGGCGGCGCCGAGCCGCGTGCCGGTGAGGGCTTCTCTGGTCGCGCGATGCCAGTGGGCGTAGGCCCATCGGCCTTGAGAGGTCTGAAGACGGTGCAGGCTGGAGGTGATCTCCCAGAGCGGGTCGGGTGTGTTCGCCACTCGGATGAGGCTCAGGTCATCGGGCGTGAAATGGATGCGCAGCATGGCAGGGTCCCCCGGTTCGACTAGTCGTCCCGCCCGGCAGGCAGCAGCCTGTGCCTTCTCGCGCACCGGGGACAACGTACGGATCCGGCCGTTCCGTACCGTCACCTCTGACCCACGGGTCTCGGCCACGCCGTCGGGTCCGGGGGGCGCCCGGGTCCGGAGGGTGCCGGGGTCCGACGTCCGCCGGGGTGATCCCCGCGGTGGGTCCGTCACCGCGGCGTCCGCTCCCGCAAGACACCGTGGCTGGGGCTGAGTTTCTTCTGCGGGTCGGTGGGGGCCGATCGCGCAGTTCCTCGCGCCCCTTACGAGCAGGGGTAAGGGCGTGCCTGGCAGCGGGCCCCTTCAGGGGCGCGGGGAACTGCGCGGCCCGCCCCCACCGACCCGCAGCCGAAGCAATCCCCGCACGAACGAACCCACACCCGGCGGACGCGCACAAGCGAAGGATCAGACGTACGGAAGGATCAGACGTACGACTGGAGCCAGTACAGCAGCAGGCCAGCCGCCCCGGTGCCCAGGCCGTAAGCCAGGCCGCGCAGCAGGGCGAAGGTGGCGGCGTCGCGCAGACGGCGGCGTTTGCGGCGTGATCCCGTGCTGGAAACGACAGTTCGGGGCTTGCGCTTCATGGTGTTGTACGTCCTTCTGGGGGCGTGAGGAGGAGCCTGTCGGCGGTCAGTGGCCCAGGAACCGGGACCGCGAACGGGCTTCTCGTCCATACGGAATCAGAGGGAGCCTGTGCAGTCCTGCAGGCGCCGGGCGAGACCGGCGTCGGGGCGGCACACCAGACGGTCCGCGTCGTCCTGCGTCGCCAGGCGGCGCACCTCGGCGTCCAGGGCCGGGGTGACGGGGGCCGGGGGCCGGTGGCGCCGGGTGTAGGCCGCGAACGTGCCGACCGTGCTGACGAACGTCGTCTTCACGGCGACGTCGTCATCCAGGTCGACGACGAGGAGCAGCATCTCGCGCCAGTGCTCGGCCTCCGCGGTCTCACCCCGGGACCTGTGCAGCAGTTGCAGGCACAGGGCGCTGGCGCCGAAGCCCGCCCCGGCGGTGAAGCGCCACCAGAACTGGGCGCTCTCGGGGTGCCCGGCCAGGTACAGCATGCAGGCGAAGACGTGCGCGCCGTCCAGGTCGACTTCCTCGGTGTCCCGGTCACGCGTCAGCAGCCGGTAGGCGTCACTCTCGCCGAGCGTCGCGGCGTACCGCTCGACGTGCGTGGTGGCGCCTGGCTGGTCCAGGCTCCAGCTGACGAACTCCTTCAGATGGCGCAGGGCACGGGAGACGGACGGGGCGGTGTCCGGCACGGGGCTGTAGCCGGCGTCGCGGGCCAGGCGGAGCAGTCCGGCGCCGACATCGAATGCGGGCTGTCGGGCGCGCAGGCGCCTGCCGGCCGCGGCCAGCACCTGTTCGGTGTGCGAGACGGATCCCTTCTGGGCGCTCATTCAGTTGCTCCTTCGGATACGGGCGGGCATGGCCTGCTCAAGTCGCTGCTTGGCCTTACGGCCGTGGTAGTCGACGGTGCTGGCCGACACGCCCAGATACCAGGCGATGTCGGCGGTGGCACAGCCGCACAGGTACCGCAGGGCCATGACGTCGAACTGCCGCGACGGCAGGGTGCACAGGGCACGCGCCACGTCGTTGTCCTCGATCAGTTCGGCTAAGTTGCCCCGGTAGTTCGTCAGCTTCTCGGAGATGACGGTGCGCCGCAGGATCGCCCACGTCTGCTGGTGGACGTTGCCGTCGGCCAGGAGGTCCGGCCAGTGTGCGAGGATCTCGAAGTAGGCGCGGTGGACGGCGTCTTCGGCGTCCTGCTGATCGTTGAGAATGGCTAGCGCGAACCGGTGGTAGTCCTCGTGGTTCTTCAGATAGAGCGCCTCGAAATCCAGCGGGAAGGGCAGCACGCCGGTGGCTGTCACGGGGCTTCCACCGGCCCCCGCACGGGCATCGTCAGTCATGGATCCTCTTCGTTGAGGCAAGATGCGAACGGCTCCGCGCTACGAGATGCGCATCTGCGGTGCCTTCTGACGTCGCCTATGAAACTCGTCCGAACGGGCGAACACGCATGCGTGGCAGGGCGAACATGACAGAGCGGTACTTGAACAGTGCACAAAGTCGCCGCCTACCCATTGGTAACGCAGAGTGGCCAGCGACTTCCCCGCGAGCGCCACGAGGTGGTCTACGCCTCTCCCGACTCAACTGTGTTGCAGTTCACTCGCGGAACCAGCGAATCCGCTCACGCGACTCAACTCGAACGGATGAATTTATGCAGTGTTCGCACATGGAACAGCCTGCATCTGATCCGTCACGACGCCTGCCAACACTCCCCGTTCGCGAACGGTCGGCGTCGTCGCGTGCGCGCGTCACGCATCTCCTCCGCGCCGCCGCCTCGACCCCGCCTCCGCTGCCCTCGTTGTGACGGTCCGTGCTGTAGACGTCCGCGTTGTGAGCCTGCGTGCTGTGAGCCCTCTCGCCGTCCGGAGAAAAGCCGAAGCGGCACCTGTCCGCTGCGCGGTGGCGCCGGTAACGTGCCGACGGTGCTCGCTTCTGTGCTGCTCATGACACTGCCCGTCCTGATCCGGTACGGGCGGGCCGCCGTCAACTCCTCAGCGACCCCCACGCCGCATGCGGCGAACAGGCCGCGATGAAGCCCCCCACTCAAGGAGTCCGCATGGCAACACCGCTCAGCCGTCGCACCCTTCTGGCCGCCGGCACGGGCGCCGCCGCCGGTCTGTCCCTCCCCGGCGCCTCCGCGTACGCCGGCGACCGTGGAGTCAGCAGCCTGAGATTCACCCTCAACGCCCAGGTGCTGGACGGTGGTGAACAGGTCACCTCGGTCACCCTCGACGCCGCCCGCCTCGGCCCGATCGACCCCGCCAGCCTGACCACCGGCACCTTCACCGTGCACGCCAAGGCCACCAGCCCGATCCCCATCGCCGACGGGGACGTCATTTTCAGCGAGTACGACCTCGATCGCACGGTGACAGCAGTTCGGCTCGACCGCCGCGGCAACATCGTGCTCGACCTGAGTCATGCCGAGGGTCAGATCGGCGGTGGCACCCTCGGGTACATCGCCGGCAGGGGCCGCAACGTCGTGCTCGACCTCGTGTACACCATCACCCAGCAGGCCCCGTTCGCCCTACGCGATCACCGATCGATCACCGTCAAGAGCTTCGTGCAGAACCGCCGGCTGTCGGACCCCGAGGTCGACGCGTTCAGCTCCCACGTCTCCGGCTCGGGAATGAAGTACCGGCTGTACTCCCCCACCGGCGCCCACTCCTCCCGACGGAGCAAGCGACCGCTGATCGTCTGGCTGCACGGCGGAGGCGAGGGCGCCTCGCTGCCCGACTACTACGACAACGAGACCACGCTCCGAGCCAACCGCGGCGCGCTGGGCTTCGCCACCCCCGAAGCGCAACGCATCTTCGACGGCGCCTACGTCCTGGCGCCGCAAAGCACTTCCGCGTGGATGCAGGACGGCCCCCGCTTCGCCCCCCTCATCCGCGAGATCATCGGCGACGTGACACGCGGCAACCGCATCGACCACGACCGGATCTACGTCGTCGGCTGCAGCAACGGCGGCTACATGAGCATGAAGATGACCACCGTCTATCCCACGCTGTTCGCCGCCTCCGTGCCGATCTGCGGCGTCGTCGGATCCTTCCCCCCCGGCGGCCCGCCGCTGATCCCCGACAGTGAACTGGTGAAGATCAGCACCCCCAGCTGGCTCGTCGCCTCCCGCGACGACCTCACCGTGGATCCGCAGGCCAACACCGTCCACGCGCACGAGCTGATCCCCGGCTCACTCGTGACGCTCTACGACCATGTCGTCCGGAACGGCTACCAGTTCTCCGGCCACTGGTCGTGGATCTACGTCGCCCGCAACGACCCCAGCCTGAACGGAACCCACATCTGGCAGTGGATGGCCGCGCAGCAACGGCACTGACAGAAGTGCCGTGTTCGGGGGCGCTGCCGTCAGGACGGCTGTGTTCGGGACGGCTGTGTTCGGGGGTGCTCGGCGAGTAGGTCTCGGCTGTCCCGCGCCGCGCCCTCGATGCGTGGGGCGCGGGCGGGAACTACTTGCGGACCCGGCCCCACGGCTTGAAGACCGAGAGCACCATCGCGAAACTCAGCAGCACCATGGCGGTGGTGGCGAGGAACGCGACGAACCAGATGTCCTGCAAAGGCTGTTCACCTGTGGAGAGTTCGGTGATCGGGCCCAGAAAGAGCAGCAGCATCACGCAGGCGATGCCGTTGAGGGCCAGCTTCACCGACACCCACCAGTAGCGGACGAGTCCCCATTTGGTCGCCAGCCCCAGCAGGACGCCGGTGACGAGGCAGACCACCCCTGCTGCGAGAGCCGACAGCAGCAGGGGGACGACGAAGAAGTCCGCGAGGGCCTGGTACACGGCGGTGCGGTCGTCGCCCGCGCGTAACCAGCCGATCGCCACCAGAACGGTCGAGACGACATCGATGCCGATCCAGGCTCCCGCCGACACGACATGCGTGACCAGGATGCTCTTGCGCCACCGGGCCGGGATGCTCCAGCGAACTCGGTTTCCCCGTGCCGGCGGAGTGGTTCGGGGCGTGGTGAGGGTACTCATGGCCGTCCTTGTCTGCGCAGTGCGGGGGTGATGGGTAAGAGGTAGGAAGCCCTCGACCCTGGCCAACTGGGCGCCTCGTCCGCGCACTTCCGGGAGCGAAGTCGGCGTACGCCGTGATCTCGGTGATCCGGGACCCTCAGTCGGTCAGGACTTTCAGCGCGGCGGCGTGCACACCCGGCGCGGCGGCGAGGTAGCTCTTGCCTGCCAGTTCCCACGGCTTGCCCTCGAAGTCGGTCACGACGCCTCCGGCCTCCTGGACCAGCAGCACACCTGCCGCGTGGGACCGGACGTTGTCGAACTGCCAGTGCAGATCCATGCGGCCCGCGGCGACCTGGGCGAGCTGGTGGGTCACCGGCACGGAAACCCGCACATACAGCGCGGAGTTCGTCATCGCGGCGAAGGCGGAGCCCATCCGCTGCGCGAGTTCGGGGTCGTGACCCGGCTGCGCCTGCCCGGTCCCGGCGAGTGCGCCGTCCAGCGACGTCTTCGCCGAGACCTGCAGCCGTACGCCGTTGAGGAACGCCCCGCCGCCCTCGGTCGCGGTGAACATCTCGTCGAGGACCGGGAAGTAGACCACCGACAGCACCGGGCGGCCGTCACGGACGAGGCTCACGCCGATGTTCCAGTCGGGCATGCCGTGCACGGCGTTGACGTTGCCACCGACCGGGTCGATGAGCCACCACTCCCCCGTGGCCAGCGGCCCCGAGCCGTGCTCGTCGTTGAGCCAGCCCCCGCTGGGCAGAGCTTCGGTCAGCACCGGGCGCAGCACGTCGACCACAGCCGCGTCATTGGCCTGGAGGTTCGCGAGGAGCTCGGAGAGACCGGGCGGACGGGACTCGGTGGAGTAGCGCGTCATCATCCGGGCGCCGGCGGCGCGGACGGCGGCGACGGTGGCGGCAAGCAGTTCCTGGCTCATGAAGGCTCCTGAAGTCGAACGAAAAGGATCTGTGTCTGTCGGTACGGGAGATGCGCCCCGGCCAGTCGGCTGGCCGGTCAGGCGGCGGGCGAAGCGCTTTCGCCGATAAGCGAGTTGGGCCCAGCCGCGTCGCGCCAGCCGCGTGGGCTGACCAGCCAAAGTACGCCTCGACCACGCCTGGCTCCGCGAGCAGGTCCGGGCGTCGGTCGAGGAGGTCACCGCCGGCTGGTTACTCCGCCAGCGGAAGGGCCACGGCGCCCGGATGGGCAGGCGCCTCGGCTTCGTCGAGCATCGCCGCGGCCACGGTCTCCCGGCTCACCTTCGCACCGAGGTCGAGGAGGGGCCCGGCCTCCAGACCGACGGTGCGCCGATGGGGGCTTTCCGGTCCGTCGGCGAGCATGCCCGCGTGAAAGACGGTGCCTCCGGCCGCGAGAACGGTGTTGTCGGCTTCGACCTTGTCCGGGAGGCGGTCGCCCAGCACCTTGGCGAGCATGCCCGCCCCTTCTCCCGCCACTTCGGCCGACGCGCCCGTGCCGTAGGCACCGAGCCAGATCACGCGCCGCGGACCGGCGGCGACGACGGCTCGGGCACCGGCCAGGAGGGTCCCGGCCCGGTTCGTACCGAGGGCGGAAAGGACCACGGAATCCCCGTCCACGACGGCGGCGATGCTGGCCGCGTCGTGCACGTCGGCCGCCACTTTGCGCAGGTTCGGGGAGTCGGGCAGGTCGATCTTCTCGGGATCACGCGCGATGGCGGTCACGGTGTGACCACGTCGCAGGGCCTGTCGGGTGAGGGCGATTCCGGTCTGGCCGGAAGCCGCGAGGACGGTGAGGTTCATGCCGAGAACGTTAGGGAGGTCCTCACTTAACATCAAGTGCATACATTTGAATCGACGATTAATCCAGACGCAATCGTACGGAGAGGTGATGAGTTTTCGCGTCCGCACCCGTCACACCTATGACAGGGCACGACGAGGCGGAAGGATGACGTGATGAGCGCGGACATGCGGCTGGAGGATCTGGACGTGAGCGGGCTGGGCGTGGGTGGGCTGGGTGAGGTCGACGAGCCGGCGTTCTCGGGGCTGGCGGAGCGGCACCGGCGGGAGCTGCACGTGCACTGCTACCGGATGCTCGGGTCGTTCGAGGACGCCGAGGACACCGTTCAGGAGACATTCCTCCGTGCCTGGCGGCGGCGGGAGACCTTCGAGGGGCGGTCGACGTTCCGGGCCTGGCTGTACCGGATCGCCACCAACGCCTGCCTGGACCAGCTCGCCAAGTGCCGCCCGGAGCCTGCGACCGGCGGCGAGGTGCTGTGGCTGCAGCCCTATCCGGACCGGCTGCTCGACGAACTGCCCGCGGCCGACGCGGGCGAGCCGGAGGCCGTCGCCGTCGCGCGGGAGACGATCGAGCTGGCGTACCTGGTGGCGGTCCAGCACCTCGCGCCGCGCCCGCGGGCCGTACTGATCCTGCGGGACGTGCTCGGCTGGCCGGCGAAGGATGTCGCGGAGCACCTCGGGGACTCCGTCAACTCCGTGAACAGCGCGCTGCAACGGGCCCGCGCCGGCCTGCGGGAGCATCTGCCCGCCGAGCGGCAGGACTGGACCGGCGGCGAACAGGACGCGGATACGCGCGAGTTGGTGCGCCGCTATACCGAAGCCAGCGTGGCCACGGACGTCAAGGGCCTCGCCGCACTGCTGCGGGACGACGTCCGCTGCTCGATGCCGCCCACGCCGGGCCTGTACATCGGCCGCGACGCGGTGGTGAACGACTGGGTCGAAAACGGCTTCGAGACCATGAAGGGCCTGCGCGCCGTCCCCACCGCCGTGAACCGACAGCCCGCCGTAGCCTTCTACCTCTGGCAGAAACAGCAGGGCGCGTACCTGCCCCTGACGATCGACGTCCTACGCATCACCGGCGGAACGATCACGGAGATCACCACGTTCCACAACGACCAGTTCCCACGCCTCGGGCTGCCGCAGCGGCTGCCTGCGGATGGCGTGGAGTAGGCGTGGTGCGGACGCTGGATACCAGCTGGCAGGCACTTCAGAACACGTCCCCCATCAAACAGCCGATGGAATAGGGAACAAGGTCGCCGAGAAAGGCGCGATGCTCGCCCCACGCCCCTGCCCGAAAGGCATCAACCCTTGGCTATGCCTCGCGCCACTCCCCCATAGAGCCGGCCGCCCACGTCTGGATGAAGTCGGTCACCAAGCCCCACGCCCGATCGACGTCCAGGACACATTCGCCCGTGAACGCGGCCAGTTCATACATCACGGGGACTTCGACCTCAGCGTCCGAAGGCACGGTGCCGTCTCCTACCAGCAAAGACATCCGCTCGGTGTCATCCATGAGGTGGATGACCGCGTGACCGCCCCGGAAAGCGAGGAGCAGCACCGGGAACTCGCTGTGCGGCGGCCGAACCTCGACATACCCCTGCCCACGGAAACGCAGGTCGGTAAAACGGTCCGACAACTCCGTCACCTCTGAATGCCTCTCAGCCGGATGGAACAGTCCCGATTCCGGTGATGTCGCCGCCCACGCCACGCTCATACAGCCCCTCTTCCTCCCAGTGGTCACTACTTACGTGTGGCCGGTGGTCGGAAGAGTACGGCCATCGTCTGAATGAATCGCGGCCACCCTCATCGACCATCGACGGCACTGTGTGCTTCGTCCGCACCGATGAGGCCATCACCGCGGAGAGGGTGGCCGACGGTGCCCGACTGTGACAGGAGTGTATTGAGGGTGAGTTCGCGTAGCCCTCGCGGTTGGACGCAAAGCTGTCGACCGCTCCGGAGGGATCCGTGCACACTCCACGCACGAGTTCTGAGATCTCCATGCCCCTGCAGGAGAAGGCTCTGCGGCATGTCGCCGCCTCCTGCGGAGGGAAGCCGTTGTCCGGTGACTTGCGGGTGACGATGCACTTTCACCCCGATCGCGCCGCGGAGGGCCGTCCGATTCTGTCTCGGATGGCGGAGGACGGGGTCTATCGGTCGCAGTTCGTGACCGGCACGAGCAATGGTGGTTTAACTGCTCATGCCGGCGGGGATCGTTGGCGTTGGGAGAGCCATATCTTCGGTGGCGCGTATGACCACGCACCAGCTGACCAGCGCCCCGTGTACGGCGCGTTGAACTATCGTCGTAGTCCGATCGGCGGCGCACCGCGGTTCGGTTCTTCCTACCTCAGGCTCAACGCCCAGACGCTCGCGCGCACGACGTTCTGTTACCCCGACAGTTCCGCCGAGCCCTCCGACTTCGGCGTGTTCGACCGCTGCTCGCTCATCGAGCTGGCCGTCGCTGCGAAGGTGGACGCCCTGGATGGCCACATCGAGGCGCAAATCCATGGACCGGTCAGCTTCGGCCGTGACGTCGAGGCGCTGGTGCTGGATCCGAGCTATCGCGGACCGGAGTACGTCGACCTGGGGGCTGCCATCGCCGTCGGCGGTCGACTCAGTCCCAAGGTCATCGGAGATGCTGCCCGCACGGGGCTATATGACCTTCAGGATCTGAAGAAGGTCTGGCACTGCCTGGCCCGCTTTGGGAGCCCCGCCATTACCTGCTGATCGACAACTCGACCTTGGGGACGAACCCGCCCGCTCAGCCCATCAGAAAGGGAGGCCCTGTAGGTCCATACCCTTGGTGGGGAGAGGCAGGCCTGCCAGGTCTAAGGCCATCATGGTCAGTGGCAACGTCCTCGCGCCGTCGGGCTGTTGGACCGTGGCGGGCACGGCGCCCCGGCTCCATCCCAGTTCCGTGTAGAACGGGACCAGGTCCGGGCGGCAGAGGAGGATCATCGTTTCGGCGTCGGCCGCCCGTGCGTGTTCTACCGCCACGCTGATGAGCGTACGAGCGATGCCCTGGCCCCGATGGGCGGGGTGCACCAGCACACCTCCCAGCCCGGCCGTGCGGCGCGGTGCTCCGTCGAACGCCATGTCCCGCAGCAGCCATCCCACGGAAGCGATCGGCCGACCGCCGGAGACAGCCGTGAGGGTGTGCTCCTTGTCGGCCCGCACCAGGCCGAGACCGTTCATCTCGAACGGGTGGGACACGCCGTCGTGGAGTAAGGCTCCGGCATCTGGAGAAGCCGGACCCGGCGTATGGATCAGCTGAAGGTCCGTACAACCGTCATCCACCACGTGCACCACGTGTTGCGCAGCGGCGGCGGTAGCGGCGTCGAACCGGTAGCGCAGGCACGGCAGGCCGCTGGACTCGACAGTGCCGTCCGGCTGGGCGCCCAGCCGGCGCAGTACCGCGGTCGAGGCCGTGTTGCCGGGCAGGACGAACGCGAAGACGGCAGGGAGCGCGAGGCGGCGAAACGCCAGGTCCAGGCACGCGGCGCCCGCCTTGGCCGCGATCCCACGGCCCTGCGCCCGCGGGTGCACGGCGAAACCGATGTCGACTCCGTGCCGGGCCCGATTGCGCAGTCCCACCCGGCCGAGAAACGCGCGCGTCGTGGCATCCCTGACCGCGAAGTCACCGTAACCGTGCCTGCCCCAGTGGGCGACGTGCTCGTCGCACATGGCCCTGGCCGCGGACCGGCTGTCCGCCCGGCCGGTCGCCAGCCATCGCATGACACTGTCCTGGCTGACCACGGCCTCGAAGAGATCGTCGCTGTCGCCGCGGCGGATCGGTTCCAACACAAGCCTCTGGGTGCGCAGAACGGGTCCACTTGTACGGGCCACTCAGCAACTCCTCTCAATCGATACGCGTCACAGATCCAACAGCAGGTCCCGGATCACCGTAGGCCGGGACAGGAACGGATGGTGGCCCGCGTCGACTTCGACCACGTTGTTGGCCCGGCGGGCGAACTCTCGCTGCAGCGGGGCCGGAGTCCCTCGGTCCTGCGCGCAGACGAGGTACGTCGAGGGCAGCTGCTGCCATGCCGCCGCCCCGACCGGCTGCCCGGTCACCTGCACGCTCTGCCGGGCGAGGTGGTCCGCCGCCTGCGCCTGGACCTCGGGGTCGCAGTCCTGCAAGAAGGTGTCCACGAGCAGCTCGGGGCGGACCCCGAACGTACCGGCCTCGAAGTCGACATCAAGGAACGGGGCGGGGCCGTCGCCGTCGCCGTCGCCGAAATCCGACAGGCTCTGTCCGACCTCGGGCAAATAACTGGAGATCAGCAGCAGGTGGCGCACCGACCCGATGCCCGCGGCGGCCTCCGCGGTGACGATGCCGCCATAGCTGTGGGCGACCACGACGGTCGGTTCGTCGCCGGTCCGCAACACCTGCCGTACGGCGGCGACATCCTCGGTCAGCCCCGGGCCACTGAACCCGCCGGGCAGGCCCGCCTCACCGCAACTCGGCAGTCCTGGGGCCACACTTGCCACCCCCCGCTCTTGCAACAACTCGGCGGTACGGTGCCACCACCATGCCCCGTCCCGCACGCACGCCCCGTGCACGAACACCACTCTCATCGCCGGCCTCCACGTAAGCCTCGTCCGCTGTCTCCCTGTCGACGTTAGACGTAGTGGCTGTTACGTGAAAAAGTTGGGTCATGGGCAGACGACCGCAGCCGCAGATCAAGGACCGGCTGCTCGAAGCATGTGCCGATCATGCCCTCGCGCACGGCCTCCCCGACCGGCTCGGACCGCTGGCCACCGCCACCGGTACCTCGGCCCGCATGCTCATCTACCACTTCGGCACCCGCGACGACCTACTGCGGGCCGTTCTCGGGCGCGCACGGCAACGTCAACTCGACGCTTTCGGCGACCTCTTGCGGGCGCGGCCCGACGAGCCCTACACCATCACTCTGGACCGTGCCTGGACCTCCATCACCGGCCCGGACGGGCAGCCGTACCTGCGGATGTTCGGTCAGCTGCGCGAGAGTGCCGAGCAACAGCTGTGGCCCAACTTCCGGCGCACCGCGACGACCGACTGGCTCGGGCCGCTGGAGGACGGCCTGCTGAGCATCGGCCGACCGGACCTCGCGACGCTCGTCCTCGCCGTCATCCGCGGTCTCCTCATGGACCTCGACGCCACCGGGGACACCGCCCGCACCGGTCAGGCCTTCCACGACTTCCTCGGCACGGTCGACCAGCTGTCCGGCGCCAGTTACTCAACCGCCAGCCACTCGCAGGAGCACGCCGACAGCAGCACGACCGGCACCGGTACGACATCGGGAACGTAGTCCCGCTCCCGGGGAGACATCAGCCAGGGTTCATCGTGTGCGAGGACCGGCCGCCGGGAGGGCGGCGTCCGACGGTCCTCTCCTGCAGTCGACGGCCTGTCGCTCACGATCGGGGCCGGAAGAGCGACGGGGTTCTTCGGCCCGCTGCTGTCGAGCCACATGTCGAGCGAGGCGACCCAGACCGTCGACGACGACGTGATCGTGATCGACCGCGGCCGACTGATCCACGAGGGCAGGTAAGAGGGTTCGACATCGCGGAGGTCGCACTCTGTATCGCTTAGCATCTCCTGCCATGAGCGATGCGGAGCCGCTTCTCGACTGGCTGCAGAACTGGTACGCCCAGCAGTGCGACGGCGACTGGGAACACGAGTGGGGCGTGAAGATCGGCACTCTCGACAACCCGGGCTGGACCGTCAGCATCGATCTGGAGGGGACCGACCTGGAAGCACGCGACCACCCTCGTCAGGACATCGACCGCGCCCCGCAGGACTGGGTCTCCGTCTGGGTCGCCGAGAAGACTTTCCATGCCGCGTGCGGTCCCGGAAACCTCACGGAGGCCCTCACCCTGTTCCGTACCTGGGCGACCACGGATGCTTCCTGAAGCGGCTCGGGACCGGCAGACGCCGACCCCGTGAACCATGTAGTCGGAGCGCTAGCAGTGGTAGCCGTCAGGGCACTCCGCGAGTGGGCCGATGAAGAGCCAGACCGTGAGGAGCAGCGCGCTGGAGAGCGTCGCCATGATGATGAAGCGACGGAGAGCGCGCTGCCGACGCCCGCTGTACGCCGCCACGAGCCCCGCGGCCGGTGCGACCACCGCGCCAAGGGCGGCAGCCCACAAGGTGATGTCGACGGACTCCGCCATCACCTGGGGGAACCCCATGGCACGGGCGAGGGCCGGCGCGAACAGGATGAACGGCGTGGCCGACCACCACCACGACAGGCCCGTAATCACTCGATCCAGCGTGGACGGAATCCGGCATTCGGGCGGAGCATCACCCGGACGCCGGGCCGGAACCGCGCTGGTTGATGGCATGTCCGAAGCATAGGCAGTCCTGTGGTGCGGCAGGAGTTCGCTATGCGAGCGATTCCGACCTGTCACACACGGCGCCGGCCTCGCGCGCGTGTCACTCGTTGAGGTGCAGTACGGCCGCGTCACGTGGATCTCTGGCCACCGGTTTGTTTCTGTACATCATGTTATGGGATGAATCGGAAGGAGCCCTGGTGACCAGCACGCTGGTGCTGGAAAGCCGGTGGGTCCGGAAGCTCGGTCAGCGGTTCTGACGGCAGCTGGTCGTTCTGACATCCCACCGCGCTCACGTTTCAGGAGTTCCTCCGTGCGAGTTCCCAGCTTTCCGCAGGTCCGCCTCCCCCTTGCCGCTCTGCTGGCCGCCGCCTGTTTGGCGGCTCCGGTGCAGGACCCGGCCCGAGCCGCGGACGGTCCCGCGGGTCATGACCGCGCGCTGCGGCAGCAGTTGCAGGATCTGACCACCGCGCCCGGCGGACCACCCGGAGCGATCGCCGTCCTCAAGCGCGGAACCCACACCGAGGTCTACCGGGCAGGCGTCGCCGAAACCGGCACCGACCGTCCGATCAAGGTCACCGACCACATGCGTATCGCCAGTACGGCCAAGGCGTACAGCGGCGCCGTCGCCCTCCGCCTCGTCGACGGCGGGGACCTGCGTCTGAACGACACCGTCGGCAAGGTGCTCCCCCGGCTGCCGCACGCATGGCATCGGGTTACGCTCCGGCAGCTGCTCAACCACACCAGCGGACTGCCGGACTTCAGCGCGGCCCCGGAGTTCCTGGCTCTGGTGACCGAGAACCCGCGCCGCCACTTCGACTCCCGCCGCCTGCTGGACTTCGTGGCCGACGAACCGTTGGCGTTCCGTCCGGGGACCCGGTACGTCTACTCCAACTCCGACAACATCGCCGTGGCGCTGATGGCGGAGGCGGTGACAGGCGTGCGCTACGAAGACCTGCTCGACGAACTCGTGTACCGCCCGCTGGAGCTGCGTAGCACCAGCCTGCCGCAGGGTTACCGGATGCCCGAGCCGTACATGCACGGCTACGACGTCACCGCGCAGAATCCGCCCGGGGACGTCAGCGAGGTGCTGGGCACGTCGGGTGTGTGGGCCTCTGGCGGGATCATCTCGACGCCGAAGGACATGACGGCCTTCATCCGCGGTTACGCCGGTGGGAAGCTGATCTCCGACCGGACCCGCCGTCAGCAGCTGAACTGGGTGGACGGCGCGTCCGAACCGGCCGGTCCCGGCAAGAACAAGGCCGGTCTCGCCCTCTTCCGGTACACCACCCGTTGCGGCGTGGTGTACGGCCACACGGGCAACTTCCCCGGCTACACACAACTGATCGCGGCCACCCCGGACGGCGAGCGGTCACTGACCGTCTCCCTCACCACCCAGGTCAACAAGTCCAGCAAGCCGGAGCTTCTGGAGCGCCTGCGCACCGTCGAGGAGAACTTCGTCTGCGCGCTGCTGCGCAAGCCGTAAGCAGAGGCAGGTTCGTGGGCTCAGGACGCAGGATGCAGGACGCCGGACGCCGCGCGCAGGCTGAACTGCCGGGCCAGAAGGCGTACGGGGGTCGAGTCGTCGCGCGCCACCCCAGGCGTGCGGCGTCAGAGCTCAGGCGAGCCCGTACGGCGGAAGAGCCCGCGTGTCGCGGTGAAGGCGAGGGCGAGCAGGCGTGGCCACGTGGGTTGGACGGCGTACCGGGCGAAGCGCGTCGACAGGTCCAGCCAGCCCCGCTTGCTCGTCATGAGGAGGTGGCCCGGCGAGGTGAAGCCGCTGACCACGATCGACTTCTCGGCGTTCTCGTATCCCAGGAGGTTGCCGAAGTTGCCGCGGCCGGAGACGAACGCGCGGCCCTCCTCGTTGCCGCCCCAGATGAGGTAGGGGTTCGTCCAGATCATCGGCGGCATCGTGTTGACGCCGACGGCGCCGTAGCGGAGGTCCGTGACCGCGCGATCGACGGTGGCCGCGTGAGTCTTCTTGGTGTCCTCGTCGATGAGGATCGTCGCGGCGAGGGTTCCGAGGAGGTTCTCGTTGACGAACTCCGCGGCTGCCGGAAGGAACGTCCCGGCGTCGGGTGCGACGTCGAGCGCGACCTCGCCCATGACCTGGCAGAACGCCTCGTGGTCGAGCGCGAAGCCCTCGGTGCCGACGTCCTCGATGACCATGACCAGCGAAGCGGGGCGGCCGTCCACGGGCTGGATGAGCCGCCCGCCGGGATAGGCGTCACGGAAGGCGTCGAAGGTCTTGTCGACCCCGGGATAGCTGGTGCTGGAGCCGGGCGTGAGGTCGCGCAGGGCGACGGTGATCGCGTCCAGTAACTGCCGCCGCTGCGGCCAGTGCCGACTCGTCACCAGGGTCTGCGTACGTCCGCAGATCGAGCCGCCGCTGATCGTGACGATGGTGGCGATCTGAAGCGCCTGGTGGCGGATCTCCCGCTCGGTCCACGGGCGGTCGCCGGGGACGACGATGCACGGGTTGTTGCCACCGCACTCGGACACCAACTCGGTGTCCGTGGCCTCCATGATGGCTTTGGCGGAGGCGGTCCCGCCGGTGAAGTAGATCTTCGAGAGGCGGTGGTCGCGGGTCAGGGCGGGCCCCTCGGCGGCGGGACAGAAGGCGGCCGCGCGGACGTCGACGAGCGGTTGCAGGACCTTCTCCCACACCCGGTCGGCGTCCTCGTTGAGGTGGTGGGGCTTGTGGACGACCACACAACTGTCGACGAAGAGGGCCCGGATCATCTCGAAGGACGACGCGACGTTCCCCGCCCCCAGTACGGCGACGATGCCACCGGGCTTCGCGTACGGGTCCACCCTGCGAGGCTCCCCGACGACGCGCAGCACGTCGGTCCGGTCGCCGTTGAGCAGGCGGTCCTTCCCGCGCGGGGAGACCCTGACGTCGAAACGGCCGTCCCCGGCAGGGGTGACCGCCAGCGGCTGGAGCGGGCGGTCGCGGACCAGTCCCTCGTACAGGTCGATGGCGGCCGAGACGTTCGCGGCCATCGGCACCAGGACCCGTTGGATGCTCGTGCCCACCTGGTGGGCGTCGGCCGGGTCCGCCGGGTCGATGCCCTTCGCGTGGCAGTCCGCCGACATCAGCTCGTCGAAGTGCCGGTCGATGTTCGCGCGGACCAGGCGGAGCAGCCTCAGTCGCTCCACCGGCGGGGTGGCCCGCCACCGGTCCGGGTCGACCCAGCCGACAGCCTCGGTGACCTTCATGACGTCCATGACGTGCCCCTTCCCTCGGCCGGCGGCAGCGTGATCCACCCGGCCACGAAAATAGTGGACCAGCGGTACATTGAAATTAATGTACCGCCGGTCCACAGTCAATGGACCGGCGGTCGACTAATCTCGGGGGATGGCGACCTTCCAGCGTGCACGGAGCGACGAACAGCGTGCCGTGCGTCGGCGGAGCATCCTGGAAACCGCGGCCGGCATGCTCGACGAGATGCCGGTGGCAGCCGTGAGCCTCAACGAACTCAGCCGCCGCGTCGGGCTGGCGAAGTCCGCGATGATGCGCTATTTCGAGTCGCGCGAGGCGGTTCTGCTCGATCTGCTCTCCGAGGCGGCCGCCCGCTACCGGTCCGATGTCGCCGGGACACTCCCCGGGTGGGCCGACCCGTCCGCTCCTGCTCCGGTGCGGACGCGCCAGGTCGCGGCGCGGCTGGCCACGACGTTCGCCGCGCACCCGATGCTGTGTGAACTGCTGAGCGCGCAGCACGCGATCCTTGAGCACAACGTCTCCGTCGAGGTCGCCGCCCGGTACAAGAGGTCCTCGCGTGACGCCATCCACTGGCTGGCCGAGCGGCTGCGCGACCTGCTCCCCGAGCTCGACGACGAGCGGGCGCTGCGCGCCGCACATATGGTCATCATCCTCGTCGGCGCCCTGTGGACCCGCAGCCGCCCCGCCCCCGCGCAGCTGGCCGCCTTCCAGGCCGACTCAAGTCTGGCGTTCATGCACCCGGCCTTCACCGAGGCCTTCGAGGCCGCGATCGGCACCTTCTTCCTTGGCCTCGTCGCGGAGACCACGGACGCGGCCTGACGCGGCACCGCGTGCGAGGCGGCGTGTGCGGCGGCGTACAAGGCCGGAGGGGCCATACTGGTAAAGGCATTGATCTTCCACAGAACGGTTCCATGTTTAAGAACAGCAGCTCCGCGACGACCGTCCCCGACACCGTATGGCTGGCACGCGGGCGTCATCTCGGGGCCGATCCCGAACAGGACGTCCGGCGCAATCTGATCGCCCTCAAGGCAGCCGGGGTCCTTGACGACTTCGTGGACCTCGACCCCGTGGAGGCGTCCCGCTCCACCGTCCTCCACCCGCGCGAGGCGTCCGCCGCGCCCGGCCCGTCGGCCCGCCGGCTCTTCGAGGCCCGCTGGCGCGTGGCGGACGGCGTCATGGTGCGCGCGCAGCTGACCACGTACGAGCATCGGGGCCGTCGCGCGGACGACGAGGCGGTCAGCTGGGTCCTGGCCGCCGAGGCGGAGCTGCCGTGGGACTTCCGGTGGCCCTCGCCCGCCACGATGTTCTGGCCCGACAGCGACCGGGTCGCCTGGGACCACGACGCGGTGCCCGGGGTGCGTCTGCGGACGGCGAACCACCTGCCGGCCGACGACAGCGAGCTGCGCCGCCACCTGCGGGACTGCACGCGCAACACCTGGTACATCCATGTCGTGGTGCACGAGGCCATGACGCCCGACGCGAGCGGACAGCGGCCGGTCTCCGCGTTCCTGCCGCCGAGCCTGCGCCACCGGGTCGTCGAGCACCGGGCCACGCCGGCACAGGCGGAGACCGCCGACTTCGCGATGAAGCGGGAACTGAGCGTACGGATGCCGCGCGGCGGCGCCGTCATCCTGCCCGTCCACCCGCGGAGCCGGGACCACGACGCGGAGCACTTCAGTGTGCACACGGTCTTCCTGGACGGCTCCGAGCCCACGGAACTCCTCGCCCTCATCGAGGAGTTCGCCAACCTGCCGCGCCCCCTCCCCGAGGGCGCCGAGCAGGCCCTGACCCAACTGCGCCAGGGCTGGCACCTGCTGACCCCGGACGAGGAACTGGCCCATGCCCAGAGCATGGCCGTCAGGTACGCCGAAGCGCTCGACGCCATGACGAAGTCCTGTGACCTCTATCGCGAGGCGGCCGACGCGGCACAGGCCGCACTGACCGAGTTCACGCGCGGCGGCGGCACTCCCCGATCAGCGGCCCCGGAAACACCCAAGGCGATCGCCTCACCGCTGAACGCCATCAGAAAGGGTTTCGACCGCCTACGAGACCCGAACAAACAGGACGTGTGACGGCCGTTGGCCGTCGAGTGCGCCGAGTGGTCACCGGGGGATGCAGCCCGTGCCTCGGTGACCATTGCTGCGCCGGTCTGGATACAGTCGGGCCGTGTCTGAACTGGAGCCACTGCATGCCAGCCACGCTGGGGCGGTTCTGGCCTTCGAGTTGGCCAACCGTGACTACTTCGCGGCCTCGGTGTCCGACCGTGGTGACGCCTTCTTCGAGGAGTTCGCCGAGCGGTACGACGCCGCGCTGGCCGAGCAGGAGGCCGGTGTCTGCGCCTTCTATGTGCTCGTCGCCGAGGACGGCTCGGTGCTCGGCAGGTTCAATCTGTACGACCTGGAGGACGGCACCGCGACACTCGGCTACCGCGTTGCGCAGCACGTTGCCGGTCGTGGCGTGGCGACCGCAAGCGTTCGGGAGCTGTGCCGGCTGGCGGTGGTCCGGCACGGACTGCGTACCCTGCGGGCGGCCACCTCACATGAGAATGCCGCGTCCCGGGCGGTGCTGACCCGTGTCGGGTTCGTCGCCGTCGGTCCGGCCGATCCTGCCCACCTCGGCGGTAAGGCTGGCACCTGGTATCAGCACCATCTGCGGCCCCGGCTGAGCCCCTTCGACGGGTAGAGGTCGTGCTGCGCCCGCATGTCGTCATCTGTGGGATAGGGGACGATATCGCCATGGCGGACGGCCTGCCGTCGGACCAAGCTGTAGGTGGCGGTCCGACCGGGTGCGCCGACAGGAAGCAGGGAGCAGCAGCATGTCGATCGATCTTGTGACGGCCGCGGGTGTGACGGTGCCTGGCACTCGGCTGGTGCGTGAGGCGACGGAACTCATCCGGGACACCACCGACGAGCTCATCTACCACCACTCGCGCCGGGTGTACTTCTTCGGAAGCCTCCAGGGCCGCGAGCGCGACCTCAGCTTCGACGCGGAACTGCTCTATATCGGGGCGATGTTCCACGACGTCGGCCTGAACCAGGAGTTCCATGACAGCGGCCGTCGGTTCGAGGTGGACAGCGCGGACGAGGCCAGGCGGTTCCTGCAGGCCCACGGCGTCCCCGAGGACAGCGTCCGCCGCGTCTGGACGTCGATCGCCCTGCACACCACACCCGGCATCCCCCAGTTCATGGAACCGGAGGTGGCGCTGGTCATCGCAGGGGTCGAGTACGACGTCCTGGGCCTCGGCTACGACAGCCTCTCCGCCGAGGACCGCGATGCCGTCGTGGCACTCCACCCGCGCCCCGACTTCAAGCGCCGCATCCTGGACGCCTTCACCGACGGCATCCGCTCCAAGCCCGAGACGACCTTCGGCAATGTGAAGGCGGACGTGCTGGAGCACTTCGTTCCCGGTTTCGAGCGGGGAGACTTCGTCCGGACGATTCAGGACTCCGCGTGGAAGGAGTAACACGGGACACACCCCACGCCGGGCACACGCCCCACGCTCGGCGCACGGTCGTCGTCGTGGCGTTCGACGGGGTGCAGCTCCTCGACGTCACCGGCCCCGTGGAGGTCTTCACGACAGCCAACCGCTACGGGGGCGACTACGACGTGCGGGTCGTCTCGCCCACAGGCGAGCCGGTCACCACCTCGTCGGGGCTGGTCATCGGTGCCGGCGGACCGCCTGCCAGGCTTTCACGGCGCCGCAGCACACTGCTGGTCGCGGGACGACAGGACTGGCGGGCTGCCGTGGCCGACACCGGTCTGGTCACCCTGGTGACGCGGATGGCCGGACAGGCGGAGCGCGTGGCGTCGGTGTGTGCGGGGGCCTTCCTGCTGGCCGAGGCCGGGATCCTGGACGGCCGCCGCGCGGCCACGCACTGGGAGCTCACGGCCCAGCTGGCCGCCGCCTATCCCCGGGTCCAGGTGGAAGACGACCCCGTCTTCGCGCGGGACGGGCATGTGTTCACGTCGGCCGGTGTCACCGCGGGCATCGATCTCTCCCTGGCCCTGGTCGAAGAGGACTGGGGCGCCGAGACCGCCCGCAGTGTGGCCAGGCAACTGGTCGTGTTCATGGCCAGGCCCGGTGGACAGGCCCAGTTCAGCGCCCGGCTGGCTCCCCGGCAGCCGCAGCATCCGGCGGTCCGCCGGGTGATGGACCACGTCACCGAGGACCCGGCGGCCTCTCATACCCTCACCGCTCTGGCCTCCGCGGCCGGGCTGAGCGGCCGCCACCTCGAACGGCTCTTTCGCATCGAGGTCGGGACGACGCCCGGACGGTACGTGGAATCCGTCCGGGTCGAAGCCGCCCAGACACTCCTCGAAGCCGGTACCGGCACCGTCGAGGAAGTGGCCCAGCAGGCGGGATTCGGCTCGTCGGAATCCTTGCGACGCGTCTTCCAGCGCGTCCTGGGGATCGCTCCGACGCAGTACCGCGCCCGGTTCCACAGCACGGCCGCCCCCTGACACCGAGTCCGAGGCCGGGCGGTCCGACCGGTCCGACCGGCCGGTACGGGACCGCCCGGGACGCCGGTACCAGCACGAGGGATCAGGAATCAGGGATCAGGGGATCTGTATGCTCGGGCCGTTGTCGCCGCTGAGGTTGTAGCCGTACTCGGCCTGTGCTGACGGCGTACCGAGGTCCACGGGGTTGTGCGCGGACGACTTCGTCGCCGTCAAGCCGGACGCCGTACCGCGCAGCAGCCACACCGCGCCGCCGTTCCTGACCGTGCCGAGGTCCTCCCCCGGCGCGCCCGCCGTCAGGTCCGCCTTCCCGTCCCCGGTCACGTCGAGCAGCCGTACCGACCCGCCGAACACGTCGTTCTTCTCCGCGACCCCCGGCACGTTCGCGGTGTCCTGGTGGAACGCCTGCGCGCCCGCACCGGTGAGCCCGCCCCTGCCGCCCTTGAGGAGGACCACGGAACCGGCCTTGGCCACCGAGCCGATCGCCTCACCGGGGACGCCCACGGCCAGGTCGGGGTAGCCGTCGCCGTTCGCGTCGCCCGCGCTCAGGCGCGCGCCGAAGGCGTCGTTCTTCTCGCTCACTCCGGGCACGCCCGCGGTCTGCTGCGTGATGGTCTGCGTACGGGTCTGGCTGGGGCCCGCGGCCGAGCCGTAATAGATCTTGACGGTCCCCGGGTCGTCGACCATCTCCGTGTCGCCGCCCGGGAATTCGCGGGTGGCGAGGTCGGCGTAACCGTCCTGGTCGAAGTCGGCGACGGCGGTGGCGGACGCGGAGGACAGCCGTTGCGGGACGGTGGACAGGCCGTCCTTCGTGCCGAGCCACAGCTTGCCGCCCTCGGCGTGGTTCTCGTAGACGTAGAAGGTGGCGAGGTCCTCGATGCCGTCGCCGTTGAAGTCGCCGGCCGCGGTGGAGGAGATCGTGTTGTCCGTGCTGAACGCCAGGAGCGACTGCTTGCGGGCGGGGGCGCCGGAGCGGTCGAACGGGCCGTGGAGCACGTCACGGTAGTCGTAGTCGTCGCCGTTGCGCATGAACAGGTCCGTGTGACCGTCCCCGTCGAAGTCGCCCGCGGTGATGTCCTCGCCGACCTCGGCGTTCGTCGGCGCGCCGGCGACGCGGACGGAATCCTGGCCGGAGATGCCCGTTCTGCGGCCCCAGAGGACGATCACCGATCCGCTGATGTTGCCTTCCGCCTGGTACTCGCGGCTCGTCACGGCCAGGTCGGTCAGGCCGTCGCCGTCCAGGTCACGGGGAACGAGCGCGTAGCCGAAGACGCCGTTGTCGGCGGAGACGCCGGGCACTCCCGGGGTGTCCTGGGTGATGACGGTGGTGTGGGCCGTGTCGAGGCCGTTCGCCGAGCCGTAGGTGATGGTGAGGTAGCCGGCCCAGGCGTGGCCGCCCACCGTGGCGCCGGGAGCGGCCACGGCGATGTCCTGGTAGCCGTCGCCGTTGAAGTCCTCACGCACGGTGGTGGCACGGCCCGCGGCGGACGCGGTGCCCGCCACTGTCTGCACGCTGAAGGTGCCGATCATTGCGGCGACCACTGCGGTCGATACGGCCAGTCGACGGATGCCCACAAGTCCTCCTGGAAGCGCGCGGCTTCAAGGCCGCTCACGGGTGACATTCGCCTGTGAGACACGCGGGAACGGCCGATGGTTGCGCGGCGAACACGACGTGAACGGACGTGAACGCACATGAACCACTGACACCGGGCACGCCGGGCCGGAGGGCACAGGTGAGTGGGCTCAGGTGACTGGGCCGCTCGTACGGCAGGCCTTCGGCATCGCCCGCCGTACGAGCGGCCCTCCGCTGGTCAGGAAGCGGAATCGCCGCGTTTACCGATCAGGTCCCGGTACAGGGCCGCGCGCTCCTCGTGCGTCTCGGCTGCCGCCAGACCGGCCTTCCAGTCCTTCTCCAGGTCCTTCAGCGTCTGCACCCAGTCGCCGAATCCCTTCAGGTCGACATGGCGCTGGCTCGCTTCGAGGGGTGCGTTGCCACCGGGCTTGTCGTCCTTGTGGCCACCCACCTGGCTCACCGGGTTGCTGTTCTTCTCACTGCTGGTCAGACCGTGCTTGTAGCCGTCCGGGGTCCTGCCTCCCGGCCCGGCGGTCTCGATACCGACCTGCAGTGCCCCGTCGCGCTTGTCGGTGGGCGGCTTGTAACCCATGAAGGCGTGTCCGTACGACTCGTTCGGAAGAATGGTGTCGCCGTGGAAGTCCTTGTTTCCCATGCCCCGGAGGGCCAGGGGCAGACCGTAGAGGTGGCTGTGCGGATCCAGCCAGTTCTGCACGGTGGCCCCGACCTCGCCCTTCTCCACGAATGTGCCCTGCTTTCCGTCCTTCTGGTTGTCGCCGATCTCCATGTGGTGCGTGCCGAACCCGCGCCGGTACACCGGCTTCTCGGGCGTCGACTTGGGCTCCCAGAACTTCCGGTCCTCCTTGGTGATGTGGAGCCACTGGGGCAGCTCGTAACCGTGCTGGCCGTCGGCCAGTTGCGGGATGCGGATGTTGACGCGTCCGCCGTAGGCCAGGGCGTGGGCGACGTCGTCCTTGAAGTCCTCGTGGACGCCCGCCTCCGGGTTGTAGACCTTCAGCCCCTGCTTCAGGATCAGGAAGATCTTGGTCAGCAGCTCGGTGCCGCGCGCGACCCGCGCCTCGTGCTTGGCGGCGTCCGGGACCTTGTCGCTGATGCCGGGAGGGAGCATCGTGTCGACGAAGGTCTGGAAGATCTGTTCGTTCCGCTCCGCCGTGAGCCGGTCCTTCTCGGGCTGCGGGGTTTCCTCGCCGTGCATGGCCATGTGACGGCCCAGCTGGTAGTCCGATCGGCTGGGTTCGACCGGCGGAATCCCCGCACCGCGGTTCTCGGACTCCTGCCGCCACCGCAGACTGGCCACGAGCAGGCGTTTGCCCTCCGGCTGCTCCAGCCAGTCGTGGAACTTGCCCGCCTTCATGTACGCCTCGGCCTCGGAGCGGGTGCAGAGACCCACGGTCTTCAGCCACTTGGGGTCCTCGGACTCCACTGCCTTGATCGTCTGCAGTTCTTCGTCCGTGAAGCTAGGGCCGCTTCGCACCCGCTTGTGAATGACGGCCCGTACTTCCTTGTTCCTGATCTCCTGATTGCCGCCGACGAGCAGCCGCGCCAGCCGGACGATGGCCGGGAGCGTCGCCATGCTCGGCGGCTCGGCGGCGGTCGAGGGCTCGGCCACGGTCGGGGGCTCCGCCGTGGGCGCGGGGCCGGGGCGGTCCGCCCGCTGGACGGGGACGTCCGCGTCCACGCTGCGCTGCAACGCCCCGCCGGGTAAGGCGGGTAAGGCGGGTAAGGCCGGTAAGACGGGTAAGGCGGCTCCCGGCAGCGAGAGGTCGGGGGCCGAACCCCGGGCGAGCTTACGGCCGTTGGCGCCGGCGCTCTGCTCGAACGCGTCGTCCGGGCGGGAGACCTTCTCGCCCTTGCCGTTGGGGGTGCCGGGGACGGGCCCGAGAGCCTGCTGGCGCACGTGGTCGACCTCTTCGTACATCACCTCGTCGTTGACGCGGTTCCCGCCGAGCACGATATGCGCGCCGGTGGTGTAGGCGAGGGCTCCGAGGTCCTCGGCCGAGCGCTGGGCCACCGGATCGTTGTGTACGCGTACGTGGCCGAAGTCCATGTTGTAGGCCTGCTCGGCGCGCTGCAGGACGCGGGGCTCCAGGGGGCGGCCGGGAGAATCGACGGCGTCGCGGACCGATGGCCGGCGCTGGACCGGTGTGGGTCCTTCGGCCTCGCGCTCCGTGGTCCCGTTCTGCCGGTTTTCGGCGTCTTGCTCCTTGGGGTCGGCCTGTTGCCCTTCGGGGCTCTGTTCGTTCCGTGCCCGCTGGATCGCGCGGGTCACCGCGGCGTTCCCCGCGGCCTGCTGGAGAGCGATCAGCGGATGGAGGGCTGTGGGCGGCCGGGACGCGGGACGACGTCTGCCGGCACTGTCCGAGCCCTTGTCGTTGTCCTTCTGGATACGCATATTTTCCTCTTTGTTTGATGTGGGTCATTCCCTCCTATCCGGCCAATGTTGGGGTCGGTATGTCCGCGGGGGCAGAACCAGGGGCAGCTCTGGGGTCGCGAGGGGCCCGTTTCAGTAACCCGCGGCCAGTTGCACGGCGGCGGCTGCGCCCGCCAGATAGCCGGATGCCACAGCCGCCGCCATGGACGGCGGCACCGAGGTGGCGGCGTCACCCGCCGCGTACAGCCCGGGAACGCCGGTCCGGCCCATCGCGTCGACCTTGATCGCCTCGACGCTGAGCATCTCGTCCGGTTCGCTCAGTGCCGCTCCGAGGTCCCGGGCCAGCGAGGAACGCTGGTACAGGGTCGACTTGACCAGCAGTGCCCCGAGGGCCAGTTCGCCGCCGTCGGCGAAGACCGCCGCCCGCAGGTCGGTTCCCGGCCCGTCGAGGACATCGATCGGCCGTTCGTCCCAGCCCACTCCGCCGGCGTCCAGCTGTTCGCGCTGCTGGTCGGTGAGTTCGCCGCCGTTGGTCAGCAGTGTGATCCGGTCGCTCCAGGCACGGAGGTTCAGGGCGCCGTGCACACCGACCGCGCCCGTCGCGAGAACACCCAATGGGCGATCGCTCACCTCCCAGCCGTGACAGAACGGGCAGTGGAAGACCGCGTTCCCCCATCGTTCGGACAGGCCGGGCAGCTGTGGGTGGCGGTACTCCATTCCGGGTGCCAGGACCATGCTCCGCGCCCGCTCGCGACGGCCGTCGGCGAAGGTGACCGCGAAGCTTCCGTCGTCCTCCCGCACACCGTGGGTGACCTCGCCCCGGTGCAGCTCGACGGACGGATAGGCGAGCAGTTCCTCGCGGCCCTCGGCATGGAACGCGGCGGGCGACCGCCGATCGTGTCCGAGCAGGCCTCCGACGCCCGCCGCGACGAGGTTGCTCTGCCGGCCGGCGTCGATGACCAGGGTGCTGTGCCGGGCCCGGCCGAGGGTGAGCGCGGCACTCATTCCGGCAGCCCCCGCGCCGACCACGACGCAGTCCTTCATGCCGATGTCGTTTTCCTTCATGACACTCACTGAACCAGCCGCTGACGTGCACGGACATACGCGCTTGTCACCACCGCATACGAGTTTGAACGGCCGATAGAATCCAGTGGGTGGACATGATCAGCCAAGCCGTCTCCGGTCTCCGCGTCGGACGTGAGACCGTCCGCCGATTCCGTCAGTCGGGTCCGTGGGGCATGCGGTACGCCGGCCTGACCGGGAGCGGTTTCCACGTGGTCCTTCGGGGCTCCGGCTGGCTCGTCCCCCTCGACGCGCCGCCCGTCGCCCTGCATCCGGGCGATGTCGTGCTGATCACCTCCGGAGCAGACCACGGCCTCAGCCACGCTCCGTGCCGGCTCGACGGGCTGCCGCAGGTGGCGCTGAGCCTGAACCAGCCGGCCGCCGGGCCCGCCGACTTCGAGTTCCTCTGCGGCGCGTATCGCCTGGACCACGGCCAGGTGCACCCGTACCTCACGGTCATGCCGGACCTGCTCGTGGTGTCCCCCGACCATGAGCGGTTCCCGGCACTGCGGTCGGTCATCGAACTGCTCGACGACGACGCGGCCCAAGCCCAGTCACAGGAGCAGGCACAGGCACAGGCACAGGCAGGTAAGAGCGTGACGCGGTCGGCGCTGCTGGACCTGATGCTCGTCCACGTCCTGCGTCAGTGGATGGAGGACGAAGGCTCGCGGGGCCGCCCCGTACTGTCCGACCCGGCGATCGCCTCCGCACTGCGCACGATCCACGGCGAGCCGCAGACGCAGTGGACGGCCGCCCGGCTCAGCGAGACCGTGGGCATGTCCCGGGTGGCGTTCACGAGGCGCTTCACGTCGGTGGTCGGCAAGCCGCCCATGACCTACCTCAGGAACTGGCGGCTCAGTTGCGCCGCACGGCTGCTGCGGGAGACGGACGCACCGCTGGCGGCGATAGCCCGGCAGGTCGGCTATTCGACGGAGTTCGCTTTCGCGGGCGCGTTCCGGCGCGAGTACGGGGTCTCGCCGGGGCGGTTCCGACATGCCGAGGCGCACCCCCGCTAGTCAGTGCCGGTCGGCGCGACCGGGCCGGCCCGTGGTCAGCGCGGCGATCCCGTCCGCTCCTCCTCGTGCGGTACGGCGTATCCGGGTACGGAAGGCCATCGCACGGTCAGGACCACGGACTCGTCCTCCGCGACCCAGGAGTGGTCCACTCCCTGGCCCCACACGACATAGTCGCCCTGTTCCTCCAGCAGCACGCTACGGCCGGGGAACTCCATACGGAAGCGGCCCGTGATCAGGACCAGGAGAGCTGTCCGTACCTCGCCCTTCACCCACTGCGCCCGCTCCTCGCCACGTGGGTGGACGCCCCACTTGACCTCAAGGGCCTCGCTGTGGCGGGGATCGCCGTGCTCCTTGAAGTGTCCCAGCAGCCAACCCCGGTCCAGGGCCGCGTCCTTGCCGGCGTTGCCCACGTACACGCTCTCTTCCATGCGCCCGAACGCTAGCAGCCGACGTCCGGGCAGCACGTGGTGCGGGCTCGGCCGGTCGGCCTCGGTCACCCGAGGGCGTCGACCAGCAGTCTCGCGGCCACCTCCGCGCCGTCGGTGCGGATCCGGCTGCCCAGGTCCGCTGCCCGCGCCCGGGTCCCGGGTGCCAGGGCCGTCTTGACGGCGAGGGTGAGTGAGTCGGCGGTGAGCGTCGGACCGTCGAGGGCCGCGCCGATGTCCAGGGCTGCCACCCGGCTCGCCCAGTACGGGTTGTCCGCCAGTTGAAGAGGTACCACCACCTGCGGCACGCCCGCCCGGGCCGCCGTCAGCGTCGTACCCGCGCCGCCGTGATGCACCACCGCGGCCACCCTGCCGAAGAGAGTCTGGTGGCTGACCTCGCCGATGGTGAAGCAGTCGTCCCGGTCGTCGGCCACGTCCAGGTCCGCCCAGCCGCGGGAGACGAGTACGCGCTGACCCTGTGCGCGGAGTTCCTCGACGGTCCTGCGGGCGATGTCCGGTGCCGGGCGCAGGCTGCCGAAGCCCACGTAGACGGGCGGTGCGCCGGCGTCGAGGAACGTCAACAGGTCGGCGGGGAGCGTGCGTTCGTCGGGAAGGCCCCACGCGCCCGTCTGTACGACGTCGAGGCCGGGGGTCTGCGGCCACCGTCCCAGGACCGGGTCCGCCGCCAGCCACGGCCGGTCGGAGTAGACGTGGTCGCGGACGTTGTCCACGGGCGGCAGCCCGAGCGCCGCCCGGTGACCGTTGAGCGTCTCGGCGAACTGCGTGTTCACAAGTTGGGCGTCCACCTCCCACCGGGTCAGGTTGTCGTCGGTCTCCGGCTCGGGCCAGCCAGGCCGGGGCGGCGGCGCATGGTGCGGCGACGGCAGGTTGACGGCCGAATAGCTCGTGTACACATAGCGGATGCCCGCGGCCTCGGCCACGGATCGCGCGCCGATCTGCGCCAGGCCGGCCACCACCAGCGCGTCGCATCCTTCGACCGCCGCGGGCAGGATGGCGAACTGTGCGTCGACCAACTCGTTCCGGTGTCGGGACAGTTCGGCCGCCGAGGGCAGAGCCGTCCCGCCCATCATGGCCCGTACGGGCGGTCCGACCGGAATCAGCCGCACACCGATGCCTGCGAGCCGCTGCGCGAACTCCTCGTCCGGCGGGGCGCACATCCGTACCTCCACGCCGAGTGCCTGTAACCGCACCGCGAGGGCCACCAGCGGTTCGACATCGCCGCGCGTCCCGTATGTGGACAACAACACCCGCATCATGCGCCTTCTTTCGTTCCGGCCTGCCACACGTTTCGGCCCATGCCTGCCCATGCGGGCTCGTGGCCACACGGGTTTCGAGCGGCACCGGTCGACGACGACACGACCGATGGGCGGGTGTCCGGCAGCCGGGTACGACGCGCGCCGCGCGCCGCGGACGATCCCGTCGCTCCACGCCCTCTCGCGCAGGACCCGCCCGATGGCTACCGTGATCGCCGGCGTGCTTTTCAGGCCGACGGCCCGATGTCGGTCCTGCGCCGCCCGTACCCGCCGACGCGTGCAAGGTTCCCTGTCGTCAACACAACCTGAGAGCGGCTCAATGCCCAGACCGTCCGCGCCTGTCCCCGATGTCTCGATCATCTTGCCCTGCGCCGGATTCGGAACCCGTTTCAGAGCGCCCTACTCGAAGGAACTGCACTGCCTGGCTCCCGGGGTCACCGTGCTGGACCGCAGCCTGGAGGCCGTCGTCGAACTGGCGAAGAGCGGACTCAATGTGCGCCTGGTCGTCGTGTTCGGGACGCACAAGCTGGACACGGTGAGCTATCTGACGCGCTACGCCGACACCCTCCAACTCGTCTTCGTCCACCAGGACCAGTCGTTCGAGCCCGACCTCGACGGCGCGATCCGGTCCGCCCTCCCCATGACGCGGGGGCCGGTGGCCCTTGTACTGCCTGACATCGTTGTCTCCGGGCCGGGAAGCGCCGGCAGTCTTTTCGCCGCAGTTCAGCAGGTCGAAGTGGCGGGCTGGAGTGTGGTGGCCACCGAGGAACGGGATCCCGACACGCTGCGGCAGATGGGCGCGCTGGCCCTGGTCGAGGGGGACGGCGTCGTGACGGTCGGGGCGGCCACCGACAAACCAGCGGACCCCGCCGCCTTCAACGCGTTCTGGGGCATGGTGGCGGCCACCGAGGAAGAGGCGCACCGGTTACCCGACGTGGTGCGAAAAGGGGCGGACAGTCCACTCGTCGGTGCCGTAGCTCTCCTCGTGGAGGGGATCGTCAACTACAACACCGTCGAGGGCTGACCAGCGGGTGCGGCGGGCAAGGGCTCACGCCGGTGCCCGCCGCAGACGTTCCGCCGGTTCAGCTGTATGGGATGACCAGCACCGACTTGTCCGTACCCGTCTGCAGTTTCGACGGGCCGTTGCCGATGGCGTTCCACACTTCGAGGCGTACGGTGCCGCCGTCCAGGTCGCCCGCCGTGCCCGTGGACGCCTTCAGGCCGCGGGCCTGCGTGTACTCCTCCCAGCCGGAGACCGGGTCGGTCGCGAAGTAGTTGTACGTCTCGGTGCGCTCGAAGCTTCCGTCTCCGGTCAAGTCGTAGCTGATCCGGGCCTGTTGGCCGAGTCCGACGGCGCTCTCCGCGTCCACCTGGAGCCGGAACGCGCTCTGGGCGCCGGGCGTGAGGGTGCCGTCGACACCACGGACCTCGTAGACGAGCGGCTGGTACGGGGTGCCGTCGTGGTTGGTGCCGCCGGCGGAGGCGATGGTGTCGCTGCCGGCCGTGCCGCCGGTCGCCGTGGTCAGCGCGCCGCCGGTACGCAGCTGGAAGGTGTTGCCGGTCCCGGTCGGCGGATCGGGGTCGGGGTCGGGATCCCCGGATCCGGTGCCGGTGCCGGTCGCGGTGGAACGGGCCGGTACGGCAAGGGTCTTGCCGTCGGAGAAGGTGACGGTACGGGCCGTCGATCCGTAGTTGTGGGCGGCGTACGTCCGGGCCGTTCCCTTGGTGAAGACGGCCGAGGTGGGGATGTCGCCGGTCACGGTGGCGTCCGGGGCGCCGATGGTGTCGAGGGTGTTGATCCAGTGGTACGTGTGCGCCTTCGACTCCCCCTGTTCCGGGGTGTACCCGGCGTTGCCCGCGTCCCACTTGGTCTTGGCCGCGCCCGGGTCGGCGAGGGACTGGAACTCCCAGAGGATGTCCCGCCATTCGACGGCCGGGCCGCCGTTCTCCCGTTCCATCTCGGCGATGTTGCGCCGGATCGCGGCCTTCTCACCGCCGAGGTGGAGCGAACCGCCGGTCACGGGAAGAACGTTGATGCCGTGGATCTCCTCGGGGTTGGCGGTCCACCAGGTCGCGTAGGCGGCGCCGCTCCCCCAGACCATGCCGGCCGTGTCCTTGGTGAACGAGGACGGGAAGACCTGCTCGTCGGCGTCGAACCAGTACTGGGCGATCGACTCGGACTCGGTGGTCAGCAAATAGGTGCCGAGGTCCCGCAGCGAGGTGTCGCCGGTGGCGGAGCCCCACAGGACGAGGGCCGCGCTGAGGTTGGTGGACTCGGAGGACGACTCCTGGTTGTTGCCTGCGGCGAAGCCCTGGTGTCCGGAGGCCCAGCTGTGGCCCGCGTAGACGTCGAAGCCACGCAGGAAGGGGTAGGCGGTGTCGGTGCGGCTGGGGTTGGCGGCGTCCCGTACGAGGGCCTTGACCATGCCGCCCCAGGCGGAGTCGGCGGCCCATCCCTGGTCGTACTGGGCGACGATCGCCGCCGCGTACACGTAGTAGCTGTAGTGGAAGTGGTGGTCGTTCAACTCGGTGTCGCTGCCGTAGGAGGCGGGGTAGCCGGTGAGCGTCTTCCAGTCCTTGTCGTAGCTGAACTCGTTCGCGCCGCCCGCCGTGAACCAGTCCTGCAGCTTCCCCTTCATCAGTCCGAGGAGCTTGTCGCGGGTGCCGGTCTCGCCGATCTGGTCGGCCAGCGGCACGAGTTGGGCGAGCCGGCCGAGGGCCTTGCCGGTCCAGTAGGTGTCGGAGGCGCCGGAGAACGGGTCGGCGGCGTTCACGACCTCGTCCAGATAGCCGCGCAGCCGGGCCGTGTCCACACCGCTCGACCTGGGCAGCCCGGGCAGCACGGCCGACGACTTCTGGCTCGTGGTGAAGGAGGCCGACTCACGGACCTTCATGGTCCCGCGCGGCGAGACGTAGGTGTACGAGGTCAGGGCGTCCGTAGTGTTCAGCCACTGGTGGCGGTAGAGGGCCTGGAGCGTGCCGCGCTCGGTGCCCTCCTTCGCCTCGGTGGTGAGCGTGTACGTGGCTTTCACGGTGCCGCCGGTGTAGCTCCAGGTCGCCTTGGAGTCGGTGACAAAGCTGTAGGCGTACTTCTTGAAGGTCGCCAGGGCGTCGGTGGACGGCAGCACGGCGACGGAGAAGTAGTCCTTGGAGCCGAGGCCCGCGGTGACGGTCGAGCCGGCGACGTTCCAGTCGCTGCCGGTCGGCGCGAAGAGGGCGTAGTGGTGTCCGGCGACGGTGATGCCGAGGACGTTTCCCTGGTCGGCGAAGACGGTGGGCGTGGCGGCGGTGGTGATCTGGGCGTTGCCGCCCGTGCCCTTGGCGTATACGAACGGGGAGCCGTGGCCGATCGTGGTGCGCAGGGTGCGGGTGCCGTCGGACCACTGGGGGGTGACCGTCCAGTCGGACCAGTCGTCGGCCTTGGTGTCGGGCGAGTTGAGGCCGGTGAGCCCGATGGTGAGGTCGCGCTTGTGGGCGTACTCGTACTGGCGGCCGTCGCCGACGATCGCGGGGGACGTCGGGTAGCCGACGTCGAGCCCGCCGGACGCGGCCTGGTAGGTGAGGGGGTGGCCGTACATGGGGGTCGAGTACGGGTTGTCGCCGTAGCGCTGGAAGGCGAGGGAGGACCACCAGTCGTTGGTGGGGACGGGTCTGTCCTTGGCGGCGGCGGTCAGCTTGGGGGTGACCGGCGCTCCGGTGTTGGTGGTGGGCCCCGACGTCCCGGCGGGCCGGGTGTCGGAGTAGCTGCCGGAGCCTACGGGCACGGTGGCGGCTGCCGCTGGTACGGCGGCCGGGCCCAGGCCCACGGCGACGAGGGCTGAGGCCAGGAACAACCCGGCTGCCGGCCTGATGCGGGGGGATGGCATGCGGCACCTCAAGTCTCACGCGACGGGTGCCTGAGAGCGCTCTCAGGTGAGCGCAACGTAAAGCCTTTGTAATGGACGTGTCAATACCTTGAACACAACGCGTGGGTCATGGCAATGGCGAACGGGTTATGCGTTCGCGTCTTGACGGGGTGGCGCCTGTCCGGAGACGGCCTCAACTGCTCTTCCGCGCCGCGCTCAGGTCCAGGTCGCTGTACAGCATGTGGTGGTCCGAGTACCGGGTCGGATGAACGCGGTGATCGAGCGGGCTGATGCCCCGCAGGAAGATGTAGTCGAACTTGCTCTGCCAGTCGGTGGTCGGCTTGCACTCCCCGGAGTACGAGGTAGGCCGGCACCCGGGGTCGACGTCCGTGGCCAGTTTCCACACGGGTGCGAGTTCGGGGGCGTTGGACACGGCGTTGAAGTCACCGATGACGATCGCGCGGTCGTAGTGCGCCAGTTCCGCGGCGAGTACGCGGGTCTGGCCCGCCCTGACCGCCTCTTGACGTCGTTGCGCGAGGTGGGTGTTGAAGAGACGGACGGACTGACCGCCCACGGTCGTGGTCACTGCCAAGTACCCACGGTCCTCGGATCCGCCGTCCGGATACTCCTTGTGGACGACGTCGGTCATGGGCGCCGCCGAGAGAATGGCCTGCCCGAAGGCTCCCGGGCTCCACGGCAGTCCCCCGCAGCGGCCCCAGTCCTGCAGCACCGACCCGTATTCGACGTGGTAGACCAGACCGTGCCGGCTCTGCAGATAGTCCCGGGTCCGCTCGACGTCACGCACGCACGCTTCCTGCATGCCGATGACCTGCGGGGCGAACCTGGCGATCTCCGCCGCCCGCTCGGCGCTGCTCTCGTCGCAGGGGTTGCAGATGTTCCACGTCATGACCCGGTTCGGTACGGCGTCGGCCTCGTCCTTCAGCGACTTGGCGAAGGGGCCGTCGATCGGCCCGCTGCGGCCGAGGAGGACCAGACAGGCCAGGATCAGGACGCCCACGAGCAGACGCATGCGCCTCGTGAACACGATCGCCTCCTCAATGCGTACGTTTATGAACGTGCACGTCCATGAACGGGTACGTCCACGACATTCGACGTCTTCCAGGACGAGGGTATTCGAGAATTTTGCGGGCTTCCCTGGGCCCATGGGCTCGGAACTGCACTGCGAGGCGCGAATCCGACCGTTCCGCGGCGTCTCGAAGCGGGACTTCCCGATGATCGGGGACGCTCGGTTCCTGCCGGGCCGTCCAGCGCTTGGGAGTCGGCGGAGGGCGTCGGCCGACCGATCCGGCTGTGTCCGCGGGAGAGGTGGGGCGTGGGGCGACGAGCGGTTCGTGCTCGGTCCGCCGCACGATGTGCCGCGGGCGGTGATCGGCGAGGAGCTGGACCGGTTGCGGCCTGCGCGGTGACAGGGCGGGGCCGTTGCGCGCAGGTCGGCTGTTGCGGGTCGGCTGTTCCGGTTGCGTCCGTCACCGCCGTCAACCCCATCACCGCCGTGACCGCCGTCATCATCGCTCCTGCACAGCTATTTGCTTCAGCGACGGTCCTGAGTGCGCTCGCTGCCTCACCTATCCGTGATGAGCTTCGTCAGCTCAGGAGCCCGTCTCGACACCTCGACCGCCGCGCCCCACGGGCTCGGCCCTCGCCTTGCGGTACAGCACACGCCGGCGCAGCGGCCCCTCCGGCACGCTCGGGTCCTCGAAGTCGTCGGCCGGGTTCCGGGTCCTGGAGAGGTGGCGCATCACCGCCTGGGAAAGGGAGTTGTCGACGGTTGTCGACGTGATCACGGGGTCGGCGTTCATCGCCGTCCATGGCTCAAGGCCGGACTCCCGCCAGCGGAGGAGCAGGAGACGCTCGGTGCGCGGTTCAGGCATGCGCCCCGGCTGACGCCAACAGGACCCGGGCGGCGATCACTTGGATCGAGCCGCACGGTTCTCGCCACCGCCGGATCTTCCCACCGGCGGACCCGCCGCGTGGATTCACACGGCCCGAATCACCGGGCACGATGCCCCAACACCTGCACCCCACCTACCACTTCGACACGCCCGCTCGCGCCCTCCGTAACTCGCTTCGCCGTGGTCGGTGACGTCGTGACGTCCTCGTACCTCCTCATCGTGACGCCAGGCAACAGAGTGCTGCACGAGGTCTGGACAGGTTCCTGTGAGCGTGTTGTCATACCGCAGGCAGAGGGTTTCCAACGTTGGAAAGGCCGCACCCGAGCACCCCGTAACCCTGCCCCGGCAGTCGGACGCGGTCGCGGTCTCAATGCGAGGAAAGGTTCGATGACACGACACGGCACCCGCCCCAGAACCAGGAACAGAGCCAGAGTCCGAGTGCTGGCGCTGTTCGCCATGGCGGCCCTCGTGCTGCCACCGAGCGGAATGCTGCCCGTCGCGGCGGCTTCGGAGTTGACCAGCGGAGTCTCGTCCGCACCCGCCGCCGACCAGGCCGCCGTGGTGACGCACGGCCTCAAGGGCGAGTACTTCAGCATGTCGGCGCCCGGTGCCCGGGACTTCGCCGAACTCGGTGGTTCGACGCTCGACCCGCAGATCAACTTCTCCGGTCTCACCGACACGTTCAAGGAGTTGACCGGCAAGACCGAGCACACCACCGCCCGTTGGACGGGCCAGATCGAGGCGCCGGCCACGGGTGACTACACCTTCTACGCCATCGGCGACAACGGCTTCCGCCTCTTCATCGACGACCAGCCCGTCATCGACCACTGGGTGGGCGACTGGGACAAGGAACAGACCAGCCAGGCCGTCAAACTGACCGCCGGTGAGAAGCACTCGTTCCGGCTGGAGCTGTTCCAGGACACCGGCGGCGCCAACATGTATCTGCGCTGGTCGACGCCGACACTGGCCAAGCAGGTCGTGCCGATGTCCGCGTTCACCCCGCCGGCCGACTTCGAGGTCTTCCCGGTGGAGTACACCGTCGCCGAGAACGGGACGCGGCTGCGCGCCCGGTTCGAGGGCAAGGTGGGCAGCCTCCAGACGGTCAAGGACCATCTGAAGGTCGAGGCCGACACGACCGCCATGCCGATCAAGTCGGTCACGTCCGTCCCCGGGGACTCCTCCTCCGTCCACGTCAACCTGTCGGAGCCGATCCAGAAGGCCCAGCTGGTGCGGGTCTCGTACGACGGTGCGGGCGGTCTGACGGTCGGCGGCAAGGCCGTGCCGAAGGTCATCCGGTACGCGGAGAACGCCTCCACCCACCGTCTCACCACCAAGTGGGGCGACAAGGTCGACAAGAAGCACCCGCTGCCCGAGTACCCGCGTCCGCAGCAGAAGCGGTCCAAGTGGGAGAACCTCAACGGGCCTTGGCAGTTCAGTGCCGCCAAGGCGGGTGAGGAGCCGGTCTTCGGCAAGAACCTCGGTGAGAAGATCACCGTGCCGTTCCCGGTCGAGTCGCAGCTGTCGGGCCTCGAACGGCACGAGGACCACATGTTCTACCGGCGGGTCATCGACGTGCCCAAGAGCTGGAAGGTCGGCAAGGACAACCGGTCGAACCGGCTCAAGCTCAACTTCGGCGCCGTCGACTACCAGTCCCGCGTCTACGTCAACGGCAAGAAGGTCACCGAGCACACCGGTGGTTACAACGCCTTCAGCGTCGACATCACGGATGCCCTGAAGGGGACCGGCAAGCAGGAGATCGTGGTCGCCGTCACCGACACCGGTGGCGCGGACCAGCCCATGGGCAAGCAGTCCACGAACCCGGGCGGCATCTTCTACACGCAGACCTCCGGCATCTGGCAGACCGTGTGGATGGAGCCGGTCGCTCCCGCGGCGATCGAGAACATCGTGACCACGCCCGACATCGACACCGGCACCCTCGCGGTGACCGTCGACTCCGAGGGCGTCTCCTCCTCCGCCCGCGTCGAGGCCGTCGCCCGTGACGTCCACGGCAAGGTCGTCGGAAGGGTCAGCGGCGCGGCCGACAAGAAGCTCACCCTGCCCGTGGCGAAGCAGCACCTGTGGAGCCCCGACGACCCGTACCTCTACGACCTCGACGTGACGTTGACCGACGGCAGGTCGAGCGACAAGGTGCGCAGCTACTTCGGGATGCGGAAGATCGCCGTGGAGAAGGTGGGCGGCTTCAACAAGCTGGTTCTCAACGGCAAGCCGATCTTCTCCCTCGCCACCCTCGACCAGGGCTTCTGGCCCGACGGTCTCTACACCGCGCCCAGCGACGACGCCCTCGCCTTCGACCTGGAGGCGCACAAGAAGCTCGGCTTCAACGCGGTGCGCAAGCACATCAAGGTGGAGCCGGCGCGGTGGTTCTACCACGCCGACAAGCTCGGCCTGCTCGTCTGGCAGGACTTCGTCTCCGGGAACCTCACCAACGAGACGGGCCAGAAGGCGTTCGTCGACCAGGGCCGCGAGGTGATGAAGCAGCACCACAACTCGCCCGCCGTGATCGGCTGGATCGTCTTCAACGAGGGCTGGGGCGAGTGGAACCGCGAGGAGACGGGCCGGATCACCGAGGCGGTCCAGGCCGCCGACCCGTCCCGTGTCGTCAACGCCCACAGCGGTGTCAACTGCTGCAACTCGAAGGGTGATTCGGGCAAGGGCGACATCATCGACCACCACGACTACAACAACGACGACCCGCCCTTCCCCGACGACAAGCGGGCCGCCATGGACGGCGAGCACGGCGGCTTCACCCTCCGCTCCCCCGGCCACATGTGGCCCGGCGCCCCGACCGTGATCTACAGCGGTGTCACCACCAAGGCGGAGCTGACCCGCAAGTACGTCGAGAACACCGAGAAGTTCTACGTCGAGCAGGCGGGCGCCGAACTGTCCGGTTCGGTCTACACACAGATCACCGACCTGGAGAACGAGCTCAACGGTCTCTACACGTACGACCGGCGTGACATCAAGATGGATGCCGCCGAGGTACGGAAGGTCAACCTCAAGGTGATCGCGGCGGGTGCCGCGGCCGGTACGAAGCAGAAGCTGAAGGGCGGGCACTGGACCCTCGACGAGGGCACCGGCACCACCGCCAAGGACACCGGGCCCGGCAAGAGCCCCCTCACCTTGCGCGAGGGTGCTTCCTGGACCGACGGTGTCAACGGCAGCGCTCTGAAGTTCGACGGCCAGAAGCAGTACGCGGAGACCTCGGGTCCGGTGCTCGACACCAGTGGCAGCTACTCGGTGTCCGCCTGGGTCCGGCTCGACGGGATCCCCGGCAACTACGGCACGGCCGTCAGCCAGGACACCCGCGCTCTGGCCAACTCGTTCTACCTGCAGTACGGACACGGCAACTTCGCCTTCAGCACCCCGGGTGAACGCCGTGCCCAGGTGGCCGTCGCCGCGGAGACCGGGCGCTGGTACCACCTCGTGGGCGTCCGGAACGCGGCCACCAACGAGATCAAGCTGTACCTCGACGGGAAGCTCGCGGCGACGACCACGGGCGGCGCCGCCCTCGGGAGCACCGGCCCGCTCACGGTCGGCCGGGCCCACTGGGACGGCACGAACGTCGACTTCTGGAACGGCGCGGTCGACGAGGTCCACGCCGTCGACCGGGCACTCACCGCCGAGGAGGTGAGCGCCATCTACGGCGACGAGAAGCCGTAGCCGACAGCGCGCACAGCGGTTGCCCCGGCGACTGTCCCGGTGATGGCCCCGGTGGTGGTTCCGGTAGTGGTCCCGGTGGTGGGAGGTTTCCTCCTGTCACCGGGACCATCGCTGTGTGCGACCACACCGGGGACACGGGGGCGAGGCCTCCGTCTCACGGCGTCACGCCGTCCCCTGCGTAGAGGTAGCCGCCCGGCCGGGCGGGGTCGGCGATCAGCAGCACCTGGTCGCCGGTGCGAGGGATACGCAGTTTGGAGACGACGGTCTGGAGCGCGACCGGGTCGGTGGCCGCGCCCGACGGCTGGACGACCAGGTCCACGACCGGGTCGAAGTTGACCAGCCTGCCGGTGTCACCGATCGACACGACGACCGCGGGGATCGTCGGCACTCCCATCGCCAGCAGCTGCTGCACGTTCACACCGGAGTTGTACGCCCCGATCGACTGCTGCACCCTGGCGAAGTCCTCGCTGCCGAGGAACGCCCGTGTCGCCCGCCCGTAGAAACCCTTGCCCTCGGCGACCTGTCCCGCGATCTCGGCGGCTCGCTCCTCGCGGCTCCTGCGGCGCTTCCCGAAGATTCCCATGCTGTCTCTCCCCTTCTCGTCCTGGCCCTGACCAGGACGGTAGGGAGGAGGGATCTCCTACCGATCCCAGGTTCGACCGCCTGTTCCACCACCACGTAATCTCGGGCCATGCCGTCCCCGAGCCAGTCGCCGCCGACCCGGTCGCCGTCGACCGGCGAGCGCCGTCCGCGTGCCATGGTCATCGACAGTGCGTGGCGCGGTCTCGGAGCACGGCCCGGACTGGAACCGCTCAGCGGCCCCGGCGGCGCGCCGCTGACCCGGACGGTCAAGCTGATCGTGCTGCCGCTGATCATCAGGCCCGCACTGCGTCCCGAGCTGGCCGCCGACTTCCTCGGCGCACGGGAGACCGCGCAACTCGCCGCCCTGATACGGGAGTCGGGCGACCTTCTGCACGCGACCGCGCAGTGGTTCACGGTACTCAAGAAGACGCGGCGAGCCCTGGGCATCAAGGCGGGCAACCCCCAGGACCTCTATTTCCAGCGCTGCTTCGAGCTGGCGACCGAACACGGCACGCCCTCCGCCTCCGCCCCTGCCGGTGCGGACGCGTTGGCCCGGAACGTGGTCGAGGACATCGCCGACACGGGCGGCGGGCGCACGGTGGAGGCGTTGAAGGAGCACCTGGACGACGTCGCCCGGCGTACTCGCCTCGACGCGCAACTCGCCGAGGCGTGGGACGCCCGGCGATGCGCCCCGGCCGCTGTCGCGGGCGAGGATACGTTTCACCTGGCGGCCGTGGTTCTTGATGCCTGCGCCGCGCCCGGGTCGGAGACTGATGCGGGTACGAATGCGGGCACAGATGCTGGCACGGATGCGGGTTCGTCGGCCTTCGCCGTCCTGCGGGAAGCCGGGCACGGGAGCCGGCTCGGGCAGGCCGTGTGGGCACGCACCGACGGGGTCTGGGGCCGCCGTACCGACCTGCCCGCACACCTGGGACTGAGCGCGCGTCCCGTGCCGAACCGGCCCGAGGTCGGTCGCGGCGCGTCGACCTCCACGCTTCCGGCGCCGTTCGACCGCACGCTCTTCGAGCGGCTCTTCACCGTGCTCCAGGCATCGGCGCACCGCGAGGAACTGCCGACGGTGCCGGAACTCGTGCGACGCGAGGTCGGCCGCAGCTGCGCGCCGCTCGGCCTGTACGACGAGAGCCTGCGCGTCGCCGTCGTCCTCGGGGGCCGGCTCGCGGTGGGCCTCGATCCCCTGGGGCTCGACCGTCCGGGCCACGATCCGCTGGGCCACGGGGAGGGCGAACCCGGCCGGACGGCAGCGCATCGCATCGTCAACAGCCGCTGGCAGCGCGAGGCTTCGGTCCTGCGGGCCCGCAGGATGACCGTCTCCTCGCGGCCCGATCCGGAGGGCGGGCAACTGAGCGTCCTCGCCCAGGACTTGCGCACCCCATGGGTCGCGTACATGCGACGGCTGTGGGTACGGCTGCACGGGCGCGACGTTCGTGACGCGCCGCTGTCCGACGCCGCGTCGGCCTGGACCGTGCTCGACGGGGTCGCCCGCTCGGTGATGATGGACCACCGCGCGAAGGTCCGGACGGCACTGCGCACCCTGTCGACGAGTACCGCGCGGGCGGCGGCGGCCGAGTCGAGGAGCGCGTGATGCCGGGGACGGGCGGCGGCACCGACCGCACCGGCATCCGTGTCACGCGGGCCGAGGACGGCATCGTACGGATCGCCGTTCCCCGAGCGGCGGGAACTGCCTTCACCCGAGCCGTGCTGGATGTCGCGGGCGCTGTCCTGACCTGGCCGGTCCTCGGTCCAATCGCCCTTCCCGCAGCGGAGATTCACGACCCCGACCGCGCGCAGCAATGGCTGTGGGCGGTCTACGGCGAACGCACCGCTGCCGCCGTGCACGCTCTCGCGGTGGAGCCGCCGGGGGCCTCGACCGATGTCATGTCACCGGAGTCGCCGGGGCCACCGGAGCAGCCGGAGTCGGAGACCGCGCTCGCGGGGTACGCCGCTCGACTCGCCCTCGGCCACTGGGCGGCCCGGTGGTGGCCCACGTCGTACACGGACGGCATTCCGGCGCTCGAACCGGACCTGCTCGGGCTGGAGTTGGCCGCGCTCACCCATCGCTGCCAGCAGCTCTTCGACGATCCCGAGGACCAGCCCGACAGCGATCCGGCCGAACTGGTGGAGACGCATCTGGCCGCGTTGGACCCGTTGATCCGGTGGTGGCAGGCAGCGCGGGAGACGGCGTCCGGCCCGGTGCGGCAACTGGACGGTGTTGTGAGGCTGATCGACGACGCGGCGGACTGCGCCGGGCTGGAGGGGGACGCGTTGCGCCGGCTCCGGTCGGCCCTGGACGCGGGTGTGCCCCATGACCCGGGCGGGGCACACGGGCTCCGGACCCCGCTCGACCTCGGCAGCCCGTTCACGCGCTCCGGCGACTACGCCCTCGCGGCGGGTGAACGGCTCGGCGTGGGCGGCCGGGTGATCGCGCGGGGTTCGGGGACCAACGACTGGCGCCGCTACCCGCCCGGTTTCGTCGACTCGGCCGAGAGCGCGGTGTCCTGGACCGTCTCCGCGGTCGGCGCCGGACGACGGATCGAGGTCGAGGTCGTCGCGGACGTCGCGGCACCCGTCGGCGGCGTGCGCCTCGCGGCGGAGGTCCATGTGGAAGGCGGACCGCCGACCCGGGTGTCGCTCGCCCGCCGCGGTGATGTGTGGGCGGGCCGGGCGGACCTCGATGTCCCGGCTTCGCTGCCGCCGCGTACCCGTATCGAGGTCGGCGTCCTGCTGCCCGGCTTCGACCCTGATCCCGAACCGGGCGACGGCGCCGACGGTACCGACGGCCGCGCCGACCGTGACGCCGTCCGCGCCCTCGCGCGACACCGGCTGACAACCGCGGCCCAGCCCGGGTCGCAGGAGCCGCAGGGCACGCACACGCAGTCGCTTCACGCGCCCTTCCTGGCCGAGATCGTTGCCGCCGCAACTGACGCAGGGGAGGACTTCTGACCCATGCAGAACGACGAACCGGACACTGAACCGCACGACGAACCGGGCGGCGCACCGCATGACGCTTCAGAGCCACGGCCAGAGCCTCAGCCGGAGCCACCCCCGACGCTGTACGGAGAGCCCTTCGACAGCGGCTTCGAACGCGCCGAACGCCACCAGCTGACCCCGGATCTCCCTGCCGCACAGGCCGTCTACGCGGAACTGCTCACCGTCGCCGAGTCGATCGAGGACTCCTCCGATGTGCGGTTGCTGCGCGGACATCTGCTGTCGAACATCGCGGCGGTGCAGTTGACGGCCACGGATCTGCCCGGGGCAGGCCTCTCCGTCGAGCGGGCACTCGGTCTGGTGCGCGGGGTGGCGGACGTTCCGATGGGGCCGCGAGGCCGCCAGTTGTGGCTGGAGGTCCTGCTCAAGACGCTCAAGGCCGACGTCGAGCTGTCCCGCAGGACGGGCAACCTGGACGCGGCGCTGGCGACGGTGGACGAAGCGGCTGCCCTGCTGACCGAGTTCGACGACCCCGAAGGGCTGCGCACCGCCGAGTTCAGCCTGGCCCGGGTGCATCTGCTGCTGGACCGCAGTGCGTGGGGCGCCGCCGAGGAGCTGGCCTCGGCGCTGCTGCCCACCACGCCCGCGATCGAGCCGCAACTGCTGGACTGTCTGGGGATCATCTGCGCCTCGACCGGACGGACCGAACCCGCCGAGGACTACTTCGCCCGCGCGGACGAGGGGTATCTGGCGCTGGGTGACACCTCAGGCCGTCAGCAGGTGATCTCGCATCGGGCGTACGCGGCGATGCGGGCCGGCGACCTCGACCGGGCGGAGCAGTTGTACGCCGAGGCTTCCGCGGTCTTCGAGCGGCAGGGCCAGTTCGAGGACCTGGCGGTCTGCGAACAGGCCCGGGCCTTTCTCGCCGAGCACCGTGGCGACCCCGACGCGGGCAAGGCCCTGACGGAGTCGAGCCTGGCCCGTTTCGAACGACTCGGTGCCATGATCGCCGCCGCGGACACCATGCTGCTCGGTGCCCGGCAGGCCTACGAGCGCGGTGACATCGACGAGCTGAAGCGCCTCGCCCAGGGTGCCCGCGAGGTGTATCAGGAGCGCGCACTGTACGAGCGCTGCGCCCAGGTGGACCTCATGCTCGCGAAGACCCTTGAGGACAACCTGAACCGGACGGACCACGGCGACCACGAGCGGAGGTCCGTCGACACCGCGCTCTCGCTCGCCCTGCCCGCCGCGCTGGCGCTGGAGGCCGCGCGCTACGACTTCGCCAGTGCGCACGCGCGGAGCCAGTGGCTGCAACTGGCCGACGACGCCATGCGGTTGGCCTTCCGGCTCGCCCTGCGCCGCCAGGACCAGGGCCTGATCTTCGAACTGGTGGAACACCGCTGTGCGGGCGCGTCGCTGGTCCTGAGCCCTGCGGACCGTACGCCGCAGTCCGTCTTCCCGGACGCCGCGATGAAGACGTACGCGTCCGCCCCGGGCGACGACGGGGCGCCGATGGCGCTGGGCGGTGTGGCGGCCGAGGCAGCCGCCTCCGTCGGTCTGCGGGTCGCACCGCCGCCTAGGGTGCGGATGGCGGCGGATACGGGTCGTACGGCGTTGCAGGAGTACATCCAAGCGGCCGAGTTCCGCTATCACCGGCGGATCGTGAGTGAGGAAGAGGTGCCGTTCTGGTCGCCGACGAGCTGACGCACGCGAACCGGCCGGTGGTCCAGGTCCGACTGGCCGACGCCGGAGACCTCCATATGACTTGGACGTGGGTCAGCGGGGTCCAGGGGTTCGGCACGGGGTACGGTCCCGCGGCCGACGTGGACGAGGCGATCCGCGCGCTGGCCGCCGCACTGCCCGGCGCGGGCGTGGACGACAACGACGATGGCAATGGCGGTGGCGGTGGCGGTGGCGGTGGCGCGGAGGGTATGCGGCGCGCGTTCGAGTCCGGGGCGCTGGCCTCGTACGAGGAGGAGCGCCGCCTCGCGCGCCTGCTGGCCGAGGCGTTGTGGCCGCCGGGCCTGACCGACCAGATCCGCCAGGTGTCGGCGCGTCTGGGCCGTCCGCTGATACGGCTCCAGCCGTCGCCCAGGGTCGCCCAGGTGCCGTGGGAACTGCTGGCCGTGGGCGGCGGGCCCGATGACGATCCCCGGCTCGATGACGACGTCCGGCTCATCGATCTCGCGGACATCGCCACCTCGGTGCCGGCCTCGCTGCGGCGGCCCGGCGCCGTGAGTCGAAACACCCCGGCTCCGGACTCGGACGCCGACACGGCCTCGGACGCCGTCGTCCTCGTCCTGGACCCCCGCGTGCCCGGTCACCGTGCCGACTCCCCGCTCGGTTCGGTCCTGGGACGCCCCGGTTCGGACCCCGCGCTGCTGTCGCTCGTACAGCGCCGTCTCGACACGGGAGCCGTCGTGCCGTCGGTCGCCGCGCCCGCCGAGGCACTGCGCCGCACGGACCTGGACCGCGACTGGCTGAGCGAGGTGCTCCGCAAGGGCGCACGACGTCTGATGTACGTCGGGCACGTGAGCGGCGCGCCGGTCGAGGGCGGCCGGAGCGAGGACGTCGCCCTCCACCTGTGCTGCGGCCCGCGGACCACCGGACTGACCGAACCGGTCCGCGCCCACCGGCCGTTGTCGGCCAAGGACCTCCTGCTGGGTACGCTCCCGCTGCGGGCGGACGGCGTACCGGGAGCGGAGCTGTGGCCCGCGCCGGAGCGCGTCGCGCTGATCGCCTGCGAGAGCGGTGGCGATCTCCGCTTCGCCGAGTCGTTCGGCCTGGCGTCCGCGATGATCCACAACGGGGCCCGGCTGGTCACCGCCACCCGCTGGGTGCTGCCGACCAGCTTCGCCTTCCACCGGCTGGCCGGTCTGCCGGAGTCGGTTCGTCCGCTCACGGACCTCGTCGTCGCCGTCGACGACGCCCATGAACACCCCGATCCCGTGCGGCGGCTCGGTGCCTGGCAGCGAGAGCAACTGGACCGCTGGCGCACCGACGGCCGCATCGAGCACGCGCCTCTGCTGTGGGCGGCCGTCACCTGCATCGTCAGGTGACGGCCGGGAGTTCGTACATCGTCACGTGAGTGACAGACGGGAGGTCGCCCATCGTCAGGTGACGGGCAGGAGGCCGTTGAGGAGGGCCGCTCCCAGCGCGATCGCCGCCACCCCGGCGAGCAGCAGATACGCGACGAACCTGACCGCCGACGCCCGCTCGCGGCGGTCGTGGTCGAGGTCGGGGGTGAAGACGGCCGGGTCGGCGGGCGCGTAGTGGATCGTGAGGTCGCGGTCGAGGGACGGACCGGGCCGTGCGATGCCCTCGCGGCACAGTGCGGTGACGTGGACGCCCTCGCGGGTGGTGAAGGCGACGACGGGAGCGTGGTTGACGATCTCGTCGCCCTCTCCGTCGGTGTAGACGTCCTTGGTCACGGCGACCACGCGGCCCGGCACGGCGACCGCCCCGTCCAGCAGAGCGGCGCGGGCGCGCGCGTGCTGCCGGTCCCGGCTGAGCGCGCCGACGACGAGGAGGAGTCCTCCGAGGGAGATGAGCCCGTCCGGCCGGCCCCGCACGACGAACGTCTGGACGACCAGCCCCACGAGCAGCAGGAGGAGCATGCAGTTCGGGCCGCCCAGCCCCCGTTCCTCCCCCTTCTTGTCCAGCACGAGGTGGAACCGCTCCGGACGCCGCCGCGGATAGCGCACCGGGAACTCCTGGCCCACCCAGGCCGCGGCCACGACATGGCCGTTCCGCCCCGCGTGCCGCAGCCTCAACTCCCGCCCGGTGGACGGGTCCTGGAAGGCGACGGTCACCGGGATCCCGGGCCTCTTGGAGTCACCGTGGTCCGGCCGGTGCACCTCCACGACCCGCGCCGTCACCCACACCGCACGCTGGGGCCGCGTCAGCCCGGCGAGCGAGCCCGCGTAGCCGATCAGTGCCGCGCCCGCGGGCACCGTCCACCACAGTTCGAGCATCCCCTGCGCATCCATCCGGCGACGCTCCCAGTGCGGCGGCTCCTACCGATCCCAGGTCGGGCCGGGGCGCGACGCGCTCCGCGGTGGGCGGGCGGCGACCGTGATCCGTACGGTCAAGCGAGGTGATCACTCGATCGTGAGTTCCTGCCCTCCCGTGCTCGGTATGTCGTGATGCTGGGCGGAACGGCGTGCGACCGGCGCCGTCCGGATGTGCTGTGGGTGGGGAGTGGCGTGACGGAAGCGACGGAACGACGTGGGGGCCTGGACGAGCGGGCCGTCCTGCTGGTGGCGGGCCTGGCCGAGCTGACGGTGAGCACGGTGGGTTCGGCCCTGGGGACCGTGCGGGGGCTGCTGCGGCGCTCGGACGCCGCGGAGCTGGCGGCGGAGGCCGAGCACGATCTGCTGGCGCGCGGACGTCTGGTGCTGGACCGGTACGCGGCCGTGCCCCCGGCCCACCTGGAGATCCTCGCCCGGCGCGCGCTGGCCCGACGGGCCGCCGATGACGCCTGACCGATCGGATGCGTCCGCGTTCAAGTCCCGTGTCGACGCGGTGCTGCACGCGTTCGTCGCCCATGAGGCCGGGCAGTTGGCGGCGATCGATCCGGCGCTGGGGCCGGTGGCCACGCAGGTGGAGGCCGCGGTCGCGGACGGCAAACGGCTGCGAGCGGCGTTCTGTTACTGGGGCTGGCGCGCGGTGGGACAACCGGACAGCGACGCGCTGGTACGGGCGGCGGCCTCCATGGAGCTGGTGCACGCCGCCGCGGTCGTGCACGACGACCTCATCGACGAGAGCGCGTTACGGCACGGGCGGCCCACTGCCCACGTCGCTCTGCGCGCTGCCGTACGCCGTCGCCCGCGGGCCGTCGCCGCCGCCAGGTCGCTGGCGCTGCTGGTGGGGGACCTGCTGATGGGGCTGGCCGGGCAGCTGTTCGCCACCAGTGGGCTGCCCGCGGCCTATCTGGCGCGGGCCCGCCCGTTGTGGTCGGTGCTGGCCCGTGAGCTGATCGCGGGCGAGTGCCTGGAGATCCTGCGGACCGGCGACGAGCCTGACGTCACCGCTTCGCTGAAGGTGATCCGGTACAAGACCGCCAAGTACACCGTCGAGCATCCCCTGTTGATCGGCGGCGCCCTGGCCGGGGCGGGCGAGCGGCTGCGCGAGGGCTACTCCGCGTACGGGCTTCCGCTGGGCGAGGCCTTCCAGCTGCGGGACGACCTGCTGGGCCTGTTCGGGGACCCGCACCGGACCGGCAAGGCCAACGCCGACGACGTACGCGGCAGGCGGCCCACGGCCCTGCTGGCGGAGACCTGGCGCCTCGCCGGTGCCGACGACCGGGAGCAGCTGCGCGCCCTGCTGGGTCGGCGCGACCCGGACGGCGACGGCCTGCACGCGGTGCGCGAGGTGATGCGCCGGCTGAAGGCGCCCGACCGCGTGGAGGACATGATCACCGCCCGGGTCGAGGAGGCCCTCGGCGCGCTGGACGAGCTGGACGTACCCGTGCAGGCCGCCACGGCCCTGACCTCGCTGGCCCACTCGGCCGCCGCCCGCCTGTCCTGACCCTCGTAAGGAGCCTTGCCATGAACCACACCGAGCCATCGATGGACGCCCTGCGACAGTCCGGCGACGAACTCGCCGACGCCACCGTCGCCACACTCTTCGAACGCGGCGAGGTGGGCAAGTTCAACACCCTCATGCGGTACGTCTCCACCGCCGGCGCGCCTCTGCCGGACGGGCTGCCCGAGGTCGCCCGGGAGTACCTCCGGGCGACGAGCGCTCCGCCGGCCTGGGTCGACTGGGGGGAGATGGAGAAGGCCCGGCTGTTCTTCATCGACAACAACGTGCACATCTCCACGGCCCTCTCCTTCGCCTCCATGCCCGCCTGTTACGTCGTCCCGCACGTGGCGAAGCTGTTGTCGGCCGCCCATGGGTTGAAGTACCCGTCCAAACGGATGGCGGAGACCGGCCAGTTCACCGTCCACCTCATGCAGCCCGACGCCTTCGAGGCCGGCAGCCGCTTCATTCCGGCCGCCCAGAAGGTCCGTCTGCTGCACGCCTCCATCCGCCACCATCTGAAACGCGAGGACCGCTGGGACACCGAGGCGCTGGGGACGCCGATCTGTCAGGAGGACATGATCGGCGGGCAGATGTTCTTCTCCATGCTGGTGCTGGACTCCCTGCACCGCCTCGGCATCCACATGTCCACGGAGGGGGCCGAGGCGTACTACTACGCCTGGCGGGTCGTCGGGGCGATGCTCGGTGTCGACCAGGACGCCGTCCCCAAGTCCCTTGAGGAGGCCCGCCGGTTCCTCGACCTGTACATGGTCCGGCACATGGGTCCTTCCGAGGAGGGCGCGCACCTGACCCGGCAGCTCATCGACCTCTACGAGGAGGTCGTGCCGGGCACCTTCTTCGACCCGATCGTCTCCGCGCTGATCCGGCATCTCGTCGGCGACACCTGCGGCGACTGGCTCCAGGTGCCCCGCACCCCCTGGGACACGGTCGTCAAGGCCGTGCCCCATCTCCTGGGTGTCCTGGAGACCATCGAGGACCGTTCACCGCTCGGCGCCTGGGCGCTGGACCGTCTCGGCCACCTCACCACGGTCCTCGAACTGTCCTCCCTCACTCGCGGACGCGTCATGCACTACGCCATCCCCGAACAGCTGAAAAGGGACTACGGAGTCTCCGACGCGGTGCGCCGCACCCGGCGGTGGACCCCGCCCGCCGCGACGGTCCCCTACTGATCTGCCGCCGTGCTGTCCGCCTCAGGGTTCGGCAGCACGGCGCTCGGGATCTGGGTCAGGGCCGACGCTCCGCCGTCCACGACGTGGACGCCGCCGGTCATCCAGGACGAGTCGTCGGAGGCCAGGAGGAGGGCCGGCCCCGTGATGTCGTCGGGCCTGCCCCAGCGCCGCATCGGGATCGAGTCCTCCCACGCGGCGACGGCGGCTTCGGGCCGGGGGCCGGGGCCGCCGATGTTGGTGACCACCGGCCCGGGGGCGAGGGCGTTCACGCGGACGCCGAAGCGGGCGAGCTCCAGTGAGGCCTGGCGGACCAGGCCGACCACGGCGGCCTTGGACGCGACGTACGGGTAGCTGACGCGTGGTTCCGCGCGCAGGCCCGCCGTGGAGGCGGTGACGACGATGCTCCCGGACCGCTGCCGCTTCATGACCCGGGCGCAGTGCTGGAGGCAGTGGAACAGGCCGTCCAGGTTGACGTCCATGACCCGCCGCCACGCCTCGAAGGGCAGCTCGTCGATCGCGCCGCCGGGCTGGAGCAGGGAGGGCACGCCGTTGATGCCCGCGTTCAGGAAGGCGACGTCGAGGCGGCCCGACGCGGCGACCACGTCGTCCACGAGGGTGCGGACCGCGTCCGGGTCCGTCACGTCGCACACGTGTGACGTGACGGACCCGCTGCCTGCGGCGGTCAGTTTCCCGGCCGCTTCGTGGACCGTGTCCGCCACGTCCGCGAGGTGCACCGTGGCGCCCTCGTCCGCGCAGGCGCGGGCGATCGCGTGACCGATTCCGCTCGCCGCGCCGGTGACCAGCACCACTCGTCGGTCGATGCGCAGGGTGTCCATCAGGTCAGCCTTTCCTTCGTACGAGGAGCGTGCCCGCTGTTCCGTCGACCTCCACGAGGTCCCCGGTGCGGATCGTCCCGGTGGTGTCCAGGCCCGTCACCGCCGGGACGTGGAGGACGACGAGGCCGAGTGCGAGTTTGCTGTTCATCCGCGTGAACACGATGGCGCACGGCGCCGTGCCCTGCAGCTTGGCGAGGTGGAACTGCCCGGACCAGCCGGAGGACCCCTTGGCCCCGGGCAGCACCAGTACGGTGCCGGCGACGCTGCTCCCGTGCTGGGGGTGACGGCTCTCCACGATGGTGCCGGTCCGCGGGTCGATGCCGCCCCAGCCCGACACCGGGGCCGTGCACACCAGCGCCGGTCCGCTCGCCCGTCCGGCGACGACCCCTGTGCCGTACAGCAGCTCAGGCATCGGGCCACCGTCCCGTCAGGGCGGCGGTGACACAGGTGCGTACGCCGCCGAACCAGCCCTGTACGCCGGTGATGGCCGGCAGATAGTGCGCCTGCTTCGCGGAGTCGGTGGCGAACACACGCGTGCCCGGCGGGAGGAACTGTCCGATCGCCGGGCAGGTGTCGGACAGTACGCGCCCGCCTGCCTCCTCGATGGCGGCGACGTAGCCGTGGCGTTCGGCCACCTCGCGCAGGGCGCGCGGAGTGAACACCCACAGGGCAGTGGAGTCCGCGAGACGCCGGCCCTCAAGGAGCCCGGCGACCTCGCGGACCTGTTCCAGTGAGGCGTGCGGGCAGCCGATCATCACGAAGTCCACCTCGCGGTCGGTGGCGGTCCGGCACAGCGATGCCACGGTCTCGGCGCGGGCGTCCGCGTCGAAGACCGAGACCGTCGCGGGTTCCCGTCCGGCCAGGGCCTGTTCCACCGTCCGGGCCTCCGGGGTGACACCGGGCAGGTGGTACATCTCGACGTCACCGGAGGAGGCTGCCGCCGCGCCGAACTGCTTGAGCTGTACCGGCGTCGGCGCGTTCCCCGCGAGCCCGGGCCCGGTGAGGACCGGGACGGCGTCTTGGACCCGCTCCCCCACCCAGTAGCCGAGGACGTTCCAGTCCTCGGTGGTCACCACCGGGTGCCGTACCTCGACCAGGTGGGTGGCGCGGCGGTGCGCGTCCAGGTGGTAGCCGCAGTAGGGGGTGCGGCCGGTGAGCATGGACGCGGCGGAGGACTCGCGGCCCTCGGTGTTGGTGCGGGCGCCGAGCACGGAGTTGATGTAGACGACCGCGGAGGACTCCATCCACGCGCAGTGCTCGCCGAACCGGGGCACGTTTCCGACCTGGTAGGGGGTGCAGGTCGAGAGCAGGTCGACGCCCTTGTCGGCGAGGTAGCGCTCGCTGTCGTCCATGGCTGCGGCGTCGGTGGGCGCGATGCCCTGCAGATCCCACTGGTCGCGGTCGCGGGGGCCGATGAGCTGGCAGCTGTGGGCGCGGAACGGCGGGACGTCGACCGTCTCGTCGAGGTCCAGGGAGAACCGCGAGAACAGGGCGGCCGGGTCGGTGGTGCCCAGGACCCGGGCGTGCCGCGGTCCGAAGAGGTTGGCGCCGCACACGTTGTCGGTGTCGATGAGGCGTTCGGCGCCCATCAACTCGCCGTAGCGGACGAGGAGTTCGAGGGCGGAGCGGACCGCGGGGCCCTCCTCGCCTGCCAGCATGCGTTCGTCGGCGGGGCTCAGCAGCATGATGTCCTCACAGTGAGAGGCACGCGCCCTCTCCTTCCAGTTCGGTGCGCAGCCGTGTGACGTCGACCTCGGCGGCCGTGACCTGGTCCTTGAGCGCCAGGTGGGCGGCCGTACCGGCGGCCTGGCCCATGGCGAAGCAGGGTCCCGCGACGCGTGCGGCGGACTGGCCGCCGTGGGTCATCGACGCGCAGCGTCCGGCGACGAGCAGGTTGCCGGGGCCCTCGGCGGGGACGAGCATGCGGTACGGCAGCTGGTTGTAGCCCACGGGGTCGTCGCCGTAGGGCCAGCGGATGTCGAGGTCCCCGTCGACATGGGCCTCCACGGGCCAGCCGTTGAGGCCGATGGAGTCCTCGAAGCGGGCGCAGGAGCGGACGTCGTCCTCGGTCAGGAGGTAGCGGCCGAGCAGGCGGCGGGTCTCGCGGATGCCGATCTCGGGGCCGATGTCGACGATGTACGACTTCTCGAAGCCCGGCAGGTTCTCGCGGATGAAGCCGAACACCTCCTGGGCCTGCGCCCGGCCCTGCACCTCGCCGTGGGTGAGCTGCCAGACGTCGGTGCCGTCGACCGCGCTGCCGTCGGGGTTGCGCAGTTGGGTGGCGTTGGCCCGCCACTCCACGGCGTCGCGCTGGGGCCGTACGATCGCGCCGCGCCGCGGGAAGCGGGGGCGGCCGGCGGCCACGGCCTCGTCCATCAGGCGGGGCAGGATCTTCCAGGCGGGTCCGGCGCGCTCGTCGTCCACGGCGTTGATGCGGAACATCGTGGACGGGTAGAGCATGTCGCCGTACGGGTCGGCCTTCTCGTGGCTCGTGCCGGTCCAGGCCAGCAGGTCGCCGTCGCCGGAGCAGTCGATGAACACCTGGCCGCGCAGAATGCCGCGGCCGGACTTCGACTCCACGATGACCGCCTCGACGCCCGACGGGCCGGCGATCGCGCCCACCGCGAAGGCGTGGTACAGGAGTTGGGCTCCGGCGGACAGCACGTGGTCGTCGGCGGCGCTGCGGTAGGCGGGGATGTCGTAGGCCTGCGCCTGGATACGGTCGGCGAAGGACAGATGGGGAGCGCGCAGGCCGCCGAGCCGGTCGATGCGTTCCAGGAGTTCGGTGGCGTGTCCCCTGACGGTGAGGACGTGTTCGCCGTGGACGTTGGAGTACATGCCGCAGAAGGTGGACAGGCCGCCGCCGGTGCCGGCGCCGCCCAGGTATCCGCTCTTCTCCACCAGCAGCGTGCTGCGTCCGGCCCGGGCGGCGGCGGTCGCCGCGGCGAGTCCGGAGGGGCCGCCGCCGAGGACGACGACCTCCCACTCGCCGAACACCGGTGTCTCACGGGTGGGTTCGGTGACCTGGCTGTTCACGGGGTGGCCTTCCTGTCGGCGGCGGGGGTGACGGTGGCGGCGGTCCAGTGGTCCGTCAGCAGGGTGTGGAGTCGGTCGGGGATCTCCTGGCTGAGCAGGTGTCCCGCGTCGGGGAGCGCGAGCTGCCGGGCGCCGGGCACGCCGGTCGCGATCGTCCGCGCGTGGTGGGCCGGGACGACGGCGTCGGCGAGCCCGTGCACCGCGAGCACGGGGCAGCGGATACCGGCCAGCCGGTCACGCAGGTCGGTGCCCGCGATGGCCTCGCAGCAGGCCGCGTACCCCTCGGGGTCGAGTTGTCCGACGCCGTCGGCGGTGTCCTGGACCAGCGCAGTCGGGGCCTGGGCCACGGTGGGTGCGTACCAGCGGTCGAGCAGGCCCGTGGTGGCCGCCGTCATGCCCTGTTCCCGGATGGAGGCGGCGCGTCGCCGCCAGAAGGCAGGATCGTCGGCGAAGGCGGGCGCGTTGACGGTGACGAGACTGCGCACCCGGTCGGGGTGGTCCGCGGCCAGGGCGAGTCCGACGGTCCCGCCGAGGCTGATCCCCACAACGTCGACGGACTCGATCTCCAGCGAGTCGAGCAGGGTGACGGCGTCGTGGACCAGGTCGGCGAGGTCGTACGGTCCCGGGGGCGCCGGGGAGGCGCCGTGTCCGCGGTGGTCGTAGGCGATCACTCGGCGATCGGTACGCAGGCGTACCCGCTGCGGTGCCCACATCGCGGCGGTGGTGCCGAGGGAGGCGGAGAGCAGGACCGGGGCGCCGGAGCCCTCGTCCGTGTACGCGGTCATGCGGCGGCTGCCGCTCGGCGGCCGGCCTTGGCCTCCTGGATGCCGCGGTGCACCCGGGTGCGGAGCTCGGCGAACTCCGGCGTCGAACGGCTGGTGACCTGGTCGCGTTCGGCGGGCAGTGAGATGGGCACGTCGTCGAGGACGTGGGTGGGTGAGGCGGACAGGACCAGGACGCGTTCGCCGAGGTAGACGGCCTCGTCGATGTCGTGGGTGACGAACAGTGTGGTGATGCCCAGGGACCGCCACAGTGAGCGGACGAGGTCTTCGAGGTCCGCGCGGGTCTGCGCGTCGACGGCGGCGAACGGCTCGTCCATCAGGAGCACCTGCGGCTCGTACGCGACGGCCCGGGCGATGGCGACACGCTGCTGCATACCGCCGGAGAGCTGCCACGGGTACGCGTCACCGGAGTCGGCGAGCCCGACGGCGGTGAGCGAGTCGGCGACGAGGCGGTCGCGCTCGGCGCGGGGCAGGCCCTTCTGCCGCAGCGGCAGGTCGATGTTCTGCCGCACGGTCTTCCAGGGGAAGAGGCTGCGGCCGTACTCCTGGAACACCACGGCCATGCCGGGCGGCGGCCCGGTCACGGGGGCGCCGTCGAGCAGGACCTCCCCCGCGGTGGGGGTGAGCAGTCCGGCCAGGCACTTCAGGAGGGTCGTCTTGCCCGCGCCGGAGGGGCCGACGATGCAGGCGAACTCGCCCCGGGCGACGGAGAAGGTGATGTCGCCGATCGCCTCCACCCGGTGGCCGGACGACTCGTACACCTTGTTGAGGCCCTTGACGGTGACCATGTCTGTCATCAGCCGTTCTTCCTCTGCGACTCGCGCAGGCCCAGGTACCAGCCCAGGACCCGCTTCTCGACGACGGTGAACAGCGCGGACAGCGCGAACCCGATGAGGCCGAGCAGGATGATGCCGCTCCACATCTGGGGGATCGCGAAGGTGCGCTGGAACTGCACGATGCTGAAGCCGAGTCCGTTGGTGGCGGCGAACATCTCGCCGATGACCATGAGGATCAGCCCGATGGACAGGGACTGGCGGAGTCCGGCCATGATCTGCGGACTCGCCGCGGGCAGCACCATGTGGCGCAGCCGCGCGCCGCGGGTGATGCCGTAGGTGCGGCAGGTGTCGACCATGACCTCGTCGGCGGCGCGGACGCCCTCGACGGTGTTCAGCAGGACCGGCCAGACGCAGCCGGAGACGATGACCAGGACCTTCGAGCCGTCCCCGATGCCGGCGACGATCGCGATGACCGGTACGAGCACGGTCGGCGGGAGGGCGCGCAGGAACTCCAGGACCGGTTCGGCGCCGCGGCGCAGTGTGTCGGTCAGGCCGAGGGCGACGCCCAGGGCCACCCCGAGGACGGCGGAGAGGGCGAATCCGGTGAGCAGCCGGAGCATGCTGGGGACGACGTCGTCGGCGAAGCGGGACGAGAGCCACAGTTCGCCGAACCGGTCGAGGATGTCGGGCAGCGGCGGGTAGTAGTAGCTGGTGCTGTCGACGCTGGTGATCCACCACAGTGCGACGAGGGCGGCGGGCAGCCCGAGGGCGTACAGGGTGCGGCGCAGGAGGTTCATCGGGCGCCCCCCGATCGCCGGACGGAGGGGTGCCAGCCGAGTGCGGCGCGTTCCGCGTACCGGAAGCCGACGTTGACCAGGACGCCCAGGACGCCGGTGAGCAGGACGAGCGCGAACATCTCGGTCGTCGCCCCGCTGCTCTGCGCGACCGAGATGAGCTGGCCGATGCCGGGGGTGCCGATGACCAGTTCGCCGGTGATGGCGAGGACCAGGGCGACGGAGGCGGCGAGCCGGATGCCGGTGAACACGAACGGCAGGGCGGTGGGCCAGATGACGTGCCGGATGCGGGCCCACAGGCCGAAGCGGTAGGAGCGGGCGGTGTCGTGGGCGACCGGGTCGATGTCCTGGACGCCGTAGAGGACCTGCACCAGCACCTGCCAGAAACCGGCGTAGACGATGAGGACCACCCCGGACTCGTAGCCGGTGCCGAAGACGAGGATGACCGCCGGGATGAGGGCCACCGAGGGGATCGGGCGCAGGAACTCGACCGTGGAGGCGGTGATCGCGCGCAGCACCGGTACGAGTCCGATGGCCACGCCGGCGATCACTCCCGCGGCGACGGCGGCGACCAGTCCGACGGCCCAGGTGCGGACCGTGTTGCCGAGTGCCTCCCACAGCGCGCCGTCGCCCGCTTCGCGGCCGAGTTGGGCCAGGACGGAGCTGAGCGGGGGCAGCGCGCCGTCCGCGATCAGGCCGGTGCGCGGGACGAGTTCGGCGATGAGCGCGGCGACCGCGATGCCGACGAGCGGGGCGATACGGGGCCGGGGCCTGCGGGTTCGTGGAGGCGGGGCGGGCGGCGTCTTGGTGGGCCGGGTGGCGTCGAGCACTTTCATCGGGCGGCTCCCGCTTCTCCCAGGGGTTTGCCGCACGTGCTCGCGCAGTCCGTGCGGGCCAGCACGGAGCCGCAGGCGGGGCTGGTGACGGTGCGGTCGTACACGGACAGCCAGCCGGGCGTACGGACGGTCTCGGCGGGGGCGGCCTCGCGTTCGGCCAGGGTGTCCGGGTCGACCTCCAGGTCGACCGTGCGGGTGGTGAGGTCGATGCTGATGACGTCGCCGTCGTGGATGCGGCCGAGGGGGCCGCCGGTCGCGGCCTCCGGGGAGACCTCGCCGACGACGATGCCCTTGTTGACCAGTCCGGAGAGCTGGCCGTCGGTGACCACGGCGACCTTCTCGCCGAGTCCGGCGCCGTCGAGGGCGAACACGAACGCCGAGGCCATCGCCATGCCGGGGCCGCCGTGCAGCCCCATGCCGCGCAGCACGACCACGTCTCCGGCCTGCACCTCGCCCGCCGCGAGCCCCGCGATGGCGGTCTCGCGGGAGGGGTAGCAGCGGGCGGGGCCGCGGAAGGAGGTGGGCCGTTCCTCGTCGGCGGGCAGCTTGACGATCGCGCCCTCGGCCGCCAGGGACCCGCGCAGGACGACGATGGACGGCGTACGGGAGAAGGGGTCGTCCAGCGGCCGGATGAACTCCGGGTCGGACGGCGCTGTCTCGGCGAGGAGTTCGCCGAGCGGGCGGCCGGTGGCCCCGACCGTGGTGAGGTCCAGCAGGGGGGCCAGCGCGGCGAGGACGCCCCGGGTGCCACCGGCGTCGTCGAGCTGCTCGATGAGGTGGGGGCCGTTGGGCCGTACCGCGGTGATGACGGGGACCCGGTCGGCCAGTTCCTCGTAGGTCCGCCACACGTCGACGTCCAGTCCGGCCTCGACGGCGACGGCCTGGAGGTGCTTGACGGAGTTGATGGAGCCGCCGACCGCGAGCATCACGGTGACCGCGTTGCGGATCGCGGCCGGGGTGAGCACCGACCGTGCCGTGCGCCCCGCGTGGACCATCTCCACGATGTGCCGGCCGGCCGCGCGGACCGCGTCCCACATGACCGGACCTTCGGCGCGGGTCGGGGTGGTGCCGGGCAGGGCCATGCCGAGCGCCTCGGCGGCCATGTGCATGGTGTTGGCGGTGCCCATGCCCGCGCACACGCCGGGCCCGCGGATGGCGTCCTCGGACATCGCCAGGAGGTCCTCGGCGGAGGTGCGGCCCAGGGCGGTGTGGCCCGCGTGCAGGAAGACGTCCTCGATGTCGGCGCCGCCGTCCTCGTGCAGGGCGCTGCGCTGGTAGCCGCAGGCGACGAGCAGGGTGGGCACGTCGAGCCTGCCGCCCGCCATCATGTGGGCGGGCGCGGTCTTGTCGCACGAGCTGAGGCACACCATGCCGTCGAGCAGGGCGCCCTCCACCACGACCTCGATGTCGTTGACGATGAGGTCACGGGTGGGCAGTACGTACCGGCCGCCGGCTCCGGCACTGGTGATGAAGTCGGCGGGGGCCGCGGTACGGATCTCGAAGGGCAGGCCGCCCGCCTCGCGTATCGCCTCCTTCAGCACCGGGACGATGTCGTCGAGGTGCGCGAAACAGGCGGCCAGGTCGGACGAGGAGTTGACGATGGCGATCTTGGGCCGGGCCATCTCCTCGTCGGTGATGCCGAGCGAGCGCCACTGGGCCCGCCGGACCGCCCAGCGGGAGCTGCCGGCGGGCAGGTCGCTGCGGAGGGGGGCGGCGGCGCCGAGGGGGGTCGCGCCGTGGCCGGGGGCGTCGCTTTCGCTGTCGCTGTCGCTGTGGAGAGGGGTGGTCATGTCAGCCGGCCGTTCCCGACCACACCAGGTCGTCGTAGGAGATGTCCTTGTCGATCAGGCCGTGTGCGCGGGCGGTCCTGACGAACGTCTCCACGGAGGACTGCTCGATCGCGGGCGCGAAGGTCGGCAGTGTCACCTTCTGGGCCACCGCCGCGTCGATCTTCATGAACGAGGACAGCTGCGCCCGGGTCTCCCTGGGGTGTGCCTCGGCGTAGGCCAGTGACTCGTCGATGGCGGCCTTCAGCGCGGTGAACAGCTTGGGGTTCTTCTTCAGCTGTGCCTCGGAGGTGAAGTACACCGATGTCGTCAGGCTGGTCTTCGCCATGTCGAGGTAGGGCGAGGCGACGACCCGGGTGTCCTTGCCCGCGGCGATGGTGTCGAACGGCTCGGCGGTGACCATGGCGTCGATGTCGCCCTTGCCGAGCGCGGTGACCGCGTCGGGGAAGGGCAGTTCGACGAACTCGACCTTGTCCGGGTCCCCCTTGTCCGCGTCGACCGCGACCTCGCCCAGCATCTGGAGCAGGTTGTTGAGCGTGTTGACGCTGACCTTCTTGCCTTCGAGATCGGCCGCCGACCTGATCGGGCTGTCCTTCGGGACGCGGATCATCGTCACGTCCTTGCCCTCGGTGCCCGTGGAATTGGATCCGGAGGCGATGACCTTGAGGGGCAGGCCCTGGCCGCGGGCGGAGAGCACCGAGACGATGTTGCTGAACGCGAACTGGTACTGGCCGCTGACCACCGGCGGGACCAGCGCCGCGCCGCCCTGGGCGGTCTTGATGTCGAGCTTGATGCCGCGCTCGGAGAAGAAGCCCTGCTTCTCCCCCAGGTAGAGCGCGGCCACGTCGATGACCGGGATGAATCCGGCCTGCACGGTGACCGGCGTCTTCGAGGAGGGGTCCTGCCCTCCCGACGACTCGCCGCCGCCGCAGGCGGTGAGCGACAGAGCCAGTCCGGCCGCGGCCGCCAGCGCCGTTCTTCTGCGCATGATCGGGAACTCCATCGTTCCTCCACGAGACAAGGGCCCGGAGGACCGGACCAGAGGGTGCGTGGAAGGGACCATACATTTCTGAACACGTGTGCGCTAGACGCACGCACATCCGTTCGCTGTGCGTACACTGCTGGTCGTGTCCGTCGGCAGAACCCGTCCGCCGGATGTGGGAAGGTGGTCGCCGCCACCGCCGGGACTGGGAGACACCACATGGAACTGCTCGAAGACGGGCCTGGGGACGCGGACTTCGTCCAGTCACTGGCGCGCGGACTCGAAGTGATCAGGGCCTTCGACGCGGAGCATCCGTTCCGCTCGCTCAGCGACGTCGCCAAGGCGACCGGTCTCTCCCGCGCCTCGGCACGGCGCTCCCTGCTGACCCTGCACAAACTCGGCTACGTACGCAGCGAGGGCACGCTCTTCGGGCTCACGCCCAAGACCCTGGAGCTGGGGCACGCGTATCTGCGGGCCCTGTCCACGCCCCAGATCGCCGAACCGCACCTGACGAGCCTGATGCGCGACGTGCGCGAGACGACCGCGCTGTCCGTGCTCGACGGCGATCATGTGGTGCACGTGGCGCGCGTCCCGGCCGGCGGGGTGATCAGCGTGTCCATCAACGTGGGGTCCCGGTTCCCCGCCTACGCCACGGCCATGGGCCGGGTGCTGCTCGTCGGTCTGGCCGAGGACGCCTTCCAGGCCTACCTGGACCGGATCGACCTGCAGCCGCTGACCGATCGCACGGTCCGCAGCGCCGACGAGTTGCGGGCGGTCATAGAGACGGCTCGGGCCGACGGGTTCTGCCTCGCCGACCAGGAACTCAACCAGGGGCTGCGCGCCGTGGCCGTCCCCGTGCACGACCGGTCGGGTGCCGTCATCGCGGCGGCCAACATCGCCGCGAGCGCGGGCATGCGCAGCCTCGACGAACTCCGCGCCATGGTGCCGCGGTTGCGGGAGTGCGCCACCGCCATCGAGACGGACCTGCACCGGGTCGCCGGTCCCTGACCGTCCCCGGAGCGGATCCGCAGAACAGAACAGGACGGAATCCGCCGGGGGCCGGGGCGTCGCCGCCACGCGGGGTCGCGAGGTCGCGGTCTCGCACGGCTACGAGGCGGAGGTCTCCGGCAACCCCCTCACGGGCACGGCCCCAACCGCCGGCTGCGGTGGCTGTTCCGGCGGTTCGAAGACCGGTTCGGCCCGTCCGCCGAGTCGGGTGCGGAGTTCGGTGCGGAGCGGGTCCGTGTCCGGGAGCGCCAGTTCGTCGGTGATGGTCAGGGCCCGTGTCCAGGCGGTGCGTGCGGCGTCGGGGCGGGCCGTGACGCGGTGGATGTCGCCCAGACACAGCAGACCGGCAGCCTCGCTCTGCCGGTCGCCGGTCCGGTGGAAGAGGTCGACGGCCTGCCGGTAGCAGTCGACGGCCTGGGCATGTCTGCCCAGGTGATGCTGGATGTAGCCGAGGCTGTCCCAGGTGTGGGCCTGCCCGTTGAGGTCTCCGGTCTCCTGGGCCAGTTCGAGGGCCTGCCGGCAGTGGACGAGGGCCTCGTGGTGGTCGCCGAGCTGGGCGTTGAGCCAGCCGATGTGGTTGAGGGCGGCGGACTGCCCGGCCCGGTCGGCGGCGGCCCGGTAGTGCTTGAGGCTGTGGCCCGCGTGGTCGAGCGCCTGCTGGGGGCTGCCCCGCGTGGCGGACATCCGTGCCAGGTGCTGGTGGGTACGGGCCTGTCCCGCGTCGCTGCCGAGTTCGGCGAACAGGTCGAGGGCGCGCAGGTAGTGGCCGCGGGCGTCCTCGCCGCGGTCCAGCCGGTCCTGGGCGAGCCCGAGTCCCCGGTGGGCACCGGCCCGGCCCGCGTGGTCGCCCTGCCGTCGTGCCGCTTCCAGGGCGCTCGTCTGGAGGGCGGCGAGCACCCGCCAGTACCCGTGCCGGTCGAGGAAGGTGGTGAGGGCCGCCGCGAGCTGCCAGCTGTGGCGGTCGAAGCCGCTCGCGCCGGCCTGCTCCACCGCGGCCACGAGCACGGTGTGTTCCGCGGCGAACCAGGCCTGTGCCTGCTCGTGGTCCGCGAGGGCCTCGGGGGCGGCGCCCGGCAGGGCGGGTGACAACGGGACCGGGTTGGGCTGCGGAGTCAGCAGGACGTCGGCGGTGTGGGCGGTGTGCAGATAGTGGTCGAGCAGCCGGTGCACCGCGGTGCGCCGGTCCTGGTCACTGTCGATGGTGTCGACCAGTTCGGCTGCGTACACGCGCAGCAGGTCGTGGAAGGTGTACCGGCCCGGCGCGTGTTCGGTGAGGAGGTGTCCGCCGACGAGTTCGGCCAGCAGGGCGGCGGCACGGCTCACCGGTATGCCGCCCAGCGCCGCGATGGCCGGCAGGGCCGCGTCGGGTCCCGGATGCAGGCCCAGCAGGCGGAACAGTCCGGCCGCCCCGGGGCTCAGCGCCTCGTAGGACCAGGAGAACACGGCGCGCACCCGGCTGGTCGCCTCTCCGCCGTCCAGGGCGTCGAGCCGGTGGTCGGCCCTGCGGAGTTCGTCGGCGAGCGCGGCGAGCGGGAACCGGGGTCGCGCCGCGGCGCGGGCTCCCACGATCGCGAGGGCCAGAGGCAGTCCCGCGCACCGGCCGACGATCTCCCCGACGGCGGCGTGTTCCGCGTTCATCCGGCTCACGCCCAGTCGGCCGGTCAGTAACTCGCGGGCCTGGCCGGACGTCAGCAGGTCGACGGTCAGCAGATGGGCGCCCTCGGCCACGGCGAGGCCGGTCAGCAGGCGCCGGCTGGTCACCAGCGCGAGGCAGCCGGGTGCTCCGGGCAGCAGCGGACGGACCTGTTCGGCGTCGCGGGCGTTGTCCAGCACCACCAGTACCCGCCGTCCGGCCAGCAGGCTGCGGTACAGGCCGGCCTGTGCCTCAAGGCCCACCGGGACGCGTGCCGGCGGCACCCCGAACGCGTCGAGGAATCCCCGTACCGCCTCCGCGGGGCTCATGACCGATCCGTCGGAGCCGAAGCCGCGGAGATTCACATACAACTGCCCGTCGGGAAAGGCTGGTTGGGCCCGTCGCGCCCAGTGCACGGCCAGCGCGGTCTTGCCCACGCCCGCGGTGCCCGACAGCGCCGAGATCACCACGGCCGACGGCTGGACCTCCGCCGACGTGAGGATCATGTCGAGTTGCGCCAGTTCGTCGCCGCGGCCGGTGAAACTCCGTACGCCCATGGGCAGTTGGGCGGGGATCGCGCCCGGCCACCGTGCTGTCGCCGGCGAGGGTTCCGACGGGGTCTCGGGCGAGGGGCGTGGCGGGAGGGACGCGTGGGGGGCGGGTTCGGAGGTCTGCCGGTGTGCCGTCCGCCGGGCGGGTGCGGGCGGGGTTCTTCGCAGGATGGTCCGGTGTGCGTCGCGCAGTCCCGGACCGGGGTCGGCGCCCAGTTCCTCGGCCAGCCGGCGTCTGACGGTGGCGAAGCGCTCCAGCGCCTCCGCGCCGCGGCCGGCCGCGTGCAGAGCGCGGATCAGGGTCTCGGCCAGGGGCTCCACCAGCGGGAACTCGTCGAGCAGATCGGTGAGCGGGCCGATCACGGTGACGGGATCGCCGACACGTGACTCGACGGCTGCCCATCCGACGGTGAGGTCCACGTACTGGCGCCGCCATGCCTCCCGTACCCGCTCCGCCCACTGTCCGCCGACGTCGGCGAGTGGTTCGCCGTGCCACAGGCGGAGCGCCTCGCGCAGCAGTGCCGCGCGGTCGTCGTCCGTGCGTCCCGTCTCCCGGGCCCGGTCGGCCAGCCGGCGGAAGCGGAGCACGTCCACCTGGTCCGGGGACGCCTCCAGCAGGTAGCCGCCCGACCTGCGTAACAGGCATAACTGGACGTCCCCGCCGTCGTTCGTGGTCTGCTCGCACAGGCGGCGGAGCCGGGCGATGTGCGCGTGCAGCGCCCGCCGGGCCCCGTCCGGAGGGCTCACGCCCCAGACCCGCTGGATCAGCACGTCGGCCGGCACGGGACGGCCGGCGTCCACCGCCAGCGCGGCCAGCACGGCCCTGCGCTGTGGCGGTCCGATCTCCACCGCCCGCTCCCCCGCCACAAGCTCGACCGGACCCAGCAGTCTCAGTTGAATCATGAGTCCGCACCCCCGCACCAGTTCTGCCCCACACACCCCACGCATGGTTCGCGCTGGGCGACAACCTATCGACAACGTTTCCACCCACACACGCAGCCCACGCTGACGAATCAGTTCGGTGTCCCGTCGATGGACGGCGGCGGCTGCCGAGGCTCGATCCAGGGGGAGGCACCATGACTTCTGCGGACACCGCGGACTCGACGGCGGCGGGTTCGGCGATCTCCTTGCCACAAGGGGGCGGCGCCGTCGGCGGGTTGGGCGAGAAGTTCGCGCCCGACCTGTTCACGGGGACGGGCAACATGTCCGTGCCGCTGGCGGTGCCCGCGGGGCGTCAGGGGGCGACGCCGTCACTGGCCCTCGGTTACAGCACCGGCAACGGGAACGGGCCGTTCGGGCTCGGCTGGCAGTTGGGGCTGCCGGCCATCTCGCGGAAGACGTCGCACGGCGTTCCGAGGTATGTCGATGCCGCCGGGCCGGGAGGCGACGACCCGGCCGATGTGTTCGTGCTGTCGGGTGCCGAGGATCTGGTGCCGGTCCTCGGCACGTATCCCGGCCGGGTGCGCTACCGGCCGCGTACGGAGGGGCTGTTCGCCCGGATCGAGCACGTCAGGGACGCGACGGGTGACTACTGGGAGGTCCGCGGCAAGGACGGTTCGCTCAGCAGATACGGAACACGGCGTCCCGCGGGAGCCACGGACACCTGGCGGGATCCGGCGGTGACCGCGGATCCTCGCGACGCGGGCCGCGTCTTCGGCTGGCAGCTGACCGAGACCGTGGACCCGCTCGGCAACCTGGTCCGCTACGTCCACCTCGCCGACGCGGGAACCGAACAGGGCAGGTCGTGGTCCCGGCCGCTGCTTGCGGGCATCTCCTACGCCGACTACGGCGACCGGGCCGACCCGTCGTTCCTGGTCTCCGTCGACTTCGTGTACGCGTCGCGCCCCGACCCGTTCTCCGACCACCGGGCGGGGTTCGAGGTGCGGACGTCCGTGCGCTGCGAGGTGATCCGGGTGACGACCCGTGCCGTGGACGGGGTGGCACGGGTGGCCCGCGAGTACCGGCTCGCCTACCGGCAGGCGGAGTTCAACGGGGTGTCACTCCTCGCGAGCGTGACCGAGGTGGGGATCGACGCGTCGGGGGCACCGGCACCCGCACCGGACCCGGCCTCCGCATCGGACCCGGCCTCGGCCTCCGCGGTGGTGCCGGAGGAACTGATGCCTCCCCTGGTCTTCGGGTACTCGGGCTTCGACCCGGGCGGGCGCAGGTTCTCCCCGGTGACCGGCCCCGGTTTCCCGGCCGCCGCACTGAACAGTCCCACCCTCGCCCTGGTGGACCTGCACGGCGCGGGCCTGCCCGACGTCGTGGAACTCGGCGCGGCGGCGCGGGTGTGGCGCAACGCGGGCGGCGGCCGGTTCGAGGCGCCCCGCTCGATGGCCGAGGCACCCCCGCTCTCGCTCGGGCAGCCCGGGGTGCGGTTCGTGGACGCCGACGGCGACGGCAGGCCCGACCTGTTCGCACCCTCGGCCGGCGCACCGGGCCCGGGCGGCGGCCCCGCCGCGGGCTACTTCCCGATGACCTTCGAAGGCGGCTGGAGCCGCCGCGGCTTCACCCGTTACCGGCAGTCCCCCGGTGTGGGCACCGCCGACCCGCAGGTGAGGATGGTCGACCTCGACGGCGACGGGCTGACCGACCTGGTGCGGTCGGGCACCCGCCTCCAGGCGTGGTTCAACGACCGTGATCCCCGCAGGGCCTGGCAGCGCACCGCGGTCGGCACCGGCGGCCCGCCCGTCGACCTCGCCGATCCGCGGGTACGGCTGGCCGACATGACCGGCGACGGGCTTCAGGACCTCGTGCTGCTGCGCAACGGGAACGTGGCGTACTGGCCGAACCTCGGGCACAACAGATGGGGCGCGCGGATCCGGATGCGCAACGCGCCCCGCCTGCCCGACGGTTACGATCCGCGCCGGGTGCTCCTCGGCGACGTCGACGGGGACGGCGCGGCCGACCTGCTGTACGTCGACAGCGGGCGGGTGCTGCTGTGGGGCAACCGGTCGGGCAACGGCTGGACCGAGACCCCGGTGGTCGTGCGCGGCACCCCGCGGGTGTCGGACACGGACGTGCTCGAACTGTCCGACCTGTTCGGCACCGGGATGGCCGGGCTGCTGCTGAGCCGGTCGACGGGTGTCTCCGGCGGGCCGCAGGCGCGTTTCCTGGACTTCACCGGCGGGGTGAAGCCGCATCTGCTCACCTCGATGGACAACAGCCTCGGCGCGGTCACCCGGGTCACGTACGCGCCGTCGACCCAGGAGTACCTGCGCGACTTCGCCGATCCGGCCACCCGCTGGCGCACGCCTCTGCCCTTCCCGGTGCACGTGGTGACGAGGACCGAGGTCGCCGACCGGATCTCGGGCGGCACACTGGCCACCGAGTACCGCTACCGCCACGGCTACTGGGACGGCGTCGAGCGGGAGTTCCGCGGGTTCGCGCAGGTCGAGCATGTGGACACGGAGACGTTCGGCGGGGCGACGGGCGCCGGTGTGCCGGAGGGCCACCACGCGCCGCCCGTGCTCACCAGAAGCTGGTTCCACTGCGGGCCCGTCGCCACCGACGAGGCGGGCGACTGGACCGAACTCGACCTGAGCCACGAGTACTGGCAGGGCGACACACCCATGCTGTCCAGACCGCCGGAACAGCTCGCGTTCCTGGCGGGACTGCCACGGGCGGCACGCCGTTCGGCGTTGCGCGCCCTGCGGGGGCAGCTGATGCGCACCGAGGTCTTCGCGCTGGACCACGGCCCGCTGTCCGACCGGCCCTACACGGTGACGGAGAACCTGTCGGGTGTACGGGAGGAGTCGGGCGCAGCGGGGTCGGTGGCCGGGGCAGGCGCCGGGGAGCCGGGCGTACGGGGCGAGGAGACGGACGGGACCTCGGACCGGCAGCGGATCTTCTTCCCGTTCTCGCTCGGCACGCGCACCACGCGGTGGGAGCGCGGCCCCGAGCCGATGACGCAGTTCGCCTACCCCACCGGGTACGACGCGTACGGGTTCGCGACCGGGGAGATCTCCGTGGCCGTGCCGCGCGGCCGCGACCCGCTGGCGGTCGCCGCGGCGACGCCGATGCCCGAGCCCTACCTGGCCACGTACGCCACCACGGAGTACGCCCGCCGGGACGACACCGGCCACTACCTCGTCGACCGGGTCGCGAGGACGACGAGCCACGAGGTCGTCAACGACGGCCGTCTGCCGGTGCCCGCCCTGCGGGACGCGGTCCTGGCCGGCCCGGCGCAAGGAACCGGGACCTCGCTGCGCGTGATCGGCCACACCCGTACGCACTTCGACGGTGAGGCGTTCGTCGGGCTGGCCCTCGGCGTGCTGGGCGAGTACGGCCTGCCGACGCGCACCGAGTCCCTCGCGTTCACCGACGCCTTCCTCGACGACCTGTACCAGGCCGGCGACCCCCTCGCGGCCGGGCCGCGGCCGGCCTTTCTGGGCCCCGGACCGGTGACCGGGTGGCCGGCGGAGTATCCGGCCGAGTTCCGTACCGCACTGCCGGACCTGGCCGGGTACCGGCGGTACGCCGACGGCGACGTGCCCGGATCGCCGGGCGGCTTCTACGTCGTGTCCGGCCGCCACCGCTACGACGTCCACGTGCCGGGCCGTGTGCCGCGCGGCATGCCCGTCGCCACCCTCGATCCGCTCGGCGCGCAGAGCACGATCGACCACGACGCGCACGACCTGCTGGCGGTCCGCACGGTCGACGCCGCGGGCCTCGCGGTCTCGGCGGTCATCGACTACCGGGTGCTGCGACCGCGCGAGGTGACCGACGTCAACGGCAACTCCACCTCGGTGGAGTTCTCCCCGTCCGGGCTGGTGACCGCCCAGTACGTGCGGGGCAAGAACGGTGAGGGCGACCGCGACGCGCCGGGGGTGCGCACGGTCTACGACCTGCACGCGTTCGCCGGGCGCGGCCGGCCGGCCTCCGTGCGCAGCGTCCGCCGGACGCACCACGACACCGAACCCGACGTCGCCGCCGACCGGCGTGACGAGGTGATCGTGTCGGTGGTGTACTCCGACGGTTTCGGCCGGGTGCTGCAGACCCGGTCCCAGGCCGAGGACACCCTCTTCGGCGACCCGGCCCACGGCGGCAGCACCGTCCCGGCAGGCGACCTCACGCCCGTGGGCGACTCGACGGGCCGGACCAGGGCGCCGGAGAGCCCGGACAACGTCGTCGTGTCCGGCTGGCAGGTGTACGACAACAAGGGCCGCGCGGTGCGGAAGTACGAGCCGTTCTTCTCCACGGGGTACGACTACGCGCCGCCTTCCGACGCTCAGCTCGGTCAGCGGGCGAGCATCTTCTACGACCCGTGCGGACGGGTCGAGCGCACGGTGCACCCGGACGGCAGCGAGCAGCGGATCGTCTTCGGCATCCCGGCCGACCTCGCGGATCCGGACCGCAGCCTGCCGACGCCGTGGGAGACCCACACCTACGACGCGAACGACAACGCCGGGCGCACCCATCCGGCGCAGGCACGGTCCTACGAGGGGCACTGGAACACTCCGGCCGGCGCCGAGACCGACGCGCTCGGCCGCACGGTCACCGCGGTCGCCCGCAACGGCCGGGGGGCGGCCGACCGGTTGACCACCCGCTCCGCGTACGACATCCAGGGCAACCTGGTGGCGGTCACCGACGCACTGGGCAGAGTGGCGTTCCGGTACTCCTTCGACCTGGCCAAGCGGCGCTGGCGGACGGACAGTCTCGACGCGGGCCGCCGCGACACCGTCCCCGACGCCCTGGGGAACGTGGTCGAGAGCCGCGACAGCAAGGGCGCCGTCACCCTGGGCGCGTTCGACCTGCTGCGGCGGCCGACCCGGGTCTGGGCCAGGGACGATGCCGTCGACGCGGTCACCCTGCGGCAGCGCGTCGACTACGGCGACGGCGGCTCGCCCGCCCAGCGCCCCGCCGAACGGGACGGCGCCCGCGGTCGCAACCTGCTCGGCCGGGCGGTCCTCCACCGGGACGAGGCCGGTCAGGTCGCCACCGGCTCCGTCGACTTCAAGGGCAACGTGGTGCAGAGCACCCGCACGGTGATCGCCGACGCGCCCCTCCTGGCCACCTACGAGCGGGCGGCGGCGACGGGCTGGCAGGTGCAGCCGTTCCGGGTCGACTGGACACCCGCGGCCGGCCAGACCCAGGCTCAGCGCGACGCGCAACTGCTGGAGCCGGCCTCCTACGTCACGTCCGCCCAGTACGACGCCCTGAACCGGGTCAAGAGGTGCTTCCTGCCCACCGACGCGGAGGGCAACCGGCATGTGCTCTACCACACCTACGACCGTGCGGGAGCGCTGGAGCAGGTGCAGCTCGACGGCACCGTGCACGTCAGACGCATCGCCTACGACGCCAAGGGCCAGCGTTCGCTGATCGCCTACGGCAACGGTGTGATGACCCGTTACGCCTACGACCCGTACACGCTCCGGCTGGTGCGGCTGCGCAGCGAGCACTACGTCGTCGTCGACGCGACGACCTACCGGCCGACGGGGCCCGCCCTTCAGGACATCGGCTACGACTACGACCTGGCCGGCAACCTCACCACCCTGCGCGACCGCACTCCCGGCAGTGGTGTCCCCGGAAACCCCGAAGCACTGACCGCAGCCTCACCCCAGCTGCGCGCCCTGCTCGGCAGCGGCGACGCCCTGGACCGGCGCTTCACCTACGACCCCGTCTACCGGCTGCTGACCGCCACCGGCCGTGAACAGCAGGCACCGCAGGCCGGGGACCCGTGGATCGATCTGCCGCGCGGCACCGATGCCACCAGGGCCCAGGCCTGTGCCGAGAGCTACCGCTACGACCCCGTCGGCGGCATCGTCCGACTCGTCCACACCGGAACCGGCGGTTTCACCCGGGAGTTCACCGCCACGGCCGACAGCAACAAACTGCGCCGGATGACCGTCGGGTCGCTGCCGTACGACTACGCCTACGACCTCAACGGCAACCTGACCGCCGAGACGACCAGTCGGCGCTTCGCCTGGAACCACGCCGACCGGCTCGCCGCCTTCGCCACGCAGACACCGGGCGCCGAGCCCTCGGTGCACGCCCACTATCTGTACGACGCCACCGGGCAGCGGGTGAAGAAGCTGGTCCGCCGGCAGGGCGGTGCCGTCGAGGTGACCCACTACGTGGACGACGCCTTCGAGCACCGTCGCTGGACCGGGACGCAGTCCGGCACGAACAACCACGTCCATGTCATGGACGAGCACCAGCGGGTCGCCCTCGTCCGGATCGGCGCGGCCCACCCCGACGACCGCGGCCCGGCCGTCGCCCTGCACCTCGCCGACCATCTCGGCAGCAGCACCACCGTCGTGGACGGCACCGGCGCACTCGTCAACCGCGAGGAGTACACGCCGTACGGCGAAACCGGTTTCGGCAGCTACGCCCGCAAGCGGTACCGCTTCACCGGCCGGGAACGCGACGAGGAGAGCGGGCTGGGCCACCATCGGGCCCGCTTCTACGCACCGTGGCTGGCCCGGTGGACGTCCTGCGATCCGCTCACCTCGCCGCACGGCGCGTCGAGCTACGGGTACGTGTCGAACAACCCGATGGGACTGGTCGACCCCGACGGCTCCGACGACAGGAAACCGCCCGGTCAGGGCGGGGCACCGGCCACGTCGGCGAAAGCGGCGGACGGCCCCGCGGGGTCGATGCGGGAGGAGGACATCCCCTACCAGAAGGGGGTCGGCGGATTCTTCGCCTCGATCGCCGTCGGGGGGCGGGGGCCTGCGGGCAACCGGCGCTACGACAGCCTCGGTCCGGATCAGACCTTCGCGCGCGAGCTGATGGACAAACAGTGGGGTTGCACGCTCTGCCACGTCACCACTCAGGTGTGGAACACCTGGGGGGCGAGCGGCGTCGATCCGGGGAACGGCCTCCCTCTCGACTGGACGATCAACACCGGTGGTTTCGAACGCTTCGCCCGCATGAGCATGTACTCGCGAGCCGTCGTGGAGTCCGCACTGGGTGCCAGGACCCTGGTGGACGGTTTCTCCGGGATGCGGTCGCCACGGCCGGCCAGCACCTCCACCGCGGCGCCCACGACTGCCGCGCCCGCCGCCGCGCAGCCGCCCGTGGCGACCATCACCTACACGTCCGCGATGGCGAGCGCCCCGAGCGACGCCCAGTTCGGGCGGTTCAACATCGAATGGGCGCAGACCGACGGGCCGCTGATCCGCGGTCAGCGACTGCCGAACGACGGCGCGCTGCGCAGGACCGCCCGGAACCACATGGACAGGAGCGGCTTCGACAGGACCGGGCTGCAGGCCATGCACCCGCTCGACTCCGTGGCCAACAAGTACCTGACTCCGGGCGGACCGGTGGGGACCACCTACTACTTCGGCGACGCGCGGGTCAACGCCTCCTTCGGCTCGCAGCTGGGCAACGAACTGAACCGGCTCGGTGTGCGGCCCGGCGACAGCTTCACCGTCAGGTTCGTGGGTTTCCCCAGCTACGCCACCGTCCCGCCGACGGCACCGCCGTCCAGCCCGCCCAATCTCAGGGGGCGTCGCTAGTGCCGCGGCACCAGGGCGCCTCCGACAGACCCGCGCGCACCGCCGCCCGGTGCGCGATCCGACGCGTGAACAACGTGAACAAGAAGACGGGGAGACAGACGTGAGCGTCACCGTACAGATCACCGGGCCGGCCGCGAACGCGGTGGTGCGGCGCACGATCACCGTGACCGCCCAGGTGAACGGGATCATCGCGCCGAGCGGCGAGCACGACGCCTACCACACGCTCGACAGTGTCCTGATGTCCGTCCCGGGGCTGGTCGCGGTGAGCGCGACCAACGTGGGCGGGGTCTGGACCGCACAGGTTCCGCTGCCCGGCTTCACCTCGCCCGGCTCCCAGGTCGTCGTCACCGTGACCGCCCACTGCCATTCCGTCTACTGGGAGGAGCCGTGGCCCGAGCGCTACCCGGGTCTGTGGATGATCAACTCGGTGCCGTTCAGCAGCTCCCAGACCGTCCAGGTGCAGGCGGCCTCCCCACCGGCCTTCACCTGGTCGTCGCCCGCCGCCGGGAGCACGGTCGACCTGTTCGAGGGAAGCGGGCAGATCACCGCCCGGTTCGATGTGACCCGCGCCCAGATCGCGCCGCTCACCATCACCATCACGCGGGACGACACGCCCCTGCCCGTGGCATCGGCCGGCGTCGCCTCCTACCAGATACCGGTCAGTCTGCTGCCCATGCCGCTCGGGGCGCGGTCCGTGACCATCACCTGTACCGATCCCGACGGCCTCACCACGACACAGACCCGCACGTTCACCGGGCGTGACGCCTCGCCGCCGAACCTCCAGGTCTCCCCCGTCACCGTGTTCGGTGACGGCAGGGGCGCCGCCACGGCGCCTCTGCAGGGGACGGCTCCCGACGCGCAGAGCGGTATGACGGGCGGCAGCGCCAAGGTGGAGTGGGCGCTGTCCCCCACCGGCACCAGGACCCTGGCGAAGCCGGGCCCGGGCAACGACTTCAGGAACTGGAGCGCGGACGTCCCGCTGACCGGGTTCGGCGCGCACACGGTCTATCTGTGGGCGACCGACACCGCGGGCAACGTCTCCGCCAAGGACGTACAGGCCACGGTGATCAGCTCGTACGTGCCCGAGACCCTGGAGCAGCGGCTGGACGAGCGCGAGTATCTCGCCGCGCTGCTGTCCTTCGCGCACGAGCAGGTCAATGTGCCCGGTCCGCCCGCCGCGCCGCTGGACACCGCCACCCTGGTGGCGGCGCTCGGGCAGCCGCTCGACCGGCTCAGCCAGCCTCTGTCGGCCGAGGCCGACCTGGGCGGCCACGAGGTCAACCAGCTGCGGATACCCGTCGAGCTCCTGCGGGCCCGCATCGCGGCCACGAACACGCCCACCACACCCGGTTCCGCCCTGGAACAGGAGTACCGCGGCACGGCCTACGCGTCCCTGCTCGCCGCCGCCGGGACCTCGTACGCGGAACTGCGGCTGGTCCGGGGCGCCGACGCCACGATCCGCCGGGCGCTCGCCGACCGGCTCGGCATCCGGCTCAGGGCGACGGCACCCGACGAACTGGACCAACTGCTCATCGACGGCCCCGCCCTCACCGAGGCCGGGCTGGAGACACTGTTCGGCCTGCCCTCGACGACCACGTCCGATCCGCTGCGTGTCCCCGGTGTGCCGCTGCTGCTCGGCTGGCGGCTGTCCGCCCAGTCGCTCGCCTGGGCCGGACAGGACCAGCACCCCGATGCGCCCAGGGCTTTCGAAGTGCTCGCCGATCCCGATGTGATCGACGCGGGCGACGTCATCGGCGGGCCTGCGGGCGACCCCGTCCGCAAGCTGCTGACCGACCGGGCGCAGGCCCTCTCCGCGTACCGCGCGACGCTGTCCGCGCTCAGGACGGGCAGGACACCGGCGGCGGCCCTCACCGCGATGCTCACGCTGGCGCAGCCCGGCCTCGATCTGGCCGCCCTGGCCGCCCAGGACGCGCAGGGTGCCGACATCGGCGGCGCCCTCGCCGCCCGGGGTCTGACCCGGGACGGCTTCCTGTATCTGAGGCGGCTGAGCGCGCTGGCCGGCTCCGGCACGGTCACCTCGGCCGAGTGGGACGACGGCCTGGCCGTCCTCACCGGTGCGTACAAGCGCCGGCAGCTGTACCCGGACTGGCTGGCGGCGGAGTCGGGTTTCGTGCTCTCGCCTGACTTCTTCGTCACCGGCGGCACGGGGCCCACGCCCGGCCCGTACCGCTCCGAGGGCGGGGCCCGTGCCGCCTGGCAGTCCGTGCTGCGCGCCAGGATCGCCCAGCGGGAGGCCCTCGGTGAGGCCGACGCGCAGGCCGTGGCCGACGCCGAGCAGGCCGCGCTGCCGATCCTGCGCGACGCGCTGCTCGCCGACCTCGCCGCCACGACCACGGCGGCGGACGAGGTGGGTGAGTCGATGTCGGCGCGGTTCTTCGTCGACATGCTCGCCGGCGGGACCCTGCGCACGACCCGTATCGGGCAGGCGGTCGAGAGCGTGCAGTCACTGCTCTCGGCGAAGCGGTCGGGCGAGCTGACCCAGGACCACCCCGCGGCCGGCTGGACGTTCAAGAACGGACCCGAGACGTTCGCCGCCGCCTGGGCCTGGCTGGGTGAGCAGGGCACCTGGCAGGCGGCCACCACGGCCTTCCTGTTCCCCGAGCGGCATCTCGACCCCACCCTGCTCGTGCCGAGCACCCGGACGATGACACCGGGCACGCCGACGCTGCCGCTGGACATCCTTTTCGCGCAGGTCAGCGGGCCGGGAGCCACGTTCACCGCCGGCACGGCCGTCAAGCTGGCGGCCGAGTACCTGACGGCGAAGAGGATCACCCTCCCCGCCCCGTACACCTATCTCGATCCGCAGCGCAGGGCCGCCCACCAGACCGCTCTCGCGGCCGTGTCGAGCGGGATCGAGACCGTGCCGAACACCGGGCACGCCGACAACCGGGAGATCTTCTGGGCCGTGCCGATGCTCCTCGCGCAGCGCCTTCAGGCGGCCGGGGACTACCGGGCGGCGCTCGACTGGTACTGGATCGTCCTGCCGTACGACCTCACCTCGCCGACCTCCGTCTACAGCCGTATCAACAGCGAGACGCTGTCCAGCCCCGATCTGACGTTCCCGGCCACATGGACGGCGAATCTCGACCCGTTCGCGCTGGCGGACTCGGCGTCCGCGAAGCGTCCCAAGCCCCACACCCGGTACACCCTGCTGTCGATCATCAGATGTCATCTCGACTACGCCGACGCGGAGTTCACCCGGGAGACCGACGAATCGGTCGCGCACGCCCGTACCCTCTACGTCGCCGCCCGCCGGCTGCTCGGCTCCGCGGCCCTGGTGCCGCAGACGCCGACGAACCTCGGTGAGCCGGCGCTGCCGATCCCGGAGGTCCGCACCCTGCGCACCAGGGTGGACATGCAGCTGGCCAAGCTCCGCCAGGGCCGCAACATCGCGGGCATGCCACGCACCCAGGGCCTCGCGGCCGCGACGGTGGGCCGGCCGACGCCGTACCGCTTCAAGGTGCTGCTGGAGCGGGCCGGGCAACTCGCCGCCCAGGCCGCCCAGATGGAGGCCGGCTACCTCTCCGCGCTGGAGAAGTACGACGACCGCAATCTGCGCGTCTACGACGCCCTCAAGGCGGTCGATCTGAGTGCGGCGCAGGCCCGGGTGGCGCTGAGCCGGGTCGACGAGGCCAACGACGCCGTCACCGCCGCCACGGCGCAGTTCACGAAGGCCGAGACCATGGCCGACTCCTTCGGCGCCGCTCTCGACTCACCCACGAACAAGTACGAGCAGGACCTGCTGGACAACTACGGCGAGATGCGTGACATCAGGGATGCGATCACCGTGGCGGACACGGCCCTCGCCATCGCGCAGGCGGCGTCGTCCGGGGCCAGCCTGATGGACGCGATCTTCAGCGGTGGCGCCCGGCAGGCCCTCGCCATCTCGATGAGCGCGACCGCGGCCGTCAAGGGTGCCTTCCAGCTCCAGCAGAACAATCTGGAGGCGCAGATACAGGCCGATCAGCTGCGGGCCGGCATCGAGCAGCGCAAGGACGAGTGGCGGCGACAGCAGGTGGCCGCCCAGCAGGACATGCAGATCGCCGCCGCGCAGATCACCGTGGCCGACGACCAGGTCACGATCGCCGAGCGGGAACAGGCTGTCGCGACGCTCCAGCACGCCCAGGCGACGGCCACCCTGACCTTCCTCAACGGCCAGTTCACCAACGCCGACCTGTACCTCTGGATGAGCAACACCCTCGGCGGGGTGTACCGGTACTTCCTGCAGCAGGCCACCGCGACGGCCCGGCAGGCGCAGGCCCAGCTCGCCTTCGAGCGGGCGGAACCCGCCCGGGTGCTGATCCGCCAGGACTACGGCCAGTCGCCGGCCGAGATGACCTCGAACGCCGGTCCCGACCGGCGGGGCCTCACCGGTGCGGAACAGCTCGCCCAGGACCTGGCCCGGCTCGACGAGTACGCCTTCAGCTCCGCGCGCCGGCGCCTGAACCTCTCGCAGACGTTCTCGCTGGCCCGTCTGATGCCGGTGGAGTTCCTGGAGTTCCGCCGTACGGGCACGCTCGCCTTCACCACTCCCACGGCCCTGTTCGACAGCGACTTCCCCGGCCACTACCTCCGGCTGGTCCGTCAGGTGCGCACCAGCCTCGTCGCGCTGGTGCCGCCGGACCGGGGAATCCGCGCCACGCTCCACTCCAACGGCATCTCCAGGGTCACCACCGGCCGGGACGGCACGTTCCAGGAGGTCGTGGTGCGCAGTGATCCGGGGGTCGTCGCCCTGACGTCCCCGGTCAACGCCAGCGGGGTGTTCGAGCTCGACGCCCAGTCGGACATGCTGCTGCCGTTCGAGGGCAGCGGTGTGGACACCAGCTGGGAGTTCCGGCTGCCGCCCGCCGCCAACCCGCTCGACTACTCCACCATCGTCGACCTGCTGGTCACGGTGGACTACACGGCGGCGTACGACGACACCTACCGCGAGCAGGTGGTCACCCGGCTCAACGCCGACCGGGACCGTGGCGCCGACTGTGTGTTCAGCCTGGCGAGGGACTTCCCCGACCAGTGGTACGACCTCAACAACCCGGCCGACCCCGCCGCGCGATCGGTCACGCTCCCACTGCGCGACGTCGACTTCCCGGCCGGGATCGAAGGGCTCACCACGGCGGCGATCGCCGTTCGGCTGTCGAGCGACGCACCGGTTCCCGACACGGCGATCTCCCTGTCCCACGGAGCAAGTGACGGCACGGCGACGGCGACCAACGGCGTCGCCGGCACCCGGCGGGGCAATGCCGCGGCCTGGAACGGATGCCTGGGGACCGGCCCGGCGGGTGACTGGCGGCTGAGCTTCGGCGCGGGCGCCAGGGCGTTGTTCGAGTCGGGCGCGCTCGACGACATCCTGCTCGTCGTGAGCTGGACGGGGGAGGCACCCGCCTGGGCGCTCTGACCGGCCCGTCTCCGCATCGACCCCGTCGAACACAGTCACAGTCCGTGCCGCCGCCCTGCGCAGACCTCCTGGCAGGATGGCGGCATGGAACGTGTGCTTGGAATCGGTGGACATTTCCTGCGGGCCGCCGACCCGGCGGCCCTGAGCGCCTGGTACCGCGACTGCCTGGGCCTGGACGCCGACGACAACGGCCTGTGGCATCAGGAGGCCGGGCCGACGGTGTTCGCGGCGTTCGAGGCGGACACCGACCACTTCGGGTCCCGCACCCAGCAGAGCATGCTCAACTTCCGGGTCCGCGATCTGGACGCGATGCTCGCGCAGCTGCACGCCAAGGGCGCGGACGTGGCCCAGGAGACACAGGACATGGAGGGCGTCGGCCGGTTCGGCTGGGTGACCGACCCGGAGGGCAACCGGCTCGAACTGTGGCAGCCCGCTTGACGGCGCCTTCCCGGTGACCACGGCGCCCCCCTTGCCGCCCCTGCTCAGGGCTGGATGTTCTCCAGGTCCTGGAGAAGGGCCGGGTGCTTCGGTTCCCAGTCGAGTGCCTGCCGGGTCCGGGCGCTGGAGGAGGGCTGGTCGGTGGCGAAGATCGGGCCGAGCGGACCGTACGTCTCCTGCGGTACCGGCTCCACCGGCAGGCCGAGCCGCCTGCCGATGACCGCGGCGATGTCGCGCACCCGGTCGCCTTCGTCGGCCACGGCGTGCCACGCGGATCCGGCCGGCCCCCGCTCCAGAGCGAGCCGGAAGAGGGTGGCCGCGTCGAGTGCGTGCACCGCCGGCCACCGCTGGGTGCCGTCGCCCGGGTAGCCGGACACCCCGGTCCGGCGCGCGGTCTGGGTCAGCAGTCCGGCGAACCCGCCCGCGCCCTGGTGGTGCACCGTGCGAGGCAGGCGTACGGCCGTGCTGCGTACCCCTCGTGCGGCCAGGTCCAGGATCGCCATGACCGTGCGACCGCGGCCACCCACCGGGCCGTCGGTCGGCAGCGGGTCGGCCTCGGTGGAGGCACGGCCCGGCACCCACGGCGTACCGGAGACGGTGACGAGGGGGCGGTCGCTGCCCGTGAGTTCCTCGCCGAGGGTGGTCAGAGCGGTGGTCTCCTCGGCGACCGCGGCGGCGAGGGCTTCGGGACTGCTGAAGTCGTTGCGGAACGCCAGGTGGATCACTCCGTCGGTCCGGGCGACGCCGGTCCGCAGGACGTCCAGGTCGGCGAGACCTCCCCGAAGCGGCTCGGCGCCGGCTGCCTCGGCGGCCCGCGCCGACGCGTCGGAACGGGTGAGCGCAAGGACGGTGTGGCCGTTGTCGAGCAGTTCGGCGACGACCGCGGTACCGATCAGGCCGGTGCCGCCGGTGACGAAAACGCGCATGGAACTCTCCCGGAAGTGATGGGACTCTTGTCCCGTCACTGTACAGGGTGATGGGACAAGAGTCCCGTCACGTATGATCGGCACATGGGTCGATGGGAACCGGGCGCACGCGAACGCCTCGTCATGGCGGCCGTCGATCTGTTCATCGAGCAGGGATACGACGCCACGACGGTCGCGCAGATCGCCGAGCGCGCCGGAGTCACCAAGAGCACGTTCTTCCGGCACTTCCCCGACAAGCGCGAGCTGCTGGTCGCCGGGCAGGAGACGCTGAGCCGACTGCTGACCGAGGGCATCGCCGAGGCACCCGGTACGGCCAGCCCGCTGGAGGCGGTCGCCGCCGGACTTGAGCGGGCCTCGGGCGCGATGGGGCCCATGAACCGCGAGCTGGCCCCACGGCTGAAGGCGGCCGTCGCCGCCAGCACCGAACTGCAGGAACGCGACGTCCTCAAGAGTGTCAGCCTCGCGGCCGCGATGGCGACGGCCCTGACCGCCCGCGGCGTCCCGGGCCCGACAGCGGCCCTCGCGGGCGAGCTGGGCATGCTGGCCTTCAAGCGGGGGTTCGCCGAATGGTCCGAGGGCGACCGAGACGTCGAGGACGAACTGGCGGGATACACCCTCAAAGCGCTCGACGAACTGCGTGCGGCGAGCGCGACGCTGGGCTGAACCGGGTGGGCCCGACACACGGGTTCCGACACATGGGTTCCCACGCCCGGCTTCCGACGCCCGGGTTCCGGCACTCAGGTTCCCTCACCCGGTACGCGTCTGCCGCCCCGGCCGTGATCTCGACGGCCGCGGGACCCCTCGGCCCGGCGCCGTGAACGGTTACGGCGTCAGCCGGGCGAGGACCCCGTCGATGACCAGTTCCGTCGAAGCCGCCATGTCGACCGCCGCCGGGTCGAGGAGCCATTGGATCTGGAGGCCGTCCATGACGGCGATGATCGCGTTGGACGCGATCATCGCGCGCTCCGCGTCCGCCTCGCCGTCGCCCAGCCGGCACGTCTCGGTGAGGGCGTCGGCGACGAAGCCGCGCAGACCGGCGTAGCGGCTGCGGAAGTAGCCCTGGACCGGGTGGTCGTCGGTGACGGACTCCGCGGAGAGCACGGCGTAGAGCCGGACGATGCCCTCGCGTTCGGCGTTGCGCCGGGCGGTCTCGACGAGGTGGTGCAGGAAGCGCAGTCCTTGCGGACGCTCGGTGCCGAGTTGCTCGATGTCCGTGTCGTCGCGCAGTTCGAGCACGCTGGTCAGCAGCAGCGACTTGGAGCGGAAGTAGTGCAGGACGCCGGCCTGGGTGAGGCCCGCCCGCTCCGCGATCTCCGCCAGGGAGGCGTTGTGGTAGCCGCGCGCCGCGAACGTGTCCATCGCGATGTGCAGGATGTCCTGCTGGCGCTGTCGGGCTTCGGGGCTGCGGGGGACGCGGGGCCTGTCACGGGCTCCCCGGGCGGCTCGGCCTACCGACTGGTCAGTCACGCGCTCACCATACGCTCCGCCGCCGGGCCCAGGAATGATCTCGCCCAGGCTCCGTACAGGGTGATGCAGACCACTTACTAAGTGTTTAGTAAGTGTGTTTTCATGGCGCCGTCGTTCCGCCTCGCCACGCCGGCCCGGCGGCACGCGTGCACTACCCCTTCGAACCCCGGCCGGCTCGCCGTCTCCCTGACCACGCGGCGGGACGGCCGGGGTCCCCCACGTGTCACCGACCGAAGGAGAGCCGCACCCGTGTCACATCTCCGAAGAATCCGCTCGCCACGGGCAGGGGTCGCCGCCGCCCTGACCCTGGCCCTCGCCGCCGCCGGGCTCGGGCTCACGGGCGGCGGCACCGCACACGCCGCCGACCCGGTCGCCCAGGTCTGGGTGACCACCGGGGACGGGGCCCGCAAGCTCAGCTCCGACGGCACCCTCACCTTCAACAGCTCGCCGCAGGGCACCGACGTACGCATCGACGGCAACCAGCGCAGCCAGCGCTACACCGGCGCCGGCGCCTCGGTCACCGGGGCATCCGCGCGCCTCGTACAGGGGCTCCCGGCGGACCGGCGCAACGAGTTGATGCGCTCGCTGTTCTCCACCTCGGGCGACGGAATCGGCCTGTCGTACCTGCGCCAGCCGCTCGCCAGCACCGACTTCGACGCCTCCAACAGCCCGTACTCCTACGAGGACACCCGCGGGCAGTTCTCCATCGACCGCGACAAAGCCGAGATCATCCCCGTCGTCAAGCAGGCCCTCGGCGTCAACCCGTCCATCCGGTTCATGGGGACGCCCTGGTCGCCGCCCGCCTGGATGAAGACGAACAACTCGCTCAACGGTGGCAGCCTGCGGACCGAGAACTACGGCGACTTCGCCGACTATCTGGTCAAGGCGATCAGGGCGTACGGCCAGGAGGGCATCACCCTCACCGATCTCACGGTGCAGAACGAGCCGGAGAACCCGACGAGTTACCCCTCGATGTCGATGAGCTCGGCACAGCAGGCCGACTTCATCCGGGTCCTGGACCAGCGGCTGACCGCGGCCGGGCTGCCGACGAACCTCCTCGCCTTCGACCACAACTGGGACCGCCCCAACTATCCCCTCGACGTGTTCTCCCGCACGAGCGGGATCAACCGGGTCATCGGCGCCGCCTTCCACTGCTACGCCGGCAATCCCACCGCCCAGCAGCAGGTCCAGAGCACCGGCAAGCGCGTCTTCTTCACCGAGTGCTCCGGCACCGACAGCGACAACACGGCCAACACCTTCGCCGACAGCCTGCGCTGGCAGGCCGAGAACCTCGTCGTGCAGAACATGCGCAACGGCGGCGAGACCGTGGTGACCTGGAACCTCGCCCTCAACCAGAGCGGCGGCCCGCACCAGGGCCTGTGCGGCACCCGGTGCAACGGCGTGGTGGAGATCGCGAACGGCAACGTCACCCGGGGCGCGGAGTACTACTCGCTCGGCCACATCAGCAAGTTCGTCAAGGTCGGCGCCACCCGGATCGGCTCCACCAGCCCGGGAGGCGGCATCCAGAACGTCGCCTTCCAGAATCCGGACGGCACCCGCGTCGCGTACGTCGTGAACACCGGCGGCACGCAGCGCTTCTCCCTCACCGACAACGGCCGCTCGCTGGCCTACACCCTGCCGGGCGGCGCGGTCGCGACCTTCGTGTGGAACCCGTCCGGGAGCGAACCGACCGGTCCGATCGACACCAGTGCCTGGTACCGGGTGGCGAACACCAACAGCGGGGCCTGCCTGGACGCCACCGACTGGGGCACCGCCAACGGCACCTTGCTCCAGCAGTGGTCCTGCGGTGACGGCGCCAACGAGAAGTGGCAGTTCCGCTCCACCGGCGACGGCTATTACCAGGTCGTCAACCAGCACAACAACAAGGCCTGGGACGTGGACGGCGGCTCCGGCGCGACCGCGGACGGCGTCAAAGTCCATCTGTGGGACTACACGGGCGGCACCAACCAGCAGTGGCGTGCCGAGTCGGTGGCCTCCGGGCAGTACCGCTTCGTGGCCCGGCACAGCAACAAGTGCCTCGCCGTCGACGGGTCGTCCACCGCCAACGGCGCGAAGCTCTCCCAGCAGACCTGCTCGGGCGCGGCGGCCCAGTCCTTCCGCCTGACCTCCTGATCCACCGCCCGGCACAGCGGGCGACGGCCACGTACGGCCGAGCTGAGCGTTCCTGCGTGCCGACGGCACGAGCGCACCGTCGCGGCGAGGCCCGTACCGATCTCACGGTACGGGCCTCGCCGCACGTCCACGGCTCCCTCCGCGTTGCCTCCGATCCGCAAACCGCCTGCTCATCCCCTGTTTCCCGGCAGCGCGCACCGCGGGCAACAGGAAACCCGTCGACCCCGGTCGAGCAGAGAGGCAACTCTGTGTGCATCAGCACAGGGCATGTCCTGCTGAGGGGAGATCTGGGCCATGAGACGTGCGCTCATGTCTTGGTGCGCGGTGGTGGCGATGGCAGCGACAACCGCGACCGGTTGTACGGACGGTACCGGCGGCGACGGGAACGACGAGGGGCGCGATCGGACGCAGCGGACCACGCGGGCCCACCCCGCGGCGTTGACCTGGCAGCAGGAGGTCCGCGTCGCCGACGCGCTGCAGCGTCTGACCAAGCAGTGCATGGGCCGCCACGGTTTCACCTACTGGGAGGACCTCGGGCTGACGCTGCGGGAGAGCCGTCCGGTGCGCTTCGTCCAGGACGACGTGGCATGGGCTCGTACGTACGGGTACGGCAGCAGGATCGAAGCGAAGAGTGCGCGGGTGCGGGAGAGCAACCCCAACGGCGCCTACCGGCAGGGCCTTTCCGACTCCCGGCGCGCCGCCTTCGACGTCGCGCTGGACGGTGGCGACAGCGCCCGGATGCTGACCGCGTCGCTGCCGGGCCGCGGGGAGATCCGCAAACGTATCGGCGGCTGCACACAGGAGGCCGAGCGCACGCTCTACGGGGACCCGGCCGAATGGTTCCGCACCAGCAAGACCGCTCTGGGCCTCAGCTCCCTCTACGGGAAACAGCTCATGGAGGACCGCCGGCTCAGCGCTGCGGTACAGGCCTGGTCCCACTGCATGAAGAAGGCGGGACAGCCCTACGAGGACCCCCAGGCGGCCCGTGACGCCGTCCGGGCGGAAACCGGCCGGCTCGGTCCGGCCCACACCGACGACGCGTTCACCGGCGAGCGCGCGACCGCGGTCGCGGACGCGACCTGCGCCCGCCGGGTCTCGCTGCGGGCCGTGGCCACCGAACGCGAGGCCCATTACCTGGACCGGCTGCGCGACCGGTACGGCGAAGACATCGACGCCTACCGGCACTTCGGCCGACGGGCCTACGAACGAGCGGTGCACATCGTCCCGGAACGGGACTGACGTTCGTGCCCCGGCCCCATCCACCACGCACCGCTGCCGGATGACCGGGAGAAGTCCGGCGTACCGGCATCGGCGCACCTCCACCCTGCACCACCTACACCACAACGAGGGAGAACATCATGCGCAAGTTCACCGTCACGGCGGCGCTCCTGGGGCTCACCGCTCTGGGCCTCGCCGCCCCCACCACCTCGCAGGCCGCCGAGAGCGGCGCCGCCGGTCCTGTGTGCGACAGCAAGTGGGGTGCGCGCAACGGCAACATGTACGCCTGGGACGCCTTCGACTGTGCGGGCTCCCCCCTGATCGTCGCCTCGGGGAACAGCACCAACTGGGGTGGCGCCAACGACAGGGCCTCGTCCGTCATGAACCGCGGCTTCACCGGCAACCTGTCGATCGTCAAGTTCTACTTCCTGGAGAACTACACCGAAGGCCACACCTGCCTCTACCCGGGCGAGTTGTACGCCGACAACCTGTCCGACAACTTCTTCACCACCGGACCGACGGTGAACGACAACATCAGGTCGCACCAATGGGTGAACGGCGGCTGCGGGGCCACCCTCACCTGATCCGGCCGACGTGCACGGGCGGTCCGGGACCGACGGTCCCGGACCGCCGACGGATGGTTTCGGACGGGGGTGTTCACGCCACACCGGGGAAAGACTTGGCTGTCCCGGTCACCACGGAAGTAACCTTGGCTATCGCCGTCTCACGGCCGTACTGCCATGGGGGACACCGTGGGAGAACCGCAGCACGGACATGAATCCGATCAACAGGACGACCGGAGCCGGAGCGCGCCGACCACGCCCTCCTTCTCCGCACACCTCAGACGCCTGAGACAGGAACGCGGCCTGTCACTCACCGATCTGGCACGCCGCACGCACTACAGCAAAGGCTATCTGAGCAAGATCGAGACCGGCACGAAACGCGTGACCGTCGATGTCGCCCGCCTCTGCGACCAAGCGCTGCGCGCAGACGGCGAGTTGCTCAAACTGGTACAGCGCGCGCAGGGTGAACCGTCCCCGGACGGCCGCACCGGTGACCGGACCGGCGCGGCCGAACGCCAGTCCGGTGGAGCGTGTCCCTACCGCGGCCTGTCGGCGTTCACACGACAGGACGCGGACTGGTTCTTCGGCCGGGAACGTGCGACGGCCGCTCTGGTGGAACGCCTCTTCGAACGGGTCGGAAACGGCCCCCTGACGCTGCTCGCCCCCTCGGGCGCGGGCAAGTCGTCCGTACTCAACGCCGGTCTTGTGCCCGCTCTGCGGCGCGGCGACTTCCCGATGCTGGGCGCCGACCGGTGGCCGCTGGTGACACTCACTCCCACCTCCCGGCCGCTGGACGAGCTGCTGGAACGCATCGCGAAAGCGGTGGGTGAGGACCTCGGCGTCACCGCGGAGGAAGCCCGTCGCGACCCCGACGCGGTGCGGCACTCCTTACGCGCGAGGTCGGAGGCGCCGACTACGGCTTCCGGGGACCGGCCGCCCGCGACCTGGCGGCCGGTGGTGATCGTCGATCAGTTCGAGGAGCTCTTCACCCTCTGCTCCGACGAGAACGAGCGCCACTCCTTCGTCCGCGTGCTCAGCGCCCTGTCGACCTCCCGGCCCGCGGACGGCACATATGTCCCCGCCGTCGTGGTGCTGGGCGTGCGCGCCGACTTCACCGGCGACTGCTTGGGGCTCCCCGACCTGGTCCCGGTGTTCGCCGACGGGCTGTTCGTCCTGCCCCCGATGTCCGTGGCGGAGCTTCGCGAGTCGATCACACGCCCGGCGGAGCTCGCCGGTCTGACCCTGCAACCGGGCCTGCTCCCCCTCCTGTTGCGCGACGCCGGGCTGCGCGAGGAAGCGGGTACGGACCCGCGCGGAACGCCGCACGACGGCGGTGCGGGAGCCGACGAGACACCTTCCGGAGCGTTGCCGCTCGTCTCCCACACCCTGCTGGCCACCTGGGAACGGCGCGAGGGCGACGTGCTGACCGTCGCCGGATACCAGCGGGCCGGCGGGATCCAGGGGGCCATCGCGCGGACGGCCGAGAACGTGTTCACCCGGCTGTACCCCGCCGAGCAGAAGACGATCCGCCGCATCCTGTCCCGACTGGTGTTCGTCGCGGACGAGGCCGGGGCGACCCGCCGCCGGATGAGCAGGGATGCCTTGATGGAGCAGTTCGCCGACGCGGACGGCGCGGAAGGGGCTCTCGACGCCTTCGTGAGGGCACGGCTCATCACTCTCGACAGCGACACCGTCGAGATCGCCCACGAGGCTCTGCTGCACGCCTGGCCGCGGCTGCGCGAGTGGATCCACGCGGACCGGGCCGGACTGCTGCTGCACCAGCAACTGGCCCATGCCGCAGCCGAATGGGAACGCGAGAACCACGACCCGTCCGCCCTGTACCGCGGCACCCGGCTGGACACCGCGCGTTCCTGGGCGGACGAGACGGACGGCTGGAGCCGGCTCGGCCCGGGCGAGACGGCCTTCCTCCGGATGAGCCGGGCCGAGCAGGACACCCGCCGGAAGCAGGCCAGGCGCCAGGTCCGGCTGCGCCAGTCCCTGCTGGCCACCCTCGTCGTCCTGCTGGGACTGGCCCTGACCGCCGGAGGCGTCGCCTACCAGCAGCGTACGGGTGCCCTGGACCAGGAACGCGTCGCCCGGTCCCAGGCATTGGCCGTCCGGTCCGCCTCCCTGGCCGGGGGCCAGCCGGAGGCATCGATCCTGCTCGCCGAGCAGGCCTACCGGACCAGCGCCACCGCCGAGGCACGGGGCGCATTGCTGAGCACCCAGTCCCAGCCCTTCTCGGCGCGGCTCAACGGCCACCGGGGGCCGGTCAACTCGGTGGTCTTCGCACCGGACAACCGGGTGCTGGCGACGGGCAGTTCCGACGGCAAGGTCATGCTGTGGCGAGTGCGCGACCGCCACCCGATCGCCTCGTTCTCCGCCTCCGGGCCCGTCCGCGCGATCGCCTTCAGCCCCGACGGCCGCACGCTGGCAGCCACGTCGACGGACGGGCCGGTGAGCCTGTGGGACACCGCCGGCCGGCGCCAAAGGGCGGTCCTGCCCGACAGCACCGAAGCCGCCCGGTCCGTGGCCTTCGATCCGCGCGGGCACGTACTCGCCGTCGCGGCCCCGAACGGCACGATCTCCCTGTGGGACACCGGGCAGCCGCACCGGAGGATCGTCACACTCGCAGGGCACGAGGGGCCGGTCCACACCCTGGCCTATGCTCCCGACGGCCGGAGCCTGGTCTCCGCCGGCGCCGACCGCACCGTACGGCTGTGGGACACCGACCGCGGCCGGGCACGCGCCGTGCTGAGGGGGCACACCGACGAAGTACTGGGCGCGGCGTTCTCCCCCGACGGCCGCAGGGTCGTGTCGGGAGGCACCGACCGGACCGTGCGGCTGTGGGACGTACGCAGTGGGCGGCTCCGCGCGACGTTGTCAGGGAGCAGCGACGACATCAACGCCGTCGCCTACACGCCCGACGGTACGACCGTCGTGGGCGCGGTCGGTGACGGGACGACCAGGCTGTGGGACGTGCGCAGCAGCCGACAGACCGCCGTGCTGGTCGGCCACACCGACTACGTCATGGGGGTGGCCATGACGTCCGACGGCGCTCTGCTCGCCACGGCGGGCTTCGATCAGTCCGCCGTCCTGTGGGACCTCGAAGGCCCGGTGCTGACGGCCCGTCCGTTCACCGAGGTGTGGCAGGCCCAGTACAGCCCCGACGGGAAACTGCTGGCCACCGCCGACGCCGACCACACGGTGCGGCTGTGGGACGCGCGCAGACGCACACTCGTGGCGACCCTGAGGGGACACACCGAGACGGTCTTCTCGGTGGCCTTCGCACCCGACGGACGCACCCTCGCATCGGCGGGCTCCGACGGCGCGATCCGGCTGTGGGACGTGGCCCGGCGCAAACACCTGGCGACTCTGACCGGCCACACCGGGCAGGTCTTCTCCGTGGCCTTCGCACCGGACGGACGCACCCTGGCGTCGGCCGGTGCCGACCGCACCGTACGTCTGTGGGACGTGACCCGGCGCTCGTCCGTCGCGACACTGACCGGCCACGAGGACTTCGCCAACGATGTCGCCTTCAGCCCCGACGGCCGGACCCTGGCCAGCGCCGGCGACGACCTGACGGTACGGCTGTGGGACGTCTCCGCACACCGCCGGATCGGCACGCTCCACGGCCACACGGGGGCGGTGCGCAGCGTGACCTTCGCCCCTGGGGGCCGGACCCTGGCCAGCAGCGGGAACGACGGCACGATCCGTCTCTGGAACGTTCGTGAACGCCGCTCGGACGCGACCCTGACCGGGCACACCGGCTCCGTCCGCGGGATCGCCTTCTCCCCCGACGGCCGTACGTTCGCCAGCAGCGGCACCGACCGCACGGTTCGGCTGTGGAACGTCGCCGGGCGACGGCAGTGGGCGACGCTGACGGGGCACACCAACTCGGTGTGGAGCGTGACCTACGCCCCGGGCGGGCGCACCGTGGCCAGCAGCAGCACCGACGGCACCGTACGCCTGTGGGACCTCGACCCCGCGGCGCGGCTGGCGGAGATCTGCCGACTGCGTGCTGACATCGGGGACGACGCGCGGCGAACGCTCCTGCCCGGTGTCCCTCTCTCGGACGGCCCGGCCTGCTCGGCCCCTCCCGGGTGACGGACGACTGCCCTGTTCGGACGGGGTTTCCCGGTGTTTCCCGTTGCCCATGGGAACGGGGAGACGCCCGGACCTCGACGGGCGGGCGGTGCGGTGCACACGCTGTTGAGCGGCTGCTTCCTCGCCACGTCGTCGACGCCGACAGAATACGGGGGTTTCGGCATGGTCCGCCGAACCGGTCTCATCCGCACACTCATCCTGTTGCTGGCCTTGTTCCTCTGGACGCCGGCGGCCGTCGCCGCCGCGAGCCCTCCCGCCTCCGCCGAGCGGGAGGCCGCCGCGTGCGGCCCGCTGGCTCCCGGTGCCTCCGCGGCCGCCGAACGCGCGATCGCCGCCGCGTGCGCCGAGGTCGCGGCAGGCACCTGGTACACGTGGGGAGGCGGCCACGGCGCCCAACCCGGTGCCACCTACGGCCAGATCGACCCGACCGACCCGGACAGTGCGCACGACCCCGAGCGGCTCGGCTTCGACTGCTCGGGCCTCGTCCGTCACGCCTACGCCAGGGCCGCCGGCTCGGACATCCTCAACGGCGTCGCCAGCTCGCAGTACTACACGCACCGCGCCGCCGACCGCTTCACCGCCGCCCAGGGACTCGCCCCGCTGCTTCCGGGCGACCTGCTCGCCTGGGGCACCTCGAAGGACCTCCACCACATCGCCATCTACCTGGGCGCGGGCAAGATGGTGGAGGCCAAGGAGTCCGGTACGAAGCTCATGGTGAGCGATGTCCGCCTGAACGGCGACTACTTCGGCGCGGTCCGCGTCGAAACCGGGACGGTCACCGGTCATGTCCACCAGACCTGGGGAACCGGCGTCTGGACCAAGGCCGAACCCGCCATCGCGGCAGCCAGGGTGTACGCCTTCCCCCACTCCACCACGATCCGTGTCCAGTGCCAGAAGCACGCCGAACGGGTCACCGCCGAGGGCTACACCAACGACGCGTGGTCCTATCTGCCGGACTACAAGGCCTGGGTGACCAACATCTACATCAAGGGGCCCGCGTGGCTCGATGGGGTGCCCGAGTGCCCGACCCCGACGCCCGGGGCGTGAGCCGCTGCGCCTCGTGAACCGCGGCGACGGCGACGGGTGGTGACAAGAGTCAGCCGGTCCTCGTCGCCGTGAGGAACCCTCGGTCTGGTGCGGTTCGCCTGGGCGCGCGCGTCGGCGGGTACGCCGTGCCGCCTGGGGTACCGGCACTCGCCCGCGGGCCGGTAGTACATGGAGCCGGAACGGGTGTTGAAGCCCACCCGGCAAGGACGTCAGGCGGCGAATCGGCCGCAGAGCAGGTTGCCCGGTTCGGCGGGATCGTCGCTGATCCAGAACTGGCGCCACAGCAGCGCGAACTCCTCGCGGCTGAGGTAGCCGTCACCGTTCAGGTCGAGCAGTTCGAAGACGCCCGTCATGTTCACGGACCGTCCGTTCCAGGTCTCGACGAGGTGGCGGTGCTCCTCCGGCGAGATACGGCCGTCGCCGTCGGCGTCCACCGCGTCGAAGACGGTCTCGGCGGTCGCGGTGACATCGGCGACCATGGCGGGCAACCTGTCGACGAGCAGCAGCAGTTCGCCCAGGTCGACCGCCCCGTCGCCGTCGGTGTCCCCGACTTCCAGCAACGCGGCCCACCAGCCCATCAGCAGTGCCTCGACCCGCGCGCGCAGTTCCGTCCCGGCGCCCACGCCCGGCAGCTCGCTCCAGCGTGCGACGAGCGCCCTGAAGTCCTCCTCGCGCAGGCGGCCGTCGCCGTCCGCGTCGAATGCGGCGAACATCTCCGTGAGCTTGCGCTCCTGAAACGCACTGGCCATGAGCAGCCTCCCCAGCCACGAACCCGAAACCGAACCAGAAAGCCGAACCTCGCAACGCCCGATCACTGAAGCAGCGTTGAAAGTCCTACAAAACGGCTTACACCGGTAACTGTAGGGCGGAACGTGCCACCAGCCCCACGGGCACATGCGCCCGAACGCTCACCCGTTCGCCGCCCGTCGGCTTCGCCCGCTCCCCCAGCGTCTTCGACTGAGTACTCCGGCCCGAGTCGACTGAGTAGGTCGTCCGATGCCCTGCCGTGCGGCGGCTGCTGAACTGTCGTCATGACCAAGGACATGCCGCCTGCCCGCCCCCTGCGCTCCGCCACCCGCACCGCCGCCACCACCGGTTCGGCGCTCGCGGTCGTGATCCTCCCCCTGGTGGTCGGAGCCCTCGCCTCACGGGCGATCGGAGGTGACCCGATGGCTTCGGTCAACGCCATGATGACGGGCGGGGGAGAACGCGCCCGGCTCTCCCGCAGTCAGCTCCGCACCTACCGCGGCCGGGCGCTCTCGACAGCGCGGAACGCATGGGACCGGTCGCCTCGGTTGACCGTTCGAAAGCCGCGCCGACCCCTCCGGCCGCTCCGAAGCACTCTCGCCGAGACGGACGGATCGGTCAGGAAGTAACAGCCGCCGGTTCGAGCAGCTGACCGGCCGCGACGCGCCAGGCCGACACGACGGCCTGGTGTGTGACCGCGTTCGCCGCCTCGATCCCGGCGGGCAGGTGCAGCGGCGCGCCCACGTGGACGTGGAGGCGCGGGCGGCGGGCCGGTGCCGTCAGGACGCCCGCGATGTGCTTGGCACGGCTGCCGGACGCGACCCGGCGCGCTCCGGCCTGACCGATCGGAACGACGGGGGCGCCGGAGGCCAGGGAGAGTCGCGCGGGGCCGCTGCGGAACGATTCGGGCGCGGCTTCGGCGGCGTCCGTCCGGCGCGGAAGCCGCCCCTCGCCGTAGATGAGGACGTGGCGGCCCGCAGCCAGCGCTGCCGCGGCGGCGTCCAGGGAGTCCGCCGCCCGCGAGGTACGGCGGTGTACGGGGACATGGCCGTCGCGGTCCAGGAGGTACCGCAGGACGGGTACGCGCCACAGTCCGGCGGTGGCGAGGACGACCGGTTCGATGTCCATGGAGCGCAGGGCGGCCAGCACGATGGCGGGGTCCGCCGGCGAGGTGTGGTTGGCGACGAGGACGGCCGGCGTCTGGAGGGTGGTGACGTCGGTAGAGGTCGTCAGTCGCCCGAAGGCGGGGACGACGGCGGCGGCTAGGCGACTGAACACGCAACTCCTGCGTTCGGGCGGCGGATCGATGGTGAAGCGATCGATGGTGAAGCGACGGAATTCATCATCGTCCCGGGACCGTCCGAAGCCCTGAGTCGACGTACTCATCCGGTCCGTCGTCGCCGTACTCACCTGCGCACATGCTGACGCGCCGACCTGCTCACCGGCCGTCTCAAGACGCGTACCTCGTCAGGCGTACGCTGTCAGCCCTACGGGCACGGCCGGCCGTACGAACACAGCCGGGAACAGGGCCAGGAACACCGCCAGGGGGAGCACTTGAAGGCTGAGGCGACGCAGATCTGGGACTCGGCACTCGACTCGGTCGTGGTCTACGCGCAGGGCGCGGTCTGTCGGCGCGTCGCGCGGGGTGGTGTGCAGGCGGACGGCAGGGTGCGGATCACCGGGCTGCCGCGGACGTTGGGCCCCGGCTCCCTGGCGGCCCGCGTCGTCGGTGCCTCCGGGATGCGGGTGGTCGAGGCGCGGGTCGAGGTCGACTCCGTACCCAACGACGGTCCTGCGCCTGATGAGTTGGAGCGTGAGGTGGAGCGGCTGCACGAGGAGTGTGCGGCAGTACGGGCGCGCCGGGACCGGCAACTGGGTCTCGTCGAGGAGGTCCGAGGACTCCGTCCGTTCCCGCCCGCCCGCAAGCGCGACGACCCGCCCCGTCGCACTCCGGTCGACGCGTGGCTGGAACTGTCCGACTTCGTGGACGCGCGGCTGGCCGATCTGCACGCCCGGCTCGACGAGTCGGAGGAAGCGCTGCTCCATGCCGAGCACGACCTGAGCGTCGCGGTGGACGCCCTCGCCCGCTCCTCCACCGACGCTCCCCCGGCGCGTGTGTCGACCACGGTCTCGGCCCTGGTGACCCTCGCCCGCACACCTGACGGACAGGCCGCGGAGCGGGACCCCGAAGTGGAACTTGAGCTGGAGTACGAGGTGCCCGGAGCCGTCTGGATCCCGGCCTACCGGCTGGACCACCGCCGGGGCGACGGCAGCGGCCGGCTGGTGCTGTGCGCTTCGGTGGCCCAGCGAACCGGCGAGGTCTGGAACGCCGTACGCCTCTCCCTGGCCACCGCGGACCTTCGCCGCCGCACCGATCTGCCCAGGCTCCGTTCGATCCGGATCGGCCGTCGTCAGCCCGCTCCCACGCCGTCCGGCTGGCGGGAGCCGCCCGCGGGGCTGTCCGACCTGTTCACCGGGTACGACGTCGCGGCGCCCCGCACCGCGGCCCCGCGCACCTCGGCCCGTGGCACCCGTCCGGCCGCCGCGCGGAAGGCCGCCGTGATGCCGCCCCTGGCCGCCGGGGCCGTTCCGGAGTACGACACCGGGGCCCACGCCACAGCCTTCACCGCACCACCGCCGGCACCGGGACCGCCACCGCAGGGATACGGTTCTGCGGCGCCGGCGCCCTACCTCCCCGTGCCGCCCATGCCTCAGGCGGCCTACGGCGCCCCGCCTCCCCCGGCCCCCGGCGGCCCGCCGGCCCTCGCGGCACCCCTAGCACCCGCAGCACCCAGCAGTGCGATGCCGCGCTCTGCGATGCCGCCCGCCTCACCGCCCGCCCCACCCGTCGGCCCACCGCACCCCAGCGGCGCCGAACTCGACTACGCCGCCCTCGTCCTGGCGGGTCCCGAGGAACAGGCCGGTCGCAGAGGACTGATCTTCCCGGACTCGTCCTTCGACCCGGTGGCCACCGAGAGGCGCCGCGACGCCGAGTCCGTGGCATCGCTGCCGCTGCCCGGCCACGCCGTGCGGCCCCGTGAGTCCGCGGGCTCCTTCGACCACCGCTTCGACGCGCACGCGCGCACCGACATCCCGTCGGACGGCACCTGGCACACGGTGACCATCACCGAGATCCCGGTCGGTCTGCGAACCGAGTACCTGTGCGTGCCGTCCGTGGAAGAGACCGTCTACACGACACTGGTGCTCTCCAACGCCACCGATCAGGCGCTGCTGGCCGGACCGGTGGAGGTCACCGCCGACGACGAATTCCTCCTGACCACGGCGCTCCCGACGCTCGCTCCCGGCGGGACGCGCCGGGTGGGGCTCGGACCGGCCGAGGCGATCCGTGTCACTCGGCGTACGGAACTGCGCGAGTCGACCTCGGGGCTGCGCAACACCACCACCGTGCTCGACCACCGCGTCCACGTGGAGCTGGTCAACCGGCTGGCGCGGCCCGTCGCCGTCGAGGTCCGCGAGCGGGTACCGGTCACCTCCGACCCTGACATCCGCATCGACGAACGGGCGGACTGGACGATCCCGGAGGAGGGTGCGGGGCCCGACACCCTCGCCCCCGGCACCCGTGTCCGGCGGGTGGAGCTTCCCGCCGGAGGCTCCGCCACGCTCGACGGCGGCTACGAGATACGTATCCCGGCCGGCAAGGCCCTGGTCGACGGCAACCGCAGGAGCTGACACACCCCATGTCCACGGATGCGCAGCCGATCGCTCTGCCCGTCACCGCCGTCACCTGTCTGGAGGACCGTTCCCTCGTCGAACGCGGTGCCGTCCTCGATCTCGGGCCCGGCGTCCAGCGGCTGCGGCTCGGCCCGGTCAGCGCGCTGGCCGTCGACCGCTCGCTCCACGCCGAGCTGACCACCGAGCACCCCGCCACGGTCGTCGACGCGCGGATCGTACGCACCTGGGAGCCGCGCGGACCCGGGCCGTCCCCCGCCCACGACTCGGCGCTGCGCCGACGCGTGCACCTCCTGGAGGAGGAACAGCGCGACCTGGGCCGGGTACGCGATCGCCTCCTCGTCCGTCTCGATCTGCTGGAGCGGCTGGCCGCCGACCTGTTGCGGGAGATCGGCCGGAGCGCGGGCTCCGGTGCCGTCGACAGGCCCCGGTGGACCGGCGAACTGGACCGCGCGGACACCGGGCGCGACACGTACGGCGAGCAACTCCGTTCCACGGAGAGCAGGTTGGCGGCGGTCGGCGTCGAACTCCGCGAGGCGCGGCATGCCCTGCACCTCGCGGAGGACAGGCCCACCGAACTGGTCGGCCATGTCGAGCTGACCGTGGAGGCCGAGACCGCCGGGCCGGTCGGGTTGCGCCTGAGCCACCTCCTGCCGTGTGCGCTGTGGCGACCCGCCTACCGGGCCGTACTCGACGGCGACTCCCTGACGCTCGAAACGGATGCGATGGTCTGGCAGCGGACCGGCGAGGACTGGTCGAACGTACGCCTGACGCTGTCGACGGCCCGCTCCGCGGCGGCCACCGAGCCGCCGCACCTGGGTCAGGACAGGTTGACCCTCCGGGACCGCTCCTCGGCCGAACGCCGCACGGTCGACGTCGAGTTGAGGGAGGAGGAGATCGGGGACCTCGGCCAGGCCCCGGTGCCCGGCCAGGCCCTGGCGCTCGGCCTCCCCGGCGTCGACGACGACGGTGAGACACGGGTGTTCGGCGCCCCCGCGCCGGTGTCGGTCCCCGGCGACGGCCGCGCCCACCGGGTACCGCTCTCCTCCTTCACCACGGCGGCCGGCTCCGAGTACGCCTGCTCGCCCGAACTCTCCCCGCTGGTCGACGAGGTGGTGCGGTTCGACAACCGGTCCGGGCACGCGCTGCTCGCGGGCCCCGTCGACCTGGTCCGCGACAACGGCTTCATCGGCCGCGGGACGCTGGAGTTCGCGGCCCCCGGGGCACCCGTCGAGCTGGCCTTCGGCAGTTCCGACGACTTCCGGGTGGTCCGGCACACCGAGGAGTCCCGTACCTCGGCCGGAATGTCCCAGCGCACGGTGGTCACCCGGACGGTGCGCCTGCACCTGTCCCACTTCGCCGCCCCGGGAGACCACGACGAGCGAGTCGTCGTCCTCCGGGAGCGCGTGCCCGTCTCCGAGGTCTCGGGAGTCGAGATCCGCGTACGTACGGAAGTCTGCTCCCCCGCGCCCGACGTGCTCGACGCCGAGGGCATCGCCCGGTGGAACGTCACGGTCCCTCCCGGCGGCCGTCGCACGGTGACTCTGGTGTACGAGATCTCGGCGAGCAGCAAGGTGACGGGCATCTGAGCGGACCGGCGACCGGGCTTCTCGCGGTGGCCGGGCCCCCGGGAGCGAGTGGGACGTCGTCCTCCCTCTCCCGAGCGGTCCTCCTGTGCCGATCCGCGGTCAGGCCGTCGCCCGGTCGGGCGGGAAGGGGGCGGGGTAGGGCTCGGCAAAGTCCGCGGAACGGCTGACCTCGCGCCACTTCTGGTCCTCCTCAAGGAGTTGCCTGTCGAGCCGGATGGACCCTTCGGCCGCGTTCACACCGAGTGGCAGGTGGTCCGGGATGTCGTGGCGTTTGGCCACCCGGACCAGGATCTCGGCAGCGCGGACCGGGTCACCCGCCGGTCCTTCGGCGCTCTGGCGGACGCGGGTGTTCATGGCTCCGACCGTCTGCGCGTACGCCTCCGGGATCGCGTGGACGGCCATCGAGGAACCCGCCCAGTCGGTTCGGAAGCCACTCGGCTCGACGACGAGCACCTTGACCCCGAGCGGGGCGGTCTCGGTGCGCAGCACGCGGCTGAAGCCGTCGATCGCGAACTTCGCCGCCTGGTAGGAGGCGATTCCCGGGCTGCCTCCCACCCGGCCGCCCATGGAGGAGATCTGGACGACCAGGCCCGCCTTCTGCTCGCGCAGGATCGGCAGGGCGGCCTTGGTGACGTTGTACACGCCCCAGAAGTTCGTCTCGAACTGGGTACGGAAGTCGGCGTCCTCCGTGGTCTCGATGGGCGACACGTTGGCGTACCCGGCGTTGTTCACGAGTACGTCGATGCGGCCGAAGTGCTGTATGGCCTCGCCGAGCGCCGAGCGCGCGGCTTCGGGGTCGGTCACGTCCAGCCGGATCGGCCGTACCCGGTCGCCGAACTCCGTGACGAGGTCGGCGAGTTGCTCGGGGTCGCGGGCGGTCGCGGCGACCAGGTCGCCGGCTTCGAGTGCGGCACGGACGAGGGCGCGGCCCAGGCCGCGTGAGGAACCAGTGATGAACCAGGTCTGTTGCATGCACTTAGCAAAACACTGTTGCGCTAATAACGCAACCGCGTTCCGCTAGGATCGTGCGATGACGCCCTCGGAGTTCCAGCGCGCACGGTCACCCGAAGCCAAGCGGCTGCGCGAGGCCGCCATCCTCGACGCGGCCCGGGCCCTCGGGGCCGAGCGCGGCATCAGGCAGGTCACCCTCACGGACATCGCCGCCAGGGCCGGAATGCACAAGTCGGCGCTGCTCCGGTACTTCGAGACGCGCGAGGAGATCTTCCTGCGGCTCACCGCGGCAGGCTGGCAGGAGTGGTCGCCGGTCCTGGCCGCGAGGCTCCGGGAGATCGGGGAACCCGGTCCGGCAGCCGTGGCGCAGGCGTTCGCGGCAACCCTGGCGGAGCGCGGGATGTTCTGCGACCTGCTCGCCCAGGCACCCCTCAACCTGGAACGCAACGTCTCGGTCGACGCGGTACGCGACTTCAAGCTCGCCACACTCGCCGCCCGCGAGGACATCTTCGCCGCCCTGGACGAGCAGCTCCCCCTGCTGGACCGCGAGAGCGCCCTCGACGTGATCGCCACGGCCGTCGCGCTCGCCGGCGCGTTCTGGCAGATCGCGACACCGGGCCCGGAGATCGCCGAGCTCTACCGCAGCGATCCCCGCCTCGCCCACGCCGTCCTGGAGGTCGAGCCGCGCCTCGCCCGCATCCTCACCGCGACCATCGACGGCATGACGCCGACACCCGCCGCGTAGAGGTCCCGACCGGGTCATGAGCCTGCTCGGCCAATACCTCGACCTGCCGCGCCAACTCCCCTCGCACCGCCCGGATCAACCGCCGGCGCCCGGCGGCGCCGCGAGGGGGGCCGCATGGGCGGGGCCTACTCGCTGCCCGCGGGGAGACGGTCCGCGGTCAGACCGGTCAGGAGGAGGTCGACGAGGCGGTGGAGGCCGACGGCGGGTCGGGTGAGGCGGAAGGAGGCGATCGCCGCCAGACAGATACGCACGTCGTCCACGCCGACGTCGTCCCGGACGACGCCGGCGGCGCGGGCCCGGTCGACGAGGCGGCCCAGCGCGCGTGCCTGCTCGCGGCGGTCGGCGGCGAAGGCCGCCGCCGCCGGATGGGAGCCGAACAGGGCCTCGTTCAGCCCCCGGTCCCGCAGCCGGTGCTCGGCGAAGCGGCGGACGACACCGCTGAGCGCACGCCACGGGTCGGGATCGTCGAGGGCGGCCCGCATGTCCGCGCGGCAGGCCGCGACGTGCTCGGTGAGCGCCGCGGTGACCAGATCGGCGCGTGAGGGGAAGTGCCGGTGCACCGTGGCGACGCCCAGGCCGACCCGGCGGGCGATCTCCCGCATCGGCAGGTCGAGTCCTTCGGAGGCGAAGGAGGCGCGGGCGACCGAGAGGATGCGGAGGCGGTTGAGTTCCGCGTCCGCGCGTGTTTTCCGAGTCACTGTGCTTGCCGCGCCTCTCACTTCGACCTGATCCGGAACACCCGTTCCACCTGCATGTCTACCGTGTGCCGACGTCCGGACGGTCCGGGCGGGGAAGGTGCGTCATGCGAGCGGTACGGTTCGAGCGGTTCGGTCCCCCGGAGGTGCTCGGCGTCGGATCCGTGCCCGAGCCGCACGCGGGTCCCGGCGAGATACGGATCGCCGTCCGCACGGCGGGAGTGTCACCGGTCGACCTCGCGCTGCGGGCCGGTGACTCGCCCTCGCGTGCGGGTCTCACTCTGCCGCACGTCCCCGGGGTGGACGCCGCCGGGGTGATCGACGAGGTCGGTCCGGGCGTCACGGGCCACGCGGTCGGCGACGAGGTGTTCGGAGCGGTGGACGTCGCCCGGCTCGGCGGAGCAAGCGCGCGGTTCGCGGTGCTCGCGTTCTGGGCGGCGAAGCCGGACGCCTGGTCCTGGGACGAGGCGGGCGCCGCGGCGACGGGTGTCGAGACGGCGACCCGGGCCCTGGACCTGCTCGGCCTCACCGAAGAGCAGGACACGACACTCCTGATCGACGGGGCGTCCGGCGGCGTCGGCAGCATCGCCGTGCAGCTGGCAGTGGCACGAGGGGCGCGCGTGCTCGGGACGGGCCGTCCCGACAACCACGCCTTTCTGACCTCGCTCGGCGCGACACCGGTCACCTACGGCCCCGGCCTGGCCGAACGGGTCCGCGCCCTCGGCATCCCGCAGGTCGACCACGCCCTCGACGTGGCCGGGAAAGGCTCCCTGGAGGAACTCGTCGCGCTCACCGGCAGCCCGGGCTCCGTGGTCACGCTCGCGGACTTCACGGGTCCCGAACGCGGGGTACGGCTCTCGCTCGGCCGCTACGGAGGCCAGCCGGACGGGTGTCACGGGCTGGCGTTCGCCGCGGAGCGGGCGGCGCGGGGGCGGTTCCGCGTACCGGTCCAGGCGGTGTTCCCGGCCGACCGGGCGGCGGAGGCGCACGCGGCGGTGGCGGCTGGACCTCACCGCGGGAAGACCGTCCTCGATCTCGCGGGGCTTGCGCAACGGCATCCCGAGCCGATCGTTATGATGACCTGAATCGCTCAAACGAACATTCGGGGTGGAGCACAGTGCGGGAGCCGGTCGATCGCAGGCGTCAGCGCATTCTCGCGGCGGTCCAGGCCCGCGGGGCCGCGCGGGTCCGGGACCTCGCCGACGAGTTGCAGGTGTCGGTGGTGACGGTGCGCCGTGACGTGGAGGAGCTGACGCGCGAGGGCAGGCTGCGCCGCGGACACGGCGTCGTCCGTTCGACACTGCCCGCGCAGGAGATCCCCGCGAACGACCTGGCCCACGGCGACCGGGTGGCCGTCGTGGTGCCGGAGCGGCACTCGTACCTGACCGAGACCCTGCACGGCGCCCGCACCGCGCTGGAGGAGGCGGGGATGCGCATGGCCCTGCACATCGCCCCTCAAGTCGCGGGTGCCGAAAGGCCGTTGGTGGAGCGGGCGCTGGCCGACGGGGCCCGCGGTCTGCTGCTCGCGCCCCGCTGGCACACCCTGGCGACGGAGCTGGCCGACCACGGCTGGCTGGCCGCGCTGGAGGTGCCCACGGTGCTGATGGAGCGCCGGCCGCGACAGGGCAGCGTGGCGCACACCCTGGACTCGGTCTGCTCGGACCACTGGTACGGCGCGCACCTCGCCGTGGAACACCTGGTGGGACTCGGCCATCGGCGGATGGTGTTCGCGACCCGCGAGGACAGTCCGACGGCACGTACGCTGCGGGCCGCCTTCACGAGCATCGCCGGTACCCATCCGCTGCTGGAGGAGTGGGCGTGGGCGCTCATCTCCGAGCAGGCGGGGCGCGAGGGCCCGTACACCGCGGACGAGACGGCGGATCTGCCGCGGCTGCTGCGCCGGGTGCGGGCCACCGCGGTGGTGCTGCACAGTGACGTGGACGCGCTGATGGTCGTGCAGCGGCTGGCGGACGACGGGGTGCGGGTGCCCGAGGACTGTTCGGTCGTGGCGTACGACGACGTGGTGGCCGCGCTGGGCACGTCCCCCCTGACCGCGGTGTCCCCGCCCAAGGCGCAGGTGGGCCGGGCCGCCGCCGAACTGTTGACGCAACGCCTCCGGGAAGGCGGGCGACAACCCGCGCGCCGCGTCGAGTTGCTGCCGCGGCTGATGGTGCGCGGCTCGACACGGCGGGCGGACGGCACGGACCGTACGGACGAGGCCGCCGCCTCGGATCAGTGAACCTCGGACGAGTGAGCGTTTGAGCGTTTGTTTTTCTTCTGATCGCTCTATTGACCGTTTGGGTCGAGAGCGATGAGTATTCCCGTGTCCCGAACAGTCGTGTCCGCAGGGACGCGGACACGCAGGAGCCGCGGGAGGCGCCATGCCCGGACGACCCGATCGTCGTTCCGTGCTCGCCGCGATGGCCGCCGTACCGCTGACAGGAGCCCTGGGCGCCTGCAGCGGAGGGAACGGAGCCTCGTCGGCCGGCACGGGCCGCACCACACGCATCACCTTCTGGTCCGCCCTGCGCGGCAGCCAGGAAGTGGTCGACGCCTTCAACCGCACGCACACGAGCGTGCAGGTCGACTTCCAGCAGATCCCCTCCGGCGGGCAGGGCGGCTACGCCAAGCTGAGCAACGCCGCCCGGGCGGGCAACGCGCCCGACATCGCGACCATCGAGTACCCGCAGGTGCCGGGGTTCGCCATCGACGGGGTCGCCCGGGACATCACCGATCTCGTCAGTGACTCCCTGCGCCGAAAGCTGCTGCCGCAGGCGCTCGCGCAGACCACCTTCGAGAAGCGGGTGTTCAGCGTTCCGCTGGACGTCGAGCCCATGGTGATGCACTACCGCACCGACCTGTTCGACCGGTACGGCCTCCAAGTGGCGCGCACCTGGGACGAGTTCGCGGAGCAGGCCCGCACCGTGCGCCGCAAGGCGCCCGACCGGCGGCTCGCGCTGTTCCCCACGGACGGGATGACGCAGTTCGCGGCCTACGCCTGGCAGGCCGGCGCCCAGTGGTTCGACACCTCGAAGGGCGCCTGGAACGTCTCCCTGGCCGACGCTCCCTCCCGGCGCGTCGCGGAGTACTGGCAGCGGCTCATCGACCGGGACGACGTGTTCGTGAACGCCGTCGAGAGCCGCCAGTCCGACGCGCAGATCGGCAACGGGCTGGTCCTCACCCGGCTCAGCGGCGCCTGGGACGCGGGCGCGCAGATGAACGCGCGGCCCGGGCAGAAGGGCCAGTGGCGGATCGCCCCGCTCCCCCAGTGGGACACCGGCAGCCCCTCCGTCGGCACCCACGGCGGATCGACGTTCGCCATCACCAAGGACAGCCGCAGACCCGAGGCGGCGATGGAGTTCATCGAGTGGCAGGTCTCCCACCCCGACGCCCTGCGCGCCCGTCTCTCCAGCGGGAACAGCAGTCAGTACCCGGCCGCCCCCGGCCTGGTCTCCGTGGGCCGCAAGGCCTTCGACCGGTCGTACTACGGCGGGCAGGACATCTACCGCCTGTACGAGCAGGAGGCGGCGAAGATCGGCGACGGCTGGCTGTGGGGGCCGCGGATGAGCGCCACCCAGCGGGTCATGCAGGACTCCTTCGCCCGCGTCGGCGGCGGCCAGGGCTCGCTGACCGAGTCCCTGCGCAGTGCGCAGGAGGGCACCATGCCCGACCTCAAGGCCCTGGGCCTGTCCACCACCCAGCGCTCCACCTGAGCCGACGAGAAGGCAGGTGACACCGTATGACCACCACCGCTCAGCCCCGGGTGCCTACCGACGCGTCCCGCGTCGGCGGTCCGGCCCTCTCCGACTCCGGCCGGCGCGCCCGCCGGACCGCCGGCCGCCGCCGGTTCGGTGCGGTCGCCGTCCTCATGGGGCCGTTCTTCGTCCTGCTGACGACCGTCTTCCTGATCCCCGTCGGCACGGCCGTCTACCTCAGCTTCTACAGCGACGACCAGCCGGGGCTCGGCTTCGGCCCCGAGAACACCGTCTTCGTCGGACTGCGCAGTTACGCGGCCGTCCTGACCGACCCCACCTTCCTCGGCGGGCTCGGCACGGTCGCGCTCTACTGCCTGATCTACATCCCGCTCATGGTCGTCGGCGCGCTGGTCCTGGCCCTGCTGCTGGACTCCGGGGTGGTGCGGCTGCGCGCCTTCGCGCAACTGGGCCTGTTCCTCCCGCACGCCGTGCCCGGCATCATCGCCGCACTGATCTGGCTCTACCTGTACACCCCGGGCATCAGCCCGATCATCGACCTCTTCGCCCGCGCGGACATCACGATCGACTTCCTCGGCATCCACGCCGTCATCCCGTCCATCGTGAACATCGCCCTGTGGAGCAACCTCGGCTACAACATGGTGGTCTTCTACGCGGCCCTGCAGGCCGTGCCCCGTGAGGTGATCGAGGCCTCCGTGGTCGACGGCGCGGGACCCGTACGCACGGCGCTCCAGGTCAAGACACCGCTCGTACGGGCCTCGATCGTCATGGTGGCGATCTTCACCCTGATCTGGGCGCTCCAGCTCTTCACCGAGCCGATGCTGCTCAGCCAGTCATCCCCGATGATCAGCTCCCGCTTCTCGCCGAGCATGTACATCTACGACGCGGCCTTCACCCGCAACAACTACAGCCTGGCGGCAGCCGCCTCGGTGGTCCTGCTGGTGTGCACGATCGCGCTGTCCTACGGCGTCACCCGCTTCACCAGCCGTGCCGACGCCGAGGAGGCCCGATGAGCACCACCGACAGTTCCTTCCTGCGCCCTCGTCTGCTGGGGCGGGCCACGGTCAACGTGGTCGTGGCGGTCTCCGTCCTCTACACCCTGCTGCCCGTGCTGTGGCTGGTGCTGGCCGCGACCAAGGACCGGGACGCCCTGTTCAGCAGCGACCTGCTGTCCGTGAGCGGCTTCTCCCCCGTACGCAATCTGCAGGACCTGTTCGCGATGGACGGCGGGCTGTACGGCCGCTGGTACCTCAACAGCCTGCTGTACGCGGTCCTCGGGGCCGCGATCGGCGCGCTGCTGAGTGTGGCCTGCGGGTACGCCTTCGACAAATACCGCTTCCAGCACAAGGAGAAGCTGTTCGGCCTGGTCCTCGCGGCGGTCATGGTGCCGCAGACGGTCCTCGCGCTGCCGCTGTACCTGATGGCCTCCGAGGCCGGGTTGGTCAACACCTTCTGGGCCGTGTTCATCCCGGTGCTGTTCAATCCGTTCGGTGTCTATCTCGGCCGTATCTTCAGCCGGGGTTACGTGCCCGACGAGGTGCTGGAGGCCGCGCGGGTGGACGGGGCCGGCGAACTGACCACCTACGTACGGGTGAGTCTGCGGATGCTCGGGCCCGGCCTCATCACCGTCTTCCTCTTCCAGCTGACGGCGATCTGGAACAACTTCTTCCTGCCCATGGTGATGCTGTCCGACCAGGACCTGTATCCGGTCAGCCTCGGCCTGTACCAGTGGAACAGCTCGGCGTCCGTGTCGCCCGAGTACTACCCGGTGGTGATCATGGGATCGTTGCTCGCCGTGCTGCCCCTCATCCTCGCCTTCGTCCTGCTCCAGCGGTTCTGGCGCAGCGGGCTGACCGCCGGAGCCGTCAAGTGACCTCGCACCTCCCCGGACCGGGTTTCCGGCCCCGTGCCGCCCTGGCCATGTCCCAGGACGCCGCCGCGGCCGTCCTCGACAGCGCGTCGCTCGACGCCTTCCGTCGCGTCTGCGACCTCGCCGCTCCCCCGGTGCTGGACGATCTGTCGACGCCACGGGCGAAGTCGCTGCTGGCCGACGTCGACCTGCTGATCACCGGCTGGGGCTGCCCGGCCCTGGACGAGGAGGTGCTGCGTGCGGCGCCCCGGCTGCGGGCCGTGGTGCACACGGCGGGCAGCGTGCGCGCGCATGTCACGGACGCCTGCTGGGAGCGCGGCATCGAGGTGTCCTCCGCCGCCGCGGCCAACGCCCTGCCGGTCGCCGAGTACACCCTCGCCATGATCCTCCTCGCCGGCAAACAGATCCTGGAGCGCGCCCGCGACTTCACGGCGTCGCGGAGAAGGGACGACTGGCTGCGCACCCCGCACACCATCGGCAACTACCGCAGCACCGTCGGCATCCTCTCCGCGTCGCTGATCGGCCGCCGGGTCGTCGAGCTGCTGCGCCCGCACGACATCGGGGTACTGCTTCACGACCCGTACGTGAGTGACGCGGACGCCGCCGAACTCGGCGTGGAGCGGGTCGAGTTGGCGGAACTGTTCGCCCGCTGCGACACCGTCAGCGTGCACACCCCGCTGCTGCCCACCACCCGGGGCCTGGTCGGCCGCGCCCTGATCGACTCGATGCCGGCCGGGGCCATGCTCATCAACACCTCCCGCGGGGCCGTCATCGACCAGGAGGCGCTCACCGACGCCGTCCTGGCGGGCCGGATCCGGGCCGTGCTCGACGTCACCGACCCCGAGGTGCTGCCACCGGACCACCCCCTGTGGGACTGCGAGAACGTGCTGATCACCCCTCATCTGGCGGGTTCCCAGGGCAACGAGTGGCGGCGCCTGGCCGACCTCGCGCTCGCCGAGACCGCCCGCTGGGCGTCCGGCACCGGCTTCCTCCATCCCGTACGACGCGAAAGGCTGGCGTTCCTGGCATGAGCATCCGCATCCCCTTCGAACTCCCCCCTGAGGACCGTGCGTCGAGCCCGTACACCGGTTACACCCGTGCCCACTGGGAGGCCGTCGCGGACGGTCTGCTGGCAGCCGCGTGGCGCTGGAGCACACCGGGCCGGGCCCTGCTCGACCTGCCGGGACGGCCCTCGCGCTCGGGGGTGCGCTCCGACGGTCTGGAGGGCTTCGCCCGGACGTTCCTCGCGGCCGGTTTCCGGGTCGCGGGCGCCGGTGGCGAGGACCCGCACGGCTGGCTGGAACGCTACGCCGAGGGCCTGGCCTCGGGCACCCTCTCCCCGGGGCGCGACGACACCGAGTCCTGGCCGCTGATCCTCGACCACGACGTCCAGGGCCAGCCCATGGTCGAGTCGGCGTCGGTCGCCCTCGGTCTGCGGCTGACGGCTCCCTGGCTCTGGAAGCATCTCGACGCAGGTGTCCAGGACCGGGTCGAGGAGTGGCTGCGCGGATCGCTGCGGCACGTGCCCGCGCCGAACAACTGGTACCTCTTCCCGTACACGGTCGCCGGGTTCCTGGAGTCGGTGGGACGCGGCGACGCCGAAACCTCCGCGGTGCGCCTGCGGGCGCTGGAGCTGATGGAGGGCTGGTACCGGGGCGAGGGCTGGTACGCCGACGGGGACGGGCGCGCCTTCGACCACTACAACGGCTGGGCGCTGCACCTGTACCCGGTCCTCGACGCCCATCTAGGCGGCGACGCGGCGCTCCTCGCGCGGTACGGCGAACGGCTGCGCGAGCACCTGGACGGCTTCGGGCTGATGTTCGGCGCGGACGGGGCGCCGATGCACTTCGGCCGGTCGCTCGCCTACCGCTTCGCCGCGTCCGCCGCCGTCGGCCTGGGTTCCCTGACCGGCCACACACCGCTGACGCCCGGCGCCTCGCGCCGCCTGGTCAGCGGAAGCCTGCGGCACTTCCTCGACCGCGGGGCACTGACCGACGACGGTCTGCTGAGCCTCGGCTGGTACGGGCCGCACGACGCCACCCTCCAGACGTACTCCGGACCGGCCTCGCCCTACTGGGCGTCGAAGGCGTTCGTCTCCCTCCTCGCACCCGCCGACCACCCGCTGTGGACCGCCACGGAGGGGGCCGCGCCGGTGGAAAAGGCCGACCGGGTACTGGCCCTGGCCGCGCCCGGACTGCTCGTACAGGCGACACGCGGGGACGGGATCGTACGGCTGCACAATCACGGCAGTGACCATGTGCGGCCGCACGAGGCGGAGTCGGCCGACGGGGACGACCCGCACTACGGCCGGCAGGCCTACTCGACCCGGACCGGCCCGACCGCGTCCGGGAACATCGCCGACAACCATCTGTCGGTGGAGGTCGGCGGCCGGCGCAGTGTGCGCCGCGGGATCCACCCGCTCGGCGCGGGACACGGCGACGGCTGGGGCTGGGCGGCGTCGTGGCACCGGCCCGTCTTCACGGACGGCCCGCCGATGGTTCCGGGGCTGCGGGTGGAGAGCGTGACGGTGGTGCGGGGGCCGTACGAACTGCGGGTGCACCGCGTGGTGGGAGCGCCTCCGGGGGCCCGCCTCACCCACACCGGGTGGGCGACCGGTCCGCAGGAGCCGCTGGTCTCGGCGCTGCACGGTCTGCACGGCTGGAGTCCCGAGCCGGAGACGGTACGGGCGCCGCAGGGCACCGCGTACGTGCCGTGGGCGCAACTGCCCCGCCTGGCCGGCGAGACGGACGGCACGTCCCTGCACGTGTCCCTGGCCGCCCTCACCGGCGAACCGGGACCGGGCCCGCTCGCGGAGGCCGTCACACAGGTGGTGGCCGACGACGCAGGGGTCGAGGTGGTCTGGGCGGACGGAGGCGTACGTACGCGGGTGTCGTTCGAGCCGGTCCGGGTGACGCACGGGTGACGTCCGGGAGGAGCTGGGTCGCCGTGTGCACCGGCCGGTGCTCCCGTGCGCCGGGGTGCGTGGCCGGATTCCCTCCGCCTTCGGGGGCATGAGGCCGCACGCTGGGTATTCCTCTCCCCAAGGATGGCTCTTGCGGCGTTGGGGGGACTGGCACTGTGGCACGCCTGTCGTGGATGTCCGGTCCGCCCCGATCATCCTTCGCCCGCAGGCGGCACACCGTGCGACGGCTGCGGGACCAGGGACTCTACGGGCCCAGGTTCCGTGACGTCCTGCCCGGCCTCGCCGGTGCGGTCGTGGTCGTGTGCGCGGTGGTCGCCGGGCTGGCGATGGGGTATCGCGTGGGCGGGCCGGTCGTGCCGGTCGTCGGCGTCTCCGTGCCGGCCCTCGTCGTGGCGGTGGAGATCCGGCGCCGACGGCCCGGCGCACGCCGTCTGCGCGGGCGCTACTCCGCGGACGAGTTACGCGAACTGGACGTGCAGGGGCTCGCGTTGGCCGTCGCGCGGATGCTGCGGCGGGACGGCTGGCGGGTGCGGCTGCTGCCTGCGCCGGACCGGCCGCGGCTGTACGCGCGGGACTCGGCGGGTCGGCAGCTCGACGTGGCGTTCCGGCCGGTGGCGGAGCCGCTGCCGGACGAGGCGCTGCCCGACCCGCGCACCCGCCGTCACGCGGACGGGCCGCTCCTTCAACTGGTCGTGCACCGGGGGGTTTTCAGGGAGCGGGACATCCGGTGGGCCCAGCGCCAGGGGGACACCCGGCTCCTGGACGGCTCCGCGCTCACCCGCTGGGCGGAGGGCACACACTTCAACGAGCTGTTCACCCCGCCCCTGTGGAACTGACCCCCAACCGCGACCGCTGTCCACCCGCCCGCGCCCCGGTGGGGGCTGGCCGCGCAGTTCCCCGCGCCCCTGAAAGCCGGGACTGCGCCCCGGTCTTTCATCCCCGAGGCCGCCGACCAAAGAAACGCCGCCCCGCCTCCCGCCCCTAAGGGGCGCGGGGAACTGCGCGGCCCACCCCCACCGGCCAGCACCCGAAAACCAAGGAGCCACCCCCACCCCCTGCCGTTCGCCCTGAAGGGGGGGGGGAGGGGAACTGCGCGGCCAACCCCCACCGGCCCGCAGACACCCTCAGGGGCGCGGGGAACGGCGCAACCACCCCCCGACCCGTCTGCACGCCCGCGCAAGCAACCGGCATACTCAGGACGCGCGCACGCACCCGCGGACGCGAGAAGCAGGAGGTAGGCGATGGTGTCGACACCGGGGGCAGAGCGGGCAGAGCCCCGGAAAGTCACGATCAACGACGTCGCCAGGTCCGCCGGAGTGTCCCGGCAGACCGTGTCACGCGCACTCAACGACAAGGACGAGATCGACGGCGACACCAAACAACGCGTCCTGGACGCCGCCCGCGTCCTCGGCTACCGGCCCAGCCGGTTCGCCCGGGGCCTCGTCCGCCAGGACACCATGACCATCGGCCTGGTCATCCCCGATCTGCTCAACCCGTTCTTCACCGAGGTCGCAGCCGCCGCCCTGGAGGCCGCCCGAACCCGCGGCTGGCATGTCGTCGTGTACGACACCGCCGACCGCGCGGAGGAGGAGCGCGGCACACTCCAGGTGATCAGTTCGCAGGTGGACGCGGTGATCGGCTACTTCAGCTGTCCCGAGAGCGAACTGGAGGCCTTCACGCGCGGCATGCCGGTGGTGCTCATCGGCCGCGAGGGCAGGTCCACCCGGTTCAGCTCGATCCGGATCGACGGCCAGGAGGGCGTCCACGCAGCCGTCGCGCACCTCGTCGCGAAGGGGCACACCCGGATCGGCATGCTGGACCATCACACGCGGGCCGAGCCGAGCATCCGGCACACGTGGTTCACGACGGCCGCAGCGGCCCACGGGATCGACCCGGGCGCGGTGGTGGGCGCGGACCAGACGGCGGACGGCGGCGGCTCGGCGCTCAAGGAGCTGCTCTCCGCGCATCCCGATGTCACCGGGGTCTTCACGTTCAACGACATCATCGCGATCGGTGCCCTCCGGGAGGCCCGCAGGATCGGCAGGAGCGTCCCGCAGGATCTGGCGGTCATCGGCTTCGACGGGCTGCAGCTCGGCGCACTCGTGGAACCGCCGCTCAGCAGCGTCGCCCTCGACACGCGACGGCTGGGCGCGCTCGCCATCGAGCAGGTCGCACGGCTGCTGTCCGAGCCGCCCCCGCTCGCGATCACCGATCTGGTCGTACACGCCGAGCTGCGGCTCAGCGGGTCCGCGTGACCGTCCGCTTAACACGCCGGTGACGCGCGAGACCCGAATGTCTTGACATTGAACCGCGCCGAAGCGCAGACTTCCGACCACTTCAGCATTGCACCTCGCGACGTTACTCCGAGCTTCCCCGTGAGCGCTCCCGTGAGCGTTCACGGGACCGCTCACAAGCACCTGGAAAGCGTTGCGTCCCGTCCTTTCCACCCGGAGGGCAGTCCGCCCGAGGGATCAGCATCGAGCCGCCTAGCACCGTCGCTAGCCGTTGTCTGGAACGGAAAATATGAGCAGCACAGTCACGCGCATCCGCCTCACCGTCGTCGCCGCGGCCGCCGGTGTCCTCGTACTCGCCGGATGCTCGTCGTCCGACTCGTCGGGCAGTTCCTCCGCGGCGTCCTGCGAGCCCGCGAAGGGCAAGGTGACTCTCCAGTACTGGAACACGGTTCCGGGCATGGACGACGTCGTCGCCCTGTGGAACAAGAAGAACCCGGACATCCACGTCGAGACGAAAAACATCTCGAACGACCAGTACGGCACCCTCGGCAACGCCCTCAAGGCCGACAAGGCGCCGGACCTCGCCCAGGTCGGTTACGACCAGCTGCCCAACCTGCGCACGCAGAACGCCTTCGTGGACGCCTCCGACTGCTCGGCCGCCGCCAAGGCCAAGTCGAAGTTCGTGCCCTGGACCTGGTCGCAGACCAGCTTCGGGAACACCGGCGTGTTCGCCCTGCCGCAGGACACCGGGCCGATGGCCCTCTACGTACGCAGTGACATCTTCAAGAAGCACGGTGTCGCCGTCCCCAGGACGTGGGACGAGTACGCGGCAGCAGCCCAGAAGCTGCACAAGGCCGATCCGGACCTGGACATCACGTTCTTCGACCCCAACAACGCCGAGTGGTTCAACGGACTCATCTGGCAGAACCGGGCCAAGATGTACGGCTACTCCGGCGACAAGTGGCATGTGACCGTCGAGTCCGAGCAGAGCAAGCAGGTCGCCGAGTACTGGCAGAAGCTGATCTCCGACAAGCTCGTGCGCACGGACCTGGCCAACGGTTCCACGCAGATGTACGCCGCGTACCAGAAGGACCAGATCGCCAGCTATGTCGGCGCGGCCTGGGGCTACAGCATGTTCCGCGACAACCTGCCCAAGCAGGCCGGCAAGTGGAGCATCGTCCCCATGCCGACGTGGGGCACGAACGGCGCGTCCGGTGACTGGGGCGGCTCGACCGTCGCGTTCATGAAGGGCGGCAAGCACCTCTACGAGTCGGTCGAGTTCAACACCTGGCTGAACACCGACCCCGAGGCGCTCGCGCTGGAGAACAAGCTGGGCGGTCTCTACCCGGCCGCCAACGCCGGGCTGCAACTGCCGGCGCTGTCCAAGGGCGTGCCGTACTACAACAACGAGAAGATCTTCGACGTCTTCGCGGACTCGTCCAAGAACATCGACACCAGTTTCACCTGGGGCCCCACCCAGAAGACGGTGAACCTCGCGCTCCAGGACGCGATGGCGAAGGCCGCGGCCGGTGACGGCACCCTCAGCGACGCGCTGTCGGCGGCCCAGAACGCCGCGGTGAAGTCGATGAAGGACCAGGCGATCCCGGTCACGGCAGGCAAGTGAGCACGACATGACCGACCTCGCTACCCGCACGACGCGAGTGGTGACACCACCGAAGGGCCGCCGCCGTCTTCCCGACGGCGGCGGCCCCCGGGCCGGCACCATCACCGCGTTCCTGCTCCCCTTCTTCCTCCCGTTCGTGCTGTTCTACCTGGTACCGGTCGGCTACGCGCTCTGGCAGAGCTTCCGAGCCGTGCACCGCACCGGAGGCCAGTACGGCACCTCGTACACGAGCTTCGGCGGCTTCGAGCAGTACCAGAAGGTCTTCGAGAACGCCGAGTTCTGGTCCAGCATCGGGCGCATCGGACTGTTCGGCATCGTGCAGGTGCCGGTCATGCTGTTCGTCGCCCTGATCATGGCGCTGCTCCTCGACACGCCCCTGCTGAAGCTCAAGTCGGTCTTCCGCATGACCGCGTTCATGCCGTACGCCGTACCGGGTGTCATCGCCGCGATCATGTGGTCGTACCTGTACTCACCGCAGCTCAGCCCCGTCGTGGACCTGCTGAACGGCATCGGTCTCGACCCCGACTTCCTCGGCCCCGGAGCCGTTCTCTGGTCGGCGGCGAACATCTCCACCTGGCTGTGGACCGGCTACAACATGCTCATCATGTACTCGGCCCTGCAGTCGATCCCGCAGGAGCTGTACGAGGCGGCCAAGCTGGACGGTGCGAGCAACTGGGCCGTCGCGTGGCGCATCAAGGTGCCGATCATCGCCCCGTCGATCGTCCTCACCACGGTGTTCTCCATCATCGGCACGCTGCAGCTCTACGCGGAGCCGGCCGTGCTGCGGCAGATCTCCTCCAACATCTCCAGCACGTTCACGCCGAACATGCTCGCCTACGCGGTGGCGTCCGGGAACAACTACCAGCAGGCCGCGGCGATCTCGGTGGTCATCGCCGTCATCACCTTCGTCCTGAGCTTCGGATTCATGCGACTGACGTCGAAGAGGGCCGGCCTGTGAGCAACGCACGTGTGAACCGCGAGAGTCGCGCCGGCCGCACGGCGGCCATGGCCCTGATGCTCCTGCTGGCCGTCTACTTCCTGCTGCCGATCTACTTCCTCATCGTCGCGGCCACCAAGCCGCAGGGTGACCTGGCCACCACCAACGGGCTGGCGTTCTCGCACTTCAACCTGTTCGACAACCTGCGCGTCCTGTTCACCCGCAGCGACGGCATCTTCGGGCGGTGGGCCGTCAACACCGTGATCTACGCGGTGCTGGGCGCCGCCGTGGGCACGCTGATCTCCGCGCTGTGCGGGTACGCGCTCGCCAAGTTCCGTTTCCGCGGGCGGGAGTTCCTCTTCTCGGTCGTCCTCGGCGGCGTCCTCGTACCCACCACCGCGCTCGCGCTGCCGCTGTTCCTGCTGTTCTCGGCGACCGGCATCGTCAACACCTATCTCGCGGTGTTCCTGCCCAGCATCGTCAGCCCGTTCGGCGTCTACCTGGCACGTATCTTCGCCAACGCGGCCGTCCCGCAGGAGCTGATCGAGTCGGCACGGCTGGACGGCGCGGGCGAGTTCCGCACGTTCTTCTCGGTGTCGTTCAAGCTGATGACACCGGCCCTGGTGACCATCTTCCTGTTCCAGTTCGTCGCCATCTGGAACAACTTCTTCCTGCCGATGGTCATGCTGCAGAAGGAGTCCCTGTTCCCGATCACCCTCGGCCTGTACCAGTGGAACGGCCAGACCGCCCGGGCCCCGCTCCTCCAGCAGTCCGTCATCACCGGCTCGCTGGTGTCGATCGTGCCGGTGATCATCGTGTTCATCCTCCTTCAGCGGTTCTGGCGCACCGGTCTCGCGGCCGGTTCACTGAAGTGACCGCCCGCGCTTCATCCCCTCCCGCCCGTACAGAAGGTTTCTGCCGCCATGAGCAACTCCGCCGTCTTCGTGCCCCACTTCCACTGGGACCGGGAGTGGTACGAGCCGTTCCAGGTGTTCCGGCACCGACTGGTCACCGCCCTCGACACCGTGCTGGAGACGGCCGAGTCGAATCCTGACTTCCGGTTCACCGTCGACGGGCAGATGGCCGCGATCGAGGACTATCTGGAGATGCGGCCGGAGAACCGCGACCGGGTCGCCGCCCTGGTCGGCGAGGGCCGCATCGCCGTCGGTCCGTGGCTCATCCTGCTCGACGAATTCCTCTGCTCCGGTGAGACCATCGTGCGCAACCTGCAGATGGGCTGGGCCGCCGCGGCGGACCTCGGTGGCGCGATGCCGATCGGCTATCTGCCGGACATGTTCGGCCATGTCGCGCAGATGCCGCAGATCCTCGCGCGCGCCGGGATCGAGCACGCGGCACTGTGGCGCGGTGTGCCCGGTTCCGTCGACGGTCACGCGTTCCGCTGGCGCGCGCCCGACGGCTCCGAGGTGCGCACCGAGTTCCTCTTCGACGGCTACGACAACGGCCTCGACGTGCTGCTGGTGCCCGACAGTATCGGCCGCGCACTCGGCGACTACGCGGAGATGACGGCCGCCCGGTGGGGCACGGACCCGGTCCTGGCGATGGCGGGAACCGACCACAACGCGCCCGACCCGCACCTCGCGGCCTGGCTGCGGCAGGCTTCGGGCGAGGGCCGCCCCATCACCATGGCGACCCTCGTCGAGTACCTTCGCGACCATGTGCGCGACGAGGTGCCGGCCGTCGTCACCGGGGAGTTGCGCAGCCACTCACGCGGCAACATCCTCCCGGGCGTGCTCTCCGTACGGCTCGGCCTCAAGCAGCGGATGGCGGTCGCCGAGCGCACGATCGACCACGCCGAGCGCATGAACGCCCTGTGGTCCCGGCGCGACGACTCGCGGTTCCTCGCCCTCGCCTGGCACAAGATCATCGAGTCGACCGCGCACGACTCGGTCGTCGGCTCCGGCACCGACGAGACCTGCGACCAGGTCGCCGCACGTCTCGCGGAGGCCGCGCAGACCGCGCGCGCCGTCCGGGACGCGGCGCTCGCCGAACCCGCCGCCCGGGTACCGAGCGACGGCCATCTGATCGCCAACCCGCTGCCGTTCGCGCGCACGACGCTGGTCGAGGTCGACGTCGTCGCCCCGCCCGCCGGTACGCGTCTGGTCGCGACCACCGCCGACGGCTCGGCGCACCCCGTGCAGCTGGTCTCCGAGGCACCGACGGTCCTCAGCGACGAGCGCATGGACGCCTCGCAGCTCGAACGCGTGCTGCGCCGTATCCACCGCCGTGAACTGTTCGGCCGCCTCATCGACCACTACGACCTCAGCCCCGGTTCACTCGTCTTCCACCTCGCGGAGGTCCCCGCCGGGGGGCCGTTCGACCTGCTGATCCTGCGCAAGGAGGTCGCCGCCGCTGCCGCCGCGCATCCGGGCGAGTGGCGGGTACTGACGCTGGAGGAGCCGCGGGCCACCGCGCTCGTCCCCGTCGAGGTCCCCGCGTCCGGACTGACCGCGTTCCGGGTGGAGCCGCACGAGGACACCGTCGGCGCATCGGCCCCGTACGCGCCCACGCGGACCTCGTACGCGACGGCGACGGATCGTACGCTCTCCAACGGTCTGGTCGAGGTCGTGGTCGCCGCGGACGGCACGCTGGACATCGTCGGCGCCGACGGGACCGTGCTGCGCGGTGTCGGTCGTCTCGTCGACGGCGGTGACCGCGGTGACAGCTACAACTACGCTCCCCCGGCGCACGACGTCCTCGTCCAGGACCCGGTGCAGATCACCGTCGACGTCCTCGAAGACGGCCCGCTGCGCTCTCGGCTGCGGGTCACCCGCGTCTACGCGTGGCCCGTCGCCCTCTCCGAGGACCGCGACCTGCGTGACGGACGGACCGCGCCGACCCCGGTGGAGACGCTGGTGGAGGTACGGGCCGGTGAACCGTTCGTGCGTGTCTCCACCTCGCTCCTCAACCAGTCGGCCGACCACCGGCTGCGCTTCCACGTGCCGCTGCCCGAGCCGGTGACCACGTCCTCGTCCGCCGGACAGTTCGCCGTCACCGAGCGCGGACTGACCGCTGAGGGCGGCTGGGGCGAGTACCCGCTGCCGACCTTCCCCGCCAGTGCGTTCGTGTCGGCGGGCCCCGCCACGGTCCTGCTCGACCACTCCAGTGAGTACGAACTCGTCGGCGAAGGCACCGAACTGGCCATCACACTGCTGCGGGCGATCGGCTCGATCAGCGTCAACATCCATCCTCTGCGCGACGAGCCCGCGGCGAGCGAGATCCCCGTGCCGGGTGCGCAGGACCTCGGCATGCGCGTCGAGAACCGCTTCGCCGTCCTCCCGTCCGCCACCGGCTGGCGCGGGGCGGACGCGGTGGCTCTCGCCGAGGAGTTCCGGGGCGATGTGCTCGTCGCCCGTGGGACCGGGACCGCTGGTGGCCAACTGCCGCCGGAGACCGTCGGGTTGCGTGTCGACGGGCAGGACGTCCTCGTGTCGAGCATTCGCCGTGTCACCGACGACGAGTCCGGGAGCGGCACCGAAGTACGGCTGACCGCCCTGCGCGACAGCGCGTCCACCGTGCGTGTGACGGGTGCGTTCACCGAGGCCACCACCGTGGATCTGCTCGGCCGCCCCCTCTCCCGTACCGAGGCAGCGAACGAACTCGACCTCGTCCTCGGGCCATGGGAGATCCGCACGGTCGTACTCCGGTAGGACCCTCTCTGCCAGAGGACCGTCGATCCACAGAAAGAGTTGTGACCTCTTGTCCACCGAGCTCTCCCCCCATGTTTCGGACCTCGCACCAGGGCGTGGCGCGCTGCGCCCGGCGCGCTCCTGGCTGCACTCCGACGCGCCCTCGCTGTCGCTGAACGGGCCCTGGCGTTTCCGGCTGTCGCCGACGGCGTCCGGGCCGGAGGACTTCGCGGCCGACGGCTTCGACGACCACGGCTGGGACAGCATCCCCGTGCCCTCCCACTGGGTGCTGGAGGGTGACGGGGCCCACGGCCGGCCGATCTACACGAACATCCAGTTCCCCTTCCCGATCGACCCGCCCCACGTGCCGGACGAGAACCCGACCGGTGATTACCGGCGGCACTTCGAGGTCCCCGGCGACTGGTCGGACGCCGAGCGGGTGGTGCTGCGCTTCGACGGCGTCGAGTCGCTGTTCCGGGTGTGGGTCAACGGCGCCGAGGTCGGCAGCGCGAGCGGCAGCCGCCTGGCCCACGAGTTCGACGTCACCTCCGCGGTGCGCACGGGCGACAACGTCATCGCCGTACGGGTGCATCAGTGGTCGGCGGCCAGTTACGTCGAGGACCAGGACCAGTGGTGGCTGCCAGGCATCTTCCGCGATGTCACGCTCACCGCCCGGCCGGTCGGAGGCATCGAGGACGTCTGGCTGCGGACCGGCTTCGAGCAGGGCTCGGAGCCAGGCTGCCGGCAGGGCGCGGGGCTGGTCGAGGCGGAGATCACCGCCGACGCGGCCGCGTTCCCGGTCACCCTGCGCATCCCCGAACTCGGCGTCGAGCGTGTCTGGGCCTCGCCGGGCGACGTGGCGCCGTTCGACGTCCCGGGCGTGGAGCCCTGGTCGGCCGAGATGCCCCGCCTGTACGACACCACCGTGTCCTCGGCCGCGGAGAGCGTCGCGCTGCGGGTGGGTTTCCGTACGGTCGAGATACGCGGCGACCAGTTCCTGGTCAACGGCAGCCGGGTCGTCTTCCACGGAGTGAACCGGCACGAGGCGCATCCCGAGCGTGGCCGTGTCTTCGACGAGGAGCACGCCCGCGAGGACCTGGCCCGCATGAAGCGGTTCAACGTCAACGCCATCCGCACCAGCCACTACCCGCCGCATCCCCGGCTCCTCGACCTCGCCGACGAGCTCGGCTTCTGGGTGGTCCTGGAATGCGATCTGGAGACGCACGGCTTCGAGAAGCTCGCCTGGGTGGGCAACCCGAGCGACGACCCGGCGTGGCGCGAGGCCTACCTGGACCGCATCCGGCGCACCGTCGAACGGGACAAGAACCACCCGAGCATAGTGATCTGGTCGCTCGGCAACGAGGCGGGCACCGGCGGCAACCTGGCCGCCATGTCGTCATGGGTCCACGCCCGCGACCCGGAACGCCCGGTGCATTACGAGGGCGACCACACCGGCGAGTACACGGACCTCTACTCGCGCATGTACGCGTCGGTGCCGGAGACCGAGCAGATCGGCAGCGACGACACACGCTCCACGCTGCTGAACTGCACGCCCGCGCAGAGCGCCCGGCAGCGTACGAAGCCGTTCCTGCTGTGCGAGTACGCGCACGCGATGGGCAACGGGCCGGGCGCGTTCGACCAGTACGAAGCACTCGTACGGCGGTATCCGCGGCTGCACGGCGGCTTCGTGTGGGAGTGGCGCGACCACGGCATCCTCACCACGACCCCGGACGGGACGCCGTACCACGCGTACGGCGGTGACTTCGGAGAGGTCGTGCACGACGGCAACTTCGTGATGGACGGCATGCTGTTGACCGACGACGTCCCCACACCCAGCCTCCATGAGTTCAAGGCGGTCGTTGCGCCGGTCGAGTTCACCTTCGAGAGCGCAGGTGACAGCGCCGACGGCGACGGTCACGGGGAGGTCGGAGTCACGAACCTGCGGCACACCGCCGACACGTCCGACCTGCGCTTCCGCTGGCGTGTCGAGCACGACGGCACCCCGGTGGCCTCCGGCGAGTTGAAAGTCCCCGCCGTCACCGCGGGCGGGTCGGGGCGGGTGCCGCTTCCCGCGGTCGCCGTCGCCCACGACGCCGAGACATGGCTGACGATCGACGCGGTCCTGGCGGCGCCGACCGCCTGGGCACCCGCCGATCATGTGCTCGCCACGGCCCAACTGGACTGCTCGGCACCCCGTCGCGTGCCCGCTGTCCGGTCGCGGGCCGCGTGGCGGCCGGGCGACGGAGACCTCTCGCTCGGCATCGCCGACTTCACCGGTGGCTCCCTTACGCGCCTTGCCGGGCGCGAGGTCGGCGGGCCGCGACTGGAACTGTTCCGCGCGCCGACAGACAACGACGAGAGCCCGTCCGACGGGGTCGAGGAGAGCGACGCCGGCATTGCCGGGGTGTCCAACGCCGAGCTGTGGCGTCGTGACGGTCTCGACCGGCTCACGACACGGCGTGTCTCCGTTGAGCAGACCTCGGACGCCCTGCGCACCGTCGACAAGGTCTCCTCGGCGAACTCCGCGTCCTGGGTGACGGTGGAGTCCGTGTGGTCGGTCGAGGACGGTGACCTGGAACTGCGCGTGGAGATCGAGCCGTCGCGTGGCTGGCGGACGGTGTGGCCGCGGATCGGGCTCCGCTTCGATCTGCCCGACGGCACGGCTGCCGTGGACGGGGCGGACTGGTTCGGTCTGGGGCCGCTGGAGTCGTATCCCGACAGTCTCCGCGCGACCCGCACGGGCAGGTTCTCCGCCACGATCGACGACCTCTCGGTCGAGTACGCGCGCCCGCAGGAGACCGGTCACCGTTCCGGACTGCGCCGGCTCACACTGGTGAGCGGCGACAGCGAGGTGCTGCGTGTCGAGGCTCTTCCCGACACGCGCGGGCGTCGGCCCGGATTCACGCTCAGCCGCCACACCCCTCAGGACATCGCCTCCGCACGTCATCCCTTCGAGCTCGGCGACTCCGCGACGAGTCACCTGATCATCGACGCGGCCCAGCACGGGCTCGGCTCGCGCTCGTGCGGACCGGACGTGTGGCCCGAGTTCTCGCTCCGCCCCGAAGCGCGCACGATCAGGTTGCGTCTGTCGGCGACGGACTGAGACTCCGCAGCAGCCCACCCTCACACGGTGGGCTGCTGCGCGGTTCGGCTCGTGCGGAGTTCGCCGAAGGCGGCAGCGACCCGGTCGTGGAGAAGCGCCGCGGAAGGGTGGGGGTCACGTCGTGGCATGACCGTGTAGAGGCCGCGGGTCGGCGGGTCGACGAGGGACACGGTGGTGACGTCGGTCCGCAGCGCACCCGTCAGTACCCCGGGGATCAGCGCGATGGCGTGGCCGGTCGCGACCAGGGCCAGTTTCCCGGGCAGATCGGCCGCGTTGAGGTCGATGCGGGCGGCGACCCCGGCGCGGGCGGCGTGCTGGCGCAGCAGCGCCGCCGAGCCGTCGTTGTCCTCGGCCCAGGTCTCATCGGCGAGTGCCTGTATGCGCACCGGACCGGCTCCGGCCTGCGCGTGGCCGACAGGCAGGACGACGACCATGTCGTCGAGACCGAGGAAGCGACGGTCGACGCGCGGGTCATGGGGCAGTCCGGGCGGGGCGTCGGTGACGACAGCGACGTCGAGGTCGCCGGTGATCACGCGGTGGTGCAGTTGCGCGCTCAGGCCGGGCCGCAGGCTCCACCGTGCGGGTCCGGCCACTTCCAGCAGGCTCCGGATCGCCTCGGGGACGAGCCCCGCGGCCAGGGACGGCGGCGCGCCGATCGCCAGCAGCCGGTCTGCGACCCCGTCACGCACGTCCCGTACGGCGCGAACGGCACGGTCCGCCTCGTTGAGGGTGGCCAGGGCGTGGCCCCGGAACACCTCACCGGCGGGCGTCGGACGCACGCCCCGCGCATGACGCTCGATCAGAGACACGCCGAGCTGCCGCTCAAGGCCGGCGATCTGCCGGGAGACGGCCGACTGCGTGTGGTGAAGCTCGCCGGCGGCCGCCGACAGCGACCCGAGCCGACACACCGTCACAAAGGTCCGCCACACCGTCAGATCCATGGGACCAGTATGACCAGGCGGTATGCGGCTGCCGCAGGGTGGACCTGCTGGATCTGCGCTTGTCGCAGGCCACGAGGTGCAGCACGGTGACAGGCATGACCGCACAGCACACGATCGCCGTTCTCGGCCTGGGACGCATGGGCGAAGCCGTCGCGACACGACTCGCCGCACAGGGCCGGCAGGTCCTCGGCTGGACACGCTCGGGGCGCACGTCAGGCTCCTTCGACACGACGGGCGATCCGCACGAGGCCGTGGCGAAGGCCGATCTCGTACTCCTCGTACTGTTCGACGGCCCGGCCTGCCGACAGGTCCTCGACACGGTCCAGGACTCCTTGCGGGCCGACACGGTGGTGGTGAACCTCGGCACCATCGCTCCGGCGGAGGCCTCCGAGCTGGCCCGCCGTCTCGGCGCCTCCTACATCCACGCGCCCGTACTCGGCTCCGTGCCCGCGGTCGCCGCGGGTGCCCTGCAGCTCCTCACCGCCGCCGACCCGGACACGCTCGATCGGGCCCGGCCGGTTCTGGAGGCGCTGGGCACCGTACGACGTGTCGGCGACGCTTCCACCGCCGCCGCACTGAAGTTGATCGCCAACAGCAGCCTGGCCGGGGCCGTCCTCGCACTGCGCGACGCACTGCAACAGGCGGACGCCCTCGGCCTCTCCCGTACCCAGGCCCTGGACGTCCTCGAACTCGGCCATCTCGGCGGGCTCGTGGCCCGCAAACGCTCCTTCCTCGGGAGCGAGCCGTCAGCCGACACGGCCTCGGGCACGGCCGCGGCTTCCGAACCCGCCACGGCTTCTGGTACGGCCGCGGTCCCAGCCGTCGGCAGGGCCGACTTCACGATCGAGGCGCTGGCCAAGGACATGGATCTGCTGGCCGACGCCTCGGACACCCCCCTGCGCTGTATTTCCGGACTGTCCGACACCCCCGGCGGCCCGGAAGCCGACATCGCCGTCGCCGCCACGGCCCCGGCGGTGGCGGACGCCGTGCTCGCCCCGCTCCGCGCCTACCTATGTGGACACGCCACCGGCGACCCCGGCCACTTCCGCGCCGCGTTCCTCCCCAGCGCCCACGTCGAGGGAGTACGGGACGGTGTGTTCGTCTCATGGCCGCTGGACGAGTACTGCGCGCTCTTCGACGGCCGGCCGGCGCCCGACGAACCGGCCCGCTCCCGTCGCATCGACACCGTCGACGTCCACGGCACCGTCGCGACCGCGACGATGACGCTCCGGCACGGCCCGGACACCTTCACCGACGTGTTCCTGCTGGTCCGCGTCGACGACCGGTGGCGCATCGCCAACAAGGCGTACCACCGGCACTCTTGAGCACCCGGGCCCCGGTGCCTCAGCCCGTTATCGAGTCCAGTTGCTCGGCCGCGGGCCGTAGCGCCCACAGGTCTCCGCCCGGCGGCTCATCCAGCAGGGGCACGGCCTGCCGCGCGGCGCGGTCGCCGGCGTCCGCGGCCGCGTGGACGACGTCGCTCGCCGCGAAGCGACGGAATTCGAGTTCGGGGTGCGGCCAGGCGACGCGTCCCGTGGCCGCCGGAAGCAGGTAGCGCACGGCCTTGAACAGGCTCTGGCCGTCCGGTCCCCGGTGGCGCCACAGGTCCACGCCGATGTGCTGCCCGATCGCGGCGAGTCTGGTGTACGCGACGAGGTCGAAGGTCGAGTAGTGCCAGCTCCTGGTCCGGGCGAGCTCCTGCGGCTGGCTTCCGTCCGCCGCGATCTGGGGATCGACGCGGGTGACGGCCGCGGCGCGTACGGTCCGGCGGGCCAGGTCCTTCTCGCCGGTGGCGGACGCAAGACCCGCCACCAGCAGGTCGTAGAACGTGCCGTGGTTGTTCGCCGCCGCCGCTTCCTGGCGGCCGAACTCGCTGGTCGTCAGCCAGTCGAGGAAGTCGCTGTTCCACTGCCGCATGCCGGCCCGGTCCGCCCTGCTCCAGGCGGGCGCGCCGGACCGGGCGCCGGACTCGAGGATCGCGACGGCGTCGAGGACCGCCGTGTAGGACTGCGAGAAGTCGATGATGCCGATGGCCCGGCCGTCGTACTTGCAGGGGATGAACTGGGCATGGTCGAGGTGCGGGTTCATCCGTGTCGCGGACGCCAGGAACCATGTCCGCAGGACCTGCGCGGCCTTCTCGGCGTACTGCCGCTTCCCCGTGTAGTGCCAGGCGAGCGCGAGGTCGTACGACGAGTCGAAGACCTTCTCCAGGTCCAGCCGGTCGGTGCCCGAGTCGACCTCGGGATTGCGCTCGCCGTCCCGCTGGACGTACGGGCAGCCCCACGGGTTGTCGGCGGTCGGCGGTCGGCTCGGCCACCAGTAGGGGGCCTGGCTCAGATAGTCGTGGACGTCGCCGCCGGGTGCGGGCCTCGGCTTGTCGACCACGGTCCAGGGGCCCTGGTCCAGCCACTTGTCGGCCCGGCCCGTCAGATCAGCGACGGCTGCGCGGAGTTGGGGGTCACCGTGCTGGAGGCGGACCTTGGTCTGCTGGAGCCGTCCGCCGTCGAGGACGACGGTGTCGGGCCGCGCGGTACTTGAGTGGTCGGCCCGTGCGTCGGCGGACCGTGCGTGAGCGGCCTCTGGATGAGCGGAGGCGGCTGGGCCCAACAGGCCGACGAACAGGGCCGCGGACGTCAGAACCGCGATACGGCACACTCGTTTACCCATCGATCCTCGTTCGTGTAGGCGAATGAAGTTCATGGATGGAGACGATGTGAGGTTAGGGGCGATGCCCGGAGTTGGCAATGGGGCTGCGCGATGCGGCAGTTGCGGAGCCGAGGGCCACGCGAGTGCGCGCCCCTCGCGGCAGACCACCGCCAACTGCCCCTTCCGTCGGATGCCTTGACACCCCGCGCTCCCGCCTCAACACTCCGTCACGGGAGAGTGGGAGAGCGCTCTCCCGACGATCCCCCGGTCGCGCGACCCGCCCAAGGGGCCGCCCCCGCACAGTTCCCCCATCGACGTCCTCAGGAGGTCTCCATGCCACGGAGATCGCAGTTCGTCTCAGGAAGCCTGATCGCCGGCGCCCTACTGCTGACCTCGCTCGGTCTGGGCGGTGTCGCCGCCACCGCCGGCACTCCCCCACCGCCGGGCGACGCGACAGCGGCGTCCACCACGCACCGCACGGGCCACATGGGCACCATGGGCCACACCATGGCGGCGTCGACCGCCGCCTCCCCGGAGGACCCCGACGGCGACGGCTACATTCCCGCGAACCCGCCGGTGACCGGCGTCTCGCCGTCCACGAAGGAGCCGCCCCACCGCTACTTCCACGAGTTCCAGGCCAACTGCTCGGTGAGCCACACCAAGCCGGACGACCCGATCGTCTACCCGCAGCAGCCGGGCAAGTCCCACGACCACACCTTCATGGGCAACCGCTCGACGAACGCGAACAGCACGACGTCCTCGCTCGACGGCGCCACCACCACCTGCAACGCGCCCGGCGACCGGTCGGGCTACTGGATGCCCACCCTCTTCAAGGGCGACCAGCCGGTGCTGCCGGTCGGCCAGCAGGTCATCTACTACAAGGCGGGTGTCACCGACTACACGAGCGTGCGCCCCTTCCCCAAGGGCCTGCGGTTCCTCGTGGGCAGCCCGACCCAGAGCCGGGAGGAGTTCCGCGGGCACCGCGGCTTCGTCGAGGGCTGGGAGTGCGGCGACAGCTTCTTCAACGTCGACTTCCCGACGAACTGCCCGAGCCGTCCGGACGTCAAGCTCAACATCCGCTTCCAGGCGCCCAGTTGCTGGGACGGCCGGTATCTGGACACACCGGACCACAAGAGTCACATGGCCTATCCCGTGGTCAACCCCGGCACGAACAACAACATCTGCCCGACGAGCCATCCGGTCGCCCTGCCGATGATCGAGTTCAAGATGGCCTGGCCCGTCAACGGCGACCTCTCCCAGGTGAAGTTGGCCAGCGGACCGAGCTGGTCGTTCCACTACGACTTCTTCAACGCCTGGGACGCGCCGACCCTGAACGCGCTGGTCGGCCACTGCCTCGTCGGCGGCCTGCAGTGCGACGCGCGCGGCTACGACCAGACCCACCCCGAAGCCGGGGCGGCGCTCGACGAGAACTACGAACTTCCCTGAGCGAGCCTGCCCCTGTCTCGTACCGGGCGGCCGGGCCGGACCACCCCGCCACGGTCCGGCCGCCCTCCACCCCCACACCGGAGATCCCCTATGAGCCCCACTCCTTCCCGCACGCGCCGTATCGCGGCGCCCCTCACCGCAGGGCTGCTGGCCGCCGGCGCCCTCTCCCTGCCCGCGCAGCAGGCGCACGCCGCCGGCAGCGTCGTCAGGGTGACCGGCTCCCAGGGCAACTGGCAGCTGACCGTGGACGGCAGCCCGTACCAGGTCAAAGGCCTGACCTGGGGTCCGGCCGTGGCCGACGCCGGCCGGTACATGCCCGACGTCAGATCCATGGGTGTCAACACCGTCCGCACCTGGGGCACCGACGCCTCCAGCAAGGCCCTGTTCGACTCCGCGGCGGCGAACGGCATCAAGGTCGTCGCCGGGTTCTGGCTGCAGCCCGGCGGCGGTCCGGGCAGCGGCGGCTGTGTGAACTACCTGACGGACAGCGCGTACAAGAACCAGATGCTCGACGAGTTCCCCAAGTGGGTCCAGGAGTACAAGGACCATCCCGGTGTGCTGATGTGGAACGTCGGCAACGAGTCGGTGCTCGGCCTGCAGAACTGCTTCAGCGGTGACGAGCTGGAACGGCAGCGCAACGCCTACACCACCTTCGTCAACGACATCACCAGGAAGATCCACGGGATCGACCCGAACCACCCGGTCACCTCCACCGACGCATGGGTCGGCGCCTGGCCCTACTACAAGCGCAACGCACCCGACCTCGACCTGTACGCGGTCAACGCCTACAACGCCGTGTGTGACATCAAGTCCGCCTGGGAGCAGGGCGGTTACACGAAGCCGTACATCGTCACGGAGAGCGGCCCGCCGGGCGAGTGGGAGGTGCCCGACGACGCCAACGGGGTTCCCCAGGAGCCCACCGACCAGGCCAAGGCAGCCGGATACACCCGGGCGTGGGGCTGTGTCACCGGGCACCGGGGGGTCGCGCTCGGCGCCACGATGTTCCACTACGGCACCGAGTACGACTTCGGCGGGATCTGGTTCAACCTGCTGCCCGCCGGACAGAAACGGCTGTCGTACTACGCGGTGAAGCGCGCGTACGGCGCGGACACCTCGCGCGACAACACTCCCCCGGTCGTCTCCGGCCTGTCCGTGGAGGGCGACGCGGGCAAGGTGCAGGCCGGGCGCGACCTGACCCTGGCGGTCGGCGCGAGCGACCCCGACGGGGACGCGATCTCGTACGAGGTGCTGGACAACAGCATGTACGTCGACCGGAGCGGGCAGCTCACCCCGCGGCCGCACACCGATCTCGGCGGGGGCCGGCTCAGGGTCACCGCGCCCGACCGGCCCGGAGTCTGGAAGATCTACGTCAAGGCCACGGACGGCAGGGGCAACGTCGGCGTCGAGACCCGCTCGATCCGTGTGGTGCCGCCGGTGGTCGACGGCACGAACCTCGCGCTGAACAAGCCGGCGACCGCCTCCTCGTACCAGACGGGCGGCGGCGACTGCCCCTGCACCGCCGCGGGTGCCGTGGACGGGAAGAACGACACGCGCTGGGCCAGTGACTGGAGCGATCCGCAGTGGCTGCGGGTCGATCTCGGCACGCGCAGCACGTTCAGGCATGTGCAGCTGGTCTGGGAGACCTCGTACGCCAAGGCGTACACGATCCAGACGTCCGACGACGGTCAGAGCTGGCGGACCGTGCGCGAGGTGACCGACGGCAACGGCGGGGTCGACGACTTCGACGTGTCGGGCACCGGCCGCTATGTGCGGGTCAACGGCACCGCACGCGGCACCGGTTGGGGCTATTCCCTCTATGAGTTCGGCGTCTACAAGTGACCTGTGGGACGACCGGCGCCGAGGGTCGGCCCGTACTCCGGGAGAGCGCTCTATGCCGTCCGTGACCGGTGCCGTTAGGGTGCGGGCATGAGCAGACAGGCCCCGACCCTGGAGGATGTGGCGCGGGAGGCGGGCGTCTCCCGCGCCACCGTCTCCCGCGTCGTCAACGGTGTCCGCAACGTCGACCCCGCCATCCAGGAGTCGGTCCGCGAGGCCATCAGCAGAACGGGTTACGCGCCCAACCAGGCGGCCAGATCGCTGGTGACCCGGCGTACCGAGACCGTGGTGCTCGTGGTGTCCGGCGCCGGTGACGTCTCGGAGGAGGAGCAGAACGCCTTCGCCGCACGGGTGTTGGCGGACCCGTTCTTCGGCCGGGTGGTGAGCGGGGTCGTGGGCCAGCTGCGTCCGCGCTCGATGCATCCGGTGCTCATGTTCGCCGAGACAGCCGAGGCACGGCAGGAGGTCGTGACGTATCTGCGGCAGGGCAGCGCGGACGGGGCCCTCGTGGTCTCGACGCACGCGGACGATCCGCTGCCCGCGCTGCTGGCCGGGGCGGGGCTGCCCGCCGTGCTGTTCGCCCGGCCCTCCCGGCCGGTCGCGCTCAGCTATGTCGACCTCGCCCACCGGGACGGCGGACGGCTGGCCGCCGAGCATCTGCTGGGCCGCGGCTGCCGACGCATCGCCACCGTGTCCGGACCGCTGGCCGTGTCCGCGAGCCAGGAGCGCCTTGCCGGGTTCCGCGACACGATGGCCCGCCACGGCCACGCGTACGTCCCGCTCGTCCAGGGCGGTTTCACCGTCGACAGCGGCATGGCGGCGATGACGGAGCTGCTCGCCGAACACCCGGACACGGACGGGGTGTTCGCGGCCAACGACCTGATGGCCCAGGGCATCTGCCAGGTGCTGCGGGAGCGGGGGCGGCGGGTGCCGCACGACGTCGCGGTCGTCGGGTTCGACGATTCGAGCGTGGCGGTCACCTGCCGGCCACCGCTCACCACCGTCCGCCAGCCCGTCGAGGACATGGCGGCGGCGATGGCCCGCCTGCTCGCCGAACACATCGCGGGCGTACGCACCGAGCCGACGTCGATCATCTTCGATCCCGAGCTGGTGGTCCGGGAATCCGCGTAGGGCCTGTCTGACAATTCCCGTCGTCGCCCGCAGGGCGGCCGGGCGGCGTCAGGCGCGTGCTCTCGCCGTGCCGGGCGCAGAGCCTCGTACTGAACGTACTTGGCTCTGTGCACGGTGCGGCGAGTGGGGGTCCCCCCGGCCGGAGGCTGGGGGAGCGTGCATGGCGTCGCCCGGCAGACGGGAATTGTCAGACAGGCCCCAGGCCTGTCGGGCTGTGGCGCCGGGCGGGGGCAGCGGCGAGGATGTTTTCCGGTAGCCGGCCTTTGGCAGTCGGCCTTCGGTAGCCAGCCTTTGGCAGACGGCGGACGGCAGTTGGCTGTTGGCGTCGGCAGTTGCGACCCGAGGAGTCCGTGATGGGTTCACACGCGGCCCCGCACCACCTGAGGCCCCCCTTCCTACTGGTGTCCGTGGCGGTCGCGCTCGTGGCCGCGCTCCTGTGGCTCCCCCGCGCCGACGGCGCGCCCGCGAGGACCGACGTCTGCGGTGCCACGGCCGTGCGGCTGCCCCGCGGTGACTGCGGTCCCTTCTGGCAGGTCCTCGCGGAGGACTTCAACGGCGACCGCGTGCCGCTCGGTTCGTTCAGCGACTGCGATCACCACGTCGACACCTCCGGCGCCCACTGCGGAGGGTTGCGCGGCACGTACCGCGACAACTGGTGGGCGTATCCCACCGGTTGGCCCGACACCGCCGTGAGCCGGGGCCGGGAGGTGGTGGGCGTGTACCACCCGGAGGACACCGTGAGCGTGGGTCCCGCGCCGAACGGCGACGGACGGATGTTCATCCGGATGTGGCGTCCGGCCGACGGCGGTCCCGTGCACTCCGCGGCGGTGCTGCCTCGCGCGGTCATGGACATGGCCTACGGCAAGTACTCGGCGCGCATCAAGGTGACGAAGGCGGCGCCCGGCTACAAGTCCGCGTGGCTGCACTACGGCGGCGGCTGCGAGATGGACCATCCCGAGGGCGAGTGGACCGGTCCCCTTTCGTCCTTCCACCATCCCTGCGGGGGCGGTGAACAGGGCTACTTCCCTGGCAGTGACGACTGGACCGACTGGCACACCGTGTCCACGGAATGGACGCCCGGCAACGTCCGCTTCTTCGTCGACGGCCGCGAGACGGGCCACGACACCCGGGGCGTGCCGGACAGCCCGCTGTCCTGGGTGATGCAGAACGAGAGCGCCCTGGAAGGGCCCGGGGCGGCGCCCGGCAGCAGCGCGCAGATCGACATCACGTGGGTGGCGGCGTACGCGTACGGGTGGAAATGACCGCGAGGCCACATCATGGGGTGCCGCGGGGTCCACGTCGTCGGTTGCGCCGGTCCGCGCCGTGGGCCGCGGCCTGCGCAGTGTGTTCCGCGGTCAGTCGAACCGCAGGATGCGCGGGGCGAAGGTGCCCTCGGGGCCGTCGGCGCGGCCGACCGACCACACCGACTCCGTGCCGGGCACGGTCGCCAGCCGGAGCGTCCAGGACTCACCCTCACCGGCCACCGCCGGTTCGCCGTACTCGGTGAACGACTGGCCGTTCCAGGCGAGGAAGTCCGGCCCGGGGACGAGCGGCGGGCTGCTGCCCGCCGGGCCCCACTTCTGCGAGCGGGCCACCGAGACCCAGCCGAGCGTGCCGGACGTGGTGGGCGCCAGTGAGTCGACGGAGCCGAAGTCGGTGGGCACGGTCACCTTGTTCCACGCCTGTCCGTCGAAGCGGACGAGCAGGGGCGGAATCGGCCGGCCCGGTGGACCGCCGACGAATCCGGCCGTGCCGCCCGCCCACACCTCTGTCGGGGACACCGCGAGCACACTGCCGACGGCGGACCGCGGGAATCCGTCCACGACGGTCTGCTGCCACGCCTGCCCGTCCCAGTGCGACACGGCGGCACCCGAGACGTTCGCGCCCGCGGCCCAGACGTCGTCCGCCGCCAGGATGTGCAGGCCGTACACGGCTCCGGGCGGTGCCGGCACGTCCTGCCAGTCACTCCCGTCCCAGCGCAACAGGGCCTGCGCGCCGTCCCGCGAACCGATGAGCCAGATCTCGCCGCCGCCGGCGACGGCTTTGGTAGGCACAACCCCGCTCGGCGGCCTGCTCTCGCTCCAGGCCTGGCCCTCGCACCGGAGCAGACGGGCGCCGCCCGCCGAGTCTCGGCCGACCGCCCATACCGCGGTCGGTGAGGTCGCGGCGACGGACAGCAGTTCCCCCTGCCAGCGGATTCCGGGGAGGTTCTGGCGCTGCCAGGCGGTTCCGTTCCAGCGCAGTACGAGCGGGAAGCCCGGTGCCTCACGGCCGACGGCGTCGGCGCCCACGGCCCACGCCCGGTCCGGCCCGAACGCCACGGCCTCGTTCAGTGCGGCCTGCGGGCGGACCTGTGCCGGGACCGGAACGTGCAGCCAGGACCGCGTGTCCGCCGCGGCCGATGCCATGCCGGCCATGATGGTCATGGCGACGGCGAGGACCGCGACGAGAAGCCGGTGAGCCATGGGTCTTCCGCGGGTGATGGGCAGTCCGTGGGACATGGTCAGCCTCCCAGCCGCTCGCTCATCAGGTTCGGTTTCGAGCCGTAGATCTCGGCGGTCCCGAAGGACAGCAGTGCGGATCCGCTCCTCGCCAGCGCACGCGGTTTGACGTCGATCGCGTTCGTACGTTCCGGTCCGTAGGAGAAGGTGGTGCGGCGGCCGTCCACGCGTGCGTACTTCGACTGGAACGCGCGGTCGCTGCGCACCGGCAGCCACAGGGCGCCGTCCGGGCCGCGCACCATGGCCTCGGTGTAGGTGTCGCCCAGCGGTGGGTGGGTGGTGCGCCAGGCGTTCCCTTCGCCGTCCCACGTCATCAGGTAGGTGCCGGCCACGCCGTCGGTGTACTGGCTGCCGCCGATCGTGACCCGGCCGGAGGGTTCGAGCAGGATCATGTGCACGTTGCTGTCCGGCGGCAGCGGTACCTGAGCGTCCCGCCACGCCGTGCCGTCCCAGCGCAGGACGGTGGTGCCGGTGTCCGTGTCCGCCCAGGCCCAGGCGTCGTCGGCGGTGCGGGCGGTGATACCCATCAGGTAGCGCACACCGTCCGGGGTGGCCTGCGTGGTCCAGCCCGAACCGTCGTGGTGCAGCACCTTCAGGCCGGTGTCGTCCTCGCCGACCACCCAGGCGGCACCCGGTACCGCGGTGAAGTCCTGGTACGTCCACAGGGTCTGCGGCAGCGCGACGGTACTCCACGCTCCCGCCGACCGGCGCAGGATCTCTCCGGCTCCGTCGTGATTGTGGAAGATCCGCACTTCCCTGCCGACGAACTGCACCTTGCCCAGCCAGCCCGGTTCACCGGAGCCGGGGAAGGTCGTGTCCCGGCTCCACGCCGTGCCGTCCCACCGGTACAGCATCGGCCGCAGCCCGTCGGCGGCCTGCTCGTACCCGGTCGCCCACGCCTCGCCCGGCCCCCGGGCGGCGAGATCGGTCACGGTCACCGGCGGGGCCGCCGCCGGTACCGGCAGCACCGACCAGCTCGGTGTCACCGCCACCGTCACCGTCGGTGACGACAGGGCGGCGCACGCGAGCAGAAGGCAGACAACGGCCGCACGAAGACTGTTCACGAGCCCCCCAGAGTCACAAGTGCCCCAGAACGTGAAGATCGGACAGCCTAGGGGCGCTGCCGCACCCGTGAACAGGCGGCAACCGGCCGATCCGGTCGACCCGGCTGATCCGGCTGATCCGGCTGACCCTGCCGAGCCGGCCGATCACGGAGGGACCTGCCGGGGGAACCGCCGGAAACTGGGCTTCTCGGGCGGCGAAGCAGGGTGGCACCCTGGCAGTGCGCGGGGACGTGAAAGGATTGCCCTATGTCTACCAACGTCTTCTTCGACATCACCATTGACGGCGACGCCGCCGGCCGCATCGTCTTCGACCTGTACGACGACGTCGTCCCCAAGACGGCGCAGAACTTCCGTGAGCTGGCCACCGGCCAGCACGGCTACGGATATGAGGGCTCGGGCTTCCACCGTGTCATCCCGGAGTTCATGCTCCAGGGTGGTGACTTCACCCGTGGCGACGGCACGGGCGGCAAGAGCATCTACGGCGCCAAGTTCGATGACGAGAACTTCAAGCTCAAGCACGACAAGCCGTTCCTGCTGTCCATGGCGAACTCCGGCCCGAACAGCAACGGCTCGCAGTTCTTCATCACCACGATCATCACCTCGTGGCTGGACGGCAAGCACGTGGTCTTCGGCGAAGTGATCGAGGGCCAGGACCTCGTGCGGAAGATCGAGTCCCTGGGCTCGGGCTCCGGTACCACCCGCGCGAAGATCGTGATCGCTGCCTCGGGCATCGTCGAGAAGTAGGGTCCGCACCCCGGGCGGCGGGGCACCGACTCGACGCAAGCCGTCCGGGTCGCGCGCTCACCCCGTCGCCCGGGGGCCAGCCCCGCTCGCCCCGGGCGCCGCACGACGGCGCCCTAGGCGCAACCCGGTGGTTCCTTCTCGGACGTTACGAACTGCAGCGTCGGCATCCCGGCGGCGTCGAAGTCGGCGGTGTCCGGCCCGATCAGCGTCACGTACCCGGGCAGTATCTGACTGTCCCGCGAGGGCGGCTCCCCCTGGACCTGCTCGACCCCGGGCAGCACGGAGTCGAGAACCCACCAACGGCCGCCGAAGTGCAGCCACTTGATCCCGCAGTGCGTATAGAGGTCGTACGGGTACGGCTTGTGCTGCTCGGGATCCGCCGGCCCTTCTTGCCCCTTGCCCCTCTCCACGGTGCGGGCGGGCAAGGTCGGACCGGTGTACCCCTCCTCGCGCGGACGGTCGTCCGAGGGCGAGCAGCCGGAGAGCAACAGCCCGGCGCTCAGAAGCAGGATGGCGACTTGGCGCGATGATTTCACGCACCTCAGACGCCGGGGCCGCCTGTTCCGTTCGCTCCCTGCAGCCTCGCCGACTGCAAGCGCCACAGGCGCCGTTTCGGCCCACTCGCCTCAGGGCATCAGCGCGGCCCCTTCGAAGGGCACCTCCTGGCAGGGCTTCATCGGCCCCTTGAAGATCAGGACCCGACCGGCCGCGTACACCCCCGGCTTCACCGGCGGCTGCGGGTCCTCCACCGCCACGGAGTCCCCGGTGTGCAACGTGACCTTGAAAGCCTCCTCCCAGTCGCTGCCGTCGACGGAACCCTTCATCATCTCCGGGCGCAGGTTCTCGCCGCGCGGCTCCGCGCAGACGTAACCGGCCCTGGGGGCGTCGATACTCACGTGGATGCCCTCCGCACGCAGGCGCTCGGCCAGTTCGTTCTGCTGGTCCTCCTCGAACAGCCCGAACTGATCCAGCAAGGTGAGGACGATGCTGCCGTCCGGCTGCCGCTCGATGGCGTACGCGGAGGATCCGCCCGTCGCGGAGGGGAGGGCTATCAGCGCGCCCGCCACGGCGGTGGAGGCCGCGAGGGCGATCACGGCCCGCCGGGGGGTGATCCTGCGACGGGGCGCGGGTTCCGGCAGTTCGTCGGCCCGGAGTGCGATCTCCCGCTTGAGTTCGTCGAGGAGACGGTCCTCGAAGGTCTTCGTGCTCATGCTTCTCCCCCTGCGTAGGTGAGGCCTGTCTGATCCGCTGCCGACACTTCCGATGCCCTGCGGGTGCCGGGCGTGCCCTGCGGCGGCGACCCGGCTGATCCCTGGGCGACGGTCTCCGTTCCGGTGGCCGCGGAGCGCAGCGCCCTGCGGGCCCGGTGCAGCCGCACCCGGGCGGTGACCCGGCGTATGCCGAGCGCCTCGGCGGCCTCGGTGACGGTGAGCTGGTCCACGGCGACGAGTTCGATCACCGCGCGCTCACCGGCAGGCAGGCCGTCCAGGGCGGCCAGGGCTCTGCGCCCTGCCTCCTCCGCGTCGAGCTTCTCCTCCAGCCGGTCGATGTCGTCGCCGTCCAGCAGCCGACGGCCGGCGATGCGACCCCCGAGCGCGTTCTGTCGAGCGCTGCGCCGGGCCTCCGCGGCCACCACATTGCGGGCGATGCCGAACAGCCATGCCGCCTCGGTCCCGAGGTCGGGGCGGTAGGCACGCGCGGAGTCGATCACGGAGAGAAAGGTCTCGGCGGTCAGATCGGCGACGGTGTGCGGATCGGTGACGCGTCGGGCCATGAAACGGGTGACGGCGTCGACATGTCGGCGGTAGAAGATCTCGAACGCCTCGGGATCGTACTTCTCTCCCGGCGGACCGCCCCGGCGTAGCTTGTCCGGTCCCAAGATGCTGGCCTCTCGTCGTCGGGCGTGCTGTCACTTCTACTTGGCCCGAAGCGGGAAAAGCGTTACAGCCCTCAACCCGCACGCGTCAGCGGCGGACCAGCACCGCGTGGGTGACGGCCGGCGAGGTGATCAGCTCGGACACGCGGTAGCCGTCGATGCCGTCGCCCAGATTTTCTAGCAGCCGTTCACCGCGCCCGATGAGCATCGGCGCGATCACCAGGTGGAGTTCGTCGATGAGTCCGGCGCGCAGGTACTGCTGGATGACCGCCGCACCGCCGCCGATCCGGACGTCCTTGCCGCCCGCGGCGTCGAAGGCGCGCCGGAGCACCGTCTCCAGCGGGTCGTCCGTGAAGTGGAAGGTCGTTCCGCCGGCCATCTCCAGTGCCGGGCGCGGATGGTGGGTGTGTACGAAGACGTCGTGATGGTAGGGCGGGTTGTCGCCCCACCAGCCCTTCCAGGACTCGTCCGCCCACGGCCCGCGCTGGGGCCCGAACATGTTGCGTCCCATGATCGTGGCCCCGATGTTCCGCTCGCCGCGGGCGAGGCGGTCGGCGTCGATTCCGGTCTTCCCGGCGGCGGAATCCTCCGTCGCGGCGACGAACCAGCTGTGCAGTTCGTCGCCCCAGCCGACGCCGTCGCCGAACGGGGCGTCCAGGCGCTGGTTCTCACCGGCCACGAAACCGTCCAGGGAGATCGTCACATTGTGCACGCGGACCTTGGGCACGGCATTCACCTCTCGTGTTGATGTCGGTCTCTCACCCTTGCGTCGTACGGAGCGTGCTCGGATCGACATCCCCACGCATGTTTTTCCGGCGGAGCTGATTCCCGCGAGCGGTGTCGGGTGACGCGGCACCGCTCAGGTGCTCTGCGATCCTGGTGATGGTCCGCTCGTTGTCCTCGAAGAGGTGAGCCCGCAGTCCTGCCGCTCGGGCCGCCGCGATGTTGACGTCGTAGTCGTCGATGAAGAGGCAGTCCGCCGGGCGGACCTGCAGACGAGCGCACGTGATGTCGAAAGCCCGTGGATCGGGCTTGCAGACACCGATCTCGTGGGAGTAGAGGATCTCCTCCACCAGCTCGCCGAACCCGTACCTCGCTGTCTCCAGCTCCCGGACGCCCACAAAACTGTTGCTGAGGATGCCCAGCCGACAGCGGGACCGCAGCCCCCGGACGTACTCGATCAGCTCCACGTTCGGGGTCCCCAGGTACTCCTCCCACAGATCTGACATGAACGACTCGATCCGCGGGGCGTCGAGGCCGAGCCGGACACCGACCTGTGCCCGCACCTCAGGCTCGGTGATCGTCCCGACCGCGCCGGCCTGCCAGACATCGTCCAGCCGCCGGTCCACGGTCCCGTGGGGCAGTCCGAGCCGCTCGTCCCACTGGTGAAGCCATCCTGTCGGCGGTGTGATCTCCAAGACCCCGCCGATGTCGAGAATGACGCAGCGCGTTTCCATCCAAGGTCCCCTCCTCCAGGTCTCCGGTCCCGGCAAAGGACACGGAGAGCGTCGGCTTTGTCGGTGGGCACACCGTGGGCCCTCGCCCTTGGGCAAGGTCAAGACCACCAAGTGTGTGGGCCGGAAGCGGCGCCCTTCGGAGAGGGGGTTCGAGGGGCATGGCTGGGTTCAGGCATGCAGGGTCGGGCGGTAGATGAGTACCTGCGTGCGGCCGTCGAGTGTTCGGCTCTCGATCAGTTCGAGGTCGAAGTCGGCCGCGCCCTGGAAGATCGGGTCGAGGCCCGTCCTACCGGTGATCACGGGAAAGAGCGTCACCTGGACGCGGTCGACCAGACCGGCGGCCATCAGCGCCCGGTTCATCGACGGGCTGCCGTGCGAGCGCAGCGGTACCTTGGACTCCTCCTTGAGCCGGGCGACGACCTCGACCGCGTCGCCGTTCACGAGGTCCGCGTCCTGCCAGTCGAGGGGGCCCTTCAGCGTGGTCGACACCACCGTCGCCGGCAGGTTCGTCATACGGGTGACCCACGGGTCGTGCACCTCGGACGCCACGGCGCTTGAGGCCAGGATGCGGGCGAACGCCCGATAGGTGTTGGCCCCGAAGACCATCCGCTGCTCCTCGCCGTACAGGGCGAGGCGGTGGTCGAGCAGCTCGGGACCCTGCTTGCCCCAGTAGCCGGTCCAGTCCCCGCCGGCGGCACCGAAGCCGTCGAGGCTGGAGAAGACGTCGAACGTGTAGGGAACGGTCATGATGCTCTCCTCGGGACGGAGCCGGGACCGGTGAGTCCTGTCGTGGATGCAGACCGGCAAACACGGCACAACTCATCGGTCCCGGCCTCTGGAATCCGTCCCCGGCCGCCCCGGATACGGGGCCGACCGTCTACAGCAGGCGCCGGATGTCGCCGCGGACCCGGTAGAAGCCGCCCGCCGCCGGGTGCAGCGCGTCCACGACGTAGCGGGCTCCGGGCTCTCGTATCGTGCGCGGGAACTGGACGTTCCAGGACTGGTCGTAGCCCTCGGACACCACGTGGACGCGCAGGCGGCCGGTCGTCTGGACGCACTCGACGACGATCGCTCCGGCGGGGGCCTGCGAGACACTCGCCAGTGCGGTCACGGCTGTGGCCGGTTCGTACGTCGGCAGAGCCGCGGCGAGCTTGACGTCCCGGGCGACCGGCACGGTGCCCTGCTGGGCCGCCGCGATGGCCGCCTCGCTCGCGTCCACGCACACCAGCGAGCCGTCCGTGGTCACCAGGTACAGCCGCTCGTCGCGGTACTGCATCGACAGCGCCGAGCCACCGCCGGTGCCCAGCTTCCACAGGCGCGTGCCGTCCCGGTCGAAGCAGTACACCGACGAGGACGCGTCCCCGGCGAAGACGAACCGGCCGCCGGGCGAGGTGGCACATGAGTAGACCGCGCTGTCGCAGGAATAGGTGGCCTCGACCGTGCCGGTCGCCTTCGACAGCCGCTGGACCACCCGGTGCGCGGTGCCCGCGAACACGGCGTCCTGCTCCTGCCAGCCGAACAGGACCCCGCCGCGGGTCGGCGTGTGCCACAACTCGCCGGTCCCGTCCGGCGCGTACGCGCTCACCCCGCTCTGGTGGCCGTGGTAGACGGCCCGGTCGTCGGCGCGGACCATCCAGCCGTGCTCGCCCTGACTGCGGCGCGCCCACTGGTGCTCGTCCTCGTGGTCGATGACGGTCAGCCGGCCCTCGCGGTCCGACACGTTCAGGACGCCCTCATGGATGTCCAGCCAGAAGATGTCGACGTCCGCCGCCACGTCGTACGCCGCGAACGGCAGCTTCGAGGACAGGTCGTAGACCCGGCCGTCATCGCAGCCCGCGTATATCCAGAAGTCGTCGGCGACCAGGCACTTCACACCGTCCGGCAGGCTGAAGCGGGCCAGGACACCACCGTCGTGGTCCAGGGTGAAGACGTCACCCGCCTGGTTGCCCACCCAGCAGCGGTCGTCGTCGACATGGATGCCGAACGCGGACGACCCGGTACGGAAACGCCACAGCACCGGGGCCACGGACCGCGCGGTGGAGGGAGCCGAGGCCACCTGACGCCGGGTCACCGCACGGGGCGCACGCTGTCCGGCGACCGCGGGGGCGTATCCCTTGCGGACCTTCTCCCCCACCTTCTTCGCGGCGGCGGCGCGCGCCTTGTCCACCGTGGGGAACGTCGTCGTCTGTATCTGTCCGGCGGCACCGATCCGTCCGTACCGCACTGTCACCACCAGCCCGTCCACGGCCACTTCGTAGAACTTGTGCGCAGCACCGTCCTCCTGCGACAGCTCCAGATACGTCGTCGACGCGGACCCACTAGACATGACAGAACCCTCCCCGGAACAGGCCCCGCGGTCTCTCCAGCGGGTCCCACTGCTCACACCGTAGAGGCTGCCACTGACACTCGGCCGATCAGCCCCGTACGTCCGCCGGGCCCGAGCACGCCCACCCCCGGGACGAGGGTCAGGAATCAGCCGTCCTTCTGGCCCGCCTGGCCCGCCTGGCCCGCCTCGTCCTGATGGTCCGCCTCATCCGGATGGTCCGTCTGGTCCGGCGCGTCCGCGTCGAGTTTCGCGAGGTGGTCCTCCCAGCGTCGGCGGCGCTCGTCCTGGGACTGTTCCCACCAGGGCGTGCCACGTTCCCCCAGCGCGACCTTCGCATGCTGCACGCGCGACCGCGCCGACCGCTCGGCCGACGCGTCGTCGACGGTGGTCGCCGCACGCACAGCGCGGCGGGCCGCCATGAGGTGACGTCGCAGACGGGCTGCGACGTCCTCGGGCAGGGAGGGGTCCGTGGCCCGCCATTTCCGCCCGTCGATGACGACGTGGTGTCCGTCGGGAGTCTTCTGCGGTCCGTCATGCGCGTTCACACACGCAATTCTGTCCGTACGTCGGCCGGGCGGCGCGGCAAGGCCGTCAGCCGCCACGCGCACCCCGTCGTCCGACGCCGGGCGCGGTCACGGCAGGATGGGCGCATGAGCGTAGTCAAGATCAACGTCCTGACCGTCCCTGCCGAGCAGCGGGAAATCCTGGAGAAGCGGTTCGCGTCCCGCGCGGGCACCGTCGAGAACTCCGACGGCTTCGAGTGGTTCGAACTCCTCCGCCCGATCGAGGGCACCGACAGCTACCTCGTCTACACGCGGTGGCGTGACGAGGAGTCCTTCACCGCGTGGATGGAAGGCAGCATGAAGGCGGCCCACCAGGGCGGCGGCGCGGAGGGCGGCGAGCGGCCCAAGCCGGCGGCGAGCGGTTCCACGCTGTGGTCCTTCGAGGTCGTGCAGCAGACCCCGCCGCGCGGCGCGTAGTTCCGCGCCCCGCGTGCCATGGGGCCAGTGGGTCATTGGGTCATTGGGTGACTGGCCCATTGGCCACTGGCATCCGCTGACGACCCCTGTCAGCCGCTGAAGGCCGCCGCGCGAACGTGACGTGTCCCGAAAGGATGAACGTCATCGTGTCCGGGCGTGTCTCCGGCATCGGACCAGCACTCTTGCAGACCAGGGCACTGCCGTTACGCGTGCGGACGGTGGTGCCCCTGGTGTGTCGGCGGTGCCGTCCGGGGCGGGCGGGGGAAGCAGGGGTGCGCAGTGGAGCGGCAACGGCCGACCTCTTTACGGGACCGGGCCCGCTACCGGTTCGACACGACGCTGGCCCGCAGCACGGGGATGCTGGTGAGCTGGCTGGTGGTGTCCTGCCTGGCGGTGGTGGTGCCCGTCAGTGCGCTGGTGGTGTGGACGGACCCCGGCTCTCCGCGTTCGCTGTCGGGCCGCCTGTCGGCGGTGTGGCGGACCAGCGCGGAGACACTGCGGCTCGGCGCGCCGACGGGTGCGCCGATGCGGATGGCGCTGTCGGTGCTGCTGGGGATCGTCGCGCTGCTGTGTGTGTCGACCCTGGTGGGGGTGATCACCACCGGACTGGGTGAACGGCTGACCGAGTTGCGGCGGGGCCGCTCGATGGTGCTTGAGCAGGAGCACGCGGTTGTCCTGGGCTGGTCGGACCAGGTGTTCACGGTGGTGGGTGAGCTGGCCGCGGCCCGGGCCGGCTCCCGGTGCGTGATCGCCGTCCTGGCCGACCGGGACGTCGCCGAGATGGAGGAGGCGCTCACAGCGTCCCTGGGGCGGGGCTCCGCTGTCCGGCTGGTCTGCCGCAGCGGCTCGCTGACCACGGTCGACACCCTGGCCCTGGTCACTCCCCGGGCCGCCAGTTCCGTACTCGTACTGCCCTCGGAGGCTCCGGAGGCGGACAGCGAAGTCGTACGTGTCCTGCTGGCCCTGCGGGCGGTCCTCGGTGACGAGGCCGGTCCGCCGGTCGTCGCGGCCGTGCGCGACCGCCGTCAGCTGCCCGCCGCCCGGCTCGCCGCAGGCCGGCGCGGCACGATCGTGGAGACGGACGCGACGACGGCGAGACTGCTGGTGCAGTCGGCGCGGCGCACCGGGGTGGGCGAGGTTCTGCGCGACCTGCTCGATTTCTCCGGCGCGGAATTCCATCTCGTGGATGTGCCACCGGCCGTCGGACAGGGGCCCGCGGGCGCTCGCTTCGGGGATCTGCTGCTGCGCTTCGAACGGTCCAGTGTGGTGGGCCTGTTGAGTCCGGGCGGACAGCCGCGGCTCAGTCCCGCTCCGGACTCCGTCGTCGGCCCGGAGGACCGGCTCATCGTGATCGCGCACGACGGTGTGCCGGAGGCGCCGGTCGACTGTCGTGCGTACGTCGACCCGACGGCGTTCGCGGCGCCGCAGCCCGACCGGGGCGGGCCGGTGCGGGTGCTGCTGCTCGGCTGGAACCGTCGCGCGCCCCTGCTGATGGAGGCACTGCGCCACAGCGTCGCGCCGGGGTCGGTACTCGATGTCGTCGTCGACGAGTCGCAGACGGCTCCCGTCCAGGACCAGGCCTGTTCCCTGCAAGGCGCGGCACGGCTGACCGTCTCCTGGCGAAGCGGTGAGGTGCTGCACCCGGAGAGCCTCGCGGACCTGGATCTCTTCGTCTACGACACGGTGATCGTGCTTGGGGCGGACACCGTGGACGGCCCGGGGCATCCCGACGACAGGGTCCTGGTCACCCTGCTGATGCTCCGGGAGCTGGAGATTCAGGCGGGCCGGACCCTGCCGGTGGTCGCGGAACTCGGCGACCACCGCAACCGGGCCCTCGCGCCGCTGGGCCCGGCATCCGATGTCGTCGTCCGGGGTGAGCTGACCGGCCTGCTGATGGCCCAGATCGCGCACAACCCGCATCTGGCCGCCGTGTTCGGGGAACTGTTCGCGGCGCACGGCGCGTCGGTGCATCTGCGGCCGGCCCACCACTACACGACACCTGGGCGCGAGACCTCGTTCGCGACGGTCGTGGCGGCCGCCCGGGGGCGGGGCGAATGTGCCGTCGGCTACCGCCGTACCGACCCGGAGGCAGGCACCGGCAACCTGCACGAACTGCGGCTCAGTCCGGCCAAGACCGAACGACGGGTGTGGAACGCGCGGGACGAGGTGGTCGTCGTGGCGAACGACTCCGCCGGGCCCGACCAGCCGCACGGCACTCTCAACGCGGTACCCGGCATGCGCCACGACCACGGAGACGACACCGCGTTGTCCGGCGGTTCACCCGGACGGCAGTCACCCCACGGCTCCCCGGAACAGGACCGGGCGCGCGGAGAGAACGGCACGACGGGGTGACACACCCGCACCCCTGAACGCGGTTCGGCGCACCCGACTACGCGCTTACGCAGGGGTGTTGCCGGGCGGGACGCGTCGGTGGCCCCCGGAACAGCTGTTCCGGGGGCCACCAGCGTCTGGCTGTGAGATCAGGCGGGGGTGATGTTCTCCGCCTGCGGGCCCTTCTGGCCCTGCGTGACGTCGAAGTTCACGACCTGGCCTTCCTGGAGCTCACGGAAGCCGGAGGCGTTGATGTTCGAGTAGTGGGCGAAGACGTCGGGGCCGCCACCCTCCTGCTCGATGAAGCCGAAGCCCTTCTCGGCGTTGAACCACTTGACAGTTCCCTTGGCCATGCTGGTGCCTTCCAGTCGATATCGGACCCACACCGCGTGAGCCCGGAGGTGATCGCCCTGGTCCTGCACTGCACAGCAAAATGCCCGCACCGGAGCGCGGGCAGGTACTGCGAACCACGACATCTGGGGATGACGCTACACGGCGAAACCGGCTACCACCAGAGAGCAACAGGACATGATCCCGAACATGTCGCGCGGGCCGCCCGGTGGAAGGCCGGGTTGCTGTGCCCACCGGGGCAACCCGGGTGGTGCCGCACGCGTCCACCGGGGCCGAGGGTCACACCTGGGCGGCGAGAAACCTGCGGGCGCCTCGCAGTGTGGTGCGCAGTTTCCGCTGGGTCGCGCGGCTGTCGAGCCGGACATCGAGAGGGCCGGGAAACGCACTGCCGACGCGCAGACCGGTGGGCAACCGGGAGGCGTCGATGCCGTCGCGTTCGGCGATGAGAGTGCCGAGTTCATGACGGCTCAGAGCGTCTGCACCTGCAAGGTGGTGAACACCTTGGGCGTCCATCGAAGCCAGTTCCAGGATGGCCGCGGCCAGGTCGGCGACATGGACCGGACAGCGGATGTCGTCGGTGAACAGGCAGCCGTCGCGGACGCCTGCGGCGAGTTCATGCACAGTGCGTTCGTGACCGGAATGGCCGGGACGACCGGACCGGCCGTCGCCGATGATCAGCGAGGTACGGGCCACGACGGCTCGCGGGTGCACGAGCAGGACCCAGGTCTCCGCCGCCGCCTTCGCCGCTCCGTACGGGGTGACGGGGTCGGGGAAGCTCAACTCGTCGTAGTGGACCCGGGATCCGGAGAAGACCGCGTCGCTGGAGACATGAACGAGACGGCAGCCATGTCTTGCCGTTGCCATCGCAATGCGGACCGGGCCCTGGGCGGTGACCGCCCAGTCCGCCTGGCCGCTCGACGCGTTGACGACCACCTGGGGGCCGACCTCGGCCACGACCGCGTCCACCTGTTCAGGGTCCCGCACATCGAGGTGCCGCCAGTGGACTTGGGCGGCGCTGCCGGGTTCGGTCGCGTAGGTCGCGACCGTGGGTGGCCCGGCTGCCGCCGCCTGCCGGATCAGCTCAGTGCCCAGAAAGCCGCTGCCGCCGATGATCAAGATCGTCACGAGGTGACACCGCAGACCTACGCGGACCTGCGCAGCAGCCACTGTCCGAACGTCCGGCGCGCGGGCCGCACCACCACGCGGCCGTGCGCCTTCTGGCCGACCAGTTCCACCCGCAGAACAACCGGCGTTTCAGGATTCGCGGGCGCCTGACGGTACTTGACCCTGCTGTGCACCAGCTGCAGACCGTCCATGTCGACCACGACGCCCGGCTTCGTGACCAGTGTCAGGGTCTTCCCCGTCATGGCCACATCGATCCGCAGGGTGTCGTGCGTGATCACTGCCTCGGTGAAGTCGAGTGTCACCTCGCAGAAGGTGACCACGAGTTCCAGCCTCCGCGGCACCACCCAGTGCCCCACACGCTCGATCGCGCCGCTGAAGACCTGTTCGATCCGCACGACGTCCTTGGCTTCCACCCCGGTCCCGCCGACCGTGGCCACGGTCGGCGGCAGATCGGTGGTGAGCGTGGCCAGTTCGCCCAAGGTCCTTGCGGACAGGGCGACTTCGAGGCGCTCGTCCAACTCGTCCGCGGTCAGCAGGCCGTCTCCCGCCGCGATGCGCAGCACGTCCACCACCCGGTCCCGGTCCGCGTGCGAGGCACGCAGTTCGGGCGACGAACCGGGGCCGGAAGGCTTCCCGGTGGGCGAGATCTCTTCCGACATGCTTCCGTCCTGGTCCGGTCGAACGTCTCCGCGCGACGCGGTGAGCGGCGCGAGAGAAAGACTAGCGCTGTATCGCGACACGCATTCCGACCGGACCTCACGGAGGACCGACGAAGGACCAACGGAGGACCAGTGGTCGGCGCCGGTTCGTACGACGCACCGCGTGGGGCCCGGGTTCCCCCGCCGGGTCCCACGCGGCCTCCTCGCGATCCGGCTACGAGCCCGTCCCGGCCGGTTTCGGCTCGATCCGGAACAGCTCGCCGCCGATCTGGCCGACGAGCCCCCGGTCGTAGAGCATCAGCTCGGGAGCGATCCCGGCCTCCACCGGGCTCTTCGGCACGTCCACCGCGCCGCGCCAGCGCACCGCGCCGCTGTCCAGGTCGAGACCCACCAGGTGCCCGGACGGATCGAGGTAGTACGCCACCCGGCTGTCGAGGTCCACCACGGCGGCCGAGGGCAGTTCCCGCATGGTCGGATCGCCCGACTCCTTGCGCAGTTTCAGCCCCAGTGCGTGGGACCAGAGCCGGCGGCCGTCGGCGGCGGAGTACGCGATGACGTTGCCGTTCCTGCCGGTCACCAGGACGATTCCGTCCGCGACCGGGCCCATCGGCAGGCCGTCGACGCGGTGTTGAGACACCTCGCCCGAGCCGAGGTCGACGCGGGTGAGGGTGGCCGGACCCGCGTCACCGAAGAACTTCTGCCCACCGGCCATACCGCCCAGCAGTACGGTGTCCCCGTCCGTGCCGATGTAGGCGGTCGGGCCCTCGACGGTCGCGACCGTCTTCGGCGTGCCGGTCTCCGGGTCCAGCCGGACGACGGTGCTGAGCTGCGGGGCCTTGTCGCTGTCCGGCGAGCACATCAGGTAGGGGACGCCACCGATGGCTGTCCGGTCGCAGTCGGCCTTCTTCCATGAGTACGTCCACAGCGAGTGGCCCGTCCTGTCGTCTAGCGCGACGACGCTCTTGAAGGTCGGGGAGTTGGCGAGGACCCCGCCGTCGAACAGCACGGCGGACGACCGGTTGCGGCTGTCGTCCGCCAACTCATGCTTCCACAGCACCTGTTGTGTCTTGATGTCGAGGGCGACGAGATCGGTACCGGCCCGGGAAGCCCCCGGCGAGTGATTGGCATACGTGTAGAGCACGCCGTCCCTGGCTCCGGGGAGCGAGCCCGCCGGGGAGCGGCCACCGTTGACGTCCTGGGCCTTCTGCCGCCAATCGACCTTTCCGGTACGGGCGTCCACGCCGATTCCGTCGAACTCCACCCCACGGCAGTAGACGGCCCCCGTACCCGTGGTGCAGGCGTCCCAGGACGTACTGGGCAGCGTGGTCTGCCACAAAAGCCTGCTTTCCTTGCTGACCCGTGTGGAGGGTGGCTGCGGCCCGTCGTCGCCGCCCGCGCCGGTGGCGAGGACCGCGCCGAAGGTGATGCCGGCGACGCCGAGGACCGCGCCGGCGGTCCGCACGAAGGTGCGTCGCCGATGGCGGCGCACGAGGCGGTCGGCGACGCCCGCGGGGGCGCTCGGATCGTCGGGGGTCCACTCGTGCAGGACGTCCCGGATCACGCGGTCGAGCTGGTCGCCGTTCATGTGTGGGCTCCCTTCGGCAGGTTGCTGCTGGGGACGATGGCCGCAGCCCGCTCCGGCGTGTCCAGTTCCGGCGCGAGACGGCACAGCCGGGCCAAGGACCGGTGGGTGGTGCTGCGCACCGTGCCCACGGAGCAACCCCGGGGCGGCTGCCACCTCCGTCTCGGGCAGGTCCTCGAAGTAACGCAGCACCAGCATCGTGCGCTGCCGCGGGGTCAGCCGGGCGAGCGCCTGGCCAACGGTGATCCGCAGGTCGGCGGCGGACGTCCCGTCGGCGACGCCGAGATCGGCCGGTGGCGTCGCGAACGTCGGCTCGCGATGCGGGCGGCGCAGGCGCCACCGGCTGATCTGCTGCCGGTACATCACCTTGCGTACGTAGCCCTCCGGGTCCTCGATGTGCCGCCAGCGGCTCAGCGCCTTCATCAGAGCGGTCTGCACCAGGTCCTCGGCCTCGTGCCGGTCGCCGCCGGTCAGCAGGTTCGCCAGGCGCAGCAGAGTGCTCCACCGGCTTTCGACGTAGTCCCGGAATCTTTCGTGGTCCTGCGGATCCATGGGCCCTCCCCTTCCCTAACGCACCCAAGGACGCGCCGACCCCTGACGATCTATGCCTCCCGGTTCGGAGTTTCTTCTCCGAGGCCAGGGCTTCAAGGGCGTGACAGCACCTTCACGGGCCCACCGCAAGCCACTTGGCCATCATTCATTCGATCGGGTGATCCGGCGGACAGGCATATCGTTTCTGCGTGCCCACAGCGCCCTACCGTGCGAGTGAGGCGACCTGGACCCCGTGAGCCTGCAGGAACAGATCGGCACAGACTCCGCATTGCCGTGCCGCAGTGTACGGAGACCCGGACGACGTTCATGGTGAGGCCCTCATGCCGCTGCACGATTCCCGCCCGCTGCCCCCTACAGATCTGCCCGGCGCCCATGCCCGTTGCTTTACGCGCGGCGGGGCCACGGTGGTCGAACTCCACGGGGAGATAGACGTCTTCACCGTGGACAAGATCGCCATCGACCTCGACACCGTGACCGGGCAGCCCGTGCCGCACGTCATCGTCGATCTGCGGCCGGTGTCCTTCATGGACTCCAGCGGCCTGCACCTGCTGAACCGCGCCCATCATCGTGCCCGCGCCCGCAGCGGCGGTATTCGGCTGGTCAGCGACCAGCCGCGCATCCGGCACCTGCTGCGGCTCACCGCGCTGGACCACATCCCGCTCTCGGCCACCCTCGACGACATGCCCGCCCCCACGCCCGCCGTCACGGCCCATCGGTAGCCCGGCCCGCGATGGCGGCCAGGGCCCTACCCGGTGCCGGTCGACGAACTCGCCGGCGCCCCGGGGATCGGACCCCCGGATGCACCTGCCGCCATTCGCCCGCAACGGCATGACCGTCATCCCGCTGACGCGCCAGGCCCCCGTTCCTTCGGGCCGCGCGCGAGAACATGGACGAACAGGATCGCCATGACCGCCGCGCCTGCCCACATCGCCTGCTGCCAGCCGTCGACGAAGGACTCCTGGGCAGCCCGGACCAGCCCCTGCGCGTGCGGGTCGGTGCCGTCGGCGGCCGTGAGCGCGTTGGTGACGCCCTCACGGGCTCTGTCGGCGGCGGCCTCCGGTACTCCGTCGAGCCGGGAGTCGACGGCGCTGCGGTAGCCGGCGGTCAGGACCGTTCCGAGCAGCGTGACACCGAGCGCGGTGCCGAACTCCCGCGTGACGTCGTTGAGTGCGGACGCGACACCTTGACGCTCGCGGGGCAGGGCGGCCGTGATGGCCTCTGTGGAGGGTGTCATCGTCAGGCCCATACCGACTCCCATGGCGAGCATGCCGGGGAGGATCGAGAGGTAGCCGCCGTCGACGGAGACGAAGGCGGCCATGAGGACCAGTCCCGCTCCGCCCAGGAAGATCCCCGCGGCCATCGTCGAACGGCTGCCGATGCGCGCGGCTGCCCTTGGCGCGAGGCCGGAGGCGACCATCATCAGCAGCGCCATCGGCATGAGCGCCAGGGTGGAGCGAAGACCGGACCAGCCGAGCACCGCCTGGAAGTACGGGAAGAGGACCACGAAGATCCCTGCCTGCACTCCGAAGACCGTCAGGAGCGACAAGGACCCACTCGCGAGACCTCGCTCCCGGAACAGGCGTACGTCGAGGAGTGGAGCCTGTCGCTTCAGCTCCCACGCCACGAATCCGGCCGCTGCGACGGCGCCGACGAGGAGGCTCAGGAGCGTCGCCGGCGCGGTCCAGCCTTGTTGGGGGCCCTCGTGGAGAAAGAGGACGAGCCCGACCACCGCGACCACGGACGTCAGCGAACCGATGCCGTCGAACGCGTGCGGCGACTCCTCGCGCGAGTCCGGGATGGATCGCAGTGCCATGACGACGGCGACGACGACGAGCACGACCGGCAGGACGAAGAGCCACCGCCAGCTGGCCAGGTCGACCAGGACGGCCGACAGGTACATCCCCAGGATGCCTCCACCGCCGGCGACGCCCGTCCACACGCCGATCGCCTTGGAGCGCTCCTCGTCCGGGAAGGTCGAGGTGATGACGGACAGGGTGACCGGCATGATCATGGCTGCGCCCACGCCGCTCAGGAAGCGCGCGGCGAGCATGATCTCGGCCGACGTGGCGAGGCCGGCCGCCGCACTCGCCACACCGAAGAGGAGCAGGCCCGCGACCAGCATCGGTCTGCGCCCCCACCGGTCGCCCAGCGCGCCGAGCGGCAGGAGCAGCGCGGCCAGAGTGATGGTGTAGAGGTTGATGAACCACAGGACCTCGGCCTGCGACGCGTCGAACGCGACGGTCAACTCCGGCTGGGCGACGTTCAGTCCGGACACCGAGGCGATGACGGCCATGAGCGCGACGCAGACGCCGACGAGGATGGTCCGCCGTTGTCGTGGGTCCTGGATGGTCGGGTCGGGAGCCTGCGCGCCCGGGGACAGGTTCGTACTCATGGGATTCCTTCTCACGGGACTTCTCTGACGAGTGCAGCGGGACGCGGCGCCGCGGCAGCGGTTCCCGGCGACGTGGGGCGAGGGGCGTGGGGCGTGGGGCGTGTGATCAGGGAGGTGTGATCGCGCGCGTGCGATCTGGGGCGTGCGACCAGGAGTGTGCGATCACGCGTGAGTGATCAGGGGCGTCGGGTGGCGCGTACGACGACGTCGTGGAGGGGGACCGCTCGGCCCCCGCGGCCGGTGAGCGTACGAGGCCCCTCTTCGGCGGTGACGATCTCCCACTCCCCGCCGTCCAGGCGCGCGGTGATGGCCTCGGCGGTGGCCGACGCCTCGGCAGGAGGGTGGTGTCCGTGCCCGGTGGGGCCCGAGGTGTGCAGGTGTCCCACGATGAGCAGCGTGCCGCCGGGGGCCACCCATCCGGCGATACGGTCGTAGAACTCCAGCTGGGGCATCGCCGGGTGGGCGTAGTGGGTCATGACCAGGTCGAACCGCGTGTCCGGGCGCCAGCTGCCCAGATCCGCCTCGACCCACCGCACGCGCTCGGCGGCACCGCTCGCCGCCGCGCGCTCGGCGGCCAGGGCGAGCGCCTCGGACGAGATGTCGGCCGCGGTGACCTGCCAGCCATGGGAGGCGAGCCGGATCGCCTCGGCACCGCTGCCGCACCCCGCGTCCAGGGCCGTGCCCGGTGTCAGGCCGTCGGTCTCACGGGTGAGGTACGGGTTCGGCGGGTTGCCGGCCATGGATCCGGGTCGGTCGGCCGACCCCTGTTGCCAGTGCCGTTCCCAATATTCCTTGTCGAATCCGTGCGTCGCCACTACGCCCTCCATGTTCGTGACACCCCTCTGCGGGTGCGTTTCTCGGTCCGAACCTCGGTTCGTTCCTCGGCTCGTGCCTCGGCTCGTGCTTCACAGTGCAGAGGGGTGGGGCCATTCGGCAAACGTCGTTGCCGAATGGCAAAATGGCGGCATGGACGAAGCGATCGACCGCACTCTGGACGCCGTCGGACCGAGGCTGAAGCGTCTTCGGCTGAACAGGGGCGTCACGCTCACCGACCTCGCGACGGAGACCGGCATCTCCACCAGCACCCTGTCCCGGCTGGAGGCCGGCCTGCGCCGCCCCACGCTGGAGCAGCTGCTTCCGCTTGCTCGCGCCTACGGGGTCACGATCGACGAGCTGGTCGACGCACCGCCGACGGGCGATCCCCGTATCAATCTGCGTCCCATCCCCTGCGGTGACGGCTCGGTCGTCCTGCCGCTGACCCGCAGGCCCGGGGGCATCCAGGCCTACAAGTTCGTCCTGCCGACCGGAAACGACGACGCCGAACCCGACCTGCGTACCCACGAGGGCTATGACTGGGTCTACGTCCTCAACGGAACGCTCCGCCTCGTCCTCGGGGAGCACGACCTGATCCTCCGGGCCGGGGAGGCCGCGGAGTTCGACACGCGCACCCCGCACTGGTTCGGGGCCACCGGCGCGGGCCCCGTCGAGTTCCTGAGCCTCATCGGAAGACAGGGCGAACGCGCACACGTCCGGGCCGCGCCCAAGCAGGTCCTGGTCGAGCGAGCCGAGCCAGTCGAGTAGGTCGATGAGCCGAGTGAGAGGTCAGTCAGAGGTCAGTGCGAGGGCTCGGAGACCGAGGGTCAGGCCAGGCCCGCCGCGATGGCCCGGCGTACGGCGTCGGGGCGGTCCCGGATGCCGGCCTTGGCGAACAGGTTGTTGATGTGGGTCTTGACCGTGGCCTCGCTGATGAAGAGCTTCTCGGCGATGGCCCGGTTCGGCAGGCCCTGGCCGATGAGGGTGAACACCTCGCGCTCGCGTGGAGTCAGGTCCGGTGGAAGTGCCTGGTCCGGGGCCGACGGACGGGCGCGGGCGGTGGCGAGGAGACGGTCCTGGACCTCTCGGTCGAGCACGGACTGTCCCGCGGCGGCGGCGCGGATCGCTCGGATGATGTCCTGGCGCCCCGCGTTCTTCGTCAGATAGCCGCGGGCTCCGGCGCCCAGTGCGGCCAGGATCGATTCGTCGTCGGCGAAGGTGGTGAGCACGACCACGGCGACCTGGGGGTGTTCCTCGCTCAGGCGGCGGGTCGTCTCGATGCCGTCCATCACGGGCATGCGCAGGTCCATCAGGACGACGTCCACCGATGCGGCGGCCACGGCGGCGAGGACCTCGGTGCCGTCCGCCGCGGCGGCGACGACCTCGATGTCCTCGGACATGCCGAGCACCGCGGCAAGGGGCTCGCGGACGGCGGCCTGGTCGTCGGCGACGATCACCTTCAACCGCTGTGTGTCATCCGCCTTCAACCGCTGCGTGCCATCGGTCGGTTCACTCATCCCGGGATCACTGCCTCCACCTGCCAGCCGCCTTGGTCGGGGCCCTCGGTGACCGGGCCCGCGGTAATGGTGCCACCCAGCAGGGCGACGCGCTCACGCATCCCGATCAGCCCCATTCCGCTGCCGACACCCGCGGTCACCTCGCGGGTCGCGGGCCCGTTGCGGATTCTCAGTGTCGTCGATGCGGCGTCGAACGTCAGCTCCACCCCGGCGTCGCCGCCCGGTGCGTGCCGGGCGGCGTTGGTCAGCGCCTCCTGCGCGATGCGCAGCAGGTTCTGGGTGACCTGGGCCGGCAGTTCGCGGGCGGCTCCGGTGACGGTGAGGGCATCACGGTGGCCGGAGGACTCGACCATCGCGCTGAGGCTGTCGAGCAGCGGAAGAGAGTCCTCCCGCAGCGCGTGCACGGTCCACTGGGCCTGCTTCAGGCTCTCCTTGACCATGCTGTGTGCCTTGTTGTTCGCCTCGCGGACCTTTTCCAGGTCGCCGGTGTCGATCAGGGCGTCCGCCAGTTCCAACTGCATGTTGATCCCGGCCAGCGAGTGGGCCAGTACGTCGTGGACGTCCCGGGCGATGCGGCCGCGTTCGGTGAGTACGGCGGTCCTGGCCTCGGCGCGGGCGGCCCGCTCGGCGGACTCGGCGGACGAGAGCATCGCCTCCATGGCGCGCTGTCTGCTGCGGCTGAGGATTCCTGCCACCACCGGAACGCCGATGGTGAGGCCGACGGTCCAGGGCAGCACCTCGTGGCCGGGGCCCAGGCGGAAGTACAGGACGCCGCTGCAGAGGAGGCTGGTCAGAGCCGCGAGCGAGAGGGCCTGCTTCAGAGGGAGCCGGTAGCCGATGTGGCCGACGAGGAAGTAGGCGAACAGGTAGCCGGAGCCGGTGCGGCTGACTCCGATCAGTGCGGCGGCCGTCACGACACCCGTGGTCAGCCAGACGAGCGCGACACGGGGCGGAACCTTGGCGTCGGGAAGGTGCCTCGCCATCAGGGCCACGGAGTTGACCACGAGCAGGGCGGCCACCGCCAGACCGCGCCCGCTGGTGTCCAGCGGGCGGACGGTCACGAACGAGGCGACGACGACCGACAGGGTGATGGCCCACTGCAGCCGGGGGTCCTGGCGGGGCACGACCCGAGGGCCGGGCTCCCTGTCGGGGGCCGGCCCGGGGTGCGGGGCGCTCACTGATGCGGACACGCCGCGACCATAGCCCACGGTCAGACCGTGTGGTCGAGGGCTGTGGCGGCGGGGCGCGGGCCCACGGAGAGCTGCGGCTCGCGCATCGCCAGACGGCTCCTGACGAAGATCGTCGCCAGCCGGGTGATCACCTCGGTGAGTGCCATCAGCACGAACGCGGCGACCCAGGCCTGGCTGGTGGTGATGTCGTGGGCGAGGCTGAACCGGCCCACGTCGTCGGCGCCGCCGTGGTCGACCCACACCTGGAATCCCATGCGCGCGCCCATGCCGAGGACCCACAGGACCGCCGATATGGCGCCCGCCTTGATGAAGAGGTGTCCGTCGGCGCTGCGGATCCGGGTGTAGACGCCGCCTGCGACGCCGAGCGCGGCGCCTGCACCGACCAGCGCTCCGATCAGCACGAGGTCGTTGCCCGCGGAGGGGATGGTGTGCAGGTACTGGGAGGCCACGAAGGCCACGATCCCCAGCGGGATCACATAGGACTTGAGGCCCAGACGGCCTTCCCGCAGCTGCCGGAAGACAACGAGCACGAGGGCGATATCGGTGATCCAGTCGGTGGTGGTCATGCCCTCAAGACTGGCGTTCCCGGGCCTGGAACGCCTGGACCCACGGGTGGAAGTACGGGTGGAGTTCGGCCTCGGGTCGCCTCCACCCGCGGCCGATCCGGCGGGGTCGTCGGGCCGGTATCCCGGCCACCCGTCCGGCCCACCATCGCGCGCCGCCGGGCCGGTCTCTTCCTAGCGTCGACACGATGGCCATTCGGGCCAGTAGGAGGAACTCATGCCACGCCGTGTCACCCTCGCATGCATAGCCGGTGCCATCGTGTCCGTCGCCTCATTCACCGGGACCGCCCACGCCCAGGACCTCGACTGCCGCAACTTCACCTACCAGGAAGACGCGCAGGCCGTGTACGACCAGGACCCCAGTGACCCGAACCGGCTCGACGAGGACCAGGGCCCGGACGACGGCATCGCCTGCGAAGTTCTGCCCCGCCGTAGCGTCGCCCTCACCACCCCGGCCTCACGTGCCCCCTCCTCTGCTCCCTCCTCCGTCCCCTCCTCCGCGCTGCCCACACTCGGAGCGCGTGCCGGCGTCGGCGGCGCCTCCGCGTCGCATCCTTCGGGCTGGGACATCGGCATCGGTGCGAGCCTCACCACGGGCGCGGTCCTCGCGGTCGGCCATGTCGCGCTGCACCGGCGCGGGCGACTCCACCGTCTCGTTTCCAGAGGCAGCCGCGACAAGCAGTGACCCCGTGTCCGTCGGCGTCCGGTGCGTCGAGCCGCGTCAGTCGTCCTGCTTCCACGAGCCGATGGGGCGGCCGTCCACGCAGCGCACTCGGAGTTCGGCCTTGCCCGCGGCGCCCTCGAACTTCACGTCGGCGTGTTCGTCGTCGGGGCCCGGGTCGGCGCTCTTCACTCCGTATCCCTGAGCGGGGGCCCACGACAGCAGCCGTACGGTCCCTCCCTGGCAGGTTGCGATGGCCGTGCCGCCCGGCGCGGAGAATGTCTTCTGGACCCCGTCCCCGGTGGCGGTGGGAACGGGCGTGGCAGAGGACGTGGGCGTGGACGTGTGCTCCCCGGTGTCAGGAGTCGCGCTCGGTGTCGCCGTGTCCGATCCCCCACCGGGGCCGGTCGACGACGAGGACTGCGCCGCGTCGAGTTGCTGCTCGACCTGTTCCGCGCTGAGCGTCCTGCCGTCGGAGGAGCCGGTGATCCCGTCCCCGATGATCTCGACGGCGGCCAGGCCGGTGAGCGTGGCGGCCACGGCGGCGGCCGTCCAGCCGGCCAGGGCGAGGAAAGTACGGGATGGCATGCGTACGACTATGCCCCGGCCGTCGATAAGGCGGGCACCGGGGAAGCCTAAGGGATGGTTAACAGCGCGGACCTGCCCGACCGCTCGGATAGCGTGCCTGCTGTGGTTCACCTCCTGATAGTCGAAGACGACCCGACGATACGGACGCCGTTGCTCCGCGCCCTGCGCGAGCGCGGTCACGCCGTCGCCGCCGCGCACACCGCGATGGGCGGGCTGCAGACAGCGCTGGACGAGCGTCCCGATCTCGTGGTCCTCGACCTCGGCCTGCCCGACCTCGACGGCATCGAACTGCTGCGCATGCTGCGGGCGGTCAGTCCCGTCCCGGTGATCATCGCGACGGCCCGGGACGACGAGGCGGAGATCGTCCGGGGGCTGGACGCCGGCGCCGACGACTACGTGGTCAAGCCGTTCACCGCCGCCCAACTGGAGGCACGGATCAGGGCGGTGCTGCGGCGCGGCACCAACTCCCGGGAACCCGCTGCCGCGACCGTCGTCGGTGAACTGCGCATCGACCCGGGCACGCGCGAGGCGAGCCTCGCCGGAACCGTTCTCGACCTCACACCCCGCGAGTTCGACCTCCTCCACCATCTCGCCGGCCGGGCGGGACAGGTCGTCAGCAAGCGGGAACTGCTCACCGAGGTGTGGCGGGTGCCGTACGGAAGCGCCGACAAAACCGTGGACGTACACCTGTCCTGGCTGCGCCGCAAACTCGGCGAGAGTGCGCAGGAACCCCGCTATCTGCACACCGTACGAGGTGTCGGTGTCAGGCTGAGCGCGCCCGCGGACCCTGCATGAGACGCCGGCTGACCCTGCTCGTCGCGGCGACCATGTGCCTGGCGCTCCTCGCGTTCGTCGTACCGCTGGCACTGCTGCTGCGTACGGTCGCGCAGGACCGTGCCACCGTCGCCGCCAACGCGGATGCGCAGAGCCTCGTCTCGCTGGTGGGGACCGCGGACCCGGCGACCCTGCGGACCAGCGTCGAGCACGTGGCCGCCGGGGCCCGGGGGCCGCTCACCGTCTTCCTCGCCGACGGGTCGGTCCTGGGCACCCCGGTGGCCAGGACCAGTGCCGTACGGCTCGCGGGCCTGGCCGGGGTCAGCCGGACCGTGGAACGCGCCGACGGACGCGAGATCGTCGTGGCTGTGCTCGGCCGCCCGGACGGCACCGCTGTCATCCGCGCCTTCGTGCCCGCCGCCGAACTGACCCGCGGGGTCACACAGGCCTGGCTGGTACTCGCCGGTCTGGGCGTCGCACTCCTGCTGCTGGGCCTGCTCGTGGCCGACCGCCTCAGCCGCGCCCTGGTGAGCCCCATCTCGGATCTGTCCGCCGTGTCCCACCGGCTCGCGCGGGCCGACCTCACGGCCCGCGCCCGCCCCGACGGGCCGCCGGAACTGCGCGAGGTCGCCGGCGCCCTCAACCATCTCGCCGACCGGATCCAGGAGTTGCTGCGCGAGGAACGCGAACAGGTCGCGGACCTCTCCCACCGGCTCCGAGCACCCCTCACCTCCCTGCGGCTGGAGGCGGAATCACTGACCGGAACCGACGCCGCCCGGATCACCGCCCGCGTGGACGCCATGGAACGGGCGGTCACCGGTCTCATCAGCCAGGCACGGCACCGCCCGGAGACGGACGCGCACGCGCAGAGCGACGCGGCCTCGGCGCTCCGCGACCGGGTGGCGTTCTGGACCGTACTGGCCGAGGACACCGGGCGGGCCGTCACCCTGGACGTGGCAGCGGAGGGCCCCCTGCCCGTCGGTGTCCCCGCGGACGAACTCGCCGCCGCCGTGGACGCGTTGCTGGGGAACGTGTTCGCCCACACCCCCGACGGGACCGCCTTCTCCGTCACCCTGTCACCCCGCCCCGGCGGTGGAGCCGTCCTCACGGTGGCCGACGACGGCCCCGGGCTGTCCGCGGACCTGGCCCAGCGAGGCACCAGCCTCGGCGGATCCACCGGCCTGGGCCTGGACATCGCCCGCCGGGCCGCCCAGTCCAGCGGCGGCCGCATGACCCTGACGACCGGCCGGTCGGGCGGCGCCCGCGTGACCCTGGAACTGGGATCCCCCACGCCCCGGCTCTCCCCTCTCCCTCCTTCTCCCCCTCCCTCGTGATCGCCTTAGCGCGCTCTTAGCATTGCCGCAGCGCGGCCCTATCCCGGCCCGCGCGAACCTCTCCTCAACACCAGCAATCACAGGAGGTTCGCCATGAAGCGCGCATCACTCGTCCTGCTCACGTCGGGAGCACTGGTCGCCGCGATCACCGGTACCGCGTTGGCGGGCGGAAGCGACGACGCGTCGCAGTCCCGCAGCACGTCGTCGGCCTCGGCATCGGCATCGGCCTCACCCGGACCGGCCTCCGACGCACCTAGCGCGTCCCCGTCCCAGTCGGAATCCGAATCCGAGTCCGGGTCGAAGTCCGGGGCGCCGACCACGGCCCCGACAACGGACGACGACACGACAGGACCGGCCACAGCCACGGCCACCCCCACGCACCCGAACTCGTCGGTGGGCAGCCGACGCGCCGGGGAGATCGCGCTCGCCCACGTGGGCGGCGGAACCATCAGCGAGGTCGAGGCCGAGACGGAACACGGCCGCGCGGTGTGGAGCGTGAAGATCCTCAAGAACGGCAGCCGGTACGAGGTCCACGTCGACCGGGGCAGCGGCGAGATCACGCGGTCACGCACCAAGTCCGACGACGACCACGGTGGCTCCGAGGACGACGGCAGTCACGGGCGCCACGGCCGTCACCACGGCTGATCCTGCGACTGCTGGGTGCCGGCCGCGGCGCTACCCGCGTGAGAGCGTGCGGGTGACGCCGGTGGCGATGGTCGTGGCCGGCACCCGGCCCGCGGCGGTCGACGTCGCCGCGGACCACTGCTGCCGGCCACCCGGGGTGACAGCGTGGCGGACGTCGACGGGCCCCGCGCAGTCCGGTCGCCGTATCCGTTGCGGCGCGGTCGCCGGGCCGGTTCAGGCCCGGGCTGTCGCGGTCGCGGGGGCTCGGGCCGGCAGTTCGAGGCCGAGGTTCTCGCGCAGGGTCGTGCCGGTGTAGTCGGGAGCGACGATCTTCCGCTTGCGCAGCTCGTGGAGGAGGCCGTTGACGGCGAAGTCGTGCTGGTTCGGGTCCGCGAGGCCGCTCAGCGAGATGACGTCGAGGACACCTGCCCGGAACCGTTCCTCGACCGCGTCGGCGAGCTGCTCGGGCGTCCCCGCGGCGGCCCAGTGCCCGGTGTCCTGGGCCGCGACGACGAGCTCCCGCAAGGTGTAGCCCTGGCGCGCGTAGCCCGCGAAGATGTCGACGCGGCCACGGCGGCGGTTCACCGAGGTGAGGTCGGGCAGCAGGCTCTCCGGCAGCTTCGCGTCCAGCGGGATCTCCGACAGGTCGACTCCCCCGCCGAGCATGTCGGCCACCTGGGTACGGCCGCGCTCGAAGTCGATCGACTCCCGCCTCTCGCGTACGAGCCGCTGTGCCTCCTCCTCGGTCGAGCCGTAGGTGGCGTGCAACGAGCTGAAGATGAGCGGCAGTCCGCCGGCCCGTCCGAAGCGTTCGGCCCGGCTCCGGATCTTCCGGGTGAAGTCCACCGCGATGTCCAGGGCCGGCAGCGAGGTGAACACGATCTCGGCGTACCGGGCACCCAGTGCCTGCCCGGCCTCCGACTGCCCGGCCTGCATCTGTACGGGGCGGCGCTGCGGCAGCGGCGGGATGTTCAGCGGGCCCGCCACGGTGAAGAACGGACCCGAGTGGTCGATCGGATGCACCCGGTCGCGGTGCAGCACCGCCTTGCCGTCCGCGCCGACGGTCAGCGCCCCGGGTTCCCAGCTGTCCCACAGGGCGTTGACCACCTCCAGGGTCTCCGCGGCGCGCGCGTAACGCTCCTCGGGGCCGGGCAGGTCACCCGGGCCGAAGTTCTCCTCGCCGATGGAGGAGGTGACCAGGTTCCAGGCGGCCCGTCCGTTGCTGACGTGATCGAGGGTGCCGAACAGCCGGGCCAGGTTGTACGGATGGTGGAACGTCGTCGAGACCGTGGCGATCAGGCCGATCCGCGAGGTCACCTGGCTCAGCGCCGAGACGAAGACCAGCGGTTCCTGCGAGCCGATCGGGCCCTGGGCGCCGAAGCTGAGCAGATCGGCGGTGAACAGGGCGTCGATCCTCGCGGCCTCGGCGAGTCTCGCCACCCGCACGGCGGTGTCCAGCGTCGAGCGGGTCGGGTCGATCGCCAGGTCGTAGGTCTCGGACGTGCCGCCTGCTCCGGTCACGGTCTTCAGCGTCCTGGGGCGTTCTGCACTCACGAATCGTCCATTCCCACCGGTCCGTGAGCGATGCCGAGGCCGGTGTCGACGTCCAGGTCGACCCCGACGGCGACACCGAGGCCAGCACCGGTGACGTCTGAGGGAGGAGGAATTCCGGCGGCGCGCGTGGGGGTCGTCCGGACCTGCCGGACACACCGGACCGGACGCGACCGGGCGAGGCTGCGGCACCACGCGATGCGCACGGACACGTGGACGCGCGGAACGCGCGGGACATGCGGGGCGCGCGAGATGTGCGGGGCACACACGGGTTTGCCGGGGAGAGCCGGAACCGAGGTCGGTCGACCGAGGTCAGTTCCGGAAGAAGGGGTCAGCTACAGAGCGCGCCGTGCGTCCGGCACAGGTCCACGTGCCGACGCTTCGTCCAGACCGGCAGCGTCACCGCGCTGCGGACCGGCCTGCCGTGTGACGCGCTCAAGGTGACTCCCGCGCTAGGTGATTGCGCAATGAACGTACGTTGCGGGGGTGCGCCCTTGTCAAGAGCGCACCCCGGCACCCCGCACCCCCGCCCCGGCACCCTCCGCCGCCCAACTCCCCACGTTGCCGGCACATTTCGCGTAACGATCTTTCCGGGAACCCTCTCCCGCAACAGTGGTCGGATGGCTAGTGTCCAGCCGTCCGCTCGCAATCGACTCGATCAAGGACGCCCGTGCGACTGATGCATCCCGGCAGACACAGACTGCTGGCCATCGGAACGGCCCTCGTGGCGCTGACGGCAACCCCGTCCGCCGTCGCGGCCGACCTGGACCTGTCCACCCTCACCGACAACGTTGCCAGTTCCGGCAGCGCGGCCACCGATTCAAAGGCCGACACCCACGGCAAGAGCCACACCGTCACGCTGCTGACAGGTGATCAGGTCACCGTCACTCCGGGTGGCGCCGGTCCCGACACCGTCTCCGTACAGGGGCCGGACGGTCTGCGTGCCGACGCGCGGATCACCCGGCAGGGCGACGACACGTATGTGTACCCGTCGTCCGCCGACACCTATGTCGGCTCCGGCCTGCTCGATCCCGAACTCTTCAACGTCACCCGCCTGTTGGCCGAGGGGTACGGGGACACCCACGCCGACGGCCTGCCCCTCATCGTCAGTTACGCCTCCGCCGCCCGGCGCAGGTCGGACGCCACGTCGTTGCCCGAAGGGGCCACCGGGGCACGGGCGTTGAGCAGTATCAACAGCACCGCGCTCATCCAGGACCGTACCCGGGCCGAAGCCTTCTGGAGCGACCTGACCGCGCCCGAGGCGAAGACGGCGACCACGACCGCGAGCGCCGCCAAAAGCGTCCCGAAGCTGGCCGGCGGCATCCAGAAGGTGTGGCTCGACGGCAAGGTCGAGGCCGAACTCGCGGACAGCACCGCGCAGATCGGCGCACCCGAGGCCTGGGCGAAGGGCAACACCGGTGCGGGGGTCGACGTCGCCGTCCTGGACACCGGCTACGACACCGGGCATCCGGACCTGAAGGACGTCGTCGACTCCTCGGAGAGCTTCGTACCCGGCGAGGACGTCACGGACCGCAACGGGCACGGCACCCACGTGGCGTCGACCATCGCCGGCACCGGCGCCGCCTCGGAGGGCGGCGTCGAGAAGGGGGTCGCGCCGGGCGCGAGGCTGCACGTGGGCAAGGTCCTGAGCGACGCGGGCAGCGGTTACGACTCCTGGATCATCAGCGGCATGGAGTGGGCGGCCCGTGACGCCAAGGCGAAGGTCGTGAGCATGAGTCTCGGCTCCAACGGCCCCTCCGACGGCAGTGACCCGATGAGTCAGGCCGTGAACCGTCTCAGCGCCGAGACCGGCACCCTGTTCGCCGTCGCGGCGGGCAACGCGGGACCGTACGACCACACGGTGGCCGCTCCCGGCGCCGCGGACGCCGCGCTCACCGTGGGCGCCGTCGACGCCGACGACGCCGTGGCGGAGTTCTCCAGCCGCGGTCCCCGGCTGCGGGACGACGCCCTGAAGCCCGAGATCACCGCGCCGGGGGTGGGCATCCTGGCGGCGCGCTCGCAGTACACGTCGGGCTCCGGCTCGTACACGGCGAAGAGCGGTACGTCCATGGCGACCCCGCATGTGGCCGGTGCCGCCGCGCTGGTCGCCGCGGCGCATCCCGGCTGGACCGGCTCCGAGATCAAGGACGCGCTGGTCAGCAGGTCGAAGGCCACACCGGACAACCCGGCCGACGCGGGCGGCAACGGCCGGGTCGACACGGTCGCCGCCACCGAGGGCACGCTGTTCGCCACGGGCACGGTGGACGCCGGTATCCACACCAACAGCAAGCCGGGCGAGACCGTCGAGAAGACGGTCAGGTGGCGCAACGACGGCGCCGCGCCGGTCACGGTCGACCTGTCCGTGGCCGCCACGGAGACGGCGCCCGCGGGCCTGTTCACCGTCGCCGACAAGCAGCTCGTCGTCCCCGCGGGCGGTTCCGCGTCGACGACCGTGACCACCCATCTCGACCGGGCCGCCACCGAGCAGCGCTACACGGCCCAGCTCACCGCCGAGGCCTCGGGCCGGACGCTGACCAGGTCGCTCCTCGGGGTCAGCACGTACGAGGAGCCCTTCCATCTGCGCGTCCAGGTGACCGACCGCGCCGGCGACCCGAGCCCGTCACTCGTCTTCGTCAACTGGCAGCGGCAGGGCGACGAGTACGCCCAGTCCGCGAACGCGGCCGGCGGCGCGCTCGACGCTCTCGTACGGCCCGGTACCTACACGGTCTGGGTCTGGGCGCCGGTCGAGGGAACGCACGGCGAGTCCTCGCGGGGCCTGGCGCTGCTGAGCGCGCCCACCGTGGAGGTGCGCGGCGACACGGACGTCACCCTCGACGGGACGCGTCTGGTGCGGACCCGCGTGGTGACGCCGAAGGCCAGCACGGACAGCGATGTCCGGGTCGACTTCAGCCGCACGTTCGGGGACGACTCGCCTCCGGTCGTCGACTCCTGGACGGTCGGCAGCGGGTACGACAGCCTGTGGGCCCTGCCGACCGCGAAGCCCGCCTCGGGCGAGCTGACCTACACGGCCCGCTGGCGCATGCAGCAGCCCCTCGTCAGCCTGACCTCCGGGAAGCAGGACTTCGACGACCTGTGGGTCCAGCCCGGATCCGCCGACCCGGCCGAGGGCGACCGCACGCTGCGGGCCGTCCACGCCGGTGCCGGTCTGACGGAGGACTACGAAGGGCTGGACGCCCGGGGCAGGATCGCCGTGGTGAACTACCTCCCGGAGGACGAGGAGGACGACGGGGACGGGGAGGGCGACGAGGACCTCACGGCCGGAAAGGCCGCCGCCGCTGCCGCCGACCAGGTGCAGTCCGCGGAGAAGGCCGGCGTCGCTCTGCTGGTGATCGTCAACGACGTCGACGGCAGGCTCCGCGAGCCCGTCCGCAAGACCCCGCTGACCGTCGTGGGCCTGTCCCGCACCGAGGGCACGGCACTGATCGACCGCATCAAGGCGAGCCCGGACGGTTCCGTCGCGATGCGCACGGTCACCCACGCGAGGACGGGCTACCTGTACGACCTCGTGCGCTCCTGGCACGACAAGATCCCCGAGAAGCCGACGTACGCGCCGACCGAACGGCAGCTCGCCCGCGTCGACGTCGACTTCCGGAACGACCCGGCGAAGGAGGTCGACGAGTTCCGCTACGACATCCAGCCCTACCTCGGCGTGAAGATCGGTATGCAGCGGCTGTCCCACTCCGGGGCGCGGCGCACCGACTGGGTGACCTCGGACCGCGAGGTCCGGTGGATGGAGGAGGCGACGACGGCTTTCGCGACACAGAAGTCCGGCGTGGTCACCTACCCGGCCGGGCGGAGCACGTACGTGCAGTGGTTCGGGCCCGTGCAGCGGCCCCGGGTCAACGTCAGCGAGACGCTGCCGCGGCGCACCGGCGACACCGTCGAGGCGTACGTGCCGGGCTGGGGTGACGGTACGAACGGTCATGTGAGCACCTATGGGACCGGTACGACCTCTCAGCGGACGGAGCTGTACCGGGGCAACACCCTGGTGGCGGGTTCCGACGGCTATTCCGTGGCGGGCGAGGTACCGGCGGCCAGGGCCGACTACCGCCTGGTGACCACGACGGAGCGCACCGAGGGCTTCCCGTACTCGACCTCCACCCGTACCGAGTGGGGCTTCGCGTCGGCGACCCCCAGGAAGGGCGAGAGCGGTCTGCTGCCGCTGGTGCAGCTCGACTACCTGATCCCGACGGCGGCCGACGGCACGGCCGGGCGGACCGCGTCCGTGCTGGTCACGGCCTCGCATGTGCCGGGAGTCTCCGTCGCCGCGACCCGGGTCGACAAGGTCGAGGTGTCGTACGACGACGGGCGGAGCTGGCGTCGGGCCTCGCTGTCCACGTCGTCCAAGGGCGCGCTCACCCATCTCGCCGCTCCGCGGACGGCCGATTTCCTCTCGGTGCGGGTCCATGCGTCCGATGCGCGGGGGAACTCCGTCGTGCAGACGATCGTGCGGGCGGTGGGGGTCGGCTGACCGGAGCCGGCCGAGTGCGGGGCTACTGCGGCGCCTGATTCCTGGGCGCCGCGGTAGCCCCCCGGGTCGCCGGGGCCTCCGGCGTAGGCCGCCCTCCGGGGCGCGGGGATCCGACGTGTGGCGGCTGCCGGCCGGCCGTGGCTGAGCGCGCCGTTCCCCCCGCCCCTTCCGGGCACTCGCCCCCTGCCGCCCGGAAGAGCCCCCCGGGACACGGGCATCCGACCTGCGGCGGCTGCCGACCGGCCGTGGCTGAGAGCGCCGTTCCCCCCGCCCCTTCCGGGCACTCGCCCCCTGCCGCCCGGAAGAGCCCCCCGGGACACGGGCATCCGACCTGCGGCGGCTGCCGGCCGGCCGTGGCTGAGAGCGCCGTTCCCCGCGCCCCTTCGGGGCACTCCTCCCTCCCTGGGTCTTGACCGCACGCGGAACCCCTCCTAAAGTCCTCGCACTTCCGCAGGTACATCGATTAACCACTCGTTAACCGCCTTGGTTGGAGACACCCCGCTGTGCGCTCACCGCTGACTCGGCGCGGCTTCCTCGCCGCCGGTTCCGGCCTCACCGCCGCGACCGCCCTGCCCGCTCTGTCCGGCTGTTCCGCGCTGGCCGCGGCGGACTCCGATCCCGACACGCTCGTCGTGCACAGCCAGCTGGGCACCACCGCGCCGGGATCGCCCACCTATCTGGACTCCCTGGACCGCTTCCGCAAGGAGAACCCGGGGCTCAAGGTCAAGAACCTCGTCAACGGCGACGACCTAGCCCAGGTCTACGAGACCTCCCGACTGGCACGTAAAGAGCCGGACGTCGTGATGGTCAACCTGTACGACAAGACCCTGGCCTGGACGGATGTCGGTGCCACGGTCGACGTGAAGGACTATCTGGACGACTGGGGGCTGCGCGAGCGGGTGCTGCCCGTGGCCCTGGACGCCTGGACCGACGGCAAGGGCAGGCTGCGGGCCTTCCCCTACTTCGCCACCAACTGGCCGGTCGCCTACAACCGCTCGCTCCTCGACAAGGCGGGCGTGGACGAGATCCCGGTGACCGGCGACCAATTGATCGCCGCGGCCCGCAAACTGCGGGCCAAGGGCATCGGACCCGTCACCACCGGCGGCAACGACTGGACCGGGCAGAAGCTCCTCGCCCAGATCGTCCAGACCTTCCTCAGCGAGGACGAGGCCCGGCACGTCTACTCCACCGGCGACTTCAGCGGCAGCAGGGGCGCGAAGGAGGGCATCGAGTACTTCGTGGCGCTCCGGGACGCCGGGGTGTTCGTCGACAAGGCGCAGGGTCTGACCTCCGACCTCATGACCACGCAGTACAACACGCAGTCCGCCGCCATCCAGTCGGCGATGTCGTCGGCGCTCGCGAAGGTGCCCGAGGCCGTCGCCCGTCACACGGACGTGGGCGGCTGGCCGCTCGCCGAGGGCGCCGCGCACAAACTGCCGACGATCCTGCGGACGTACACCCTCATCGGGTTCTGGATCAGTCCGAACGGTACGAAGAAGATCGACGCCGTCGAGAAGTTCCTGCGGTTCATGTACCGCCCCGACACCGTGTCCCGGTTCATCAAGGAGAGCGGCCGCGACATGGCGCTGCGCTCCGGCACGGTCAGTACGGACTTCCCGCTGGTCGCGGCGGCCCAGCGGCTGGGGGACGACGTCAGCCAGGTCCTGCTGCCCGATGTGTACGTGCCGCCCGCGGCGACCCAGCCGCTGATCACCGCGACCAGTACGTCCTTCACCCGGGGCATCGGCGCCGCCAGGGTCCGCGCCTCGCTCGAAGCCGCGTACCGCTCCGCATGAGCCTCGCCCCGGCCCCTCCCCCGTGTCCCCCGCGTCCCTCGCCCCAGTCCATCGGAGTCACCGCATGACGACGTTGACGCCCACACCGGGCGACACCACGGTCCGCCGCCCCGGACCGCCGTCCGCCACCGCGGAGCGGCGCCCGCCCCGGCAGGGCGGCACCGGCCTCGCCGTGCCGGCCCTGATCTGGTACCTGGTCTTCATGGTCGGGCCGATGATCGCGATCTTCGTGGTCGCCGCCCTGCACTGGCCGGGCATGCTGCAGCCGGTGTCGTTCGCCGGCCTCGGCAACGTGCGTACGGTCATGGACGACCCGGTCTTCTGGGACGCGGTGCGCAACACCGCCGTCCAGCTCGCCGTCGCCCTGCCGATCATGATCGTGTGCGCGTACATGCTGGGCTACTACGTGGCGCAGAAGCCGCCCGGGCACCGGGTCATCCGCTATCTGCTCTTCATCCCGGGGCTCATCTCGACCCCGGCGAAGGCCATGGTCTTCTACGCCGCCCTCTCCCCCGACGGGCTGGCCAACGGCGCTCTGGAGTCCGTCGGACTGGGCTCGCTGACCGACGCCTGGCTCGCCTCGCCGTCCACCGCGCTGGCCTGCCTGATCGCGCTGGACGTGTGGGCGGGGATCGGCTTCACCGCCGTCCTGTTCGCGGCCCGGCTCGGCAGTGTGCCCGACGAACTCGGCGAGGCCGCGCAGCTCGACGGCGCCGGGCACTGGCGCACGATGTGGCTCATCCACTTCCCCGTCATCCGCGACTACGTCGGTGTCGTGACGATGCTCCAGTTCCTGTGGACGCTCTTCGGGTCCGCCCAGCACGTCCTGCTGCTCACCCAGGGCGGACCGGGCAGCTCGTCCACCACCCTGTCGTTCCTCGTCTACCAGAAGGCGTTCATCGCGGCCGACCTGGGCTACAGCCAGACCGTCGGCGTCATCCTCTTCCTCGCCGGGCTCGTCGGACTGCTCACCATCCGCCGCGCATTCCGCCAGAACTACTGATCGGAGCCGCTCACCATGAAGCTCGGCAAGCGCTGGCTGCCCGCGCACATCCTGGTGTGGTCCTATGCGGTCCTGCTGATCGTGCCGCTCTACTATTTCCTCGCCTCCGCCTTCAAGACGAACGACGAGATCTTCGCGCACCCCTTCGCCCTGCCCACCTCGTTCGGGTTCGGCAACTTCCGTACCGCCTTCGACAGCGCCGACCTGGGGCTCGCCGTCGTCAACTCGACGCTGGTGACGGTCCTCGCGCTCGTACTGACCCTCGGGCTGGCGCTGCCCGCCGCGTTCGCCCTGGCCCGGTCCACCGGCCGGCTCGCGTCGGTCATGGAGAAGGTCTTCTCGCTCGGCTTCCTCATCCCCACCTTCGCGGCGCTCTTCCCGACGTTCCTGCTGGCCGCGGCGACGGGTCTGTTCCACACCCGTACGTTCATGGTGCTGTTCCTGCCCGCGACCGCGATGCCGCTGTCCGTGGTGATCCTGGTGCAGTTCATGCGGACCATCCCGAAGGAGATGGAGGAGGCCGCGCGGATGGACGGCGCGTCGACGTTCGCGGTCCTGCGGCACGTCTACGTCCCGATGTGCATGCCCGGCATCGCGACGGTCCTGCTGCTGAACTTCCTGACCTTCTGGAACGAGTACCTGTACTCGCTCGTGATCATCGGGCCCGATCCCGCGCAGCGCACGGTCCAGGTCGCGCTGCCCACCCTGAAGTCGATCACCGGAACCGACTACGGCGTCCTCACCGCGGGCACGGTCCTGACCCTCGTACCGGTGTGGGTCGTGTACACCGTGCTGCAGAAGCGCATGCAGCAGGCGCTCGTCAGCGGGGCGGTGAAGATGTGAGCACGCCCACCGAAGAGTCCGGCACGCCCGACAGGGCGGCGCGGCGGCCCACCATCAAGGCCGTCGCGGCGGCGGCCGGTGTGTCCACCGCGGCCGTGTCCCAGGCCTTCAACGACAAGGGGCGGCTGTCCTCGACGACCCGCCGCCGCATCCTGGACACCGCGCTGGAGCTGGGCTGGTCGCCGAGCGCGCCCGCCGCCGCCCTGCGCAGTGCTCGCACGCGCACGTTGGCTCTGGTCGTCCGGCGCCCCACCGACGTCCTCGGCGCTGACCCCCATTTCAGCGAGCTGATCACCGGTATAGAGGGTGAACTCGCCCCGCGCGGTTACGGGTTGCTGCTGCACCTGGTCGCCGGCGCGCAGGAGGAGAACGTCCTCTACGAGCGGCTGGCCGCCGAGGGCCGGGTGGACGGCGCGGTGCTCACCGACGCGCGGGCCGTCGACCCCCGTCCCGCGCTGCTGGCCCGCCTCGGCCTGCCCGCGGTGCTGCTCGGCGCTCCCGACCGCGCGGCGGCCGTGCCGAGCGTCGGCCTCGGACAGCAGGGGGCCGGTGTCGAGGAAGTCGTCGCCCACCTGCTGAAACTCGGTCACCGGCGGATCGCCTATGTGGCGGGTCCCGAGGAGTTGCAGCACACCAGGCTGCGGCACGGCGCCTTCGACACGGCCCTGCGGGAGGCGGGGGTACGGCCGGTCGCCGTGCTGCACACCGACTTCTCGGAGGTGTCGGCCGTCGCCGCGACGGTCGCGCTGCTCGACACCGCCGACCGGCCCACGGCCATCGTCTACGCCAACGACTCGATGGCCGTGTGCGGCATGGGCGCCGCACAGCGCGCGGGGCTGCGCGTCCCCAAGGACCTCTCGGTCGTCGGCTACGACAACCTGCCGCTCGGCCGTTGGCTCCATCCGCGGCTGACCACCGTCGACCAGCAGGTGCAGCGGGTCGGCGCGGCTGCCGCGCGGGTCCTGCTCGCCCGGTGCGGCGAGGACGTCGAGGCCGAGCGGCTCGACGACCGGCCCCGGCTGGTCGTGCGCGAGTCGACGGGCCCGGCTCCCCGAAGACCCGCCCCCTGACCCGGCCCCGGGCCCCGGTGTGCCGCACGCCCGCACCTGCCACCGCACCACCGATCGATCCGAGAAGGACCATGCGACGCCACAGCGCCCACCTGACCCACGACTCCGCCGTACTGCCCTGGCTCGGCGCCAACTTCTGGTCCCGCACCGGCGGTCCTCTGATGTGGCGCGACTACGACCCCAAGACGGTCCGCGAGGAACTGGAAGTGCTGCGCGAGCACGGTCTGACCATGACGCGCTCCTTCTTCTACTGGCCCGACTTCCACCCCGAGCCGCACCGTGTCGACGAGACGCTGTGCGAGCGTTTCGCGGACTTCCTCGACGCCCATAGCGAGGCGGGCATGGGCACGGTCCCCACCTTCATCGTCGGCCACATGTCCGGCGAGAACTGGGACCCCGTCTGGCGCGGCGGACGTGACCTGTACGAGGACGTGTGGATGGTCGGCCGCCAGGCGTGGTTCGCCTCCCAGATGACCCGCCGCTTCAAGGACCACCCCGCGGTCACCGGCTGGCTCATCACCAACGAGATGCCGGGCTACGGCCGCGTCTACCAGGAGAACCCGCCCTCCTCCGACGTCGTCACCGCCTGGGCGCAGGCCATGTGCAACGCCGTACGGGCCGCCGGCGGCACCCAGCCCGTCTCCCTCGGGGACGGCGCCTGGGGCATCGAGGTGACCGGCCGCGACAACGGCTTCTCGCTCCGCGACACCGCCGAGTACGTCGACTTCGTGGGCCCGCACGTCTACCGCTCGGACACGGACCGGCCCCGCCAGCACTACCGGGCCGCCTTCGAGTGCGAGCTGGCCTCGGTGACGGAACAGCCCGTCGTCCTGGAGGAGTTCGGCCTCTCCACCGACACCGTGTCCGCCGAGAACGCCGGGATCTACTACCGGCAGACCCTGCACAACAGCCTCCTCGGCGGCGCCACGGGCTGGATCGCCTGGAACAACACCGACTACGACGACCTGTGGGACCGCTCGCCCTACGACCACCACCCCTTCGAGATGCACTTCGGCATCACGGACAGCGAGGGCGCGCCGAAGGCTCCGCTGCTCGAACTCGCCGCGTTCGCCGACGTGCTGGAGGCGGTGGACTTCGCCCGCTGCCGCCGGGCCGACACCGACGCCGCCCTCGTCGTGCCCGCGTTCCTGGAGCGCGGCTACCCCTACAGCAGGCCCGCCGACCGGCCGCTGATCTTCACCTCGCTGCACCAGGCGTACGTCGCCGCACGCGCCGCCGACCTGCCGGCCGGACTGGTCCGCGAGGCCGACCACCTCCCCGGCCACGCCAAGCTCTATCTGCTGCCCGCCACACGGCAGTTGACCGCCCGCACCCGGCGCGAACTGGCCCGCCGGGCGGAGGAGGGGGCGACGGTCTACCTGTCGTTCTGCTCCGGGGAACACCCCGGCACGCGCGGCCCGTGGTTCGACGACCTCGACGGCCTGTTCGGGGTCGAGCTGCAACTGTCCTACGGGGTCGCCGAGCCCATCACCGACGACGTACTGGAGATGACCTTCACCGAGGACTTCGGCCCGCTCGCGGCCGGTGAGACGCTCACGTTCCCGGTGGCGGGCAACGAGGACAGCCGGGCCTATCTGCCGGTGGTCCCGCGCGACGCCCGGGTGGTCGCCGTCGACGGGCACGGCCGCCCCGCCCTCCTCGTGCGCGAGACGGGAAGCGGACGCACGGTCCTCGCGACGTACCCGCTGGAGCACATGGCCGCCCGCACCGCCCGGGTCAACCCCGAGCAGACCCACCGTCTGTACGCGGCGCTCGCCGACCTCGCGGGCGCCGGGCGCCCGGTGACCGTCGACAGCCCGTACGTGGGCGCCGACCTGCTCGTGCACGAGGACGGACGGCGCTTCGTCTGGCTGGTCAGCCAGTCCGCCGAGGAGCTGACCGTACGCCCCGAGGCGGTCGGCACCCTGCACGACGTGACGTCCGGCGAGCAGGTGACGGACGTGCGGCTCGCCCCGTACGGGGTCGTCGTCCTGGAGCTGACATGACCGGCCCCCTCTACCGGGACCCGGACGCGCCGGTCGAGGCCCGCGTACGGGACCTGCTGGGCCGCATGACCCTCCAGGAGAAGGTGGGCCAGGTCAACCAGCGTCTCTACGGCTGGGACGCCTACGAGCGGACGTCGTCCGGCGAATACCGGCTCACCGACGCCTTCCGGACCGAGGTAGCCGACGGTGACGGCATGGGCGCCCTCTACGGGCTCCAGCGCGCCGATCCCTGGTCGGGGGTCGGGTTCGCAGACGGCATCACGGCGGCCGACGGCGCCCGTGTCTCGGACGACGTGCAGCGGCACGTCGTGGAGAACACCCGCCTGGGTGTCCCGGTGCTGTTCGTGGAGGAGGTACCGCACGGCCACCAGGCCCTCGACGGCACCCTCCTGCCGGTGAACCTCGGCGTGGGCGCCACCTGGGACCCCGACCTGTACGAGGCCGCCGCCGAGGCCGCGGGTGCCGAACTGCGTTCCCGCGGGGGCCATGTGGCGCTCGTGTCGGCCCTCGACCTGGTGCGCGACCCGCGCTGGGGCCGGGCCGAGGAGTGCTTCGGCGAGGACCCCTGTCTGGCGGCCCGGTTCACGGAGGCGCTGGTACGCGGTATGCGCAGGGCGGACACCGCGGTCGTCCTCAAGCATTTCGCCGGGCAGGGGGCCACGGTCGGCGGGCGCAACAACGCGGCCACCGAACTCGGGCCCAGGGAACTCCACGAGATCCACCTCGCGGCGGCGCGCGCGGGCGTCCGGGCCGGTGCGGCCGGGGTGATGGCCGCGTACAACGAACTCGACGGCCTGCCCTGTGTCGCGAACCAGCCTCTGCTGACCGGGCTGCTGCGTGAGCGGTGGGGCTACGACGGGATCGTCATGGCGGACGGCGGTGCCATCGACCGGCTGGTGCGTCTCACCGGTGACCCGGTGGCCGCGGGAGCCATGGCGCTGTCAGCAGGCTGCGACCTCAGCCTGTGGGACGCCTGCTTCCCGCGGCTGGCCGAGGCCGTCACCCGTGGGCTCGTTCCCGAGGCCACGCTCGACACCGCCGTGGCCCGCGTCCTCACGCTCAAGTTCCGGCTCGGCCTCTTCGAGCAGCCTTACACGTCCGGGCGACCCGCTCATGAAACGCCCCACTCTGTAAGGGAGTTGAGCGAGCGGATCGCCAGAGCCTCCGTCGTCCTGCTCGAACACGACGGTGAGACGCTGCCGTTGGGTCCGGCCGGTCGACGGATCGCCGTCCTCGGGCCCAACGCCGACTCCGTACCGCAGCAGATCGGGGACTACACCGCGCCCCAGCGGCCCGGCACCGGCAGCACCGTGCTGCAGGGCATCCGCGAAGCCGCCCCCGGCGGCGTCGAGGTCACCCATGCCGTCGGGTGCGCGTTGACCGGCGCCGACCTGTCCGCGCTCCCCGAAGCGGTCGCCCTGGCCGCCGCGGCCGATGTTGCCGTGCTGGTGCTCGGCGGTTCCAGCGCCCGCGACGGTGGGACGACCTTCGACGACAACGGGGCCGCGCAGGTCGGTTCGGCCACACCGAGCGGCATGACCTGCGGCGAGGGCGTCGATCTGGCCGAACTCTCGCTGCCCGTCGCGCAGTTGCGGCTCATCGACGCCGTGGCCGCGATGGGCACCCCGGTGGTCGTGGTCCTGGTCCAGGGGCGCCCGCACGCGCTGCCGGATCTTTCCGGGACCGCGGGCGCCGTCCTGAGCGCGTGGTATCCGGGGCCGTGGGGCGGCCGAGCCGTCGCCGATGTCCTCTTCGGCCGGGCGGAACCGGAAGGGCGGCTCCCCGTGTCGGTACCGCGCTCGGCCGCCCAGTTGCCCGTCTTCTACAACGGCAAGGACCACCGCTACCGGGGATACGTCGACCAACCGGCTTCCGCCCGCCACCCGTTCGGCCACGGACTCTCGTACTCGACGGTGTCCTACGGCGAGCCGAAGCTGTCGCGGACGTCCGTGTCCCTGGACGCACCCACGCTGACCTGCACGGTCACCGTCACGAACACGGGCGACCGGCCGGTGCGCGAGACCGTGCAGTTGTATGTGCGGCGGATCTCCGGCGGCTCCTCGTGGCCCAGGACGAGAGAGCTGCGCGGGTTCACCCGGGTTCCGCTCGCCCCGGGCGAGAGCGCGGAAGCCGTGTTCGACATCGACGCGGACACACTCGGTTCGGTGATGCGTGACCTCACCGTGGGGGTCGAGGCGGGCGAACTCCTCCTGGAGACCGGCCCGTCGTCAGGCAGGACCAGTGGGACACCCCTCACGGTGGGGCCATGAGCTGCCGGCGTACGCGGTACGCGCCTACTCCACGCCGGCCGTGACGTCACCGTTGACGGTGGTGAGCGTCATGCTGTGGTCGTCGTCCTCGTCACCGGTGGGGACGGTGACCGAGGGGCGGCCGTTGTCGGTGGTCGCCGCGATCCGGTAGGCGGGCGCGCCGTGCGGCAGCATCACCCGGACCGAGCCGTTGGTGGTGAGGGCCCCGACACCGTCGGGCGAGGTGGCGCAGTCGAGTGTCACGTCGCCGTTCACCGTTTCGGCGTGCACGTCGTCGGCGCGCAGGGTGCCCGCGCGGACGGATCCGTTGCGGGTCGCCAGCCGGACGACGGCGTCCTGCTGGCCGGACCTGGTCACGGTGACGTCGCCGTTGACGGTCGTGAGGTCCAGCGCGGCGGAGACACCGGCCACGTCGATACCGGCGTTGCGGGCGGAGACCGTGACGGACGTGCCCTTCGGGACGTCGACCTCGGGCATCCGGGCGCACTCCTGGCCGGACTCCTGACCGTCGGTGTCCTGCTTCGGGCACGACAGATCGAGCACCCAGGTGTCGTCCCGGTGGGACCACTCGTGCCGGATGTGCCCGCCGACGCCGACCCGGTCACCGTCGGCGGGGCGCAGCCGCACCCCGTTGTCGGTGGTGATCACCAGGTCGGCGCCCCGGGCCACGGTGGGCTGCGCCGCGGCCCCCCATGCGCCCTCGTCGTCGTTTCCGTCGTGGCCTCCGCCGCACGCCGCGACGAGGGGGACGACCGCCATCAGGGCGACCAGGTTCCGTGCGCGCGTCGTTGTCGTTGCGTCCATGCCCGGTCGGTTTCCCCCTGCCCGCGTATCCATGACTCCTCGCGCCTCGCGAGAAGCGGTGCCTTCGCGTCAGGCCACCGCCTTGACGGCCGCCTCCGTCCGGTCCGCCCCTTCCACGACGTGGCGGCGTCGGCCGGGCAGTCCGAGGGTCGGGTTGGCGACACCCCAGACCGCGCCCTTGCAGACCAACTCCTTGTAGACGGCGGCCAGTCGGCCGGTCAGGGCCGTGTCGACGGCCCGGTCGTCGGCGGTGACGTACTGGATCAGGCCCTCCTTTCGGCCCAGCGAGACGCACTGGTTGTAGTAGCGGACCGCTGACTTCGGGAGTTTTCCGCCGGTCAGGCGTGCCGCGATGGTGTCGGCGGCCAGCCACGCTGCGGGGGTGCCCGAGGCGCACGACATCCGCAGGGGCTTGTCGCCGGGGCCCATCGCCATGGCCGCGTCACCGACGACGTACACCTCCGGGTGGGAGTGCGAGCGCATCGTCCCGTCGACCACGATCTGGCCGGTTTCGGTGGTCTCCAGGGTGGTGGCCCGCGCGATCGGGTGGACCGCGAAGCCGGTCGTCCACACGGTGACCGCGGCGGGGATCGCCCCGCCGTCGGCGGTGGTGATCCGGTCGGCCTCGACTCCGGTCACCGCGGCGTTCTCGTGCACGGTGATGCCGAGGTTGCCGACGACCTTGCGCAGATGCTCGCGGCCCTTGTCCGAGAGCCAGTCGCCGAGGCCGCCGCGGGCGACGAGGGTGACCGCGAGGTCCGGGCGGCTCTCGGCCAGCTCCGTCGCGGCCTCCACGCCGGTGAGACCGGCGCCGACGACGGCCACGGACTGTCCGGCCTGCAGAGCGGCCAGCCGCTCGCGCAGCCGGAGTGCTCCGGGCCTGCTCGCGATCTCGTGGGCGTGCTCGGCGGTACCGGCGACGTCCTGGTCGTTCCAGCCGCTGCCGAGGGCGTACACGAGGGTGTCGTACGGCAGTTGTTCGGTGCCGGCGGGCTCACCGGGGCCGTCGTTCGCCGGGACGACCGCGACCGTCTTTCGATCGACGTCGACGCCCGTGACCTTCGCGATCCGCAGTTCGACGCCGGTTCCCTCGAACATCTCGCTCAAGGGGCGCGGCACGAGGTCCTGGCCGGCCGCGAGCTGATGCATCCGGACGCGTTCGACGAAGTCGGGCTCGGCGTTGACGAGGGTGATGGCGACCTCGTCGCGGTGCAGCCGCCTGGCGAGACGGCCGGCCGCGATGGCTCCGGTGTATCCGGCGCCGAGAACGATGATGCGGTGCTGCATGGCGGTGACTCCTGTCTGGGCGGGTCCGGCCCGTGTCGAGCGCGGTTACGGCCCTTGAACCGGACAGCACGCCGATCCCTGACAGGTACGCCTTGTGAAGCAGCTCACACCGCCGTCAGAAGGCGTGGAGCAGCGGTTCCCCGTGGTCGGCCGCCGCCCACAGCCCGGTCGCACGTTCCAGCTTGTCGGGGTTGGCCTGGCTGCGGAACGCGGCGATTCCCTCGGCGGTGACCTCCACGCACGTGATGCCGACGACCCTGCCCTCGACGACGGCGACGATGGCGAGGCCGCCGTTGACGGTCGTCAGGTGGATCTCGGCCGACCCGCCGATCAGGGCACGCTTGGCCGGTGCCGGCTTGAACAGGCCCCGCATGAACCTCGCGACCGCGAGGGCGCCCGCGACCGGTGTGGTCCGGGCCGGGATCTTCCCGCCGCCGTCACCGATCGAGATGACGTCACCGATGAGCAGCCGTACCAGAGGCTCGGTCCTCCCCGTGGTGGCGGCCGACAGGAACTCCTCGACGATCCGCCGGGCGGCGGCCCCGTCGATCTCGGCGCGGGCCCTGCCGTCGGTGATGTGCCGTTTGGCGCGGTGGAAGACCTGCTGACTGGCCGCCTCGCTGATGCCGAGGATCTCGGCGATCTCCCGGTGCGGGTAGTCGAAGGCCTCCCGCAGCACGTACACGGCCCGTTCGTTGGGAGACAACCGCTCCATGAGGGTCAGGACCGCGTACGAGAGCGACTCGCGCTGCTCGGCGGTGCCCGCGGGGCCGAGCATCGGGTCCCCGTCGAGCAGCGGCTCGGGAAGCCACTGCCCGACGTACCGCTCACGCCGTGCGCGGGCCGAGGTGAGCTGGTTGAGGCACAGGTTCGTGAGCGCCTTCGTCAGCCAGGCCTCCAGGACCTCGATGCGTTCGGTGTCGGCGGCCTGCCACCGCAGGAACGTCTCCTGTACGACGTCCTCGGCCTCGCCCGCCGACCCCAGGAGGCGGTAGGCGATGGCCTCCAGACGAGGCCTCAGCGTCTCGAACCGGTCCACGTCTTCCACGGTCAGCGGCATGACCCGGATCCTAACCGGCTTGCTACCGACCGGTGTTGGCCTCCCCCGTGGTGAACCAGACCGTGGCGTCCGGATGCACGTCGGTCGTCACCGGCTCGGACGCGGCCAGGACATGTGCCCCGGGAGGCAGCGGGACGGGCTGCGTGCCGAGGTTCGCGACGACTTCGACGGAGCCGTTGGCGAGATGCAGGACGTCGTCCGGAGAGGTCACCCATTTGAGGGTCCCCTCCCCCAGCCGGTACCGGCGGCGCAGGTCCAGCAGGGTGCGGTACAGCTCCAGCGTCGACCCCGGACGGCCCCGCTGTGCGGCCACGGCGTACGAGCCGTAGTCGGGCGGCTGGGGCAGCCAGGTGTCGGCTTCGGTGGCGGTGCCGAACCCGAAGGAGGGGTCCGCCTCGGTCCACGGCAGGGGCACACGGCAGCCGTCGCGTCCTCGGATGCGGTGTCCGGAGCGTTCCCACACGGGGTCCTGGCGGGCCGTGTCCGGCAGGGCGGTCGCCTCGGGCAGGCCCAGTTCCTCGCCCTGGTACAGATAGGCGGAGCCGGGCAGGGCCAGCATGAGCGCGGTGGCCGCGCGCGCCCGGCGCAGCCCCAGCGGCCGGTCGGGCTGCGGGTCGTCGGCTCCCACGCCGTGTTCCAGCTCGACCTGTCCGTCGTACCCGAAGCGGCTCGCGTGCCGCATCACGTCGTGGTTGGACAGCACCCAGGTGGTCGGCGCGCCGACGCCGTCGTTGGCCGCCAGCGACTCGGCGATGACGTTCCGCAGCGGGGCCGCCTGCCAGGGCGTCTCCAGGAAGCGGAAGTTGAAGGCCTGGTGCATCTCGTCGGCACGGATGATCCGCGCGGCGCGCTCCGGCGGCAGCCATGCCTCGGCGCACAGGATGCGCCGGCCGTCGTAGGTGTCCAGCAGCCGGCGCCAGCTCCGGAAGATCTCGTGGATGCCCTCCTGGTCCCACATGGGAGGCATCACGCCGTCGACGGGCTCGATCACTCCGTGGGTCGGCCGGGGCCAGTCGGGCAGACCGGAAGCCTTGACGAGGGCGTCGCAGACGTCGACGCGGAAGCCGTCGACGTCACGGTCGAGCCAGAAGCGGAGCGTGCGCTCGAAGTCCTCGCGGACGGCGGGGTTGTCCCAGTTCCAGTCGGGCTGGGAGGCGTCGAACAGGTGCAGGTACCACTGCCCGGGGCGGCCGTCGGCCTCGGTGGCCCTGGTCCAGGCGGGTCCTTCGAACATCGACGTCCAGTCGTTGGGCGGCAGGGAGCCGTCCGGTCCGCGGCCGTCGCGGAAGTGGAACAGGGCCCGCTCGTCGCTGCCGGGGGCGGCGGCCAGCGCGGCACGGAACGCGATGTGCTCCGAGGAGCAGTGGTTGGGCACGAGGTCGACGATGACGCGGATGCCCAACGCGTGTGCGCGTGCCAGGAGTTCGTCGAAGTCGGCGAGCGTGCCGTACCGCGGGTCCACCGCGCGGTAGTCGGCCACGTCGTAGCCGCCGTCGCGCTGCGGCGAGGGGTAGAAGGGGGAGAGCCACAGGGCGTCGACGCCGAGGTCCGCCAGGTGGTCGAGCCGTCCGGTGATACCGGGCAGGTCGCCGGTGCCGTCACCGTCCCCGTCGGCGAACGAGCGCGGGTAGATCTGGTAGATGACGGCGGTCCGCCACCAGTCGTCGTCGGCCGCCCCGGACGGCGGGCCGACCTGAGCGACAGCGGCTGCGGGGGTGGAGTCTGCTGTGGTCATAGCAGCGGGGTCTCCTGTGTGTAGATGTCGGGCCGGCGGTCGCCGAGCAGGTCGTTGTGCGGGGAGATGGCCTTGTCGCGGGACAGGTGGAGGAAGAGGTCGGCCGCGGCCCGCTGTTCCGAAGCGCTCGCAACACCCGAAACGGTGGGACCCGTGGGACCGGTGACGGCGGACGCGAGCCAGCCGAACTGGTCGATGACCGCCGTCCCCTGCGTCCACTGCTGTCCGCGCTCGACGCCGCTGCGGTCGGCGCAGGCGATGAAGACACCGTTGGCGCGTGCGGCGGACTGGGCCTGGATGATCTCCGCCGGATACTGGCCGGCCGGGTGCTCGACCAGCGGCCAGTTGGTCGGAACGGCTATCAGGTCCGCGCCGGCGAGGGCGAGCCGGCGGGGCATCTCCGCGAATTCGAGGTCGTAGCAGATCAGTACGCCGATGCGGCCGTGTGCCGTGTCGACCACCGGAGGGGTCCGGTCGCCGGGGGTGAAGAACAAGGTCTCCCGGTCCCACAGGTGTGTCTTGCGGTAGACGGCCCGCACACCACTCGCGTCGACCACCGCTGCGCTGTTGTACAGCGTGTCTCCCCCGTCCTGGCAGAAGCCGAGGACGACGACGCCCTGCGTACCGGCGAGCACCGCGCTCAGGTCCGAGAAGAAGGAGTCCTCGACGGTGATCGCCGTGGTCCGGGCCTCCTCTGCGGTCTCGAAGACATAGCCGGAGGTGACCAGTTCGGGCAGGACGACGATGTCGGCCCCGTCCGCGAACGCACGCCGGACGGCGTCCAGGGCCAGTCCCTTGTTGTGGGTCAGATCTCCGACACGTGGCGCCAGTTGCTCGCACACGACACGGGTCACACCCGTCTTCGCGGCGGCCGAACGGCCGGCGGTCATTTCACCGCTCCTTCCGTGAGGCCGGTGATCAGGCGCCGTTGCAGGACCGTGTACGCCAGCAGCACCGGAAGGGCCACGAGGACGGCCGCCGCGGCGGTGACCGCGGGGTCGCTGGAGCGGGCGGCCCCGGAGAAGAAGGACAGCGCCAGCGGAACGGTCTGCACCGCCGCGTTGTCGGGGACCAGGATGAGGGCCAGCAGGAACTCGTTCCAGGTGAAGAGGAAGAGCACCGTGCCCAGGGTCGTGAGGGCGGGCCCGGCGATCGGCAGCACGACCAGCCGCAGGGTCTGGAACCGGCTGGTGCCGTCGATGCGCGCCGCTTCGAGCAGTTCCTGCGGGACCGAGGCGAAGAACGTACGCATCCAGAGCACCCCGAGCGGCACCGACAGGGCGATCTGCGGAAGGATCAGCGCCCAGTAGGTGTCGATGAGGTTCCAGCCCGCGAGCAGTTCGTAGAGCGGCAGCACGGTGACCTCGTACGGGAGGACGAGGCCGAGCAGGAGCAGGCCCAGGACGACCTTGCCGCCGGGGACGCGCATGGTGGCCAGCGCGTAACCGGCCAGGCTCGCGAGGATCACGGTGACCACGACGACGGTGACGGACACCAGCGCGCTCGACAGCAGTGCGGAGCCGAAGCGGCCCTGGGTCCAGGCCGTCGAGTAGCTGTCCAGGGACAGTCCGCCGGAGGAGCCGTCGAACGACGAGACGACGATCGACACCAGCGGGAAGACGGCGACGACGGACGCGAGGACGAGCAGCGCGTGCGTGGTGACGCTCTCGGTACGGGCGATCCTCATGGCTGCACCTTCCTGGCCGGCCGGGCGGTACCGCGTCGTAGGGGACCGCGGCCCGTGCCGTCGCGTTCCCGCAGGAGGAGTTGTACGGCGACCACGACGGCGAGGATGACCACGGTGAGGACGATGGCGAGGGCGGAGGCCCGGCCGAGCATGCGGTTCTGGAACGCGTCCTGGTAGACGTACAGGCTCGGGACGGTGGTGGAGGTTCCGGGGCCGCCGCGGGTGGTGTTCCAGATGAGGTCGAAGTTACGCAGGGCGAAGGTGACCGTGAGGATCAGCGCGATCGAGATCTGGGGGCGCAGGGCGGGCAGGGTGATGGAGAAGAACTCCCTTACCGCTCCGGCGCCGTCGAGCCGGGCAGCCTCGTAGGTCGAGCGGTCGATGGCCACGATGCCGCTGAGGAAGAGCACCATGCACAGGCCGTACTCGACCCAGGTGCCGACCACGCCGATCGACGGCAGGGCGGTGTCGAAGTTCCCGAGCCAGCTCGTCGTGAAGCGGCCCAGGCCCACGGCCCGCAGCAGCGCGTTGACCGGTCCGTCCTCGGCGAGGAGGTTCCGCCAGGCCACGGCGACGACGACGCTGGAGAGGATCTGCGGCACGAACAGCACCGCCCGGAACAGCGTCAGGCCGTACACCCGGATACGGGACATGGCTCCGGCGAGCAGCAGGCCCACGGCCACCGGAAGGGCGGCGTAGAAGAACAGCAGGACCAGTGAGTGCAGCAGCGCCGCGCGCAGGTCGGGGTCGGTGAAGACGGCCGTGTAGTTGTCGAGGCCGACCGGTGTGCCCTCGGTGAGGCCGTCGTACGCGTAGAACGAGTACCAGACCGAGATGCCGATGGGGTACAGCACGAAGACGGCGAAGAACGCCAGGGCCGGTGCCACGTACAGCAGCGAGGACCAGGAGAGGGAGGTCAGGTGGCGGCGTGGCCGGCTGCCGCGGCGTATGCCGACCGGTGTGGGCGCGGTGTCGCGTTCCCGCGCGGGGGCGGCGGTGCTCACTCGGACTTCCTCGCCTTCTGCCAGGAGTCCTGGACCGCCTCGGTGAAGGCGGTACTGCTCGTGCGGCCCGCCATGACCTCCTGGAGCCTGCCTCCCATGACGGAGAGCATGTCGGTGGCGCTCCAGTCGTAGTAGCCGACCTGGGTGCCCGCGGCGATGGTGCGTTTCAGCACGTCGAGGGTCTGGCCCTGCAGGCTGTTGGCGCCCTTCACGCCGTCGGTGACGACGGGCAGGCGGCCGGTGTCGAGGATCTCCTGGCCGGCTTCGGGGGTGTGCAGGGCCGCGAGGAAGGCGACGGCGGCGGGGGTGGCCTTGGAGGAGGCGGCGATGTGCCACGGCGAGGCGGTGGCTCCGGCGCCGCCGGTGGTGAGCGCGCCGAAGCCGAACTTCTCGGGGTCGAGCTTCGCGCCGTTCCAGGAGCCGCCGACGAAGAAGGCGCCCGAGCCCTTGGCGAACCGGGCGATGGCGTCCTCGTTGCTGAGGCCGTCGTAGCCGGAGCCGAAGTAGCCCTTCTTCGCCCAGTCGGCCATGGTGTCGGCCGCTTTCTCGTTGCCGGCGGTGGCGAAGGTGGTGCCGGCCTTGCCGCCGATCCAGTCGCTGATGGAGGTGTGGCTCTGCTCGGTGACGGCGAGGTCGGAGAAGATGTGGGTGGCCGCGTACTGGTCGCTGTTGCCCAGCATGATCGGCTGCTTGCCGGCCTCCTTCACGACCGGCAGGTCCTTCTCCAGGTCGCTCAGGGACTGCGGCGGTTCCAGGTCCAGGGATTTCAGCAGGGCCTTGTTGTAGTAGATGCCCTGCACCTCGCTGATCGGGGACATCCCGTAGAGGTTCCCGTCGCCGAAGGCGGTGCCCGCGCTGTTCCAGCGGGCCGGTGCAAGGGTGCTCGCGCCGGTGCCGGTGAGCCAGCCGTAGGTGGCGGCCACGTCGTCGAGGGGGCGTACGAGCTTGGCCTTGACCAGGGCGCCGTCGACCGCGTAGCCGATGTTGCCCTGGAACAGGTCGGGCGGGGTGCTGCCGGAGGCGGCGTTGACGACGGTGGCGATGAGGTCGTCGAAGCTCTTGTAGGTGATGTCGACGGTGACGTTCGGGTACTTCTTCTCGAAGGCCGGGACGACCGACTTCATCAGCGGCTTCTCCGCCTGGTCCGCCCACATCCGCAGGGTGACGTCACCGAGGGCGGCGACCTGCTCGGTGGTCACCGGCTCGGTGATGAAGGACTGCGTCCCCGCGGTGGCGGACTTGCCCGCGCCGGGCGCGCTGCACCCGGCGCAGGCGAGGACGGCGGCCACCGCGACGGCCGCGGCGGCGCCCCAGGCACGCCGGGGCGCGCCCGCTCTCCCGCCCGCTCTCTCACGGAGTACGCGACGGCGTACCTCACGACGTACGGATTTCATCCGGTGCACCGTTCCTGTGTGGGCCTGTATGGGTCTCTGTCGGTCTGTAAGGACCTGTGCGGGAGGGGTCAGCCGGCGTAGGAACGCAGGCGGAGGGTGGCCGTGGCCTGGTGGGCGGTCATGCCCTCGCTGGCGGAGATGACCTCCACTGCCTCGGCGAGCGACGGCGTGGCCTCACGGCTGATGCGCTGGTACGTGAGCGGCTTGAGGTAGCGGGAGACGGAGAGACCGGCACTGTGCTTGGCGCCGCCGGCGGTCGGCAGGGTGTGGTTCGTACCGGCCATGCCCTTGTCCGAGTACGCGACCGTGCTCCAGTGCCCGAGGAACAGGGAGCCGTAGTTGCGCAGGGTGTCGTGGTACCAGTCGTCCTCGGCCGTGTGCACCTCCAGGTGCTCCGGGGCGAGTTCGTCCATGACCGCGACCGCGTCCTCCTTGTTGTCCACGAGGATCACGGAGCCGAAGTCGTGCCAGGCGGGCCCGCAGATGTCCTGTGTGGACAGGGTCGGCAGCTGGCGCTCGACGGCGGCGATCACGTCACGGCCGAGCCGCTCGGAGGTGGTGACCAGGGCGGCCGGTGAGTTGGGGCCGTGCTCGGCCTGGCCGAGCAGGTCCGCCGCGACGGCTTCCGCGTCGGCCGTCCCGTCGGCGATGACCGCCACTTCGGAGGGCCCCGCGAGGAGGTCGATGGCGACCGTGCCGAACAACTGGCGCTTGGCCTCGGCCACATAGGCGTTCCCGGCGCCGACCAGCATGTCGACGGGTGCCTGCCCCAGCAGCCCGAAGGCCATGGCCGCGAGGGCCTGCACCCCGCCGACGACGAAGAGGTGGTCGATGCCGGAGAGGTGGGCGGCGTAGGTGACGGCGTCGTTGGCGCGCCCGTCCGGCTGGGGCGGGGTGCAGCCGATCACCGTGGGTACGCCCGCGACCTTGGCCACGCCCACGGTCATGAAGGCGCTGGCGGTGAGCGGGAAGCGGCCCGCGGGAAGGTAGGCCCCGACGGCGGAGACCGGGACATAACGCTGGCCGACCACCAGACCGGGGGCGATCTCCTCCTCGAAGTCCGCCAGGTGGTCGCGCTGCAGGGTGGCGAAGCGCCGGGTGCGCTCCGCGCCGAGCTCGATCGCCGCACGCAGGTCCTTCGGCAGCCGGTCGCCGCTGCGGGCTATCTCCGTCGCGTCCAGCTCGATCGCGCCGTCGGGCTGGCCGTCGAGGGTGCGTGCGTAACGGCGGACGGCGTCGAGGCCGTCGCGCTCGATGTCGGACAGCATGCGGCTGACCGTCTCGATCACCTCGGGGTCGCGCTGGGCGGGCGGAGCGTCGACCGCGGGAGCCTTCAGCAGGGTGTAGCGGTCGGAGAAGGCAGCGGTGAAGCGGGAGCTCAATTTCATACTGCTGAGCCTGAAGGACGGTTTGCCCCGGGACAACCTCGAATTGTCCTCGCCACCCCATAGGGCGGCCCTATGGCAGAGTGGGCGGCATGCCTCCTTCGTCCGCTCCGGCGATCACCCTCAACCAGCTGCGCGCCTTCCTGGCCGCCACCCGGCTGGGTACGTTCTCCGCCGCCGCGGCGGAATTGCGCACGACCCAGCCCTCGGTCTCGGAACTGATCAAACGCATGGAGGACCACTACAGGGTGCCGCTGTTCACCCGGGGGGCGCGTCGGCTCGTTCTGACCGCGGCCGGCGAGGAGCTGCTGCCCTATGCCGAGCAGGCGGCGGAGGCGGCCGAGGGCGCCGACCGGGCACTGCGCTCCCTGACCTCCCTCGACGGCGGAGTGGCCACCTTCGGCCTGCTGCGCAACGCCGACTACTACCTGCTGTCCGACCTGCTCGAAACGTTCCACGCCCGGCATCCCCGGGTGCGGCTGCGGATCGTGGGCCTGAACTCGGTGGAGGTCGCGGAGGCCGTCAACGCGGGTGACCTGGAGGCCGGTCTGGTCGTCCTCCCCATCGACGCCGAGGGCCTCGACATCACGCCTCTCATGCGGGACGAGGTCGTCTACGCCTCGGCGGACCCGGCGCGCACCGCCCGGCCCGTGACCATGACCGACCTCGCCGAGGCGCCACTGATCCTGTACGACGCCCACTACGGCTGGCGGGATCCCACACGGCGCCAGCTGGCCGAACGCGCCCAGGTGGAGGGCATCACGCTGTCGCCGGTGGTCGAGGTGGAGCAGGTCGACTCGGCGCTGCACCTGGTCGCCCGGGGCGCGGGCGACACCATCGTGTCCCGGGCGGTCGCGGGCAGCCGTACGTTCCCGGAGAACCTGCACACCGTCGGTTTCGCCGACCCGCTGTACGACACCATCGCCGTGGTCCGGCGTCAGGGAGCCGTGCTGTCACCCGCCACCCGGGAGATCGCCCGCCTGGCCCGCCGCATGCTGCTGGAGCACTGACCGTACCCATGGGGCAGGAGGTGTCCCGTACCGGTGTGTGCGTCGGTGCGCTGTCCCCTGCCCCGGTCCGCCCGGTGTGCGCCGCCGCGCCGGGCACCCGCGCCCCTCTACGCTGTGAACGGTGGCAGGTACCCGTGCTGACAGCCCGCAGGGTCACCCCGCCGCCCGGCTCCCGGACCCCGGGCCGCTCGTCGGAACAGGCAGCACGGCCGCGAGACGGCCGGGGCCCTCAGATCCTCGCAGCGGACGCCGGGGCCCCGGCACAGCGTCCTCTCTCCGTCCTGGGAGCGATTCCCGCTCGCTCCGGCAAGGGAGGACGAACCGGCGCGGGGACACCTACGGATGGGGAGCCGCTGTGCCCCCGCGTCGGCACGGCCCGTCACCAGAAGACCGGTCCCGCGCTGTCGGCGCCTCAGCCCTAAGCCCTAAGCCGCCAGCGTCTCGTCCTCCTGGGCCGCGCCCTCGCGGGTGGCGCGGTACTGCTCGATCAGCAGGTCGGCCGTACGCAGGGCCGCTTCGGTGGTGCGCGAGGCGGTCATGACGCACAGCGTGTAGGTGACGTCCTCCAGGGCGCGGCTGGTGCGGCCGGTGGGGCGCACGTCGTGCTCGATCCGCACCTCGGCGAACTGGGCCAGGACCGTACGCAGTTCCTTCTCCGCCGGCACCATCATGGTGATTCCTCTCCCACACAGCACAGCTCGCATGTGGGCAGACGCCACCGCGAGAATCCGGGCTTCATCAGTGGCGTCTTTGTCACTGGGCGACACCGAGCGGTGTCGCGTACACCCCCTGGTGCCCCGTCGCGGTGGGTCTATACCTGCTCAGTTCCCACTTCCGCCGCACGGGTTCGCGGTTCGGCTCCCGTACGGCGGCGAACCGTCTCAGTGCTCGCCCCCTCCGTCCGGCAGGATGCCCGTGCGGGCCACGTCGGCGTACCACCGCGCGCTGGCCTTGGGGGTGCGCCTACCGGTCGGATAGTCGACGTAGACGGCACCGAAGCGCTTGCTGTAGCCGTAGCCCCACTCGAAGTTGTCCAGCAGGGACCACAGGAAGTAGCCCCGTACGTCGACGCCGTCCTTGATCGCACGGTGCACCGCGGACAGATGGCCGCGCAGGTAGGCGATGCGTTCGGGGTCGACCACCTCGCCCTCCGGGTTCACGTAGTCGTCGAACGCCGCCCCGTTCTCGGTGATCATCAGGGGCATTGCGGGGAAGTCCGCCTTGAGCCGCAGCAGCAGGTCGTACAGACCGCTGGGGTCGACCGCCCAGCCCATCGCGGTGGTGCTGCCCTCCGGACGGTGGAAGGCGACCTCGGCCCCCGGCCAGGGGCTGTGCTCGCTCTGCCCGTGCCCGTCGGAGCCGTGGCTGGACTCACCGGTGGCGGCGGAGACGACGGTGGGCGTGTAGTAGTTGACGCCCAGGAAGTCCAGCGGCTGGTGGATCGCGGCGAGGTCGCCGTCCTGCACGAAGGACCAGTCGGTGAGACCGGCCGTGTCCTGGAGGAGGTCCTGCGGGTACCGGCCCTCCAACTGCGGTCCCGTGAAGACCCGGTTGGCCAGCGCGTCGATCCGGCGGGCCGCGTCCACGTCCTCGGCGGACTCGGTGAGCGCGCGGACATGGTGGATGTTGAGCGTGATGGAGGCCCGCGCGGAGGACGGCAGTTCGGCGCGCAGCGCCTGTACGGCCTTGCCGTGGGCGAGGTTGAGGTGGTGCGCCGCGCGCAGGGCGGCCACCGGGTCGGTGCGGCCGGGGGCGTGGACGCCGGAGCCGTAGCCGAGGAAGGCGCTGCACCAGGGCTCGTTGAGGGTGGTCCAGGTCTTCACCCGGTCCCCCAGCGCGCGGGCCGCGAGCGTCGCGTAGTCGGCGAACCGGTCGGCGGTGACGCGCTCGGGCCAGCCGCCCGCGTCCTCCAGGTGCTGCGGCAGGTCCCAGTGGTAGAGGGTGACGACCGGTTCGATGCCCTTCTCCAGCAGGGCGTCGGTCAGGGCGCGGTAGAAGTCGAGCCCCTTCTGCACGGCCGGACCGCGGCCGGTCGGCTGGACCCGTGACCACGACAGGGAGAACCGGTAGGCGCTCACCCCGAGGTCGGCCATGATCTCGACGTCCTCGCGCCAGCGGTGGTAGTGGTCGGTGGCCACGTCACCGGTGTCGCCGTTGCGCACCCTGCCGGGCGTGTGCGAGTAGGTGTCCCAGATCGAGGGGGTGCGGCCGTCCGCGGTGGCGGCGCCCTCGATCTGGTAGGCGGCGGTCGCCGTGCCCCAGGTGAAGTTCTGCGGGAACCGGACGGCGGTGGAGTGTTCCGGGGTGGGCGCGACACGTCGGGTAACGGTGGTCACGTGAGTCCTTCCAGAGTGCTGCGGGACGGGAGGGGTGGAGCGGGGGCTCGGGCGCCGGCGGGCCCCGGCACCGGGGGGACGGCGGGTCGGTCATCCCTTGACGGCTCCCTGCATGATGCCGCCGACGATCTGACGGCCGAAGACGACGAACATGGCGAGCAGGGGCAGCGTGCCGAGGAGGGCACCCGCCATGATCAGCGACTGGTCGCGCACGTATCCCGCGCTGAGCTGGGTGAGGGCGACGGGCACCGTCGGATTGGACATGTCGAGCACGATGAACGGCCAGAAGAAGTCGTTCCAGGCGTGCACGAACGTGATCATGAACAGGACGGCCATGGGAGCCCGGGCGATCGGCAGCACGATGCTCCAGAAGATGCGCAGGGAGTGCGCGCCGTCCACCCGTCCTGCCTCGACGAGTTCGTCGGGCAGCGCCTCGCTGAGGTACTGCCGCATGAAGAACACCCCGACGGCGCTGACGAGCGTGGGGAAGATGACGGCGGGCAGCTGCTGGCCCCAGCCCAGCTCGGTCATCATCATGAACAGCGGTACGACGCCGAGTTGGGGCGGCACCATCATCGTGCCGATCACGAGCATCAGCAGGATGTTGCGACCCTTGAAGCGGAGTTTCGCGAACGCGAAACCGGCGAGCGTGGCGAACAGCACCGTGGACAGGGCGATCACCCCGGCCACGATCAGGCTGTTCATCATGGCCTTGCCCAGCGCGGCGTCCTGCCAGGCCTTCCCGAGGTTGTCCAGCAGATGGGGTCCGGGCAGGAACGGCGGGGGCGTCTGGGTGACGCGCGTGTTGTCGGTGGAGGCCGCCACCATCGTCCAGTAGAGCGGGAAGAGGGAGAAGAGCGCCGCGATCCCCAGCAGGATGTAGGCGAGGGGGCCCGCGTGGTGCTGGCGTCCGGCACCCGGGTGCCGGAACAGCTGCCGGCTCCGGCCGCCGGGCGGGGCGTTCTTCCGTGTCTTCTTCTGTACGGTCCCGGGGCGTGCGTCCGCCGTCTCGACCGGGATGCTGTCTGTGGTCATGGGGATCTCCCGGTCAGGCCCTGCGCGCCAGGACGCGCTTGACGACTCGTTGGACGGCGAAGAGGACGATGAGCAGCAGGAACATCGCCCAGGCGACGGTGGCGGCCCGGCCCATCTGGTAGTTCTTCCAGCCCTCCTCGTACAGGAGCAGTCCCAGCGTCTGGTACTGGTTGTCCGCTCCCCCGGTGATGCCGTTCGGGCCCTGGCCGAAGATCAGGGGCTCGCCGAAGAGCTGGGTGGCGCCGATCGTGGACAGGACGATGGTGAACACGATGGTGGAACGGATGCCGGGGACGGTGACCTTGAGGAACTGCTGCCAGCGCGAGGCGCCGTCGATGGCCGCGGCCTCGTAGCGGTCGCGTGGGATCGCCTGCATCGCCGCGAGGTAGAGCAGGGCGTTGTAGCCGGTCCAGCGCCAGATGACGATCGTGGAAATGGCCGTCTGCGCGGCCCACTTGTTGTTCTCGAAGTCGATGTTGTCGATGCCGACCAGGCTCAGCATCCAGTTGATCATGCCGAAGTCGCGTTCGAAGAGCATCGTGAACACGAGGGCCGCGGCGCCCACCGAGGTGGCGTACGGGGTGAGGGCGGCGACGCGGAAGAACGTCGATCCCCGCAACTGGTAGTTGAGCAGGTGCGCGAGACCGAGCGCCATCATCAGCTGCGGCACGGTCGACAGGACGCCGATGGTGAACGTGTTGAGCAGCGCGTTCCAGAAGCGGTCGTCTTCCCACAGGGCCGTGTAGTTGTCGAAGCCGACCCAGTCCATGACGTTCAGGGTCGACAGTTCGACGTGGTGCAGCGAGATCCACGAGGTGTAGACGAGCGGGTAGAAGCTGAAGGCCGCGAAGACGATGAAGAACGGCGCGACGAAGGCGTACGGGGCGCCGCGCACGTCGAGGCGGTGGAGCAGTGTACTGCGGCGTTCGGCGCCGGAACCGGTCCCGTCCGGCGCGGCGGTGCCGGGCGCACCGTCTGGGGGTGTCGAGGTGGAGATGGCCACCGGAAGGCGTCCTTCCTGGAGGGTGGAAGCTGGGGAGCTCGGGGGTGACGAGGGGCAGGGGCCCGGCGCCCCGCACGGGCTGTGCGTGGGACGCCGGGCGGCTGCTACGGAAGCGTCGACGGGCGGTGGATCCTGAGCTGCGGGCCGTCCGCCACGGACCGCGGGCCGTCGGGGCCCGGGCCGTGGGCGAGAGGAGCCCAGGTCAGCCGGCGGCCTTCTCGATGCGCTTCTCCGTGGTCTTCCACGCCTCGTTCGGGCTCTTGTTCTGGGCCTCGATCAGGGTCAGACCCTGCGAGAAGATGTCCTTGATCGTGCCGTCCTTGCGGCCGAGCACCTGCTCGTCGGGGATCTCCTTGGCCGCGTCACCGAAGATCTGCCCGATGGGCGCACCGGCGAAATAGTCGGACTTGGCGTCGACCACTTCGGGCATCTCCAGCGCCGTCTGCGACGACGGGAAGTTGCCGATCTCCTTGAACAGGTAGGCCTGCTGCTCGGGGGCGGTCAGCCAGGCCACGAGGTCCTGCGCCTCCTTCTTGACCGGGCTCTTGTCCATCACCCCGAGGAAGGAACCGCCCCAGTTGGCGCCCTGGGGTGCCTTGGCCACGTCCCACTTGCCCTTGTTCTTCGGTCCGGCCTTCTCGCTGATGTGCGCGAGCATCCACGCCGGGCAGACGGTGGAGGCGAAGGTGCTGTTGGCCAGGCCCGGGTCCCAGCCGGGCTGGAACTGGCGGAGCTTGGCGGTCAGATCGGACGTGGCCGCCTCGGAGGCCAGCTTCCACGCGTCCTTGACGACGGGGTTCGTCTCGTAGATGAGCTTGCCCTGCTTGTCGTAGAACTGCTGGGAGTTGCCGTAGATCATGGCGTTGAACAGTCCGCTGGAGCTGTCCATGAAGGCGACCTTGTCGTCCTTGGACTCGGCCTTGAACTTCTTGCCCGCCGCGACGTACTTCGACCAGTCCCCCTCCCACAGCTTGGCGACCTCCTCGCGGTCGGTGGGCAGGCCGGCCTGCTCGAACAGGTCCTTGCGGTAACAGACCGCCATCGGGCCGATGTCCGTCCCCAGGCCGATGACCTTCTTGTCCGAGGTGGTCACCTGGCTCTGCTTCCACGGCAGGAAGTGGTCGGTCCCGGCCGCGCCGGCCAGGTCGACGAACTTGTCCTGCTGCGTGTCGGACAGTTCCTTGGCCCTACCAATCTCTATGCCCTGGATGTCCTTCAGCCCGCTGCCGGCCGCCAAGTGGGTCTGCAGCGCGGTGTAGTACGTCTGCTCGTCGCCCGCGACATCCGCCTTGATGACGACATCCGGGTGCTCCTTCATGTACTTGTCGAGCAGGCCGGTCTCCTTGAAGCCCATGACGCCGAACAGGCCCATGGTGATGGTGGTCTTGCCGTCCTTCTTCCCACCGCCCGTCCCCCCGCTGTCGCTTCCTCCGCAGCCCACGACCAGGCCGAGAGCCGACACAACCGATACGGCGGCCACGGCTCGTGTACGCAACTTCTTTCGGGCCTTGCCCATTTCGTCCTCCTAGCGGCGGCGCTGACGCACCGGAGTTCGAGCCCCGCGGTCCGCTCCGCAGGCCCGATTTGTCCAGTGGGTACGTTCCCAAACGACGATGGGAACGTGCCCACTCGGTGGCCCAGAGCGTGGCCGCCGTCACAGGGTCCTGTCAAGAAGTTGAAACCACTTCGTTGCCGGAAGATGTCGCGGAGCCTCGCCCGGACCCTTCGGGCGTCCCTCACGCGTCTGGCACAATGCGCAGGTGGCAGCCGTTCGGGCGGCGTGTGGGCGAGGAGGCGACATGCGGGGCAGGCAGCGTCCGACCATCAAGACCGTGGCCGCGCGCGCCGGTGTCGGACGCACCACGGTTTCACGAGTCATCAACGGCTCGGAGCTCGTCAGCGAGAAGGCCAGGGCCGCCGTGCTCGCCGCCATCGCCGAGCTGAACTACGTGCCGAACTCGGTCGCCAGGGGCCTGGTGACGAGCCGGACGAACTCCGTGGCGCTGGTGATTCCCGAGTCCGAGAGCAGACTGGGCTCCGAGCCGTACTTCTCGGCGGTCATCCGCGGGGTGAGCACCGCTCTCGCGAGGACCCGCACGCAGCTCCAGCTCGTCCTCGTCCGTGACCAGGCCGAACGTGACCAGCTCACCGAGTCGGTGGCGGAACGCCGTGTCGACGGGGTCCTGCTGGTCTCGGTGCACGAGCACGACCCGCTGCCCGGCCTGCTGGAGGACATGGGGCTGCCCACGGTGCTCGCCGGGCGCCGCTCCCCCGACGAGTCGCTCAGCCATGTGCACTCCGACAACGCGGGCGGAGCCGCGACGGCCGTCGGCCATCTGCTCGCCCAGGGGCGGCGGACCATCGCGACGATCAGCGGCCCCCTCGACATGGACGTGGCACGCAGCCGGCTCCAGGGGTGGCGTGAGGCCCTTGAGAAGGACGGACACGAGGCCGCGGATCGGCTGGTGGCCTCCGGGGACTTCACCGAGGAGGGCGGCGAGGCCGCGATGCGTTCACTCCTTGAACAAGTCCCGGCGCTCGACGCCGTGTTCGTCGCCTCGGACGTGATGGCCGCGGGGGCGCTGGTGGAGTTGCGCAGGCAACGGCGCAGGGTGCCGGACGACGTGGCGGTGGTCGGTTTCGACGACTCCATCATCGCCCGGCACACCAATCCGCCCCTCACCAGCGTGCGTCAGCCCGTCGAGGAGATCGGCGAGACGATCGCCCGCCTGCTCCTGGAGGAGATCGGCAACCCCGAGGAACCGCGCAGGCAGGTCGTGCTTCCCACGGAACTTGTCGTACGCGAATCGTCCTGAGGCGGGGGTTCGGGGGGGGGGCCGTGCGGGCTGTGTGCTTGGCACGGGCCGCTTGCTTCGTACGGGCCGAGTGCTTCATGGGGCCGCGTGCTCCGTACGGGCCGGCCGTGGCTTCGTACGGTCCGCGGGTTTCGTACGGGTCGCATGTTCCGCGCACTTCGTACGTTCCATGCGGGCCGTGTGCTCCGTGCGGGCCTCGTGTTCCAGGCCGGGGAAGATCGCTATCGCTGCGGCAGCCGGTCGGTGTCGCGGTTCTGACGTGTACGGCCGGTGCGTCGTCCGACGAGGGACGTGGCCGCGCTCCCCCACTCGGGATGTGCGAACGTGAACCCGGCCGCGCTCAGCCGGCCCGGCACCACCCGGCGGCTCTTCAGCAGCAGTTCCGTGTCCGAGCGCAGCGCGAACGCCCCCAGTTCGGCCATCCAGCGTGTCGCCGGCAGCCCCACCGGGACACGCCACGCGGTGCGCAGCGCCCGCATGAAGTCGCGGTGCGGAAGAGGCTCGGGCGAGGCCAGGTTCACCGGTCCCTCGATGTCGTCCCCGTCGATCAGGAACTCCACCGCGCGCACGAAATCCTCGTCGTGGATCCAGGAGACGTACTGCGCGCCGCCCGCCACCGGCCCGCCCAGTCCGAGTCGCACGAGCCGCGACAGCACGTCGAACACACCGCCCCGGTCCGGGCTCATGACCATCGCCGAGCGCAGGGCCACCTTGCGGGTCGCGGGAGTCGGCGCCTCGGTCTGCGCCCGCTCCCAGTTCTCGGCGATCTCGACGCTGTACGCCCAATAGTCCGGCACCCCGGTCTCCGAACCGCCGATCACCCCGGTCGCCTCGTCGTTCGCCGCGTCGAAACTGTGGGCGTAGACCGTCGCCGTACTCATCTGCAGCCAGACACGCGGTGGTCGTGCGGCGGCGGCGACGGCCTCGCCGACCACGCGTGCCGAGTCCACCCGGGAGTCCATCATGGCCCGCAGGTTCTTCTCGGTGTAGCGGCAGGAGACGCTGCGTCCGGCCAGGTTGATGACGACGTCGCTGCCGTCGATCGCCTCGGCCCAGGGTCCGGGTGTGGTCCCGTCCCAGCGGAGGTCGTGCGCCCTCGTCGGGCTCCGGGTCACCACCGTGACCTCGTGGCCGGCCGCTGTCAGCGCACGGTCGAGAATCGCGCCCACCTGTCCGGTTCCCCCGGGCAGCACTACCTTCATCGAACCTCCTCGGCTTCGTTCGACGACAGCGTATCCCCCATTTTTGAACATGTTCAACTAGGGGTCTAGGTCGACTGCGGGCTTTACGGGCCGCGACCCGCTCGGTTGCTGGTTTCCTGGACTCATGATCTCTGTGACATCGGCGCTCGACGCGGCTCGGATACGTCCCTTCGCCTGCCAGGGGCGTGCGTCATGACTGGGCGTCAGGACTCTGTGGCCTCCGACCAGGTCGCCGCGGGCGCCGCCGACTCCGTGCGCACGGCCCCGCCGCTCGATGCCGAACTGGCCGCCGCTCTGGCCGACTTGGGCGACCTGTCCAGAGCCCGGCTCACGGCGGAGAACCTCGCCGACCAGCGGGCCCGGGACGCGGCGAGCAGGCCCCGGCCCACCGCGGCCGAGCTGCGGGCCGACGGCCGGTTCGCCGTCGAGGAGCTGTGCGTGCCCGGTGCGGAGGGACGGCCGGACGTGACGCTGGTGTACGCGCGGCCCGCCGATGCCACCGGCCCGCTGCCGGTCCTGTACTACCTGCACGGCGGCGGGATGATCATGGGTAACGCCTGGTCCGTCCTGCCGAGGATTCTCCGCGACTGGTCCGGCCCTCTCGGCCTGGCGGTCGTGTCCGTGGAGTACCGGCTCGCCCCGGAGACGCCCTACCCGGGCCCGTTGGAGGACTGCCACGCAGGCCTCCTGTGGACCGCCGGCCGGGCGGACGCGCTCGGTATCGACGCCGGGCGTGTGGTCGTCGGGGGCAAGAGCGCGGGGGGCGGGCTCGCCGCGGCCCTGACGCTGCTCAACCGGGACCGGGGCGACGGGCCGACACCTCTCGGGCAGCTCCTGCTGTGCCCGATGCTCGACGACCGCCTCGACAGCCCCTCCGCCCACCAGCCGGCCGGCGCCGGCCTGTGGGACAGGGCCTCGACCGCCGTCGCCTGGCAGGCCTACCTCGGAGACAGGTACGGCACCTCGGACCTGCCGCCCTATGCCGCTCCGGCCCGCGCCACCGACCTCGGCGGACTGCCGCCCGCCTACATCGACGTCGGCTCGGTGGAGACCTTCCGCGACGAGAACGTCGACTACGCCCACGGCATCTGGCGGGCCGGCGGCGACGCCGAGCTCCACGTCTGGCCCGGCGCGTTCCACGGCTTCGACTCGGTCGCCCCGGCCGCGGCCCTCTCCCGCGAGGCCCGCGACGCCCGAACCCGGTGGCTCGGCCGCATACTCGGACGGGCCCGCCCGCAATGAGGCGGAGGAGGCGCGGCCCCCTCTCCGAGACGTGGGCCGCAGCCGAAAATCGCAGGCCCCGACGCCGGTCGCATGCGAAGATCTCCAGGCCCCAGCGGGCCCCACCCCACCGCAGTGACGATTCCCCGGAGAGCCGATGCGCCGCGCCCACCTCCTCTCCGCCGCCGCCCTCCTGCTCTGCACCGCCTGTTCCGGCGGCGCGGACAGCGACAGTGACGCGGGAGAGCGTACGAAGCAGGCCGCGGCCCATGCGGCGGCCGTACGCGCGGCGATCGCGAGGACGAGCGCGGACAGCGTGCGCGTGGACGAGACGATCGAGATGCGGTCCACGGACAGCCCCACGACGTACGTGTTCGCGATCGGCGGCGCCTTCGACCTGGCGGGTGACAGGGGCCGGCTCACGGTGGACCTCGAGGACAGCGGCATGGACACCGTCGAGGAGGTCTTCGTCGGTGACACGGTCTATGTACGGGGCTCGCGGACGGTGGACGAGGACAAGTGGGCCGCGGCCGACCGGAGCGAGGCCCTGACCAGCTACTTCCTGCGGTCGCCGCTGAACGACCCCGAACATCTGCTCCGCCAGATGAAGGCGATGCGGCAGGTGTCGAAGGAGGGCCAGGAGCAGGTTGAGGGCGCTCCGGCGGTGCACTACCGGGGCACGATCGACCACGCCACGGCGACGCTCCGGATGACGACGAAGACCAGACAGGGGCTGGACGAGGTGCGCGAGAAACTGGGCGACGACGTGCCCGTCTACGCGGACGTGTGGGTCGACGGGAAGGGGCGCGCCGTCCAGGTCAGGCTGTCCTACTTCGGCGGTATGAAGGCCGTGACGACGATGACGCTCTCGGACTTCGGGACGCCGGTGAAGGCCGAGGCCCCGCCGGACGACGAGGTCGTCCCCGTGACGGCGGGCGAGGACGTCCTGCTGGCCTGAGCGGCGGCTCGGACGCGGGGTACGAGGCCGGCACCCGTCACGTGCCGGTGGCTCCGTCGATCGCCTCCCGGATGAGGTCGGCATGGCCGTTGTGACGCGCGTACTCCTCGATCAGGTGCACCAGGATCCAGCGCAGCGAGACTCCCTGATGACCGATGTGCCCCGCGTCCTTTGCGGACAGGCGGCCGGAGTCGTCCAGGGTCGCGTCGGCGATCAGCTCACGGCCCCGGGCGATCTCCGCCTGCCAGACGGCCATCACTTCGACCGGTCCCCGGTCCGGTTCGAGGGCGAAGCCGTCGTGATTGGCCTGCCCGAAGACAGGTGGCACGTCCTGTCCTGCGAAGATGCGCTGGAACCAGTTGCGTTCCACCTCGGCCAGGTGCTGGAGGAGGCCGAGCAGCGTCATCGACGACGGTGCCGCCGCGGCCAGTCGTAACTGATCGTCCTTCAGGTCCGCGCATTTCAGGGTGAGAGTCGCGCGGTGGAAGTCCAACCACGCCTCCAGCATGGCCCGTTCGTCGGCGTGGGTGGGCGGGATGCGTCGTCCGTCCGGTGTCGTATTCATGGCCACACCCTCGCAGGGGCGGCTGGGGTCCCACAGCCCTGTGCCGGACAGGAAACGGGTGCGAGGGCGACGACCGCCTCGGCCAGGCCGGGCGGGCGCGTGGCAGGCCATGGCTGCCGTTGATGCCGCCTGCCCTATCGCCCGAAATGCCTTGATATGCACTTTCCTGTAAACCGTCCTAGCCTGGCGGATATCGCTCGGGGCGGTCGACGGCCGGTACAGCCGGCGGAGGGTGAGCTTCCATGGCTGAGCGACGCATACGGTCCGGGCTGGTCGGCGAATTGTCGGCCGAGTTCGCGGGCACACTGATCCTCATCCTCTTCGGATGCGGTGTGGTGGCCCAGGTGTCCGCGGGAGGCGCTCTCACGGATCCGGCGGGTGGCCTGGGTGACCACGACAGCATCGCCTGGGCGTGGGGCCTCGGTGTCACCCTGGGCGTCTACGTGGCGGCGAGGCTGAGCGGTGCTCACCTCAATCCCGCGGTGACCGTCGCACTCGCGGCGTTCAAGGGATTCCCGTGGCGCAAAGTGGCCCCCTACGCACTGGCCCAGACGGCCGGTGCCTTCGTGGCCGCACTCCTCGTCCGCTGGAACTACAGCGAAGCACTGGCGAAGGCCGACCCCGGACACACGATCAAGACGCAGGGCGTGTTCTCGACCCTTCCCGGCAACGGCAACACCGCCCTTCCGGTCCACGAGTGGGGCGCGTTCCGCGACCAGGTCATCGGCACCGCCATCCTGCTGCTGCTGATCATGGCCATCACGGACATGCTGAACACGCCGCCGGGCGCGAATCTGGGCCCGTTCATCATCGGCCTGGTCGTGGTCGCGATCGGCATGGCCTGGGGAACGAACGCGGGGTACGCCATCAACCCGGCCCGTGACTTCGGACCGCGGCTGGCCAGCTTCTTCACCGGCTACGGCGGAGCGTGGCGAGATCAGTACGGGAACCTCTACTTCTGGGTTCCGATCATCGGCCCGCTGGTCGGCGGCCTGCTCGGCGCGGGCCTGTACAAGGTCTTCATCGCCCGCTTCCTGCCGTCCGCGGAACCCGAGCCGCCGGGACGCGTCCCGGCATCCTAGGACTGACCCGACCGGCCGGAGAGGCGGAAACCCATGGCGGATTTCATCGGCGCGGTGGACCAGGGAACCACCAGCACCCGATTCATGATCTTCGACCACAGCGGCAACGAGGTGGCGAAGCACCAGCTGGAGCACGAGCAGATCCTGCCGCGGTCGGGCTGGGTGGAGCACGACCCGGTGGAGATCTGGGAGCGCACCAACTCGGTGATCCAGAACGCCCTGCGGTACGGCGGGCTGACGGCGACCGACCTGGCCGCGATCGGTATCACCAACCAGCGCGAGACCACGGTGGTCTGGGATCCGCGCAACGGCCGCCCGTACTACAACGCCATCGTGTGGCAGGACACCCGCACCGACGGGATAGCCGCGGCCCTGGAACGCTCGGGGCAGGGCGACGTCATCCGCCGCAAGGCCGGGCTGCCGCCGGCCACGTACTTCTCCGGGGGCAAGATCCAGTGGATCCTGGAGAACGTCGACGGCGTGCGCGAGGCGGCGGAGCAGGGCCATGCCCTGTTCGGCAACACGGACGCGTGGGTCCTGTGGAACCTCACCGGCGGGCCCGACGGCGGTATCCACGCCACCGACGTGACCAATGCCAGCCGCACCATGCTGATGAACCTGGAGACCCTCGACTGGGACGACGAACTGCTGGGCTTCTTCGGCGTCCCGCGGGCCATGCTGCCGACCATCAAGCCCTCGTCGCACCCGGAGGCGTACGGCGTCACCCGCGCCTCCCGGCCGCTGCGCGCGGCCGTTCCCATCGGCGGCGTGCTCGGCGACCAGCAGGCGGCGACCGTCGGGCAGGTCTGCTTCGCGCCGGGCGAGGCGAAGAACACGTACGGCACGGGCAACTTCCTGGTGCTCAACACCGGTACGGAGCTGGTCCGCTCCGAGCACGGGCTGCTCACCACCGTGGCGTACCGGTTCGGTGACGAGCCGGTGGTCTACGCGCTCGAAGGCTCCATCGCGGTGACCGGCTCCGCGGTGCAGTGGCTGCGCGACCAGATGAAGATCATCAAGACCGCCGCCGACAGCGAGGAGCTGGCCCGCAGCGTCGAGGACAACGGCGGCATGTACTTCGTGCCGGCCTTCTCCGGGCTGTTCGCGCCCTACTGGCGCTCCGACGCGCGCGGAGCGATCGTCGGTCTCGCCCGGTACAACGACAACGCGCACCTGGCACGGGCGACCCTGGAAGCCATCTGCTACCAGAGCCGCGACGTCGTGGATGCCATGGAACAGGACTCCGGCGTCCACCTCGACGTGCTCAAGGTCGACGGCGGGGTCACCGCCAACGACCTCTGCATGCAGATCCAGGCCGACATCCTCGGCGTCCCCGTGAGCCGTCCCGTCGTCGCCGAGACGACCGCGCTGGGCGCCGCCTACGCGGCGGGACTCGCCACCGGGTTCTGGCGGGACACCGACGAACTGCGCACCCACTGGAACGAGTCGAAACGCTGGGAGCCGCAGTGGTCCGACGAGCAGCGCGCGGAGGGCTACGAAGGGTGGAAGAGGGCCGTGGAACGCACCCTCGACTGGGTACGCGTCCCCTGACGGCGCGTGTGACGGCGCGTGCGCGGAGCGCGGCATCGGCTGTGTCCGGTGCCGCGTTCCGTGCTGTGTCCGGTGCCCCGCTCCGCCGCCGCTGACCCCCGTTGACAGCGGCGACGGGCGAAGCCCCACAACAGGTTCCGTGCCGAACCTGCGGTTGATCCGGTTGACCGTCCCGGCGCGAAGGGGGGTCCGTTCGCCGGGCCGGCCAACCGGCTGTTCGAAGACTGCAAGAGGGACCTTGTGAAAACCTTGCCGGGCCCGGTCGGAGCCGGGATGACAGGGTGTACCGGAACCATCACCATGACGGCACCACCGGCCCCGCATATGTGGAATCCTGGGCAAGATCGGGGGAGTTCGTGAAATACAGAGCGGCCGATCGTGGGTGGGGACGTGGATCTTCGATTACTGGGCTCGTTGGAACTGTGGGCCGGTGACCGACATATCGAGCTGGGACAGCCCAGGCAGCGCATGGTCCTTGCGGCACTGGCGGCCAACGCTGGCCGGTTGATGACCGTGGACGCGCTGGTGGACCGGGTCTGGGACGACACCCCTCCCGACGCGGCCCGTTCGACGCTGTACTCCCATGTAAGCCGGGTCCGGCGCGTGCTGGACGAGGCGGCGCGCGGCGAGGACGGGACGGCGGACCATCCGCCGCTCCAACTGGCCCGTGTGTCCGGGGGCTACCTGCTGCGCGCGGCGGACGACAGCATCGACCTCCTGCGTTTCAGGGCGCTGGTGGCCAGGGCCCGTGGGCTGCGTCCGGACGACACCGAGTGCGGCCGGCTCCTGTGTGAAGCCCTCGACCTGTGGCGGGGTTCGCCGCTGGCCGACCTGCCGGGCGCCTGGGCCGAGCGGACCCGGACGGCCTGGCTGAACGAACGGCTCGAAGCCGCGCTCCAGTGGGCCCGGGCCGAGACCGCGACGGGACATGCCTCGCAGGCGATCGGGCGGATACGGGCCCTGTCCGACGAGTTCCCCCTGGCGGAACCCCTCGCCGCGCTCCTGGTCAGATCCCTGGCACAGGCCGGCCGGACCGCCGAGGCACTGGACCACTACTCCGAGGTCCGCCGCAGGCTGGCCGACGAGCTGGGTTCGGTGCCCGGGGTGGAACTGCGCACCGCCTACAAGGAGGCCCTGCGCGACCGCCCCCTGCCCGACAGCGGCACCGAGTCGGGCGGCACGCGGACATCATCCTCCCGGCCCGCGCAACTGCCCTTCGATGTACGGGCGTTCACCGGCCGCAAGGAACAACTGGACGAACTCTCCGGGCACTTGCTCTCCACCGAGGAGGGGGCCGACGCCATCAACACGGTCGTGGTGTCCGCCGTGTCCGGCACCGCCGGAGTCGGCAAGACCGCCCTCGCCGTCCACTGGTCCCACCGGGTGCGCGAGCGATTCCCCGACGGCCAGCTCTACGCGGACCTGCGCGGCTACGACACGGACGAACCGGTGCCCGCGGCCGACATCCTCACCGGATTCCTCGTGGCCCTCGGAGTCCCGGGCGCCGAGATCCCGCTGCGCCTCGACGACCGCTCCGCCCGCTACCGCACCGAGCTGAGCGGACGCCGCATGCTCGTCGTGCTCGACAACGCCTCGTCCAGCGAGCAGATACGCCCGCTCCTGCCCGGCGCGTCCCGGTGCCGGACCGTGGTGACGAGCAGGGACGTCCTCAGCTCCCTGGTGTCCCTGCACGGCGCCCACCGGCTCGTCCTCGACGTGCTCCCCGTGGAGGACGCCGTACGCCTGCTGAGCAGGCTCATCGGCCCGCGGGCCACGGCCGAGCCGGAGGCCGCGGCCGTTCTCGCCGAGCAGTGCGGACGGCTGCCCCTCGCCCTGCGCATCGCCGCCGAGCTGGCGCTGTCCCGTCCCGCGTCGCCCCTGAGCGCCCTCACCGCCGAACTGGACGACCGGCGGAGCCGGCTGGAGCTGCTGGACTCGGACGACGATCCCCGGGCGGCCGTCCGTGCCGTCTTCTCCTGGTCCTACGACCGCCTGCCCGCCGAAGCCGCCGCCGCCTTCCGGCTGCTCGGCCTGCACCCGGGTCCCGATGTGGACGCGTACGCGGCGGCCGCCCTGTGCGGACGCCCCGTCGACGACACCCGGCAGACACTGGACCTGCTGGCCCGCAGCCATCTGATCCAGCCCACCCGCGCCGGCCGTTACGGCATGCACGACCTGCTGCGGGTGTACGCCGCCTGGCAGGCCGAACGGCACGACGGGCCGGCCGACCGCGAGACGGCGCTCGACCGTCTCCTGACCCACTACCTCGCGGCGTCCTGCGCCGCCATGGACGTGCTGTTCCCGGCCGAGAAGCATCTGCGGCCCCGGATCCCGGCCCCCCGGACCGAACTGCCACCGTTTCCCGACGAGGCCCACGCCAAGGAGTGGCTGGCGGCCGAGCACGCCGTGCTCACGGCGGTCACCGCGGCCGAGGCCGGACGTGGCAGGGCCGAGCACGCCGTCGGCCTGTCCACCACCCTGCACCGCCACTTCGACAGCCGTGGGCTCTTCACCGACGCGCTCGTCATCCACGGCAACGCCCTGCGTGCCGCGCGCGCGGCGGGCGACCGGCGGGGCGAGGCCGAGGTACGCACCTGTCTCGGCACCACCCACCGACGGCTGGCGCAGTACGACGAGGCGGTCCGGCACCACACGGAGTCGCTGGCGCTGTGCCGGCGGATCGGGCTGCCGGTGGCCGAGGCCCGCAATCTCACCAACCTGGGTGTCCTGCACGAACTGCGCGGACAGTACCGCGAGGCCGCCCAGCGGCACGGTGAGGCGGTCGTCCTCTTCCGGAAGGTCGGGGACGTCGGCGGCGAGGCCGACACGCTCAACAACCTCGGCATCGTGCACGAGCTGCTCGACGACTACGAGACCTCGGCGGAACAGCACCGGCAGGCACTCGCCCTGTTCCGTTCCCTCGGCCATGCCTTCGGTGAGGCCAGCGCGCTGGGCAATCTCGGCATCGTGCTGTCCCGGCTCGACCAGCACGCGACGGCGGCCGAGCACTTCGAGCAGGCCCTCACCCTGTTCCGGCGGCTCGGCCACCGCGGGGGCGAGGCGCACGCCCTCAGCAATCTCGGTGACACCCACAGCCGCCTCGGCCACCACCGGGAGGCGGCCACCCACCAGAGGGAGGCGCTCGCCCTGTTCCAGCGGACCGGGGAGCGGTACGGCGAAGCGGGCAGCCTCAACGGTCTCGGCGAGGCCCTGCACGGCTCGGGCCAACCGGACGAGGCCGCGACCGCACACCGTGCCGCCCTCACGCTGGCCATGGAGATCGAGGAGAAGGAGGAGCAGGCCCGCGCCCACATCGGCCTGGCCCGTATCCACCAGGACCGCGACGACCTGCCGACGGCCCGAGGGCACTGGCAGGACGCGCTCGCCCTGTACAGCGCCATCGGTTCACCGCGCGCCGCGGGCGTGAGCGAGTCACTGGCCGCACTGGAGACACGACAGCAGCAGGACACGCACAGTCCCGACTGCGCCTGACCCGGTCCGTGGGCCCGTGGCCCACGGACCGTACAGGTGTCCGTTGACAGCGTGGAGGGCTCCTCCCACAATGATCAGCATGACCTGGCACTGTTGCGACGCGATGACGGGGCCTCTGCGCGCCCCGAATCGGACCGGGTGCGAACGCTCCGGTCGATAACCGGTTATCTGCTTCACCGCCGAACCGAGCCGTACCACTCTCGCCGCGCCACAGTCAGGTCGTGCTGGTCGCCTCCTCGCGTCCCGTGCTGTCGGCCGACGGCCATCGAGCCATGCAACGAGGAGCATCTTCATGACGGTGACCATTCCGCAGACGGACACGCCGGCCCTGCGCGAAGCCCACGTGCCGACGGGCGGTGTCTACGAGGGCGTCCGTGTCCTGCGGCGCCTGCCCGAGGGCGTGCCCGACCGCCCCTACGACCTGTTCGAGCTGATACCGCAGGGCAGCACGATCGGGGCCGAGATCCGGGGCCTGGACCTGTCCCGTCCGTTGGACCCCGCCCTGCGCGAGGAGCTGAACCGGGCGCTGCTGGAGTGGAAGGTGCTCTTCTTCCGCGCCCAGCACCTCACGTCCGAGCAGCAGAGCGGCTTCGCCCGCAACTGGGGTGAGCTGGAGACCAATCCCCTGCTCGCCCGCGGCTCAAGCGCCGACGTGGTGCGCTTCGACAAGGGGGCCGGCGCCACACCGACCTTCGAGAACGTGTGGCACGCGGACGTCACCTTCCGGGAGCGGCCCGCGCTCGGTGCCGTGCTGCAGCTGCGCGAGGTGCCGCCCTTCGGCGGAGACACCATGTGGGCGGACATGGCCGCCGCGTACGACAACCTCTCGCCGGAGGTGAAGAACCGTATCGACGGTGCCACCGCCGTGCACGACTTCATCCCCGGTTTCGCCCGCTTCTACGGCCCCGAGCGGCTCGCCCCGTTCCAGGACGACTTCCCGCCGGTGGAGCACCCGGTGGTCCGCACGCATCCGGAGACGGGCAGGAAGCTGCTGTTCGTCAACACCTCCTTCACCACCCGTATCACCGGCCTGTCCCGCGAGGAGAGCGACCGGCTGCTGCGCCACCTCGTACAGCAGGCGCATGTTCCGGAGTACCAGGTGCGCTTCCGCTGGCAGGCCGGGGACGTCGCCTTCTGGGACAACCGCGCCACCCAGCACTACGCGGTGAACGACTACGGCTCGCACCGCCGCGTGGCGGAACGCGTCGCCATCGCGGGCGACCGGCCGTACTGAGGCAGCAGGCCGCCCGTACCGGGCTGAGGCAGAAGACCGCTCGTACCGAGCGGGTCACCCGGCCCCTGGACGAGGACTGTCCGGGGGCCGTCGCCGCGTCCCTCCTCAACTGTTCTTGTCATGTACCTGTACAGACCCTCGGTGTCGTGCTGTCATGCCAACTACCGCCCTTTCCAACGTTGTACAGGCTGGGACGGCGAGCCGCCAGCCTTCTCTCCGTACGTGTACGTCCTTGCCCCCCGACACCCAAGGAGTCACGATGCGCAGCACCACCCCGGCCCCGCGCCCCTGGGCAGTCCGGCTGAGACAGCGGGCGAGGCGGATCACCACCGTGCTCGCCACCCTCGCGCTGGTCTGCACGGCCGCCCTGACCGCCACGGGCACCGTGCAGGCCGCACCGGCCGCGTGGACACCCAAGCCCTCCCCCATGACCACCCCGTGGACCAACCGGGTATCGGTCGACAATCCGCTGCCGGAGTACCCGCGCCCGCAGCTCACCCGTCCCGACTGGGCCAATCTCAACGGCATCTGGGACTTCGCGGTCACCTCGGCGGACGCGGGCCAGCCCGCGTCGTTCTCCGAGCAGATCCGGGTGCCGTTCGTCGCCGAGTCGGCGCTGTCCGGGATCCAGCGCAGGATCACCCAGAACGACAAGCTCTGGTACAAGCGCACCTTCACGGTCCCGGCGGGCTGGAACGGCCGCCGCGTCCAGCTCAACTTCGGTGCCAGCGACTGGCGTACGACGGTCTGGGTCAACGGCAGCCAGGCCGGCGGGACGCACAGCGGGGGCTACGACTCCTTCTCGTACGACATCACGGGTCTGCTCAACGGCGGCACCAACACGATCGTCGTGTCCGTCTGGGACCCCAGCCAGACGGGTATCGGGGCGGTCGGCAAGCAGCGCATCAGCGACGTGGCGCCGCACCCCGGGGGCGGCATCTTCTACACCGCGGCCTCCGGCATCTGGCAGACGGTGTGGCTGGAGCCGACGGCGGCGGCGCACGTCACGCGCCTCGACATGGTGCCCGACCTCACGAACAACACCCTCAAGGTCACCGTCAGGGGTGACGGTGTCTCCGGGCAGAGCGCCCGGGTGACCGTGTCCTCCGGCTCGACCACGGTGGGCACCGCGACCGGCGCGGTCGGCAGCACGATCACCGTGGCGATCCCGAATCCGCATCTGTGGACCCCCGAGGACCCGTTCCTGTACGACGTGAAGGCCGATCTGCTCTCCGGATCGACCGTCGTCGACTCCGTGGGCGGCTACAGCGGAATGCGTTCCGTGGGGGTCGCACGGGTCGACGGCGTCCTGCGCCCCGTCCTCAACGGCAAGTTCGTCTTCCAGACCGGCACGCTCGACCAGGGCTACTGGCCGGACGGCATCTACACCGCGCCGACCGACGACGCCCTCAAGTACGACCTGCAGAAGCACAAGGACCTCGGCTTCAACATGGTGCGCAAGCACATCAAGGTCGAGCCGCAGCGCTGGTTCTACTGGGCGGACAAACTGGGGCTGCTGGTCTGGCAGGACATGCCCGCGATGGACACCCGCACCCCCGACAGCGCCGCCCGCACCCAGTGGGAGGCCGAGTACGACCGGATCATCGACCAGCACCGCAGCTCACCGTCGCTGGTGATGTGGGTCGACCAGAACGAGGGCTGGGGGCAGTACGACCAGGCCCGTATCGCCGACCATGTGAAGGCGTACGACCCCTCGCGGCTGGTGAACAACATGAGCGGCATCAACTGCTGCGGCGCGGTCGACGGCGGCAACGGCGACGTCCTGGACCATCACGTCTACGTCGGGCCCGGCACGACCGTGCCCAGTGCCACCCGCGCCGCCGTCCTCGGCGAGTACGGCGGCCTGGGGTTCAAGGTCGCCGGTCACGAGTGGTATCCGGGCGGCGGCTTCAGCTACGAGGACCAGGCGGACCAGGCCCATCTCGACAACCGTTTCGTGGGGCTCCTCGACGCGCTGCGCGAGGTGCGGATGCCCGCCGGGCTCTCGGCCTCCGTCTACACGGAGATCACCGACGTGGAGAACGAGGCGAACGGCCTCCTCACCTACGACCGGCAGGTCGTCAAGGTGGACGCGGCCCGTGTGCAGGCCGCCAACCGCGCGCTCATCGACGCCTCCCGGGCCACGACCTCGCCCGTCACCCTGCCCACGAACCAGTACAAGTCCCTGCGGGTGACCACGTCCGGCTACACGAACCGCTATCTGCGGCACCGGGACGGGGCCGCCTACACCGACGTGGTCGACGCGAACAGCGCCGCCCTGCTCAAGAGCGACGCCACCTGGAAGGTCGTGCCGGGCCTCGCCAACAGCGCCTGCTACTCCTTCGAGTCGCGCAACTACCCCGGCCAGTACCTGCGTCACCGTGAGTACCGCGTCTACAAGGAGTCGGGCAGCGGAGACCTGTTCAACGCCGACGCGACCTTCTGTGCCGTGCACGGCGCGAACGGCGGCGTGCGGCTGTCCGCGTCCAACTTCCCCGAGCAGTATCTGCGGCACTACAACGCCGAGCTGTGGCTGGCCACCCCGGGCGGCTCCCACACCTGGGACAACCCCGGCTCCTTCACCGAGGACACCACCTGGGCCGTCGAAGCACCCTGGGCCCCCTGACCGCCGACCGCGCGCGAGGGACGGCAGCCGCCGGGCCGCCGCCCCTCGCCCTCTCCCGCGCTCACATGTCCGCCCGCTCCTCCGCCTCGGCCGCCCGGGGCTGCACCACGGTCGGGCGGCGCACGATCAGACGCTCCACCGCGTACGACATCTCCTTGGTCCCGGCTGCGGGACGCGGGTGGTAACGCCCGGCGCACACGGAGAGGTTGACGATGAGGTAGGCGTGCCAGTTCCTGCCCACGCCGCGCCGGTCGGCGAAGATCTGTGTGCCGTTGAGCCACCAGATCACCGAGCGGGCGCCGAACTCCACCCGCAGGTCGACATGGCCGCCGGGGCGCACGGCCTCGTCGTGGTGATAGAGCTGGCCGCCGCGCACGTGGTTGGAGAGCTCCAGCAGGTCGGGGTTGTCGGGGTGGTACTCGAACACGTCGATCTCCTGGCCCCCGTCCCGCCAGGTCCAGATGGCCGGCCAGGCCCCCACCTCGACGGGCAGGCGCACCCGTGCCTCCAGCACGTCCCCGGCGCGCACCTCGAAGTCGTCCTCGCTCCCCTCGGTGGTGAGCAGGCCCGCACTCCACAGGCCGTCCTTGCGGCGTGTGGCACGGAACGTGCCGGTACGGGAGTAGGCCGGGTCGGAGACCAGGTAGTCCAGCTTGTTGTCGGTCGGATTGACGGGACCGCCCTCGGGATAGGCCCAGGAGCGGCCGGCCACCCACTGCCTTCGCGAACTGAAATCGGCGGTGAAGACGACGTCGGACACAGTCCGGCTCCTTGCAATGGAGGAACAGGGACAAATGCGCGCAGTCCGTTTCTCCCCAGCCGGCCGGCGCTCATGCGCCGGCCGGTCCCACCCGCCGTGCAAACAACCCGCCCGGGTGAATCGCGCACCGGACCGGGGTGCCCGGGGCGGAAAAGAGCCCCCGTCGGGTCTCAGGGACGAGTGGGCCGGCCACCCCAGTCGAGGCGGAGCACGGCCAGGTCGTCGGAGTGCCGGCCGGCGTTCAGCGCATGGGTCTCCTTGATGAGGAGGTCGACATGGGCGGCCGGGTCCGCCGACGGCAGTTTTCCTATCAGCGCGAGCAGCCCTTCGACGCCGAGCCGCTCCTCCTTCGTCCCGTTGTGCCCTTCTGTGAGGCCGTCGGTGTAGAGGGTCAGCGCGCCGGAGGCCGGAAGCGGCACGACCGTGGAGGGCCAGCTGTTGACCCCGGGGACGATGCCGAGCGCGATGCCGTGCGCGGCGGTCACCTCCCAGGTCCCCTCGGGTGCGGTGAGAAGGGGTTCGTGATGGCCCGCGAGGTGGAGGGTCGCGGTGGCGGCCTCCTGGTCGAGGGTGAGCAGGGTGCAGGTCGCGAACAGCTGCTGGCTGCCGCGTTCGGCCATGAGTATGCGTTCCATCAGATGCAGCAGGTCGTCCCCTCGGTGCCCGCCGAGTACGAGGGAACGCCAGGCGATCCGCAGACAGACACCGAGGGCGGCGGCGTCGGGGCCGTGCCCGCTGACGTCTCCGACCACGGCGTGCAGCAGCCCGTCGTCCCCCTCGACCACATCGAGGAAGTCCCCGCCGAGCAGGGCCATCGTGGCGCCGGGCAAGTAGCGGGACGTCACCCTGACCGTGGAGGTGTCGAGGATCGGCTGCGGCAGCAGACCGCGCTCCAGACGGGCGTTCTCCTCCGCCCGCAGCTGTGCGGCCTGGGCCGCGGCGCTCGCGCGTTCGGTCTGGCTCCGGTAGACGGCGTAGCGCAGCGTCCTCTGCAGGAGGTCGGCCTCGACCTTTCCCTTGACGAGATAGTCCTGTGCTCCGGCCGCCATGGCGTCGGTGCCCGCCCGGTCCTCGGACAGCCCGGTCAGGACGATCACCGCGGTGTGCGGGGCGAACCCGCGGACGGCTGTCACCGCGTCGATGCCCGACACGTCGGGCAGGTGCAGATCGAGGAAGATGCAGTCGATCGGGCGGCCGGCCAGCTCGGCGCGGGCCTCGGCCAGCGTGGTCCGGATGGTCAGCTCGAACCCCAGCCCGGTGTCGTACAGGAGTTCCTCGACGAGCAGCGCGTCGCCCGGGTCGTCCTCGATCAGGAGAATGCGGTACATCGGCTTGTCGGAGGCCGCGCCCGGGGCGGCCGTCGTGGGTCCGGTCATCGTGCCTGCTCCGCCTCCGCGCGGACGGCCTCGGGCGTGGTAGTCGCGCCGGGGCTCTCCGGCGGCCGGGGCGCGAGGGTGAAGATGATGCGGGCGCCGTCGTGGTGGGCCGGGTCGACGGAGATGGTACCGCCGTGGAACTCGACGATCTTCTTGCACATCGCGAGGCCGATCCCGCTGCCCGAGTAGGTGTCCTTGGTGTGCAGCCGCTGGAAGATCACGAAGATCTTGTCGGCGTACTCCGGTGCGATGCCGATGCCGTTGTCGGTGACGGTGAACCGCCACAGCTCGCCTTCCCGCTCCGCCGTGACGTGGATCTTCGGCGTCTCGCCCGGGCGCCGGAACTTGACGGCGTTGCCGATCAGGTTCTGCCAGAGCATCCCGAGCTGGGTGGGGTCCGCGACCAGGGTCGGCAGCGGGTCGTGGGTGATCACCGCTCCGGCCTCCTCGATGCCGACGCTCATCGTGGACAGGGTTCGTTCCAGTACCTCGTCCAGGTCGACGCCCTGGTGGGCGTTGTGCAGCCGCCCGACCCGGGAGAAGTCGAGCAGGTCGTTGATGAGGATCTGCATACGGTTCGCCCCGTCGACCGCGAAGTCGATGTACTGGTCGGCCCGGCTGTCGAGCTGCCCTCCGTAGCGCCGCTGGAGGAGCTGGGTGAAGCTGGAGACCTTGCGCAGCGGTTCCTGCAGATCGTGGGAGGCCACGTACGCGAACTGTTCCAGCTCGGCGTTGGAGCGCTGGAGGTCCGCGGTCTGCGCGTCCAGCCGCAGCCGCGTCTCCTCGCTGACGGCCAGTTCCCGGACGAGCCGCCGGCGCATGAAGTCGATCTCACTGCTCAGGCGCCGAAGGTCCGCGGGGCCGGTGGGAGTGATGGGGTGGTCGAAATCACCGCCGGAGATGGTACGGGCGTCCGCGCCGAGCTGTTCCAGGGGCCTGGTGATACCGCGCCGCAGCCCCTCGAAGATCAATGTCGTGAGGAGGATGATGAGCACCCCGATGGCGCTGAACACCCAGTTCCGCAGGGCCATCGTGGACATCAGGTCGTCCCTGGCCTTCACCCGGTCCGCGCGCAGCCGTTCCTGCTGGTCGGTGAGGGCGGTACGCACGTCGTCGAACAGGACCTTGCCCTGAGCGGCCCGTTCGGTGGCCAGCGGCGAGGGCGAGCCGGGCGGCTCGGCGGCGATGGGACGGGCCACGTCCTCCTGCCACTTCGTCACGGCGTCCTGCACGGTCCTCAGGTCCTTCTGACGTGCGGGGCTGCCCTGAAGCAGGTCGGTGAGCTGCTTGTCCCTCGCTGCCTGATCGGTCAGTCCCCGCTCGTAGGGGGTGATGAAGGCCTTCGTGCCGGTGAGTCCGTAGCCGCGGATTCCGGTCTCCTGATTGAGCACGGCCGCTTCCAGGCGTATCGCGACGGTCAGCGCGGGAGAGCGCACGTCCACGAGGTCACGGCTGAGCGTCTCGGTCCGCCCCAGGACGTAGGCGCCCGCCGCCCCGAGCACGGCCAGAACCACCAGGGACGCGGCCACCCCTACACGAAGCCACCGCCTGGTCGTCCACGCGGAAAGCCCTCGCGTACGCGATTGCCTCTCATCGCCGGTCATTCTGTGGGCTCCTCGCTGTGACTGTCGCCTTGCTTGTTTGGCCAGCACACTTTAGAGGGCGACAACCCTTGTTGTCGCGGGGCTCCTCATGGACCTAGAGTGCCGGGTATGCCAGGCAAGGACTTCGCACTGCGGATCACTCCGCAGGAGACAGCCACCATCGCGGACGCGACGGTCGGCGATCTCGCGCAGCGCCTCGCCCGTCGGCTGGTGGAAGCCCCGCCGCATCAGGCATCGGACGATCCGGCACAGGCTCTGACCCTGCTCCACGTGCTGGACCACCTCAAGCAGGCCGCCGAACGGCTCCAGCAGGAGGCGGCGGTGGCCGCCGCACGCGCGGGTGCCGGATACCCGCAGATCGGCGCGGCCTGCGGCATGACCCGTCAAGGCGCCCGGCGCCGCTGGCCGGGGCTCTTCCACCACTCCCACGAGAAACCCACGGAGCATCCGAAAATGACCACCCCCGCCCGCCCCTTCGACGTCCTGCTCGTCGAGGACGACATGGCCGACGCCATGCTCATCGAAGAAGCCCTCTCCGAGCGCGGGGCCCGCAATCTGGTCCAGGTCACCGACGGGGTCGCCGCGCTGGAGCACCTGCGGACGCCGGGCACCCCGCGCCCCGACCTCATCGTGCTCGACCTGAACATGCCGCGGATGAACGGCCGCGACCTGCTGAAGGTCCTCAAGACCGATGACGACCTGCAGTCGATCCCGGTGGTCGTCCTGACGACGTCCACCGCTCCGGACGACGTCACGGGCGCGTACAGCAGTCACGCCAACGCCTATGTGACGAAGCCCGTCAACCTCGACGAGTTCGAGCGGGCCGTCCAGAGCATCGACGCCTTCTACCTCGACACCGCCACCCGGCCCCGCCCCTGAACCGTGGGACGCGTCACGACGGCCGGGCCAGCCGCGCGAGCACCGTGCGCACCGCCGCGGCCACGGCCTCGCGTGTTGCGTCCGTCGGTTCGTCGGTCTCGAAGCCGTGGCGGCCGTGCGGGACGTCGATGATCTCGACCGGGGCCTTCGTCTCCTTCGCCGCTGTCATGAACTCCCGCACCGTGGCGGCGATCTGCGGCGTCTCCAGGCCCGCCCGGGTGAGGACGACGGGCGGCGGCGTCCCGTTGGCGGTGCGGAGCGCGCCGACCGGGTCGAAGCGCGGGCCGACCGCGCCCCAGCCAGGCAGCGGGGCCAGGATCGGGTAGGTGAGGGCGAGGCAGCGCAGCCACGGCGGCGGCGCGGTGATCCAGTCCGCGGCGAGCAGCCCGGCACCGGAGAAGATCCACAGGGCGATGCGCCGACCGTCGACCCGGGGGTCGGCCCGCAGCAGGTCGACGGCCGCCGCCACGTCGTCCGCCGCGCGCGCGTAGTCGGTGATGCCGTGCAGCCGGTGCTCCACGACGGCACCCACCGCGCCGAGGCTCGCCGTGTAGCGGGCGTAGCCGAGGTAGAACGGCGAGTCGCGCGGCGCCGGGACGAGGTCCGCGGGCACGGGCCCGCCGTGCACGAACAGCACCGCCGGCCAGGGACCTCGCGCTTCTCCCGTTTCCACGTCCGTCTCCGGCAGGTGCAGATCCACCCGCCCCTTGCGCACCCGCGGGCACTCCGGAGCGTCGAGCGGAAAGGGCCGGGCGTACGAGGACTCCTCCTCGGGTACGGTCAGCCGGCGCCCTTCGTCGGCCGCCGCGCGGAGCAGCACTCCCGCCAGTTCGTCCGGGCAGGAGAGCATCGGCCAGTGCCCGGTGGCCAGTTCGAAGAAGCCCACCCGCGGATCGGCGAGCTTCCGAAGATGCGGCGGGCCGGTGCGTACCAGCGCCTCGACGAGTTCCACGGTCGTGCCGCCCGCCGTGCACAGGATGCCGGTGGTGGGCAGGGCCGCGGCGGCGCCGGTCAGCCGCAGCGGCTGGGTCAGCGTGCGCGGTGGCTGCGGGGCGGCCAGCCGGCTCAGCAGCTCCAGGTGCCGCGCCGACAGGCCCTCCGTGCTGCCCCAGCGCTGCCATTGCGTCGGCTCCGGAGGCGGTACGGGCCCGGGGCCGCCCTTCGCGCGCAGCAGTTCGTGCACCGACGGATCGGGCACCAGGGCCAGTGCCGTGTCGCCGTCCTGCGGCATCCCGGCGTCCAGGTGCACGACCCGCGCGACGCGCTCCGGGCGGCGGTCCGCCGCGCCCAGGACGGGGTGGACGGCGTAGTCGTGGCCGACCAGCACCACCTCCCCCGCCTCGTCGAGGGGATCGGGCAGATCGAGGGAATCGATCAGCCGGACCACGTCGTCGACATGCGTCTCCAGATCGGCCTCGGGCTGCCTGCTCAGCGTCACCGGGTGCGCCTGTGCGCCCGACTCCCGCAGCCGCCCGACGACTTCGCTCCAGATCCGTCCGTCGGTGAACGGCCCCGAGACCAGGATGAACACGGACATCGATACCTCCAGGGGGTGGGTTCGTGACGGCCGACCGTCCTGGCCGGCCACCGCCCTGGCTAACCTAGGAACTCCCCCTGAGGGAGGTTCAACCCGTGCCACCCGACGTCACGAGCGCCATGGACGGCATGAGCGGCAGCAACGCCACCCTGAGCATCGGCGAGCTCGCCGCGCAGGCGCGGACCACCGTCAAGACCGTCCGCTTCTACTCCGACCGGGGCCTGCTGCCCGAAGCCGCGCGCAGCAGCGGCGGCCACCGGCGTTACGGTCCCGGGGCGCCGGAGCGACTGCGCATGATCCGCGCGCTGCGCTCGCTCGGCGTGCCCGTCCCGGAGATCGGGCGGGTCCTCGACCGCGGCGACACCCTGGAGGCCGTGGTCGCACGCCGGTTGGCCGACCTCGGCAGTGAACTCGCCGCCCTGCGCTGGCGCGAGGCAGCGCTGCGCGCGGTGCACGACGGCGACCCGGAGCGGCTCGCGGAGCGCCTTGAGCTGATCGGGGCGGTCAGTGTCCCGCCCAGCACCTCCGCCCTCGCGCACTACTGGCGCCGGGTGCTGCCCGTCCGCCTCTCCGCCCGGCTGCGCGGCGCCGTCACCGACGCGGCCGTCCCCCAGCCCTCGGCCGACCCGACTCCGGACGAGGTCCTCGCCTTCGCCCGCCTCCACGCCCTGGCGACGGCCGCCACCGACCACTGCCTCGTGTCCCACCGGCCCGCCACCGCCGCCCACCCGGACCTGCTCTACGACGGTCTGCACGAGGCGTACCTGCTGGTGGTAGCCGCCCTGCGGGCCGACCGCGCCCCGGGCCCGGGTGAGGCACTGGACTGTTACGTCGCCGCCCACGCCCGCGACGCCGGAACCGGGGACAGCCCCGCCTTCCGTCGCGCCCTCACGGTCCGTCTCGCCGCGGCGGATCACCCGGTGATGGCCCGCTACTGGCAGCTGGCGGCGGAGTTGACGCCCGATCCGACCCTCGGCGGGGCGGACTCCTGGCTGCGTGAGGCGTTGACCACGAGCGTGGCGGCGGCCTGATCCCCGAATGCCATGGTGCTCCGGTGGCGGAACTGGCGTGGCGAGAGGCCGTGTGCGCTGCGGAAGGCCTGGCTGAAATGTGCCGGGCTGGTGAAACCCCATCGGGCCGCGATCGCGCGGATCGGGCGATCGGACAGGGCGGGGTCGGCGAGATCGCGCCGGCACTGTTCCAGGCGGCGTTCGCGGATCCAGGCGGCGACGGTGTGCCCCTCGGCGTGGAACAGCTTGTGCAGGTAGCGCAGCGAGATGTGGTGCGCCGCGGCGATCGTGTCAGGGGTCAGTCCCGGATCACCCAGGTTCTCTTGGACGAAGGCGTGGATCCGGGCCGACAGCGCCGGCGGTCCGCCGGTGGGCGGCACGGTGTTCCGGTCGTCCAGCGCGTCGGCCAGCGCCGCGGTCAGCACCTCCAGCGTGCGGCCGGCCAGCCGGGCGGTGTCGAGCGGGCCGAGTCCGTGCAGCTGCCGGGCCAGCAGGAGCAGGAACTGCGTGGCCGCGGCAGCCGGCGAGTACGGTCGCGCGGTGTCGTCGAGGAGGCCGTGGGGCGGCCGGATCGCCGCACCGGCGCCGCGTCGGAGGGCGAGCCGCCCCCGCGCCGACAACTCGGCGGTCCTGGCCGTGCCGACCGTGTCCATGGGCTCCACCCTGGAGCGGACGAGGGGGTGGGCAGCAGTGCCGAATGCCCATCGCCGACAGTGGGAACGGCCCTCGGACCGGTGACATCTGTCATGCGGCGAGGGCGCGCGGAGGTCCGGAGCCGTGGCCGTCGGACACATGACCGACTCGTTCATCCGAAGGCCTGATCCGGCGACAGGCTGGCCGCGGCAAACGTCAACTCCCTAAGATGTAGTTCCTGTTACGGATACAGCTGGTGCCGATCGAGCCGGGGGAACCATGAACACCGACAGGCCGCTGTCCAAGAAGATCGACGCCACTGTTCCGACGGCTGCTCGCATGTACGACCACTATCTGGGCGGCAAGGACAACTACTCCGCGGACCGCTCGGCCTGCGAGGAGCTCGACAAGGTCGTGCCCAGCACGCGTCGACTGGCCCTGAACAACCGGCGTTTCCTGCAGCGGGTGGTCAGGACACTGGCGACGGACTACGGAATCCGGCAGTTCCTGGACCACGGATCCGGCCTCCCCACCCAGGACAACGTGCATCAGGTCGCCCAGAGCATCGACCCCGACTCACGCGTGGTCTATGTCGACAACGACCCCATGGTGCTCGTCCACGGCCGGGCGCTGCTGGAGCAGAACGACCGCACCGCGGTCATCCACGCGGACATGCGGAACACCGACGAGATATTCGCCCATCCCGACACCCGGCGTCTGATCGACTTCTCCCAGCCGGTCGCCGCGCTGTTCAACTCGGTGTTCCACTGCATCCCCGACAGTGACACCGACGGCCCGCAGGCCGTGGTGGGGCGCGTCACCGAGCAACTCGCGCCCGGCAGTTTCATGGTGATCTGCCAGCTGGTCAGCGAGGACGCCGAGGTCCGGGACTTCGTCACCGGCTTCATGGACCAGGCGACGCAGGGGCACTGGGGGCGCGTACGCCAGGAGAAGGACGTGGCGGCGCTGTTCGACGGCATGGAGATCCTGGATCCGGGGCTGGTGGAGGTCTCCACGTGGCGCCCCGACAGCGAGGTGCAGACCCGGCAACTCTCCCAGGAATGGATCGAGTTCGGCGGTCTGGCCCGGCTTCCCTAGGGCCTGTCCGACTTTCGGCCCTTCCCGTCCGCCGCGCGCGGGTCACTGCGGCCCGTAGCGCTGCTCCATCGTGGTCCGCAGCATGTCCAGGGAGGCGCGTGGCGTCAGGGCCTCGTCGGCCAGCCGGTCGAGCGTGAGCCGGTATTCCTCGGTCTCGTCGCGGTCCTCAAGGAAGTGTGCGCTTCTGATGTGTTCCAGGTAGACGACGTCCGGCAGGTCGAGTCCGCCGAACCGCAGATAGGTGATCGGTATGGCGGGCGCCGAGGCGTTCGTGACGTCCAGGGGCACGATCTGCAGGACCACATGGGGCCGTTGGGACATGTCGATGAGATGGGAGAGCTGCTCACGCATGGCCTCCCGGCTGCCCAGGACACGCAGCAGCACGGACTCGTCGATGATGGCCCACAGCTGCGGGGCGTCCTCGCGGTGCAGCAACTGGGCTCGGCGCATGCGCAGTTCGACCCTGCGGTGCACCTCGGCGGCCGGCGCGTTCGGCAGGCCCCGTTCCACCACGGCCCGGGTGTACGCCGGCATCTGCAGCAGGCCGGGCACGTACTGGATCTCGAAGGTCCGGATGGCGGCGGCCGCTTCCTGGAGGCCGACCAGCCGCTCGAACCACTCGGGCATGAGGCGCTTGTCGTACCGCTGCCACCAGCCCGGTTCGCCGGCCCGGTGCAACAGTTTGAGGAGCACCGAGGCTTCGTACTCGTCGGTGCCGTACAGCCGTAGCAGAGCGCGTACATCGGTCTCGGTCGGTGGCTTGCGGCCCTTGCCCGACTCGATGCGTGAGAGCTTGGCCCCGCTGAAGCCCAGGGAGCGCGCGGCCTGGTCCTGAGCGAGGCCGGCGTCCTCCCGGAATCCCGAGAGCTGGACGCCGACCAGCATCTTCAGCAGGGTCGGAGCCGGCTCGGAACGCTCCAGATAGGATTCGAGCCGTGCGACGCGCGGCGACTCGGCGACCATCTTCGACTCCCCCGCAATCCGGCACAAGGACGGCAACAGTATCGCACCGGACCGCCCGGCATCCCATCCCCCTTCATCGGGCGGGGAGTTGGGCCGGTGTCCGGCGGCTCACAGCAGATGGTCGAACTCGCCGTCCTTGGCTCCCGCCAGGAAAGCCGCCAGCTCCGCGGACGTGTAGACGAGCGCGGGCCCTTCTGGATCACGCGAGTTGCGCACGGCGATGCCCCCGTCGATCCGGGCGACCTCGACGCAGTTCCCCTCGGCATTGCTGTGGCGGCTCTTGGTCCAGCTGACGTCCAGCGAGCTGGCCCGTATCCCGTTCTCCACCTGTGGCACCGCATCTCCTTGCTGTCACCGTTGTTCGCCCTGCACCGAATCGAGCCGTCGGCCCGGTGGCCCTCGACCAAGCGTCTTCGGCCAAACTTCACGCAATTTCGCGTGCAATTGCACGCGACCGTGTTCAGTGTGGATAATAACTGCAGCGCCGACAACCCCAGCCAGGACATTGCGTTCTGACGTCACTTCAGGGAGATGACGTGTTGTCACCTGCGCGTCCGGAGTCCTCGCCGCTGCGGCCGACCGCAGCGCCGGCGAAAGACCTGGGCAGGTTCACCGGGCTTCCGGCGCGACCGCCTCTGATGGCCGGCGGGGCAGTCGTATCGGGAGTCGCACACAACCGTGAACGACCGGGGCGCGGTACGTCCCTTCGGACCCCCGCTCCGGACGGATGCGCCGCCCTCGCCCTCCCATCGATTCGACACGCCGGAAAGGCCTTACGCCATGCATAGCGTTCCGCCGCAGCAGCAGATGACCGGGCAGCGAGGGCACGAACTGGCCCGGACAGGAAAGGCGTCGACCACACCACTGACCGCCATGGGCCACATCTCCTGGAGCGAGATGCGGGACTCCACGGGCTGCGCGACCGCCATCCCGCTGCTCCTCAGCAGTGTCGCCTGGGGTGACGAGGAAACCGCGGCGTCGGCGCTCAAGCAACTGCGGGAACGCGTCTGCCAGTACGGCTTCGTCGTGGAGCAGGCGACCGCCGCGACGGTCCCCTTCCTCTGGGAGCTCGCGCAGCTGCCCCAGGTGACGTGCCGGGCACGGATCCTGCAACTGCTCAAGAACATCGCCGACACCCGGCAGTGGGAGAGCATCGCGGACGCCTATCCGAAGCTGCTCAACCACCGCGAGAACCCCGCCGCGTGGGAGCGTGCGGCGAGGGAAGCCGTCCATGCCCACCAGGACGCGCTCGACGTGCTGGAGTCCGAGGACGACACGGAGATCGCGCACGCCACGACGGAACTCGCGCGCACGCTGGGCAGACAGCCCTGCTGAACGCGCGACCCGCGGTGCGCTCAGGTGTACTTCCGGGCCGCCTCGCGCCGCTGCCGCTTGCCCAGCGGGGCCTGTGAGAGGTCCTCGGCGGTGGACCGCAGGTTCTTGAAGCCGTATCCGCGCGCCGTCAGCCAGGCCTCGGCCGCCGTCTCGGCCCGTTCGGTCGCGTCGAGGATGTCCTCCTCCTCTTCGCCCGTGTCCACGAAGCGGAAGGTGAAGGCGGACCGTGCGGTGATGTCGTAGCTCAGATGCCCTTCCGGGGTGAAGGCCGCGCGCAGCACGTCGTGCTCGGCGGCGTCGGCCAGCAGGGCGGCCCGCTGATCGGCGCCGAGCCCGTCGAAGACGCCTCGAACGGTGATACGGAAGGTGCGAGTGCTCATCGGGCGACCTTAACGAGCCGGGTGGGCGGCGCTCCACCGCATTTATGAGCGCGTGCCCACGAGGCCCGGGGTCTCAGCACGAGGCCCGGGGTCTCAGGAGGACTCCACGGCCGCCTTGATGCGCTGTCCGAAAGCAGGGGCGTCCTTGCGCGCCGCGCCGCCCGCGAGAGGCAGCAGCAGCTTGCCGATGCCGTGGCCCTCCAGCACGTTGAGGATACGGACGCGGGTTCCGCCGCTCGGCGTCGATTCCAGGTCGTAGCCGCCGTCGGCCGCGGTGACCAGGTTCCGGGACCGCTCGCTCCAGCGGATCCTGCTCGGGGAGACGAGTTCGGTGATCTCGAACTCCCGGCCCGTCGTCATCCCGGCGTCCTTCACGGTGCTGCGGAAGAACGTGCCGACCGCCGTCGGACCTTCCGGCTGCTTCTCGATCTTCTGCACTCGGGGGCTGAACTTCGGATCGTTGGTGCCGTCGGCGAGGAAGGCGAAGACCTCGTCGATCGGGCGGTCGATGTCGACAGTGGCCTCGAACTGGGTACCCATGGGCTCTCCCGGGGATGGCGGTGGCCGGCGGCAGATTCAGGACGCTGCCGAGGCCGCGGGTCCACACGTCAGAACAGGCGAATCAACCATACGCCGCCGCGCCCGGCCCTGCAGGCACAACAGGACAGGCATGTCCTTGTCATTTCTCTGGACAGCCGCCGTACGCCGTGCTGTGATGCCGCAAGCCTACTTTCCAACGTTGTACAGCCTCTGTTCCGCCGCTCACGGCCGACACCCGACCGTCCTCCACGGCAGCCGTCGGCGGCCACTTCCTCTCCCCCAACAGGAAGCAGTGACATGCCGATCGACAGACGCCATCTGCTGCGCACCGGCACCCTCGCGCTCGGTGCGGCCACACCCCTCATGAACACCGGACCCGTCGCAGCCGCCGCACCCCGGGCGACCGCGGCCTCGGCCGCCGCCTCCGCCGAGGTGGCCGCCGAGGTGGACGCCGAGGTGGCCGCCGACACCTTCCGCCGGCTCAAGCCCGGCAGCATCGTCCCGCGCGGCTGGCTGGCCGGCCAGCTGCGGCTCCAGCTGGACGGACTCTGCGGCCGTCTCACCGAGAAGTCCCACTTCCTGGACTTCGCCACGAGCGGCTGGGTCCACCCCGAGAACAGCGCCTGGGAGGAACTGCCGTACTGGCTGCGCGGTTACGTACCGCTGGCCGTCGCCACCCGTGACACCGCCGCGCTGGACCGGGCGCGGCGCTGGATCGACGCCATTCTCACCACCCAGCAGAGCGACGGCTTCTTCGGGCCGCGCGCCCTGCGGACCGCGCTCAACGGCGGCCCCGACTTCTGGCCCTTCCTCCCGCTCCTGCAAGCACTGCGCAGCTTCGAGGAGTTCACCGGCGACACCCGTGTCGTCCCCTTCCTCAGCCGGTTCCTGCGGTACATGAACACGCAGGGCAAGGGCGCCTTCGACACCAGCTGGGTGTCGCAGCGGTGGGGCGACTGCATGGACATCGCCCTGTGGCTGTACCGGCGGACGCCCGAGCCCTTCCTCCTCGACCTGGTCGACAAGATGCACACGTGGGGTGCCGACTGGACCGGTGCGCTGCCGAACGCCCACAACGTCAACATCGCGCAGGGCTTCCGCGAACCGGCCCAGTACGCACAGCGCTCCGGCTCGGCGGAGCACACCCGCGCCAGCTATCGCACGTACACGGAACTCCTCGCGGCGCACGGCCAGTTCGCCGGTGGGGGCTTCGCGGGTGACGAGAACATCCGGCCCGGTTTCGGGGATCCGCGGCAGGGCTTCGAGACCTGCGGTGTCGTCGAGTTCATGGCCAGCCACGAACTGCTCACGCGCGTCACCGGCGATCCCCTCTGGGCCGACCGGTGCGAGGAACTGGCCTTCAACCTGCTGCCCGCGTCCCTGGACCCGGACGGCAAGGGCGTGCACTACGTGACCAGCGCCAACAGCGTCGACCTGGACAACTCCCGCAAGACGCAGGGCCAGTTCCAGAACGGCTTCGCCATGCAGTCCTTCCAGCCCGGCATCGACCAGTACCGCTGCTGCCCGCACAACTACGGCATGGGATGGCCCTACTTCGCCGAGGAGCTCTGGCTCGGCACACCGGACGGCGGCCTCGCCGCGGCCATGTACGCGGCCTGCCAGGTCACGACGGAGGTGGCCGGGGGCACCTCCGTCACCGTCACCGAGACCACCGACTACCCGTTCGGCGAGACGGTCGACTTCGTCGTCTCCACACCGCGTTCCGTCCGCTTCCCGCTGCTGCTGCGGATACCCGGCTGGTGCGCGGCGCCCCGGCTCCAGGTCAACGGGCAGAGCGTGCCGGCACAGAGCGGGCCGGCCTTCGTACGGGTGGACCGCACCTGGGCCGACGGCGACCGGGTCTCCCTGCGGCTGCCGCAGAGCACGACCGTGCACACCTGGCCCGGAAACCGGAACTCGGTGAGCGTGAGCCACGGTCCGCTCACCTACGCCCTGCGCATCGGCGAACGGTACGTCCGCTACGGCGGCGACACGACCTTCCCCGAGTACGAGGTCCATGCCACGACCCCCTGGAACTACGGACTGGTGCCCGGCGGGGGCCTGGTGGTGAAACGCGCTTCGGGGCCGGTCGCCGCCAACCCGTTCACACAGTCGGCCACTCCCGTCTCGATCACCGCCGACGCACGCCGTGTCCCCGAGTGGATCGCCGACGACGAGCATGTGGTGGCTCCGCTGCAGCAGAGCCCGGCCCGGTCCGCGGGTGCGGTGGAACAGGTCACGCTGATCCCCATGGGCGCGGCCCGGCTCCGCATCGCGTCCTTCCCGACCGCCTCCCCCGACGGCACACCCTGGCAGCCCGAGCCCCCGTACCGGCGGATCCGTAACAAGCACAGCGGGAAGGTGCTCGCCGTGGACGGCATGTCCACCGGGAACAGTGCCCACGTGGTGCAGTTCGACAACTCGGGCACCGGGGACCATGCCTGGCAGGTCGTGGGCCGGGGCGACGGGTGGTCCCTGATCCGCAACGGCCACAGCGGGAAGGTCCTGGGCGTCGACCTCATGTCGACGCAGAACAGCGCGCACGTCGTCCAGTTCGAGGACAACGGCACCGACGACCACCTGTGGCAGTTCGTCGACGCGGGCAGCGGCTGGTTCCTGATCCGCAACAAGCACAGCGGGAAGGTTCTGGGCGTGGACGGCATGTCCACCCAGAACAGCGCCCATGTCGTCCAATTCGAGGACAACGGCACCGACGACCACCTGTGGCAGTTCGCCTGAGCGGCGCCCCGCCGATACCGAGCGGTTCAAAAGAGAACCGCTCGGCTCCGCGCGCCGTCTTGATGGTCGAGGCGGTCCTGCGACGAGAGATGACTCGTGGGGCCGCTGAGGCACATGTGCGTTCACAGGAAAGGCTGTTGAAGTGGTGTTAGTGGATCAGAGGACGAGACGGATCGGCTCCATCGCGGGAGCGACGCTGGCGGTGGTCGTGGCTCTCGGCGGATGTTCGAGCGACTCGGACTCCGACTCGAAGAAGAAGTCGACCGCGAGCGCCTCGCCCGCGGCCGACGAGAAGAAGCCGGACTCGGACGCCTCGGCATCGTCACCGGCCTCGGCCGCCGACCAGTCCACCCCCGAGGGAGCTGTCGCCGCGTGGGTCACCGCGGTCATCAAGCAGCAGCCCAAGGAGGCCTGCCTGGTGATGGCGGAACCGGCCAAGGGCTCGACGCCCGCCAAGGTCGGCAGTGAGGAGACCTGCGGCGACGACGCACCCGACCGGAAGCAGATCGACGCGACCGTCGAGCAGCTCGGTGAGTCGTTCACACCCGAGCCGCCCCCCGCGGACCCGAAGGTGGAGGTCGCCAAGGCCGAGGCCACTGGCGACACCGTCGAGTACCCCGCCGACAAGATCACCGTCGACGGACAGACCCTCGAAAAGATCGTCCTGTCCCACTCCACCGGAGTGACGGCGGACCAGCTGGACATCAAGGTTCAGTCCGGCAGGATCGAAGACTCCTGGTACGTGACGAATCTCGACCTCGACATCGGCTAGGACCCGCCGGGCCTGCCTCGTGCCCGCCTCATGCCCGTGCCTCTCGTGGCAGGCGTGAGGCGGGTACGCGGTAGGCGTGAGGCGCGCATGTCCGACGGATGGACGGCCCTGCGACCGCGGGCGCGCCGTCGAGCCGTGCGGCGGATTCCGTGCGGGCCGGTCCACGACTACGCGATGGCCGATGCGGGAAGGTCGCTTCTGGACAACTGCCCTTCGGAGAAGGAGCACAGGATGCACAACCGCCCCGAAGACATCCCGGCGCAACCCGAACCGCAGGCGTCGCCTCCACCCGGCTCCACGGCTGCGACCGACTCCAGTACGGTGCCCGGCTCCACCGCTCCGTCCGGCTCCCCTGCCACGCCGGCGGATCAGCTCGCACCAGCAGCGGCACCAGCACCCGCGGCCCAGGCACAGACGGAGACGCAGACACAACCGCCGGCCCAGACACCGGAGCAGGCACAGGCACAGGCAGCTCAGACGCAGGCGCAACACCCGCCGTTCTCGCCACCGTCTCCACCGTCGCCACCCAGACCCGAGCCCGTGATGGTGCCGTACCAGAGCACCCAGCCGGCGAACAGCTACGGCTACGGGCCGCCTCCCTCCTTTCCCCCGGCCCAGCCGTATCCGTACGGGCCACCGCCCGGGTCTCCCCCGCCGCCCGGCGGCAGGGGCACCGCGGGGCGTGGGGTGCTGTGGGCGGCGGTGGGTGCGGTCGTCGCCTCGGCTCTGTGGGCCGGTGGGCTCTTCCTTCTCGGCCCGCTCGACGGCGACCCGGATCTGGCGGGATACCGGGCCAGGGCCAATCTCTGTTCCTCGGTCGACTACGACTCGCTCAGAACCGAGTACACCGAGGAGGACAACGCGCCCACGCACAACGCGCTGAAGCACAAGGCCATCGACCAGAGCTACTGCAGCATCTCCCTGAAGAAATCCTCGACCTCCTCGTACTCGGACGCCTACCTCTCCGTACAGATGGATCTCCACAAGAAGACCGATCCTTCCGCCGAGTTCACCGCTCTGTGGTCCGAGTACGGCCAGCGGTACGACGACTACGAGGTGGCGAAGGTGTCCGGCTTCGGTGACGAGGCCTATCTGGTGACCGAGGACACCACGACCAGCTCGGGGGTCGGCGGCAGCCGGGCGGTGATTCTCGCGGTGCGCGACGGCTGGATGACGTACCAGATGAGCTGGAACGTCTACACGACCTCCTACGAGACGACCACACCGCCCGAGATAGGCGAGGTCTCGCGGTGGGTGAAGTCCGACACCCGGTCGACCCTGGAGAACCTGCGGTCCGGCTGACGGCACGGCGTGCGGCCGTCCACGCACTGGACCACAGCTCGCGGGGCCCGGTGACCGACTACTGAGCCGCGCCTCCCGGATCCGGTACGCCCGCGGACGGGATCCGCAGCGTGGGCGGGTCCCCCCGAGGCGCCTCCAGCGCGGCGCGCAGGGAGTCGACGGGGCCGCGGCCGATGCGCAGCGCGAGTTCCCCTTCGAGCGCCGCCAGGACGGAGACGGCTTCGAGGTGCGCCGCCGCGCCCTCGGCTGTCCGGCGGATCAGCCGTCGGCGGGCGGACGACGGATCAGGGACCTGTTCGAGAAGCCCCATGCCGATGAGGCTGTGCACGGCCTGATGCGCGGTCTGGCGGGTGACCCCCATGCGCCGGGCCAGCTCGGAGACCGTGGTGCCCTTCTCGTCCAGCGCGGCGAACAGGTGCGCCTGTGTCGGAGAGATGGGCGCCATCCCCGCCTGCTCCAACGTCGCCACCAGCGCCTCGTCGAACCAGCGGCGGGCGTCGAGGAGCAACTGCGGGAGGGGGGTGCCGTCGGACTTCATGGGTTCCTCAAGAAAGACGCACAGGGGATCCGAGCTTAGGTCGGGGCATTGTCACGCGACCAATCCCTATGTCAGGCTACCTGACATAGGGATTTCGCCGTGTCCTCCGCGAGCCACCCCGGGAGAGAACATGACCGCTGAATTCGCCACCCGCCACCGTTCCGTCTCGCACATCCCCTCGGATCCGGGCAAGCCGTACTTCATCGAGAAGGGCATGGGGGACCGTGCCCATCTGTTCGGCGACCTGTTCACCGTCTACGCGGGCGGTGAGCAGACAGAGAACACGTTCAACTTCTTCACCGCCGAGGGCCCCGAGGGCGACCTCATCCCGGCCCACTCGCACCCGGACACCTACGAGGTCTTCTACATCGCCGACGGCGCGGTGCGCCTGTTCGTCGAGGACACCGCCGGCGAGCAGTACGAGAAGCTGCTGACCTCCGGCGACTTCGGCTTCGTACCGAAGAACTGTCCGCACGCCTACCGCATCGAGCGGCACCACAGCCGCATCGTGGGAGTGGCGGCCGGTCCCGGTGGCACCTTCGAGCGGTTCTTCGAGAACCTCGGCACTCCCACGGACGAACTCGGCCTGCCGCAGCGGCCGTTCGTGCCCGAGCCGCACAAGTTCGGCTCGGTTCCCCAGCAGTACGACGTACGCTTCCTGCCCGATCACCAGTGGCGTACGCAGGGATGAGCGGCCTGCCCTACCTCAAGGCGCTCGCGGCCGGGCTGGCCGTCGGCGCTCTCTACGCGATGCTGCGGGTCAGGTCCCCCGCGCCACCGCCGGTCGCGCTGTTCGGTCTGCTGGGCATGCTCCTCGGCCAGGCCCTCCTGGCGGCGCTGTGAACACCCCGAAGGCCGTCCCGGGGACCCCACCGGATGCCACCCCGGAGACCGCTCCGGAGACCGCTCCGGAGACCGCTCCGAGGGTGTCTCCGGGGGCTGCTCCGAGAGTCGGCCGCGCCGGGGCCTTCACCCGACACGCCGCCCTCGCCTTCCTCGCGGGAACGCTGATGGGCGGCGTCTACTGGGCACTGTCCGTGCCCTCCCCCGCGCCTCCGCTGCTCGGTCTGACCGGGCTCGCGGGCATCGTCGCGGGTGAGCGGATCGTCACCGCGGTCCGCAACCGGCCCTCCCGCCGCCGTCCGGTGCCCTCCGCCGCCGAGAGCCCCGCCGCCTCGACCCCCACCCCCCAGGAGCCCCCTCATGACAGCCCCTGACGCTCCGCGACTCATCGACGTGCACGCCCACTTCGTCACCGAGTCCTACATCCGGCAGGCCAGGGCCGCCGGGCACGAACGGCCCGACGGCATGCCCGGCTGGCCCGCCTGGTCACCCTCCGCCCACCTGGAGCTGATGGACCGCTGCGGTATCGGCACGGCGATGCTGTCGCTCTCCTCCCCCGGCGTGCACTTCGGTGACGACGCCGCGGCCGGCCGCCTGGCTCGCGAGGTGAACGAGGAGAGCGCCCAGGTGGTACGCGAACACCCGGGCCGCTTCGGCCTGTTCGCCTCGCTGCCCCTGCCCGACGTCGACGGCGCCCTCGCCGAGATCGCGTACGCCTTCGACACCCTCGGAGCCGACGGGGTGGTCCTGGAGACCAACACCCACGGTGTCTACCTCGGTGACGCGGGACTGGAGCCGGTCTTCGCGGAGCTGGCCCGGCGCGACGCCGTGGTCTTCCTCCACCCCACCTCCCCCGTGTGCTGGGAACAGTCATCGCTCGGACGGCCGCGCCCCATGGTGGAGTTCATCTTCGACACCGCTCGGGCCGTCACGGACCTGCTGTTCGCGGGCACCCTCGAACGCCACCCCGCCCTGAAGGTCGTCGTCCCGCACTGCGGCGGAGCCCTGCCCGTGCTCGCCGACCGCGTCAACGGCTTCATGAAGCTGTTCATGCCCGACGACCAGGGCGCCCCCGACGCCCTCGCGCAGCTGCGCCGCCTGCACTACGACCTCGCCGGGACCCCGTTCCCCCGCCAGGTCCCCGCGCTCCTGAGCCTGGTCGACCCCGACCGGCTGCTGTACGGAAGCGACTACTGCTGGACTCCACCGGCCGCCGCCGAAGCCCATGCCGCATCGGTCGACGCGGCTCCGGTCCCGGCCTCGGTTTCGGCTTCGGCTTCGGCTTCGGGCGAAGGCGTCACCTGGCGGTCCCTGACCACGGCCAACGCACAGCGTCTGCTGCCCCGCCTCGCCCGCTGAAGCCCTTCTCACCGAAGTCCCTTGCGTCGAAGCCCCGTTCGCCGAGGCCTCGCTCATCGAAACGCCGCTCCCCGCTCCGGATCCCGAAGGAACCCATGTCTCTGCCACCCGGCCTCGCCGCGCTTCTCGCCCCGCCGGACCCGGCCCTGCTGCCCCTGCCGCCCGCCGCCCTGCCCGCTCCGGGCGTACGGCTGCTGCGCGGCATCCCCTACCTGGTGCCCGAGGGGCGGCGTCCCCTGGAACTGGACCTGTGGCTCCCCGAGAAGCCGGCAGGGCCGCTCCCCGTCATCGTCTTCGTCCACGGCGGCGCCTGGCGCACCGGGCTGCGCGGTGATCCGGGCCCGGCGTTCCGCTCCTGGCGGCCCGGCCCCTTCGCCCGCCTCGCCCGGGCCGGATTCGCCGTCGCCTGCCCCGGCTACCGGCTCAGCGGTGAGGCCGTGCATCCGGCCCAGGTCGACGACCTGGCCGCCGCGCTGGCCTGGCTGCACGGACGGTCCGGTGAACTCGGCCTCGACACCGCCCGAACCGTCCTCTGGGGCGAGTCGGCGGGCGGACACCTCGCCGCCCTGCTCGCGCTCACCTCCCGGCGCCGCACCCCCTCGGTCCCGCCCGTGACCGGCTGTGTCACCTGGTACGCCCCCACCGATCTCCTCGCCCTCGCCAAGGACCCGGCGGACGGGCACACCTTCGAGGCGATGCTCGTCGGAGGTGCCCCGGCCGACATGCCCGACCGCACCCGCGACGCCAGTCCCGTCCACCACGTCACCGCCGACGCCCCGCCCTTCCTCGTCCTGCACGGGACCGAGGACCACATCGTCCCCAGCGACCAGGGCGTACGGCTGGCCGCCGCGTTGCGGGAGGCCGGGGTGCCCGCCGACCTGCGGCTGATCGACGGGGCCGATCACCTCTGGTACGGCCTGCCCGAAGCCGAGGTCGAGCGGTGTTTCGCCCTGTCGCTGGCCTTCAGCCGGGAGCACACCACTCCGTCACCCCTCTGACCGGGAGGAACGGGAGGTGTCAGTCCACCCGGCCGACTGCGGCATGAACCTGTTTCCGGCCGCGTGGGCCGCCATCCGGGCGTTGCGGGCCCGGGCCTCGGGGCCGTCCGGCAGATGGAACTCGTCGCCCGCCCGCGCGGCCCCGGCCTGCACGCTCGTGGCGGTCGCCAGCCGTCGGCGTACGTACCGGTCGAGGGCGTCGGGCACCTCGGTCGGCGTCGCGTCCCTGAGTACGTCGCCGAGCACGGCCGCGTCCACGACGGCCTGGGCCGCGCCCTGGGCCAGGAACGGCACCATCGCATGGGCGCTGTCGCCCAGCAGGGTCACGCGTCCGACGTTCCACCGCTCCAGCGGGGCCCTTGTGTAGATGCCGTAGCGGAGCATCTGCCCGGCGCGTTCCAGGACGCCGAGCACCCGGGAGTCCCATCCCCCGAACTCGCCCAGCTGCTCGCCGGGTTCGGCCCGTGCGGTCCACGACTCCTGCGTCCGGTCCGCCTCGTCCGCCGTGTACACGGCCACCACGTTGAGCAGTTCCCCGCGACGTACCCAGTAGTGGACGAAGTGGCGGCTCGGTCCCATCCAGACGGCGAGCTCCGGCAGGTCCAGATCGGCCACCTCGGCGGCCGGGAGCAGTGCCCGGTAGGCGGCGGTCCGCGAGAAGAGTGCCTTGTCCGCGCCGAAGAGCCACTGGCGGGCCGCGGACCGTATCCCGTCGGCCGCCACGACCAGGTCGGTGCTCAGGCGTTCGCCGCTCGCCGTGGTGACATGGGCGGCCCTGTCGTCCTGGTCGATCCCGACGACCGCGGTGTCCAGGCGCACCGACGCGGACGGCACCCCGGCGGCCAGTGCCTCGTGCAGATCGGCGCGGTGGAGGAGGAGGTAGGGCGCCCCGAACTCGTCCTCGACCTCGTGTCCCAGTCGGTAGCGGCAGACGTCGGTCCCGTCGGACCAGGTGCGGAAGCACACCTCGGAGGGGCGGTACGCCCGCGCGGCGACGTCGTCCAGCAGGCCCAGCCGCCGCAGTACGTGTGTGGCGTTGGGCGCGAGCTGGATTCCGGCGCCGATCTCGGTGAACCGCGGTGTCTGCTCGACCAGCGTCACCTCATGACCGGCCCGGCGCAGGCTCAGCGTCGCCGCCAGTCCGCCGATACCCGCTCCCACGACGATCGCCTTCACGCCAGACCCCCGCCTCGGTCCACTCGTACACGATGTTCGAAGTGACCCCATTCAAGCGTCAGTTGACGGCCCGTCATAGAGAAAATTCGTTGGACAACGCATCGGCCGGCGGCGACCGTTGACGGAATGCAGCAGGCAAAGATCTGGGACGCCGCCACCGCGCGGCGCTACGACACGCCCGGCACCGGCATGTTCGCGCCGGAGACGCTGGGGCCCACCGTGGACCGTCTCGCCCACCTCGCGGGGGACGGGGCCGCTCTTGAGTTCGCCATCGGCACGGGCAGGGTGGCCGTCCCGCTCGCCGGGCGAGGTGTCCCCGTCACCGGCATCGAGCTGTCACCGCCGATGGTGGAGCAACTGCGCGCCAAGGCCGACGAGGTGACGATCCCCGTGGTCATCGGGGACATGGCGACGACTGTGGTGCCGGGCGAGTACAGCCTGGTCTATCTCGTGTTCAACACGATCTCGAACCTCCTCAGCCAGGCGGAGCAGGTCGAGTGCTTCCGCAACGCCGCCCGCCATCTCACGCCGGGTGGGCGGTTCGTGATCGAGCTGTGGGTGCCAGAACTGCGCAAGCTGCCGCCGGGGCAGGCGGCCACCGTCTGGCAGTCGGACTCCGACTACATCGGCCTGGACACGTACGACGTCCTGCGTCAGCACGTCGTCTCGCACCACTTCCGGTTCGACGAGAGCGAGCAGGCACAGCTGTTCCGCAGCCCGCACCGGTACATCTGGCCGGCGGAACTAGACCTCATGGCCCAACTGGCCGGTCTGGAACTGGAGTCCAGGCACGCGGACTGGGACGGCACCGAGTTCACCGCCGACTCGCGCTCCCACGTCTCCGTCTACCGGGTCCCGCCGTCCCGGTAGCCGTCCACGCCCGTCGGCCCGGCCCGTCGGCCCGCGCGAGCGTGTCGTCCCCGCCGGGCCGGTCACCGCTACGGCTTGACCAGATGCAGTTCGGTTCCGGAGGCTCGTACGCCCTCGGCCGCCGCGTCGGCCAGCGCGCTGTCGGTGATGATCGTGTCGAACGCGCTGAGGGCGGCGACCCGGTACTTGCCGAAGGTGCCGAACTTCGAGGAGCCCGCGACGAGCACGGAGGTGCCCGTGCACTCCATGGCCGTCTGCTTGACCTCCACCTTGAGGTCGGAGGGAGTGGTCACCCCGCGCAGGAGGTCCCATGAACTGGTGCTGATGAAAGCCATGTCGAGGGCGAGTTGCCGCAGGACGGTCGCGGCGAGACGGCCGACGCTGGAGCGGTTGGCGGACTCCACCTTCCCGCCGACGTGGATGAGGTCGAGGTGGGGAGCGGCGGCCATCAGCTGGTCCACGGTGGTGAAGTCGTTGGTGACGACGGTCAGTGCGGTGTGGTCCACGAGGAAGGGGACCATGGCCGACAGGGTCGTACCCGCGTCGAGGTAGACGGTCATGCCGTCCTCGACCAGGTGCGCGGCCCTGGCGGCCATGGCCTGCTTCTCGGGCTGCTCGATGAGCGTCTTGGCCTGATGGCTGGGTTCGCTCTGCAGGTGACTGGCGATCCGGGCGCCGCCCGGCACGGAGAAGACCTGCCCCTGGCGCTCCAGTTCGGCGATGTCACGGCGGACGGTCATGTGCGAGACACCGAGGAGCTGGGTGATCTGCTGGACGCTGAGCACTCCGTCGCGGCGCAGGTGCTTCAGCAACTGCTCACGCCGCTGGTCGGGAATCAGCGGGAGGGAGCGGTCCTCGGCCATCGTCGATGGTCCTTCCTGTTGTCCACCAAGACTGGTCTCACCGGCTCGCGCGTCAGCTGCCGACGAACGTGCTCAGGAGCAATACTCCACCCAGGCTGAGCAGTGACTGCAGGGACAGCATCAGTGTCCAGGTCCGGAAGGTCTGGGACACCGAGAGCTGGAAGTACTCCTTGAAGAGCCAGAAGCCCGAGTCGTTCACATGGGACAGCATCACGGCGCCGGAAGCGCTGGCCAGCACCATCAGTTCGGGAGAGAGCCCCGGGTACGCGCCGAGCAGCGGCGCGACGATACCGGTGGCCGCGGCGGTCGCGACCGTCGCCGAGCCCAGGCAGATCCGCAGCAGCGCGGCGACGAGCCAGGCGAGCAGCAGCGGGGGTATCGACCAGTCCACGGCGTAGTCCGAGATGAGCTTGTCGATGCCGGTGGCGGTCAGCATGGCCTTGAGGCCGCCGCCCGCGCCGAGGATCAGGACGATGCCCCCGACCGGGCCGAGGCCCTTGCCCGCCATCTTCTGGAGCTGTCCGAGGCCGAAGCCGGAGCGGACGCCCAGGGCGAAGAAGGCGAACACGACGGCTGCCAGCAGGGACAGCACGGAGGAGTCGCAGGCCTCGAAGAACGCGTACGGCAGGGTGCCCTCGGCCGTGTGGGACGTACCGACCGTGCCGATCAGCATGAGGACCGGGGGCAGGAGGACCGTGATCAGCGCCAGGGTGAAGGACGCGGGCCGGCGCTGGTTCTCGGGCAGCGGCTCGGGCTCGGGTACGGGGCCCTTGTCGAGGTCGGGGGCGGGTCCGAACCAGCGGCTGGCGACCTTGGTGAGCAGCGGCCCGCTGATGACGGCGATCGGGATGCCGATGATCAGGCCGTACATGATGGTCAGGCCGGTGTTGGCGCCGTAGGCGGAGACGGCGAGGGTCGGTGAGGGGTGCGGGGGCAGCAGGCCGTGCGAGATGTAGAGGCCGGCGGCCATCGGCAGTCCGACGTACAGCAGGTGGGTGCCGGTGCGCTTGGCGACCGCGTACACGAGGGGTACGAGCATCACGAAGCTGACGTCGAACAGGTGCGGCATGCCGATGAGGAGGGCCGCCGCGGTGATCGCGGTGGGGATCCACTTGACCGGCCGCGCTCCGATGAACACGGTCGCGATGCGGTCGGCGCCGCCGGAGCCCAGCAGGATGCCGCCGAGGATGGTGCCGAGGCCGATGGTGGGGCCGGTGCTCTTGAGCGCGTCGCCGAAGCCGGTCTGGAAGAACTCGACGGTCTTGCCCGGGCCGATCCCGGCGGCGAGTCCCAGGCCCAGCGCGGAGATGCTCAGCGCCAGGAAGGGGTGCAGCTTGGCCTTGGTGATCAGCACGATCAGGACGGCGACGGCCGCCACGCCGAGGAGCAGATGCTGGATGTCCGTGTCCATCAGCCGACCCTCCCGGCCGCGGAGTCGCTGTGGTCGGCGGTGCCGGTGGCGCGGGAGGCGCGGCCCAGGGTCCAGGCCTCCAGCAGGTTCTCGTCGGCGTCGGCGAGGTCGGCGAGCCGGATGAGGTCACCGGCGGCGACCGGGCGGGCGAGCGTGCTGTGGGCGGCGACGTAGAGCGGGGCGACGTCGGCGGGGGTGTCCTCGTCGCGCAGCAGGACGGCCTGGACGTCGGTCACGTCGTGGTGATGGCCACCCATGTCCAGGACGGTCCCGGCGGGCAGGTCCTGCTGGGCGCGGCCGGCGAGCGCGGCGTGGGCGCGCGGGTCGGTGCCTCCGGAGGGGCGGTGGTGCAGGACCGCGGAGAGCAGGGAGACCGGGGTCTCGACGCCCATGAGGTGGTACGGCAGATAGATCGCGGCGTAGCGGCCGTCGCGGCTGACGACATGCCCCTTGCCCCGCAGGGTCTCCCAGGTGACCTGGTCGCCGGTGCGGACCACGACGAACACACCGCCGGCGAAGGACGCCTCGTCCGGCAGCCGCAGCGCGCTGAACACGTCGACGGCTCCGGCGCGGTGGAGCAGTCCGCCGTCCTCGCGCAGGGCGTAGACGTCGGCGAGTTCCGCGATGCGGGCGACCGGGTAGTGCAGGCGCTCGACGTCGGGGCGGAAGCCGGTGTTCGTGGCGACGACGGCCATTTCGCAGTAGTCGGCGGTGGCGCCGACCGGCAGCGCGGACACGGCCGCCGCGCGGGCTGCGAGGGTGGCTCGTACGTCGTCGCCGAGGGCGAGGAGCGCGGCGAGTTCCGGTGCGGGGACGGTGGTGTCGAGTTGGGTGACCGTGCCCCGGCCGGGGTCGAGGACGAGGTCGTACTCGCTGGACTTGCCGATGGCCACGATGTCGAGGCCGAGCAGTTCGGCCCAGGTCACGAGGCCGATGAGGTTGGCGGGCTGGTCGCCGTCCGCGGTCGTGTAGACGACGCCGTTGTCCTTCGCGAGGTCGGCGAGGTGGAGGCCCGCGACGGAGTCGACCTCCTTGCTGACCATGGCGACGTGCCGGCCGTCGGTGAGCGCCTCGCGTGCCATCGCGTAGCCGTCGGCGGGGCTGCCGGTGGCTTCGACGAGGATGTCCCAGGGCGCGGCGGACAGCAGTGAGCCGCCCTGGACGAGGGCGATGTGTCCGGCCTGCGCGGCGGCGGCCACCTCGTCCGCCGTGGTGCAGACGTCGAGGTCCGAGGCGCTGTATCCGAGCTCCAGGAGCATCGCGTGCAGCCGGGGTACGTCGCGGTCGCACAGGACGGCGGGGGCCAGCCCGGGGATGCGGGGCGTCTGCGCCAGCAGGGTCCGGGCGAAGCCGCCGCCGGCTCCGGACAGTGCGTAGCGCACGGTCCGGTTGCCGGTGTCGGCGAACAGATGGTGCAAGTTCATGGACCCTCCTGGATGACGAGCGCGATGCGCTGCTCGTTAACAAGATGTATCAGCAGATCCCATCCACGTAAAGTCTGTTAACATTTTTTCACAAGCCCTGGTCACGACCCCGGTCACGGTCAGGGGAATCCGCCCACGCATCCCACGGAGGCCTGATGCCGACCCTCGGGGCCATCGCCGACGACTTCACCGGAGCGACGGATCTCGCCACGATGCTGGTCGCCCGCGGCTACCGCACCGTGGTGGCCGTCGGCTCCGACAGCATCGCCGACGAACCCGGGCGCACCGCGGTGGACGACGCGGACGCGGTCGTCATTGCGCTCAAATCGCGTACAGCGCCGGTCACCGAGGCCGTGGACTCCTCGCTCGCCGCGCTGCGCGCCCTGCGGGCGGCCGGCTGCCGGCGCTTCTACTTCAAGTACTGCTCGACCTTCGACTCGACGGCGGAGGGCAACATCGGCCCCGTGGCCGACGCACTGCTGGACGCGATCGGGGAACGGCGCGCCGTCGTCGTACCGTCGTTCCCGGCCACCGGCCGCACCGTCTACCGCGGCAGGCTCTTCGTCCACGACGAGCTGCTCGACGAGAGCCCGATGCGCCACCATCCGCTCACCCCGATGCGCGACTCTCACGTGGGGCGGCTGCTGACACCGCAGACCACGCATCCGGTACGGCTCGTGGGCCTGGACACCGTACGGGCCGGGGCCGCGGCTCTCGCGTCGGCGCTGGACGATCCCGCTCTCGCCGACGCGCTCGTCGTGGTGGACGCCACCGAGGACGAGGATCTGCGGACCATCTCGGCGGCCACCGCGCACCACCCGCTCGTCACCGGCGCCGCGGGACTCGCGCTCGGCCTGACCGGTCCGCGGCCGGGGGCCGCACGCGTGGCAGCCGCGTCGCGTCCCGGCGATCCGGCCGTCGTGCTCTCCGGCAGCGCGTCCTCGGCCACCCGCGCCCAGGTGGCGCACGGCCGCGCGCACCTGCCGCACCGCAAGCTCGACCTCGCCGCGCTGCGAGACGGCTTCGAGGCCACGGTCGACGGGCTGGTCGCGTTCGCCCGCGCGTGCTGGGAGCACGACCTGCGGCGGCCACCCCTCCTCTACGCCGTCGGCGACCTGAGCGACCTGGACGACTCCCCCGCCGCGTCGGAGCTGGTGGAGAGGGCGCTGGCCGCCTGCGCCACGCGTCTGGTCGCGGCCGGCGCACGACGGCTGCTCGTCGCGGGCGGGGAGACGTCCGGCTCGGTGATCACCGCGCTCGGCGTGCGCACGCTCACCATCGGGTCCCCCATCGCCCCGGGCGTCACCTGGGCCCGCGCCCAGGTCACCGCCCGGAACGGCGACGACGGACCCGGCGGCGACGGACACACCGAGGACGGCCACCTCGTCGACGTGGCCCTCAAGTCGGGCAACTTCGGTGCCCCGGACATCTTCACCGAGGCTTGGAGCACGCTCGTATGAACGCCCCGCTGAACGTCCCGCGACGGAACGACCCGCGGACCGAACTCGCGGCTGCGGGCGCCCACCTCGCCGCGCTCGGCCTCAGCCCCGGCTCCTCGGGCAACCTGAGCGTCCGCGAGGACTCCCGGATCTATCTGACTCCCACCGGTACGGATCTGTCCCGCGTCGATCCCGAGGCACTCAGCGTTCTCGATCTGTCGGGAGCACACCTCGACGGGCCGAAGCCGTCCAAGGAGTTCCCGCTGCACACCGCGTTCTACCGCCGCGACGCGTCCGCCCGGGCCGTCGTCCATCTGCACTCGCGCCACGCGGCGGCCGTGTCGTGCCTGCCCGCCTGGCACGAGCGCAGCGCCATACCCCCGCTGACGCCGTACTTCGTCATGCGCGTCGGCCAGACCCCCCTGCTCCCCTATGCCGCGCCCGGCGACAGCGGACAGGCCGATCTGATGGAGTCCCTGCCGTTCCCTTTCCGGGCGGCCCTGCTGCAGAACCACGGCCCGGTCGTCGCGGGCCCCTCGATGTCCCTGGCGGTGGAGTCGGCGGTGGAGCTGGAAGAGGTCTCCGCGCTCCTCCTCGCACTCGGCGAACGCGCCCCACGGCTTCTCTCGGCCGAGGAGATCGCACCGCTGACGCAGAAGTACGGCTCGCCGTGGACCGTGGCCGACTGACCTCGCCGGCCCGTCGCACCGCGCTCACACCCTGAGCGGACCTCCCGGCCGACGTCAGAGGCGGCGCGCCAGGAGGTCGAGGAGTGCCGTCCAGTGCCGGTCGGACGCCTCGGCGCTGTACATGGCCGTATCGGCCTGGGTGAATCCGTGCTGGGCGCCGGCGTACACCTCGGTGCGGTTGCGCACCCCGGCCTCGGTGAGCGCCTTCTCCAGGCGCTCGATCTGCTCGGCCGGGTTGGTGGAGTCCTGGTCGGCGTGGCCGAAGTACACCTCGGCCGTGATGCGGTCGGCCACGAGGTGCGGGCTGTCCGGCGCTTCGGTGGCGAGGTGGGCGCCATGGAAACCGGCCGCGGCGGCGACCCGGTCCGGGTACGTGCCTGCCGTACGCAGCGCCAGACCCGCCCCCATGCAGTAGCCGGTGAGGCCCGCGGGGCCGTCCGTGGTCAGGGGCGACGCGGCGAGCCAGTCCAGGTAGGCGGCCGCGTCGCGCATGGCTCCCTCGGGGGTGAGTGTCCGGGCGGCGGTACCGATGCTGCGGAAGATCTCCGGCCGGTCGGCGGGGTTGATGAACTCGGGCAGCGGCACGACCGGCGCCGGGCCGAAGCGGTAGAAGACGTTGGGGACCAGCACGGTGTATCCGGCCCCGGCCAGCCGGTCCGCCATGGTTTCGAGGTGCGGCCGCAGACCGAAGGCGTCCATGTACAGCAGGACGGGCGGGTGCGGTGCGCCGTCGTCGGGGTGGGCCAGATAGGCGTCGGCCGTTCCGTCCGGAGTCGGGACGTGGACGGCGGATCCCAGTGTCGCGGTCATGGGTGACGGGGCTCATTTCCTGGTGGGGGTACGACCTCGGCGCACCCAGTGCACCGAGGCGCCGCATGTGGAACTGAGTGTCAGATTAGTTACTGAGTCTCCTTCTGGGCAAGCCGTTCTCGCGGATAGGATCCCGACGTGAACACGGGCGGACGCGGCAGGACCAGGGACATCGCACGGGCGGCCGTACGAGCCGAACTGGCGCAGGTGGCCTTCGAGTTGTTCCGGCGAGAGGGCTTCGACCAGGTCACCCTGGACGACCTCGCGCGAGCGGCCGACGTCTCGCGCAGCACCTTGCTGCGTTATTTCGGCACCAAGGAGGACGCGGTTCTCGCGGCCTACGACGGCCTGGACCTGAAGGTCGCCGCGACCCTCCGGGAGCGGCCCGCCGACGAGGACGACTGGTCGGCGCTGCGGCACGCGCTTGACGTCCTCCTGGAGCGCCACCGCCGTGATCCGGTCGGCGCGCTGGCCACGGCCCGGCTGGTCGCCGACCATCCCGGTCTGCGCGCCCGCCAGTTGGAGAAGCAGCACCGCTGGCGACCCGCGCTCGCCCGGGCCCTGGCAGACCGCGCCGGCACCTCCGGCCCTCCGACGCTCACCCAGTCGGTCCGGGCCGCGGCCGCACTCGACTGCCTCAACGTCGCCCAGGACCACTGGATCGGCTCGGACGGACACCTGAACCTCGTCGAACTCCTCGACGAGACTTTCGCCGCGCTGGCGACGTAGCCCGTCGGCCCCGGGTGTGAATCTGGCGCAATCGAGTGTTGCCATTCCGTTTCGCCGCACCGAGCCTGGGTGACGCGGGAGCGCTCCCACGCATCCAGTGCACACCCGAAGAGCACCTACGTGAAAGGAGCACATCTTGACTTGTCATGCACGCGTCATCCCTTCTCGCGCGACCCTCACCCTGAGCCTGCTCGCCGCCGTGCTGCTCTGTCTGATCCCCTGGAGCGCACCGGCACACGCCCACGGCTCGGTGGTCGACCCGGCGTCCCGCAACTACGGCTGCTGGCTCCGCTGGGGAAGCGACTTCCAGAACCCCGCCATGGCACAGGAGGACCCCATGTGCTGGCAGGCGTGGCAGGACAACCCGAACGCCATGTGGAACTGGAACGGCCTCTACCGCAACGGCTCCGCCGGTGACTTCGAGGCGGTCGTCCCCGACGGGCAGCTGTGCAGCGCCGGCCACACCGAGAGCGGCCGTTACAACTCCCTCGACGCCGTGGGCGCCTGGAAGACGACGGACCTCGGCGCCAACTTCACCGTGAAGCTGTACGACCAGGCCAACCACGGCGCCGACTACATACTCGTCTATGTCACCCGCCAGGGCTTCGACCCCGCGACCCAACCCCTGACCTGGGACGATCTGCAACTGGTCGTCCGGACGGGCAAGTACGCCCCCGGCCAGAACTACGCCATCGACGTGAGCACTTCGGGCCTCAGTGGCCGCCACGTCGTCTACACGATCTGGCAGGCGTCGCACATGGACCAGACGTTCTTCATGTGCAGCGATGTGAACTTCCGCTGAGAGGACGACCGTCGCACCCTCACCGCGTCTGCTGGAGCGGCAGGCACAGATGGAGTTCGTACCCGCCGTCGGCGGCGGGGCCCGCGATGACGGTCCCGCCCAGCAGCTCGGCTCTCTGGCGCAGGCCGGCCAGGCCGTGGTGGGCGCCGGGCAGCAGCAGGGCGGGCCGGGTGGGCGCGGTGTTGGTGACGGCGGCCCGTACCGTTCCCTCGACGAGCCGAATACGGATCGTGGCCCTGGCGCCGGGGGCGTGCTTGCGGACATTGGTGAGGGCCTCCTGCACGGTGCGGTAGACGGCGCGCTGAATGGTCGCGGGCAGGGCGTCCGGCAGGTCGGTGTGCAGCTCGGTCTCGATGCCGCTGGTGTCGACGAGCCGCTGCAGATCGGCCAGGGACGGCTGCGGGGTCAGTTCCGTGGGGCGGCTGCCCGCGGCGCGCAGCACGCTCACCATGTGCCGCAGTTCCTCCAGGGTCTGCACGCTCAGCCGTCTGATGGTGGCCGCGGCCTCCTGCGCCATCGGCTCCTGGCTGCCCACCTGCAGCGCTCCCGCGCGGACCGCGATGAGGCTGACCTGGTGGGAGACCACGTCGTGCATCTCCCGGGCCAGTTGCGCGCGTTCCTTGGCCAGCACGCTCTGGGCCAGCAGTTCGCGTCCGTGCTCTCGCGCCCGGGAGATCTCGGCCAGCCTCAGCGACAGTTCGCGGCGGGCCTGTACGAGTTGGCCGAGGAAGACCGGCGCCGCCGCGGTGGCCAGGCTGTAGGTGACGGTGATCAGGTCGGACGGGTCGGAGAAGTCGGCGAACGTCGGCGAGGGCCACATCCACCAGGTGATGTCGCAGGCGGCGAACAGCAGTGCGCAGACCGCCAGGAGCACCCGGCTCCGGCTCAGCGAGGCGAGGGCGTACAGCGCGGCCAGGGTGGCGAACACCGCGTCGCTGACCAGGGTCGCGGGAAGGGCGCACAGGAAGGCCACCAGCGGAAGGTGGCGGCGCAGGGAGAGCGCGGCGGCGGCCAGTACCGCGACGGCTCTGCGCTGCGGGTCGTCGGCCTCGACGTGCACCCAGATGTCCAGCAGGGAGATGCCGATGAGCAGCACGTCCATCAGGGGGGCCGGAATGCGCCGGGCCGCGACCCACTGCCGTGGGCGCGCGGCACACTTCGCCCGGTCCTCCGGGTGCGCGGCGGAGTGCGTCCGACCGCCGTCGTGCGCGCGGGACCTCACCCTTCCCCCTGGGCGCTCGGCGGTTTGAGCAGCCCCGCGCGTTCGGCCAGCAGGGCGGCCTGGACGCGGCTGCCCACCCGCAGCTTGGACAGCAGGGCACTCACGTGGTCCTTGACCGTGCCGGTGCTCAGGTGCAGTTGTGAGGCGATGGCGGCGTTGGGCAGCCCTTCCGCGATGAGGATCAGCACGGCCTTCTCGCGGCCGGTGAGCCGGGTGACGCGGCGCAGGGCGGCCTGCTGGGGACCACTGGCGAGGTAGCCGTTCACGACGGTGCGGGTGATGGAGGAGGACAGCACGACTCCGCCCTGTGCCAGCGTGCGTACCAGCACGGGCAGTTGCACGGGGTCGGTGTCCTTGAGCAGGAACCCGGACGCCCCCGAGCGCAGGGCGGCGGCCACGTACTCGTCCATGTCGAACGTGGTGAGCATCGCCACCACCGGCGGCGCCGGCAGAAGCCGCAGCTGCGCCAGCACACTCAGCCCGTCCACGTCCGGCATCCGGATGTCCAGCAGCACCACATCGGGTGTCAACCGCCCTGCCGCCGCGACCGCTTGACCGCCGACGACGGCGCCGACCACCTCGATGTCGTCGGCCGCGGAAAGGATGTGCTCGAAGCCGGTGCGGATCAACGCTTCGTCGTCGACCACCAGTACGCGTATCACGTGCGCCCCTATCGACGTGGACCGCTTGAGGGTTTCGTACCACGCGGGAGAGCTCCCGGGGGTTCCCTCGGCGACGTTTCCGGCTGGGCGACGGCGGGCGTCCAGCCGGTCGACTGGACGATGGCGGCCACTTGCCGGATGGGCCAGGACCGGTGCGCCGCGTCAGCCTGAAACCCATGACACACACCCCGTCTTCAGCCCCCGCACCGGCCCTTCCCTCGCCGGTCCCGCGGCCGAGCCGGCCGGCCGGCGTCCCCCTCACGCCATCAGCCGGCCGGCTCATCGGTCTGGACATCGCCCGCGGCCTGGCGGTCTTCGGCATGTACGCCGCCCATGTGGGCCCCGAGCCGGCCGTGGGCGGGCCGGTGGGTTTCCTCGCCGAGCTGGCCCGCGGCCGGTCGTCCGCCCTGTTCGCGCTGCTCGCCGGGTTCTCCCTCGTCCTCATCACCGGCCGCCCGCAGCCGCACACCGGCCGGGCCGGGCGGCAGGCGGTGGGCCGGATCGTGCTGCGCGCGCTGATCCTGATCGCCGCGGGCTACGCGCTCACCGCCCTGGACACCGACGTCGAGGTCATCCTCTCGTTCTACGGGCTGATCTTCCTGCTCGTCCTGCCGCTGTACCGGCTGCGCGCCCGCACGCTGGCGCTGCTCGCCGCGGCGAGCGCCCTGATCCTGCCCGGGCTGCTGTACGTGATCCAGCAGGCGATCCACGGCGGCGACTGGGCCGACACGGTCATCGCGGCGGATCCGCTGGCGCGTGTCAGCGGCACCGACGGCCTGCTCGAACTTCTGTTCACCGGCTCGTACCCGGCGCTCACCTGGATGTCGTTCATGATCGCGGGCATGGCGGTCGCCCGCCTCGATCTCACCCAGGCCCGGACCCGTACCCGGATCGCCCTGACCGGGGGCGGGCTGGCCGTGCTCGGCTACGGCGGTTCCTGGCTGGCCCTGCACCTCGTGCCGGGCGCCTTCGCCACGATCGCCGCGGCCACGGACGGCGGCGGGGCGTCGTCGGCGTGGTGGTCGGACATCGTCGGCTATCCCAGCGACGACACCCCGGCCGTGTGGCTGCTGGTGGGCGCGCCCCACAGCCAGACCACGTTCTCCGTCCTGGGCAACACCGGTGTCGCCCTGCTCGTGGTGGCGGCCTGTGTCACCGTCGCCGCCCGGATGCCTCGTCTGACCCGGCTGGCCCGGCCGGTCGCCGCCGTCGGCATGATCGCGTTGACCGCCTACGTGGCGCACATCCTCGCCATCGACGTGGTCGGCATGGAAGAGAAGCCTGGCCCCGCCCTGGTCGCGCTGTTCGCCTTCGTCACGGCGGCCATGCTGCTGGCGACCGTCTGGACGCGGTATTTCCGCCGCGGTCCGCTTGAGTACGTGCTGTACCGCACTACCCGCATCACGCGTCACATCAGGTAACAGCCGTCGCAGTCGGCGGGGTTCGGACGGGCCGGGGGCGTGACCGGTTTGCGGCGGCCAAGGTGACGGCATCGAAGATCACTCGTTTGACCGTACTGACAGTTCTTCCTCGTCCCCCGAAAGAGCTAAGCGATCATGTTTGTGCGCTGGCACCACCCCTCGGACGGCGACCTGCGTGTGCTCGATGTGCGGCGCGCGGAAGCCGCGCTCATGGAGCACTACCCGCAGTTGGTCCGGCTGGTCTACGTAACCCTCCCCCGCTCGCCCGGCCGCCACCGGCGGGTCCTCGCCGCCCACGGCCTCGTACAGCGGGCGCTGCCCCACCGCGGGCCCGCCATACCGGGCCGGCGGCGCGCGGGCGACGCCCGGGACGCGGCTCCGGACGAGTACGGGACGCTGCGGACGTCCGTCCTGCGGGCGGCCCTGGCCCAGGACGCGCGGCCCGGTCCGCTCCCCCGGTCGTGGGGGCGGTGGGCGGGACGCCCCGCGCTGCCGGCGGTGTGGGGGCTGCGTGTCTTCCCCCAGGCGGGCGGCGCCGAGGAACTGCTGCTGGACCGCGCCCTCGCGCAGGCCCGCTGGCCGGTACGGGCGGCCGTCGCGCTGCTCGTCCTGGAGAAGCTGTCCGCCGACGAGGCGGCTGCCGTCCTGCGGGACACCGGCGTGGCCGAGCCCGCGGAAGCCCTGCTGGCCGCCCGGCGACTGATCGACGAGAGCAGCCCGCACCCCTCGGGCACCGACGGCGGCACGGGTGCGGCGGACACGGCCACCGGGCCCCGGCCGATGTCGGCGGCCGGCGGCTCCGGGACACCCGTGTCCGCCCTGCTCGCCCCGGAGTTCGACCCCTGTCTGCTGCACGCACGGCCGACCGATCTGCTCCGCCGCAGACACCGGGTGCGCACGGCGGTGACCGGCGCTCTGCTGGCCGCGTGCGTCGGAGCCGTCTCCCTCTCCCTCGCGGGCGACAGCGGTGTCCCCACCGAGAGCGGACGTCAGCGCACGGCGTCGAAGGCGACGGACGTCGCTCTGCTGCGCCACACGCCCGCCGACGTCTGGGCGGACACCTCCCGGGTCGACTTCACGGCCTGGCCCGCCCGCGGCGCACGGACCGGCGACCGGGCGCTGCTGGAGCGCGCCCTGCGGGCCTGGTCGGACCCGTCCTGGCGGGGACTGCGGTCGCAGGAGGCGGGAGCGGCGTCCACCGGTACGGGCCGGGCGCCGCATCTGCTGTTCGCCGACGACGTCGACGGACGCGCGGTCGTCGTCCTGCACGACGACCTGACCACCGTGCGCTACAGCGAACCGCTGGACGGCGACGGCCCGCCCGAGCTGGTGTCCGCCCTCACCGACGGCGCCGGCGTGACGACCGCCGCCGCGGTCGTCGTCTCCCGTACTCCCAAGTCCGTACGGATGCTGCTGGCGCCGTGGATCGCCGAGGCGGGGACCCGCGATCTGCTGGCACCCGACACGCCGGCCCGGGACGTGTCCCGTTCCCGCACCGGCCTCACCGAGCCCCTGCCGGTGCCGTCGACGGACGGCGGTTGCCACACCTGGCCCGTCGTGCAGTTGCGGTCCTCGACCCGCATCGTCGAGAAGCACGCGTTCCTGCTCACCGACCTCGGCGGTGTCTCGCCCGTCCATCTGACCTACATGCCGCCGCCGGAGCCGGGGGAGCGTCCGCGCCCGCCCCGGGAGGCCACCGGCCCGGACGCGCTGCGGGGCTGGGCACGCACCGCCTGCCGGCTGGACGGACTGCGCGGCCAGGGGGTGCGCGCGGTGAACCACTGGGTCTTCGCCCAGCAGGATCTCCCCGAGAGCGCCGGACGGGCCACCTGGGTCTGTGCCCGCGCCGACACCTGGCGCGGCCCCGGTCGCGTGGAGTACCTGTTCCTCGGCCCGGGGACCGGACCCGCCCGCTCCGCAGGTGTCCGCGCGAACACCGCCGAGTGCAGCCGGTTCGGCCAGAACGTGCTGGCCGACGTCGGCTGGCGGGCCCCTTCCGGATCCTCGTACCTGCTGGCCGCCGGGAGCAGGTCCGTCGGCCGCATCGAGGCGTCGGGACCGCTGCGTGCCAAGGCCGACGGACGCTTCCTCGCCGTCCGTGCTCCCCGCAACAGCGACGCGAAGGTCGTCGGACGACTCCCCGAGAGCGACGCGGTCCGGGCTCCCTGACGGAATGGGCCCCCGGTCAGCGCTCGTTGCTCAGTTCGCTGTTGAGGGCGTGGAGGAAGTCGGCGATCGTCTCCAACTGCTCGGGGGTGAACTTCTGGCGCGCGGCCTCCGTACTGCGCGCCAGCGGGCTGAAGTACTCCCGGGCGAGCGCACGGGCGCCCGCGTTGTAGGTGAGGTGGACCACCCGGCGGTCGGTGCTCTCGCGCGTGCGGCTGATGTGGCCCGCGCGTTCGAGCCTGTCCAGGCAGGCCGTGACGGCTCCGGAGGTGAGATCGAGGCGCTCCCGCAGGCGCGAGGGCGTCATCGGCTCACCGTCGGTCGCCGAGGCGTCCAGGATGGCGGCCAGCGCGTGGACGTCCGTGGCATGCAGTTCGTTGGCCTGGGCAAACGAGTGGGCGATCCGGTTGAACTCGCTGTTCAGCGCGCGCAGCAGGACGGCGTAGGCCTGGAGATCGCTGGCGGGGCCTTCATGGCTGTCCGAACTGTTGGGCTGCATGGGACAAGGATAATATCTCTCAATGGTTGAGATACTTTCTCTTTGAGATATCTTTGCCCTCGACCGCTGTCCGGTCCTTGTCCTGCGCCACGCCTGTTGGGAAAGCTGTTGAGAAAGTCAATGAACTCCGTGCGCCGACCCGCCCGATGGCTGGTCCCCCTGGTTCTCGTCGTCGTCTGGCTCGGCCTCGGCGGAGCGTTCGGCTCCTACGCGGGCAAGCTCGGGGACGTGTCCACGAACGACCAGGCCGCCTTCCTGCCGCAGAACGCCGAGTCCACCAAGGTCATCGAGCAGCAGAAGGCCTTCGCCGAGCGGGAGACCCTGCCCGCCGTCCTCGTCTGGACCGCCGACGGCGGCGGTGAGGTCTCCACGGCCCAGCAGGACTCCGCGACCAGGGTCCTGGAATCGCTCGCCGATGTGGAGGGCGTCGAGAGCAGGCCCTCACCGGCCCTGCGCTCGCAGGACGGGGCGGCCCTGCAGGGCGTGGTCCCGCTGCGCCCTGATCTCGGGGAACGGCTCGGCGAGGTGCTGGACGAACTGGAGCGGGCCGCGGGTGACGTCTCCGGGACACGTGTCCAGATCGCCGGGCCCGCGGCCACCCAGGGGGACCTCGGCGAGGCCTTCGCGGGCATCGACGGCATCCTGCTGGGGGTGGCCCTGGCAGCCGTTCTGCTCATCCTGCTGCTGGTCTACCGCAGCGTTCTGCTGCCCTTCATGATCATCATCAGCGCCGTCTTCGCCCTCGGCATCGCCTGCGCCATCGTCTACGTGCTGGCCGACCACGACATCGTGCGCGTGGACGGTCAGGTGCAGGGCATCCTCTCGATCCTCGTGATCGGCGCCGCCACCGACTACGCCCTCCTGCTGACGGCGCGTTTCCGTGAGGAACTCGCGCGCAGCGACGACCGTTTCCACGCCGCGTGGAAGGCGCTGCGCGACTCCTTCGGCGCGATCACCGCCAGCGCCGCGACCGTCGCCCTGGGGCTGCTCGCCCTGCTGCTCAGCGACCTGACCAACAACCGTGCGCTGGGTCCCGTCGGGGCGATCGGCATCGTGTGCGCCGTCCTGACGACCCTGACGTTCCTGCCCGCGGTGCTCGCCCTCATGGGCAAGGTGGCCTTCTGGCCCGCCAAGCCCCGCTCGGCCGACGCGGAGACGGGCGGACACGGGATCTGGCGGCGCGTCGCCCACTGGGTGGACACGCGTCCCCGGCGGCTCTGGATGGCCTCCGCCGCGCTGCTCGTGGCGGGTGCGGCGTTCTTCCCCGCGCTCCAGTCGAAGGGGGTGCCCCTGGACGAACTGTTCGTCAACGACGCACCGTCCGTCGCGGCGCAGGAGACCCTGGGCAGGCACTTCCCCGGCGGCTCCGGCCAGCCGGTCGTGATCATCGCGGACGCGGACCGGCGTACGGAGGTCACGCGCGCCGCGGCCTCGACGAAGGGGGTCGCCGAGGCACAGGCGGTGACCTCGTCGGGTCGGCCGGGCGGGAAGCCGCTGGTCGTGGACGGCCGGGTACGCATCGACGCCGTCCTGGACGCCGCGCCGGACAGCGACGCGGCGAAGAGCACGGTGCAGAAGCTGCGCGACCGGCTGCACACGGCCGACGCCGACGCCCTGGTGGGCGGCTACACCGCGCAGCAGTACGACACCCAGCGCACCGCGGAGCACGACCGGACGCTGATCATCCCTGTCGTCCTGGCGATCATCCTGTTGATCCTCGTCGTCCTGCTGCGGTGCCTCCTGCTGCCGGTGATCCTGGTGGCCACCGTGGCGTTGAACTACCTCGCCACGCTCGGGATCGCGGGCCTGGTGTTCCGGCACGGCTTCGGCTTCTCCGGGACGGACGCCTCGGTGCCGCTGTACGGGTTCGTGTTCCTCGTCGCGCTCGGCGTCGACTACAACATCTTCCTCATGTCGCGCGTACGGGAGGAGACACTGCAACTGGGCACGCGGCAGGGCATGTTGCGCGGACTGATCGCCACCGGCGGCGTGATCACCTCCGCGGGGGTGGTGCTGGCCGCGACCTTCGCCGCCCTGATCGTCATCCCGCTCGCGTTCCTCGCGCAGATCGCCTTCATCGTCGCCTTCGGCGTGCTGCTCGACACGATCGTGGTGCGCTCGCTGCTGGTCCCGGCCCTGGTACGGGACATCGGTCCGGCCGTCTGGTGGCCCGGCCGCCTCGCACGCCGACCGTAACCGGCGGGGGCGGCTGCCGGGGGCGCGGCCGTTCGCGGCTCGGCCGTCCGGAGCAATGAAGAAGGCAAGGAGTCGTGTGCTCCTTGCCTTCTTCAAGCTATAGCGCACCGGGGGGCTTGCCGCAAGACCCCGGTCGTGACGCAGAATCACCGGCCGAAGCCGAAAACCACCGGACCGGCTTCGGAGTTTCTACGTCGTTGAGTTGGGGTTCTGATGACTGACGTGATCGTTGTGGGCGCGGGACCGACCGGCCTGATGCTGGCCGGCGAGTTGCGGCTGCACGGTGTGCACGTGGTGGTGCTGGAGAAGCTGACCGAGCCGACCGCGGAGACCCGGGGCCGCGGCCTGCACACGCGCAGCGTCGAGGTGATGGATCAGCGCGGACTGCTGGACCGCTTCCTCGCGGTCAGCGAGAAGTTCCAGGTGGGCGGCTTCTTCGGCGGCATCATGAAGCCGTGGCCGGACCGGCTGGACACGGCCCACCCGTACGGCCTGTCCACTCTGCAGCCGGTCACCGAGCGGCTGCTCGAAGAGCGGGCCCTGGAACTCGGCGCCGAGATCCGGCGCGGCCGTGAAGTGGCCGGGCTGAGCCAGGACGAGGACGGGGTGACCGTCGAGCTGACGGACGGTACGCGCCTTCGTTCGCGCTATCTCGTGGGGTGTGACGGCGGGCGCAGTGTGGTGCGCAAGCTGCTCGGCGTCGGCTTCCCCGGCGAGCCGGCCACGGTCGAGACGCTGCTGGGCGACATGGAACTGACCGCGGACGCGGCGACGGTCGACGCCGTCGTCGCGGAGGTCCGCAAGACCCAGCTGCGGTTCGGCACCATCCCCAACGGCGACGGAACGCACCGCGTGATCGTGCCCGCCGACGGGGTGGCCGAGGAGCGGGCGACCGCGCCGACCCTCGACGAGTTCAAGCAGCGGCTGCGGGACGTCGCGGGCACCGACTTCGGTGTGCACTCGCCGCGCTGGCTGTCCCGGTTCGGTGACGCCACCCGGCAGGCCGAGCGCTACCGCGTCGGGCGGGTGCTGCTGGCGGGCGACGCGGCGCACATCCATCCGCCGACCGGCGGGCAGGGGCTCAACCTCGGTGTGCAGGACGCCTTCAACCTCGGCTGGAAGCTGGCCGCCGCGGTCGACGGCTGGGCACCGGACGGGCTCCTGGACAGCTATCACGACGAACGGCACCCGGTGGGCGCCCGCGTGCTCGACAACACCCGTGCGCAGATCACGCTGTTGGGGACGGACGCGGGTGCGGTCGCGCTGCGGGAGCTGTTCTCGAAGCTGATGGACTTCGAGGAGGTGAACCGGTACGTGACCGAGATGATCACCGCGGTCGGGGTCCGCTACGACTTCGGCGAGGGCCACGACCTGCTCGGCCGCCGTATGCGGGACATCGAGCTGAAGCACGGCCGCCTCTACTCGCTGATGCACGAAGGACGCGGTCTGCTGCTCGACCGGACCGGCGGCCTCTCGGTCGCGGGCTGGACGGACCGGATCGACCACGTGATCGACCCCGTCGCCGACGCCGGCGGGCAACTGGACGTACCCGCGGTCCTGTTGCGCCCGGACGGCCATGTGGCGTGGGCGGGCGACGACCAGCGGGACCTGCTCGCTCACCTGCCCAAGTGGTTCGGCAACGCGGCCGGTTGAGCGTCCGCGCCGAGTCCCGACGAGGCCTGGGGTGTGGGCCCGGTGAGCCCGGTGGGCTGCTCGGCTGCCTCGTGGGTGCCGGCACTGACCAGTCCCGTCTCGTAGGCGACGATGACGGCCTGGACCCGGTCGCGGAGCCGGAGTTTGGCGAGGATGCGGGCGACATGCGTCTTGACGGTCGTCTCGGCCAGATGGAGACGGGCGGCGAGTTCGGCGTTGCTCAGTCCCTGGGCCAGCAGGCCGAGGACCTCCAGCTCGCGCGGGGTGAGCGGGGCGAGGTCGCGGTGGAGGGCGGCGGCGTCACTGCCGCGCCGGGTGAACCTCCGCACCAGGCGGCGGGTGATGGCGGGGGCCAGGAGGGCGTCGCCGGTACGGACCGTGCGGATGGCCGCGGTCAGCTGCTCGGGGGTGACGTCCTTGAGGAGAAAGCCACTGGCCCCCGCGGACAGCGCCGCGTAGACGTACTGGTCGAGGTCGAAGGTGGTCAGGATGATGACGCGCGGTGCGCCGGGAGCGTCCGTAGCTCCGAGAACGCCAGGAACACCGGGAGCGCCGGTGAGGATGCGGCGGGTGGCCTCCAGGCCGTCCATCTCGGGCATCCGTACGTCCATCAGCACCACGTCGGGGCGTGTACGGCGGACCGCTTCGACCGCCTCGGTCCCGTTGACCGCCTCGGCGACGACGTCGATGCCGTCGGCGCCGAGGATCAGCCGGAACCCCGTACGCACCAGGGTCTGGTCGTCGGCGAGGACCACCCGCAGCGGCTCGGTCACGGTGTTCACGGTGTCTCCAAGGGGACTGTCTCCAGGGGGATATGGGCCTCCACACGGTAGCCGCCGGTCAGGCGCCGGCCGGTTTTCAGGGTTCCGTCGTGGACGGCGAGGCGCTCGCGCAGACCGATCAGCCCCCGGCCGCTCCCGGCCGCCGCGCCCGTGCCCGGCCGTCCACCGGTGTCGGTGACTTCCACCCGGAGCCGCTCCGGCGCGTATTCGACGGTCACGGCGGCGGTGGCGCCGGACGCGTGCTTCACGGTGTTGGTCAGGGCTTCCTGGACCACGCGGTAGGCGGCGAGTTCGAGGCCGGGCGGGAGAGGACGGGGTGGTCCCGTCACGGTCAGGGCGACGGGCAGCCCGGTGTCCCGGACCCGTCCGACGAGCTGGTCCAGCTGGTCCAGGCCGGGTTGCGGGGCCAGCTCCATCACCGCTGTACCGGCCGGGTGCGTACCGTCGCCCGTCGCCTTGGTCCCGCCCCCACCCCCGTCCTCGTCCTCGCCTGCGCCTTCGGCGGCCATGGTGAGCAGTCCCATGACATGACGGAGTTCGGTCATGGCGGCCCGTCCGCCCGCCTCGACGGCGAGCAACGCCTCACCCGCCTGTTCGGGCGACGTCTTCATGATCTTGCGGGCGGCACCCGCCTGGATGATCATCACGCTGACGTTGTGCGTGACGACGTCGTGGAGTTCGCGGGCGATCCTGGCCCGCTCGTGCTCGACGGCCCGGCGCAGTGCCCGGGTCTGTTCGCGTTCCAGGGCGGAGAGTCTGGTGCGGCCCTCGTCGGTCCGGAGTTTCCAGGTCCGCAACCCGACCGCCGCCACGGCCATGGGGACCAGGATCAGCAGCGCGATGTACTCGTTCGGGACGATCGGTGTCACCGAGTTGCCCGAGGTGCCGACCAGGACGACCGACACCGGCAGTGCCACCAGCGTCGCCACCCGGTACGGGCTGTACACGGCGGCGCTGTAGACGGCGACGACGTACGCGTAGAAGGTGAGCCGCAGAACGCTCTGAGGTGTCGCCAGGGTCGCGGCCGTCACGACGTACAGCACGGCGAGCGGATAGCGGCGGCGCAGCGCCAGGGCACCCGAGGCGACGGCCGCGAGGGTCACCATGAAGGCCATGCCCGCGGGGCCGGACGGACGCGGAACGACACGCTCCACGCCGGGCGCGATCTCACGGATCACGACGTTGTCGGCGTTGTCGATGCCGTAGTAGACGGTGGTGATGCCGAGTACCAGGGCCGTCAGCACATCGAACTGCCAGGCGCCCCGGGTGGGCCGCAGCCGTGGACCGCTCGGCAGCCCGGCGTCGCGGACCGCCCGGCGGGCGGCTTCCCACAGCCGCGTCGGCGTCGTACGTACGTCCGTCACCGGTTCTGCGTCCGTCACCGGTTCATTGTCGCCGTCGCGCGGCCCGGCGGAGTCCGTCCTGATGGTCGTTCTCACCGCACGGGATACATCGCCCGCCTACATCGCAGGGATGACGTTCCGGGGAATCGTCCCGGCGCGGTACCGCAATGGGTTCGGGCGGGCGATGTGTACGGGCCGGTCCCGCTCCTAGCGTTCACGCAGTCAACTCCCCCAGCGCAAGGAGCATTTCGTGACCATGCCGGTGATCGAACTGCGGGAGGTGAGCCGCCGCTACGACGACGGCCCGCCCGCTCTGCACGAGGTGTCACTGACCGTGCGCCCCGGCGAGGCCGTCGCGATCCTCGGCCCTTCCGGCAGCGGCAAGTCCACACTGCTCAACCTGATCGCGGGCCTGGACCGGCCCGACACGGGAACCGTCACCGTGGACGGAGTGCGGGTGGATCGGCTGGGCGAGGCCGGATCGGCGCTCTACCGGCGGTCGAAGGTCGGCATGGTCTTCCAGTTCTTCAACCTGCTCGACGATCTGACCGTCACCGACAATGTCGCCCTGCCCGCACGCCTCGCGGGGATGGCACGCGGCGAGACGGACCGCCGGGCGGCGGAACTCCTGGAACTGCTGGGCATCGACCAGCACGCCCGCGCCCATCCGGGGCGGCTGTCCGGCGGCGAACGTCAACGCGTCGCGGTGGCGCGGGCGTTGATGAACCGGCCGGCGCTGCTCCTGGCCGACGAGCCGACCGGCGCGCTGGACACGGCAGCCGGACAGGACGTCAGCAGGCTGCTCCGCGAGGTCAACGCCGAGGGCCAGACCCTCGTCGTGGTCACGCACGACCTGGCCCTGGCCCGGTCCTGCACGAACCGCACGGTGCGGATCGCCGACGGACGGATCATCGACGGCCGGATCGTCGAAGCCGTCCGGGAAGACGTCCGGTCGGACGCCGTCGCGCCGGATGCTGTCGCGTCGGCTGCCATCGCATCGAATGCCGCCGCCTCGCAGAGCGCCGCCTCGCAGAGCGCCGCCTCGCAGAGCGCCGCCTCGCGGGCCGACGCTTCGGAGAGCGCCGCTTCGGAGAGCGCCGCTTCGCAGGCAGTCGCTTCGGAGGTCCGTCGATGAGTGCCCTCGGCAAGGTGGTGCGCTCGGGCGTGCGCCGCCGCCGTGTGCAGACGCTGGTGATCGGGCTCGCCACGATGATGGCGGTGACCGTCTCCGTCCTCGGCGGATCACTGCTCGTGGTGTCCGGCGCACCCTTCGACGACGCCTTCGCCAAGCAGCACGGCGCGCATCTGTCCGTGCGGTTCGACGCGGGCAGGGTGAGTGCCGGGCAGTTGTCGAAGTCCAAGGGCGCCGAAGGGGTGAGCAGCGCGGCCGGGCCGTTCCGTACGGCGACGGTCACCCCGCGGTCGGACGGAGGCGGCCCCGGCGGGCCGTTGACCGTGGCAGGCCGGGGCGATCCCGGCCGGGACGTGGACGAGGTGACGCTGCTCGACGGGCGGTGGCCCGCCCGTTCCGGTGAGATCGCGCTGTCCGCCGACTCCCCCCTCTTCCCGACCCTGGGCATGAAGATCGCCTTCCCCGACCTGCCCGGCGGTACGGAACTGAGGGTGGTCGGCGTCGCCCGCTCGGTCACACGGACCGCCGACGCCTGGGTGGTCCCGTCCCAGCTGCCGGAACTCACGGCATCCGGCAGCGGCGGTTACCAGATGCTCTACCGCTTCACCGACGCGGACACCGCCGCGCAGATCAGCGCGGGCGGCAGGGCCGTGACCCGATCCCTGCCGTCCGGGGCAACCCTCGGCAAGCAGTCCTGGCTCGCCGTCAAGGAGTCCGCCGAGCGCGAGACCGCCGTCTACGTGCCGTTCCTCATGGCGTTCGGAGCCCTGGGGCTGGTCATGTCGGTGCTGATCGTCGGCAACATCGTCGCGTCGGCCGTCGGCACCGCAACGCGCCGCATCGGCATCCTCAAGGCCGTGGGTTTCACCCCGGCCCAGGTCGTGCGGGCGTACGTGGGTCAGGCGCTGATCCCGGCCGTCGGCGGTACGGGCCTCGGTGTCGTCGCCGGTCATCTGCTCGCCGTCCCCGTCATGGCTGAGACCGGGGAGGTGTACGGCATCTCGTCCCTGGCCGTCGCCCCCTGGGTCGACGTCACAGTGATCGCCGGGGTGCTCGGACTGGTGGCCGCGACCGCGTGGGCGAGTGCCTGGCGTGCCGGCCGGCTGCGTACGGTCGACGCGCTCGCCACGGGCCGTACGGCTTCGGCGGGACGCGGCCGGTGGGCGGTCCGCCTCGCCGGACGGCTGCCGTTGCCGCGGCCCGTCGCCCTGGGCCTGGCCCGGCCCTTCGCACGGCCCGTCCGCGCGCTGGCCATGGGCACGGCGATCCTGTTCGGCACCGTCGCCGTCACGTTCACCGTGGGGATGGGCGCCTCGCTCGGCCAGGTGATGGAGGCGAAGGCGCACGACGTCGCCGATGTGGTCGTGCCCGCGCCCCTGCCGGACATCGGCCCCCAGGGACCCCACGGACCGCCAGATCCGCAAGGCTCCCGGAACCCCCGGGACTCCGGCGCCGGGAAGCAGCCCGCGGCCAAGGCCGATCCCGCCGCGGTCGCCACCGCCGTCGAGGCCGCCACCGGAACCGGGAAGTACTACAGCGCGGCGACGGTACGGGCGGCCGTGTCCGGGCTGACCGGCACCGTCGACGTGATCGCCTTCACCGGAGACGCTTCCTGGGGCGGCTACACGATGGTCTCGGGCCGCTGGTTCAACAGGTCCGGCACCGACGAGCTCGATAACGACGGGCGCGGTACCGGCAAGCCCGGTGAGGCCGTGGTCCCGACCCCCTTCCTGGCCGCCACCGGCGCCCGTATCGGCGACACCGTCACCCTGGACGGGCTGGCCGAGCCGGTCACGGTCCGGATCGTCGGTGAGGTTCTCGACCCCCGCAACGACGGCATGCAGGTCTTCACCGACGTGTCGACACTCGCAGGCGCCCATCCCGACCTGACGGAGACGAGCCATCACATAGCGGTCGCGTCTGGGACGGAGGTGACCGGCTATGTCGCTGCGCTGAACAAGGACCTGGCACCGCTGGGCGTCACCGCTCAGGCGGGCGGGCTCGGCGCCGGCGGTGACATGGTCGTCACGCTCAACGCGCTGTCCGCGATCCTCACGCTGATGCTGGTCGCCGTCGCCGCGCTCGGCGTGCTCAACGGCGTCCTGCTCGACACCCGCGAGCGCGTCCGGGAGATCGGGGTCCACAAGGCGCTCGGCATGACGCCCCGGCAGACCGTCGCGATGGTCCTGACGTCGGTCGTCCTGACCGGACTGGTCGCGGGCGCCCTGGGCGTGCCGCTCGGCGTGGCCCTGCACGGCTGGGTCCTCCCCGCGATGGGCGACAGCGTGGGGCTCCGCCTCCCCGGTTCCGTCATCGCCGTCTACCACGCGACCGAACTGCTCCCCCTCGTACTGGGCGGCCTGCTCATCGCAGCCCTGGGCGCGCTCCTGCCGGCCGGCTGGGCCGCCAGATCCCGAACGGCCACGGCTCTGCGCACCGAATAGGCGTGAGGCGCGTTGCGAGGAGAGGTCTTCACAGCCGCCGGACGCGCAGTACGCCGGTCATCATCGGGAGCGTGAACTCAGCGCGAGCGGTCCCCGGCCGGCTCACGACGTACGCGCGGATCCGGTCCAGCGTGGCCCGGCGTTCCTGCCCCGGCATGACCGGCAGCCCCGCGCGCGTCGCGACGGTCGCGACGAGGGAGTCGGCTGTACGGCACTGCCCATGCGGGAAGGCGACCAGCTCCGCCGAGCCGAACCGGGCGGTCACGCCCGTCGCCGGACGGGGCATACGCGCGACCGGAGGGTGCCTGTCCGTCGCCGGAGGCTGCCTGTCCGTCGCCGGAGGGTCCGTGTCCGAAGGCGGAGAATGCATGTCCGCCGTCTCCGCGCGCCAGCCCGCGGGTGTCACGCTGGCCGACGGCCGCGCTCGCCCCGATCCGGGCGATCTCGGGTCCCGCGACGGCCATGTCGAACCAGTGCATGGCGTTGCCCGCCCTCACGGCATCGACGGACCCGGCGGGCAGCGGGATCGTCTCGGCGCTTCCCGGCAGGGCACGGGCTTCCGGCAGCGCGCGGCGCAGTTCGGTCAGCCGGGGCACCCTGTGGGGGCTGCCGATGTTCCGCCATCCCGCGTCACCGCTTCGGTGGCGTCCGCCCGACGGCACACCGAACGGCGTACGGAGGGACGCCTGCGAGCCGGGCGCGGCCGTGGGCCGAGGCGTACCGGGCAGGTCCTCGAACCGCGGGGACCGCCTCCGGTCTGCGAGGATGCTTCGTATGAATGTGCGGCATAGGAACCATGTGACGGTGTCGGGGCGGCCCGGCGGGCCCGTGGTGATGCTGGCGCACGGGTTCGGGTGCGACCAGAACATGTGGCGTCTGGTGGCCCCGGCGCTGGAGCGTGATTTCACCGTCGTGCTCTTCGATCACGTGGGCGCGGGGAACTCCGATCTGTCGGCATGGAGCCCGGAGCGGTACTCGACGCTCGACGGGTACGTGGAGGACGTGCTGGAGCTGTGCCGGGAGCTCGCGCTCGGTCCCGTGACGTTCGTGGGGCATTCCGTGAGCGCGATGATGGGTGTGGTGGCCGCCGGCCGGGAGCCCGAGGCGTTCGCCGGGCTCGTGCTGCTGGCGCCCTCGCCGCGGTTCGTCGACGATCCCGCGACCGGTTACCGGGGCGGGTTCGACGCCGAGGACATCGATGAGCTCCTGGGATCGCTGGACGCGAACTATCTGGGCTGGTCGGGCGCCATGGCCCCGGTGATCATGGGCAATCCGGAGCGACCGGAACTGGGTGAGGAGCTGACCAACAGTTTCTGCCGCACCGATCCGGACATCGCCCGGGTCTTCGCCCGGGTGACGTTCCTGTCCGACAACCGCGAGGATCTCGCCCTGGTCGAGGTGCCCACGCTGGTGGCCCAGTGCGCCAGTGACGCGATCGCTCCGCGGGAGGTGGGCGAGTTCGTGCAGGCCCGGATTCCGGGAAGCCGCCTGGTGACGCTCGACGCCACCGGACACTGCCCGCAGCTCGCCGCTCCGGAGGAGACCACGGCGGCGATCACCTCGTTCGTCGAAGCACTCGCCTGATGGGCACGTCCGGCGACGAGGAGGACGGGGTGGCCGAGGCGGGCGGGGTGGGTGAGGCAGGCAGAGTGGATAAGAGGGGCGGGACAGCGGGCGGCTGGGGCAAGGGCGACTTCGGCTCCTCCGACGATCGGGCGCAGTTCTCCGCGCTGCTGGAGGACAGCGTCGAGGATCTGTACGAGCACGCGCCCTGCGGTTATCTGTCCACCCTGCTGGACGGCAGGATCGCGAAGGTCAACACCACGCTGCTGAACTGGCTGGGCTACGAGCGGGACGACCTGCTGGGCCGCAGACACTTCTCCGACCTGCTGACCGTCGGCGGCCGGCTCTACCACGAGACCCACTTCGCCCCGCTGCTGAGAATGCAGGGCGAGGTCAGCGGCATCGCCCTGGAACTCAAGACCGCCGACGGCTCCCGCCTGCCGGTCCTGGTCACCTCGACCGTGCGCACGGGCAGGGACGGGCAGCCGCTGCTGATCCGTACCACCCTCTTCGACGCGCGCGACCGCCGCGCCTACGAGACCGAGCTGCTGCGCGCCCGCAAGGAGGCCGAGCGGGAACGCGAACGCCTCCAGCGCCTGGCCGCCACCCTGCAGAAGACGCTCCTGCCGCCGGCCCTGGCCAACGTGCCCGGCCTGGACGTGTCCGCGTACTACCACATCGCCTCCGTCGACGAGGTCGGCGGCGACTTCTACGACCTGTTCCCGCTGGCCGAGGGCACCTGGGGACTGTTCCTGGGCGATGTGTGCGGCAAGGGCGCCGCCGCCGCGGCCGTCACCTCGCTGACCCGCTACACCCTGCGGGCCGCGGCCGTGTACAACCCCGACCCGGTCGCCGTCCTCAGGAACCTGAACACGGTCCTCAACCACGAGTACAACGGCGCCGACCCCCGCTTCTGCACGGTCATCTTCGGTCTGCTGACCCCGGACCCGGACCGGGGCGGCTTCCACGTCACCCTGGCCAGTGGCGGTCATCCGCCCGCCCTGCTGATGCGCGCCGACGGCACCACCGACCATCTGCCCACGCCGGGCGGACAGCTCATCGGTGTCCTGGCCGACGCCCACATCGGCACCACCGCCGTCCGGCTGGCCCCCGGCGACACCCTGCTGCTGCACACCGACGGGCTCACCGAGGCCCACGTCAACGCCGTCGACGGCGAGGACCGCTACGGCGACGACGCCCTTCTCGATTTCGCGCGCACGCTGGCGCCCACCACCGCCTCCGACACCGTCGACGCGATCCGCGACCTGCTCGACACCTTTGGCAGCGGCGTGGACGACGACACCGCCGTCCTGGCCATCCACGTGCCCGGCCTCCCCGTGCCCCGACCTCCCAGTGAAGAGCTGCCGTGACCCAGCACCTGACCCTCCGCACCCGTACCGCTCCCGCCGGAGCGGTCATCGAGCTGGCCGGGGACCTGGACCACCACAGCGCCCCCGAGGTGCGCGCGGCACTGCCGGGGCTCGACCTGCGTCCGGGCCAGCAACTCGTCCTCGACCTCGGCGGTGTCACCTTCTGCGACTCCAGCGGTATCACCGTGCTCATCGCCGCCCGCAATCACGCCCTGACGGCCGGCGCGGGCATCGCCCTGGCCGCCGTCCCCGATGCCGTCAGCCGGATCTTCCGTATCGTCGGCCTGGACCAGGTCTTTCCCGTCCACCCGACCGTCCTGGCCGCCGAAGCCGCCTGGCGGCCCACCGCGAGCTGACACGCTGACACCGGCCGCCGGCCGCCGGGTGCCGAGTGCCGAGTGCCGGGTATCGGGATCACTCCTGGATGGACGCCATGCCCATCGGCGCGTAGCGGTCTCCCGCCGCGGCTCCGACCGGTATCGCGGCGCTCAGCGCGGCGAGGGTCGCGGGGTCGAGCCGGACGGCCGCGGCGGCGACGTTCTCTTCGAGCCAGGTGCGGCGCTTCGTGCCGGGGACGGCTGTGACTCCCTCCTGGGCGAGGACCCAGGCCAGGGCGAGCCGGCCGGCCGTCACGCCGAGCTCGTCCGCCGTCGCGACGATCCGGTCGAGGAGCGACAGGTTCTGCGCCAGGTTCGTGTCGGCGAAACGCGGTGAGGTGCGGCGGAAGTCATGGGCCGGCAGGTCCCGCACCGATCGCACGGCCCCGGTGAGGAAACCGCGGCCGAGCGGCGCGTACGCGACGAACCCGATGCCCAGCTCACGAACCGTGTCGAGCACGCCGTTGACCTCGACGCCGCGGCTGAACAACGAGTACTCGGTCTGCACCGCAGACAGGGGGGCGGTCGCGTGTGCCGCGCGGATGCTCGCCGGGGACGCCTCGCTGATACCGAGGTACCGCAGCTTGCCCTCCGTCACCAGATCGGCGAGGGCGCCGAAGGTCTCCTCGACGGGGACAGCGGGGTCGACCCGGTGCAGGTAGTACAGGTCGATGTGGTCCGTGCCCAGCCGGCGCAGCGAGCCCTCCACGCACGCCCGCAGATAGGCGGGACTGCCGTTGGGGCCGCCGCCGAACCGGCCGTTCTCGTCGAGCGTGACACCGCCGCCCTTCGTCGCCACGACCACTCCGTCGCGGCGGCCCTTCAGCGCCCGTCCCAGAAGTTCCTCGCCGCTGAAGGGCCCGTACATGTCCGCGGTGTCGAACATGGTGACGCCCAGCTCGACCGCGCGGTGGACCGTCCTGACGGCCTCCGTCTCGTCCGGGGTGCCGTACATCGCGGTCATGCCCATGGTTCCCAGGCCCTCGATGGAGGAGACCAGGCCGTGCGCGCCGATCTTGTGAGTCCGCAACGTCATGTCCTCGCCCTGGTCGGTTGCTTCCGAGTAACTGTTCCGGTGGCTCATCGGGTGCCCGCCCCGACGAGGTCGGCGGTCGCGTTCCAGAGCCGGCCGGCCATGGCCGGGTCGAGGCCCGCCCTGCCCGGTCGGCGGAGGGACGGGGAGCCCTTGAAGCCGCCGGGGCCGTCCGGCCCGACGTAGGCGTTGCCGGGTACGTCCTGGGTCGCGGCGTAGAGCACCGACAGGGCCCCGCGCTCCGGCGCGTTGGTGAGGAACGTGAACCGGTTGACGACGTTCGACCGGGAACCGGCCGCCAGCGAGGTACGGGCGATGCCGGGGCTGGCGAGCACCGAGCGCACGGGGCTGCCGGTGGCCGCCAGCCGGCGTTGCAGCTCCAGCGAGAAGAGGACGACGGCGAGCTTCGACGCCTGGTAGGCCCGCATGCCGTTGTGCTTGCGCGTCCGCCAGTCGAGGTCGGCCAGGTCGATCCTCCCCTGCTTGTGCAGTTCGCTGGTGACGTGCACCACGCGGTCGGTGAGGTGCGGGAGCAGCAGCGTGGTCAGCAGGAAGGGGCCGGTGTAGTTGGTGGTGGTCTGCAGATCGAGGCCGTCGGCGGTGCGCGCGGCGGGGATGTCCATCACTCCGGCGTTGTTGATCAGGATGTCGATGTCGCCGGTCCAGGCGTCGGCGAAGGCCCGTACCGAGGTCAGGTCCGACACGTCGAGCGGCCGGATGTCGAAGGTGCCGGGCAGGTCGGCGACCGCCTGGCGGGCCTTCTCGGTGTCGCGTACTCCCAGTACGACGCGGGCGCCGGCCCGGGCGAGTTCGCGTGCCGTGATGAGGCCGAGGCCGCGGCTCGCGCCGGTGATGACGACCGTGCGGCCGGTCAGGTCGGGGAGGTCGTCGGCTGTCCAGCTGTTCGTGTGCATGATTCCTGGCTCCGTGATCCGGGGGCGTGCTGCGGTGAGGGCGTGACGCGTGCCCTGTGATGCGTGGCGATCGGTGATCTCGACATCAGTGAACTCGCCGTGCCAGGACGGTGGAAGGACACGCTCAACCACTGAATGGGAGGTCGTGGATAAGCCCTGCCGGATGTCCAAGGATGGGGACCATGGACCACACGTTCGACCGATCGTCCCTGGGCGCCTTCCTTCGCACCCGACGCGCGGCACTGCAACCCGAGGATGTCGGCTTGCGTCGCGGGCAGCGTCGGCGCGCTCCGGGGCTGCGCCGCGAGGAGGTCGCGGAGCTGTGCACCATGTCCGCCGACTACTTCGCGCGGCTGGAACGCGGCGACGGGCCGCAGCCGTCGGAGCAGATGGTCGCGGCCATCGCGCGCGGCCTGCGGCTGACCCCGGACGAACGCGATCACCTGTTCCTGCTCGCCGGCTACCGCACCGCCCGCCGCGACGCGCGCCTTCACCATGTGAGCCCCGGGCTGATGCGGGTCATGGACGGCCTGGCGGCCACGACCGCGCAGGTCATGGGCCCACTCGGCGAGACCCTGCTGCAGACGCCGTCCGCGGTGGCGCTGCTCGGCCACCAGACCCAGTACACCGGCAACGACCGCAGCGCCACGTACCGGTGGTTCACCGATCCGGTCGCCCGTGAGCGGTACCACCCCGACGAGTACGGCAAGAACAGTCGGACCAATGTGGCGCTGCTGCGGGCGGCCGTCACGCGGGACGGGCCCGGTTCCAGCGCGGCGGATCTGGCGGACGTCCTGCTGCGCACGAGCGAGGAGTTCGCCCGGCTGTGGGAGCGCCATGAGGTGGGTCTGCGGTGGAGCGAGACCAAGCGGTTCGTGCATCCCCAGGTCGGGGAGCTGGACCTCTACTGCCAGCTCCTGCTGGAGCCCGACCAGGGTCAGTCGCTGCTCATCTTCACCGCCACACCGGGCACGGAGAGCCAGGAGAAGCTCGCCCTGCTCACCGTGCTGGGCACCGACCGGTTCGCCGCCGGCCCCACCGAGTGATGCCACCTGGGGGCCGGCGGTTCACAGGCCCAGGTAGATCCGCCGCACCCGCGGGTCCTGGCTGAGTTCCTCGGAGGTTCCCGTCATGGCGACGCCGCCGTTCTCCATGACCAGGCAGTGACTCGTCGCGCCGAAGGTGAGTTTGGCGTTCTGCTCGACGAGAAGCAGGCTCAGCCCTTCCTCGCGCAGCCGTTTCAGTGCGCTCAGGATCTCTCCGACGAGTTTGGGCGAGAGCCCCATGGACGGTTCGTCGAGGAGGAGGATGCGCGGCCCGGCCATCAGGGCACGGCCGATGGAGAGCATCTGCTGCTGTCCGCCGGAGAGCGCCCCGGCCAGCCGCCCGCCCATCTCCCCCAGTACGGGGAAGAGTTCGTGCACCTCGGCCAGCGTGGCCCGGGTCCCGGCGTCCCACCGGCGGGCGTACGCGCCGAGCATCAGGTTCTTCTCGACGGTCAGGCCGGGGAACACATGCCTGCCTTCGGGTACGTAGCCGATGCCGTGCCGGACCATGTCGCGGGCCCGCACCCGGGTCAGGTCGCGCTCGCCCAGGGTGATGCGTCCGCCGCCCCGCGGGACCAGCCCCATCAGGGCCTTGAGCGTGGAGGTCTTGCCCGCGCCGTTGGCACCGATGATGCCCACCGACGCCCCGGGCGCCACGCTGAAGCTGATGGAACTGACCGCGCGGACCCCGCCGTAGTGGACGGACAGGTCGTCGACGGTGAGGGTGGCCGGGGTACCCGTGTCGGGTGCGGTCGTTCGCCGGAAGGGGATCGTCCTCAGCGGACTCAGCGGACTCAGCGGGCTCATCGGGTCGCCTCCTTCGAAGCGGGCGGAGGGGAAGCGGGCGGAGCGGGCGAAGGCTCCGGTTCCGGCCCCGGTTCCATCCCCGGCCCCGGCCCCGAATCCCCGAGATACGCCTCGATGACCTCCGGAGTGGCCACCACCTCGGCCGGTGTGCCCTCCGCGATGACCCCGCCGCTGGAGAGGACGGTGACGCGCTCGCACAGCGACATGACCAGGCCCATGTTGTGCTCGATGAGGACGACGGTCGTGCCGCTGTCCCGGATGGAACGAACGATGCCGGCGAGTTGCCGCACCTCCTCCCCGTTCAGTCCGGCGGCCGGTTCGTCGAGCAGCAGCAGGCGTGGCCGGGCGGCCATGGCGCGGGCGATCTCGATGCGCCGCTGGATGCCGTAGGGCAGGGAGCCGGGCGCGGCCTCGGCGAAGTCGGTGAGTCCGAAGCGGTCCAGGAGTTCCTGGGCCCGGCGGCGCAGTCGCCGCTCGCGGCGGACGACTCCGGGCTGCCACACCGCGTACTGCCAGATGGTGTGGGTCCTCGTGCGGTCGAGGGCGACGAGGATGTTCTCCCGGACCGTCAACTGGCCGAACAGGCGCAGGTTCTGGAAGGTGCGGGCCAGACCGAGGAGGGAGAGCGTGTAGGGGCGGGCGGTGGTGGTGGCGCGGCCGGCGAACCGCACCTGTCCCGAAGTGGCCCGGTAGAAGCCGCTGATCACGTTGAACAGGGTGGTCTTGCCGGAGCCGTTGGGGCCCACGATGCCGCGGATCTCGCCGGAGGCGACCGTGAGGGAGACGTCGTCCAGGGCGCGCAGTCCGCGGAAGTCCTTGGTGACGGACCGGATGTCGAGGAGGGGCCCGGTGGCGGAGGCAGGGGGCTCGACGGCCTCGTACGGCTGGAAGGGGTGCAGCCGGGCACGGCCCTCGCCCGGACTCCCCCGCAGGCGCCGCCGGTTCACGAACTCCCATACGCGGGACGGGATTCCGGCGAGGCCGGTCGGTGCGAAGACGACCATGAGGACGACCACCACGCCGTAGCCGAGCTGTGCGTAGGTCGAGAAGTCGGAGAGCCACTCGCGGATCAGGGTCAGCCCGATCGCGCCGACCACGCAGCCGACGAGGGAGCGCCGGCCGCCGATGACGACCATGGCGAGCAGGATGAACATGTTGCCGATGGAGAAGGTCTCCGGGGCGACATAGCGGATGAGGCCCGCGTACAGCACTCCGGCCAGACCCCCGTACAGGCTGGCGAGCAGGAACGCGGTCATGCGCAGCAGGGGGATTTCCGCGCCCATGGCGCCCGCGGCCAGGGAGTCGTCGCGCATCGCGCGCAGCCGTCGCCCCAGGTGCGTACGGACGACGAAGAGTCCGAAACCGAGGCCGAGCGCGCAGACCACCAACTCCAGGTAGTAGTAGAGGTATTCGCTGGAGAGGTCGATGCCGGGCAGGGTGGGCAGCGGGATGCCGGAGATCCCGTCGGCTCCGCCGGTGACGGAGGCGTTGGTGATCCAGTTGATGAAGCCGAGTGCCAGGCCGAGGGTGACGATCCCCAGGTAGTGGGACTGCATGCGCAGGGCGGGGATGCCGACGAACAGGCCCGTCGCCACGGTCGCGAGCACCGCGACCACGGCCGCCGCCCAGAACCCGTATCCGGAGTCGGTGGTGAGGATGGCGAGCGTGTACGCGCCGACGCCGAAGAAGGCGACCTGGGCGAGGTTGATCTGCCCGGAGATGCCCATGGCCAGTCCCATGCCGATGGCCAACAGGGCGTAGATGAGGGCGATGTTGACGACATGGATGGAGTAGCTGCCGAGGCCGTACGGCAGCAGCCAGGCGGCGACCGCCAGGGCTCCGAGGGTTGCGGCACGGAACTTCACGCGCGGCTCACCGTCCTCTCCCCGAAGACACCCATCGGGCGGATCATGATGGAGGCGGTGAAGACCAGGAAGGTGACGAGCACCGAGTAGCCCTGGAAGTGGCCGGCCGCGAAGGAGTCCAGGACGCCGATCGCGAGGCCGCCGACGACCGCGCCGGGGATGGAGCCGAAGCCGCCGAGCATCGCGGCGGCGAAGCCCTTGATGCCGAGGGCTCCGCCGAGTGAGGCGTCGACGTACAGCATCGGTCCGACGAGACCACCCGCGAGGGCGGCGAGGCCCGCGCCGATGGAGAAGGCGAGGGCGTTGCTGCGGCCCACGTCGATGCCGACGGCGGTGGCCGCCTCGTGGTCCATGGCGACGGCCTGCATGGCGGCGCCGCGCTTGGTGCGCGCGAGGAACCAGGCGAGGCCCAGCACCGCGAGGGCAGCGACGGCCATCACCAGCAGGTCGTACGTGCGTACGCGCACCCCGAACACATCGAGCGGGGCGGCCGGTACGGGTGAGCGGACCGCCCGTCCTGTGGTGCCCCAGATCAGGATGGCGACGGCCTGGAGGACGATGCCGAAGCCGATCGTGCCGATCAGCATCAGGTCGAAGTCCTTGTTCTCCAGGGGCCGTAGCACCCGCTCGATGACCAGGCCGATCGCCGCGGTGACCGCGATGGCGACGACCATGGCGACGGCGAAGGGCAGTTTGTAGGTCAGGTAGAAGGTGGAGGCGGCGTAGGCGCCGATCATGGCGATGTCGGCGTGCGCGAAGTTGACCAGGCCCATGGTGCGGTAGACCAGGGAGAACCCCATGGCGACCAGGGCGTAGACCGCCCCGAGGCTGAGGCCTCCGACGAGTGTCTGCAGTGTCTCCTGCACTTCGGTGCTCCCAGTAGTCCCAGTGCTCCCGATGCCTACTGCTGCGGGACGAGTTCGCCGTCGCGGATGACTCCGATGGTGGTCCTGGTGATGCCGACGCCCGACGCGTCGTACCGGAAGTCGCCGAGGAGACCCTTGTAGTGGGTGTCGCGGATGGCGTCCGCGAGTTCCTGGCCGCTCGCGGCCTTGCTGGTCCTCAGCGCGGTGAGCAGGATGTTCGCTCCGTCGTAGGCCTTGGCGCCGTGGAGTTCCGCCTCCTTGCCGTACGCGTCCTTGTACGCGGCGGCGAACTTCTTCGACGCGGGGCTGGTGTCGTTGCTCAGATAGGGCGAGCTGACGATGGTGCCTTCGACTGCGGTCTTCCCGGCCGTGTCGATGAAGACGGGGGTGCCCTGGGGGGCCGCGCCCGCGAAGGGGGCGGTGATGCCCAGGTCCCGGGCCTGCTTGACGATCAGCCCCGCCTCGACCTCCTCCGAGCCGATGAAGACGACCTCCGGCTTCGTGGACCGGATCTTCGTCAGGGCCGCGCTGAACTCCTTCTGGTCGGTGGTGACCACCTGGTCGGTCGACGGGGTCACACCGAGGTCCTTCACCGCCTTCAGGAACGCGTCGTGCTCGCCCTTCCCGAAGGAACCGTTGTTCGTGATCATGGCGATCTTCTTGTAGCCCTTGTCCTTCACCAGGTGCTGGGCGAGCGTCGAGTCGTAGGTGGTGCTGGTCGGCCCGTTGAGGAAGAGGTACGGGCTCTTCAGCGCGACCAGACCGTCGGACTGGCCTGAGGTGATGTTCGGGATCTTCGCCTGTTGCAGCACCGGACCCATGGCGATGGTCACCGCGCTCTCCGCCGTGCCGATCATGGCGACGTACTTCTCGCTGACCAGCCTGCGGGCGATGTTGGTGCCGGTGGTCGGGTCGCCCTGGTCGTCGAAGAGCTTCAGCTGGATCTTCCGGCCGTCGACACCGCCCTTCTCGTTCCACTCGTCGACGGCGAGCCTGGCACCCTTGTACTCCCAGTCGCCGAGCGAACTGAGCTGCCCGCTCTGCGCGTTGACGACGGCGACCTTGATGGGACCGGAGGACGCCTTGGTGTCGTCGTCCGATTCGCCGGGCGCGCTGCACGCGGTGAGGGCGACGGCCAGCGCGGAGGCGGTGCAGACGGCGGCTCGGACGGTGGTGCGCGTGCCGGTGCGTGGTCGTGGGGTGCTGCTGCGGGTCATGGGGTCACCTCGTTGTGAGCGAGCGGTGAACGGACAGGACGGGGTCGGGGGGCGGTCAGTCGGCGAAGGACCCGCGGTAGATGTCCTTGATGTTCCAGTGGCCGGGCGTCGGCACCGGTTCGTTGACCATCGGTACGTCGATGACGGCGGGCCTGCGCCGGGCGACCGCGTCGGCGAGGGCCTTGGAGAGGTCGGCGGGAGCGGTGACCGTGTGTCCGTCGGCGCCGCAGGACCGTCCGAAGGCCGCGAAGTCCGGGCTGTAGGGCCGGCCCTCGGCATCGGTGAACTCGCAGCCGTAGGACCGGCCGAACGACGAGGCCTGGAGGTCGGCGATGGTGCCGTGGGCCCGGTTGTTCATCACCACGAAGACGACGGGCAGGCCCTGTTCGACGGCCATCGGCACCGCGGGCAGCTGCGCGCTCATCCCGCCGTCGCCGATCAGCGCGACCACCACGCGGTCCGGCTGGGCCAGTTGCACGCCGACCGCCGCAGCCGGTCCGAAGCCCATGGTGGAGGCTCCGCCGGGGGTGATGAAGCGCCCGCCGTCGGGGAGTTCGTAGCACTGGGCGACGCCGTTCTTGTTCCACCCGACGTCGGTGACGAGCACCGCGTCGTCGGGGAGCGCGTCGCGCAGGTCGGCGAGGATGCGCTGCGGGCGCAGGGGGAAGGTGTCGCTGCGGCCGTCCTCCCGGGCGGTGTCGAAGACGGCCCGGCGGGCGGCGGCGACGGTCTCGCGCAGTCCTTCCCGTACGAAGGGCTCCGGCCTCGCGGACCGCACCGCGGCCCCTATGGCTCGTACCGCGTCGCCGACATCGGCGACCGCCCCGATCTCGACGGGATAGTTGCGGCCGATCTCGGCGGGGTCGATGTCGATCTGGATGAGCCTGCTCGGCGGAGCGCTCTTGTCGCCGGCCGGACTGTGCCCGTCCTCGGACGAGCCGCGCCGGTCGCCGAAGGTCCAGGTGTACGCCGGGTCCCACGAGCTGGCGTCGGTCTCCGCGAACCGGGTGGCCAGCGCGAGGACCACATCGGCGCCCCTGGTGTACTCATGGGTGGTCTCCAGGCCCCAGAATCCGGGCATGCCGAGCAGCAGGGGGTGGCTGTCGGGCAGCACGCCCTTGCCCATCAGGGAGTGGGCGAGGGGGATGTCGAGGTGCTCCGCGAGGGTGGAGAGGGCCTGGCGCGCGGCCGGTTTGCGCAGCCCGCCACCGAAGTAGATCAGCGGGCGTTCGGCGGCCAGCAGTGTCCGGGCGATGCGCTCGGCGGTGTCCCGGTCGAGCCCGGGGAGCGCGGCGCCCCTGGGCAGCGGGTGGCTGTCGGCGTACTCCTCGACCTGTCGGCTCAGCAGGTCCATGGGGATGTTGACGAGCACGGCCCCGGGCCGGCCGGAGGTCGCGGTCCAGAAGGCCCGCTCGGTCGTACGGGCCAGGTCCTGGACGCGGCGTACATGCCAGGCGCGTTTGGTGAGGGGCCGGTAGATGGCGGCCTGGTCGGCGTCCGCGTGGAGGTTGACCTCCTGGTGCGGGTGGCGGCCGGAGTAGTAGGAGGGGATGTCGCCGGAGATGACGATCAGCGGGATCGAGTCGAGTGCGGCGGTGGCCACCCCGGTGACGGCGTTCATCATGCCGGGGCCGACGTGCGTGAGCAGGACTCCGGGTTTCCCGGAGGCACGGGCGTAGCCGTCGGCGGCGTGTGCGGCGGCCTGCTCGTGGCGGGCGATCACGAAGTGGATCGGACTCGGGCCGAGCGCGTCCAGCAGGGCGATGTTGGTGTGGCCGCAGGTGCCGAAGACGTACTCGACTCCGTACGACTCCAGTTGGGCGACCAGGGATTCGGCGGCGGTCACGGTCATGCGGTGCTCTCTCCGTCGATGGACGTCGTGTCGCCCCAGACGGACAGGCCGCGGAGCATGAGGGTCTTGACGACCGTGTAGTCGTCGATCATCGAGCGGGGTGTCTCGCGGCCGAAGCCGGAGTCCTTGACCCCGCCGAAGGGGATGTGGTCGAGGCGGTGGTTGGAAGTCCCGCCGACGATCAGCGCGCCGGTCTCCAGTTCGCGCCAGGCGGTGACGACACGGCCCAGGTCACGGGTGAACAGCCCCGCCTGCAGGCCGTAGCGACTGGCGTTGCAGCTGTCGAGGACCGCACCGAAGTCGTCGTACGGGAGCACGGCGACCAGTGCCCCGAAGACCTCGTGGACCACGACCGAGGAGTCCGGCGCGGGCTCCGCCACGACGGTGGGCGCGGCGGTGGCGCCGTCCCGGGTGCCGCCGCGCAGCACGCGGGCGCCGGAGGCGACGGCCTCGGCGGACCAGCGCACCACGCGTTCGGCGGCCTCCTCGTCGACCATCGAGCCCACGTCGGTGGCCGGGTCGAGCGGATCGCCGACCTTCAGGGTGTCGACGGCGGCCGTGAACGCGTCGAGGAACGTGGCGTAGCGGGAGCGGTGGACGTAGACGCGCTGGACGGAGATGCAGCTCTGGCCGGAGTTGCTGTATCCGGTGCGGGCGCACTCCTTCGCGGCCTGCCCGATGTCGGCGTCCTCGCAGACGATCGTGGCTGCGTTCCCGCCGAGTTCGAGGACCAGTCGTTTGGCGCCGGCAGCGCGGGCGACGGCCCGGCCGGTCTCCGCGCTGCCGGTGAAGCTGATGACGGCCACCTCGTCGGCCGCGCACAGCATCGCGCCCACCTCGCCGCCGCCGTGCAGCAACTGCACGCCCTGCGGGGGCATACCGGATTCCAGGAGGAGTGCCACGATCGCTGCGGTGGAGGCCGGTGCCTGGGGCGGGGCCTTGACGAGGGTGGTGTTGCCCGCGGCGAAGGACGCGCCGAGTTTGTGCGCGAGGAGGTTCGCGGGAGCGTTGAAGGGGGTGATGGCGAGGGCGACCCCGGCCGGGGCACGGTAGGTGAAGGCGGTGTTGCCGACGCCGCGTGCCCAGCCCGCGACGGGCAGGGTCTCACCGCCGATGTGCCGCGCCTCCGAGGCGCACACGGCGAAGGTGTCCGCGACCCGGTCGATCTCACCGAGCCCGTCCTTGACCGGTTTCCCCAGTTCCAGGGCGAGAAGGCGGGCCAGCCCCTCGCGGTGGGCGGACGCGGCGCGGGATGCTCGGTCCAGGACATCGGCGCGCAGAGCGGGGGCGAGCCCGGCCACCGTACGGGCCGAGGAGCGGGCCCAGGCGAGGGCGTGGGAGATCTCGTCACCGGTCACCGTCGAGGTCCGGCTGACGACGCGGCGCAGATACGGGCCTGTTCGGGTCGACACGGGTCCGCCGCCACCCCATTGGCCGGCGACGTAGGGAGGCGCCTCGGCCACCGCCGCGTCCCTGCCGGCTTTGAGAAGGGAATCGAGCATGAGATCTCCCAGGAAACCGCTCAGTGGTACTGGTGGACTGCTCTGTGGGTCGGCGTGTAACGTACGGGCGCCAACTCGCGGTGACAAGAGGGCCGTTCGAGGAAGTTTCGAAGCAGAGGGGGAAGGCGCGTGAGCGGGACCGACCATGAGGGGGCGGCGGCCGAGGCGACCGGGGTGCGCAGTGTGCGCAGGGCTCTGGACATCCTGGGACTGCTGACCGAGGATCAGCCGACGGTCACGCTGAGGGAGATCGTCGACGCCACCGGGCTGGCCAAGACCACGGTGGTCCGCATGGTGCAGACCCTTGAGCAGTGCGGTCTGCTCTGGGACACCCCGGCCGGCTACACCGCGGGTCCGGGCCTGTGGCGCTGGGCCCATCTCGCGCACACCAGCTGGGAACTGCCCCGCGAGACCCGCAAGTTGATGCGCGAACTGGCCGAGGAGCAGCAGGAGACGGTCAATCTCTTCATGCTGCGCGGCCTGTCCCGCGTCTGCGTGGCCCAGCAGGAGAGCCCGCAGCCGTTGCGTCATGTCGTACGGGTCGGCGACGAACTCCCGCTGTGGGCAGGTGCCTCGTCGAAGATTCTGTTGCGGACGGCTCCCGATGCCCTGCTGCGCCGGATCGCCGCGGGCTCGCCGCACGGCGAGGGGCATGCCAGGCAGTTGCGGGTGTGGGCGGATCTGGCGGCGGAGCGGGGCTTCGCGGTCAGCCGGGGCGAGCGCGACGAGGGGCTGACGGCCGTCGCCGTACCCGTCGTGGGGCGCGGCGGGGCCTTGGTCGCCTCGCTCTCGCTCAGCGGGCCCAGCCACCGCTTCCCCGAGTCCGTCGTCGAGCGGTTCGCCACCGCGCTCACCGAGGTCGCCCGGCGGATGTCGGAGCAGGGCTTCGACCATCCGCTCAGCCCGGCGAAGTGAACCGCCGACTCACAGAACCCGCTGAACCCGCGCGAACCGCTGGACCTGCCTGACTGCCTGACCCGCTGGACCCGCTCGAACCGCTGTGACCGCAGAAGGAGCCGGTGCATGCCCGAACGACCGCTCTCAGGAATCCGCGTACTCGATCTCACCAATGTGCTCGCAGGGCCGTACTGCAGTTACCACCTCATGCTTCTCGGCGCCGAGGTCGTCAAGGTCGAACAGCCGGGCAGGGGCGACCTCGCACGGAGTCTCGGCCCCGATCCGGAGCTGAACCGGTCCGGTATCGGCGCGTCCTTCCTCGCCCAGAACGCGGGCAAGAAATCCCTCGTCCTCGACCTCAAGGACCCCGCCGACCGGGCCGACTTCGAGGAACTGCTGTGCGGCGCGGACGTCCTCCTGGAGAACTTCCGGGCCGGAGTACTGGCCCGGATGGGGTACGGGGCCGACCGGCTGCGGGAGCTGAACCCACGGCTGGTCAGCTGTGCGATCACCGGCTTCGGACAGTCGGGTCCGATGAGTGCCGCTCCCGCCTACGACCAGATCATCCAAGGGCTTTCGGGGATGATGAGCATCACCGGCACGACCGACACCGCCCCGCTCAGGGTGGGCTTCCCCGTGTGCGACTCGCTCGGCGGTCTCGGCGCGGCCCTCGCGATCAGCGCGGCCCTGGTCGGACGGGAGAGGACCGGACAGGGGGCCCGGCTGGACGTGTCCATGCTGGAGGTCTCCCTCTCCGCGATGGGCTGGGCGGTCTCCAACTACCTGGTCAGCGGGGTGGATCCGGAGCCGATGGGCGACCAGAACGCCACCGCGGCACCTTCCGGGACCTTCGAGACCGCCGACGGGGGCCTGAACATCGCGGCAAACCGGCAGGAGCAGTTCGTCACGCTCTGCCGTCTCGCCGGGCTGCCCCAGCTGATCGACGATCCGAGGTTCGCCGAGCGGGAGGCGCGGAAACGGCACCGCGCGGAACTCAACTCCGAACTCAACGCGGCCCTGCGCCGGAAGACCGCCCTGGAATGGGAGGCCATGCTGTCCGCGGCCGGGGTCCCGGCGGCCCGCGTCCTGACCGTCCCGGAGGCCGTCGAGCTGGAACAGCTGACGCATCGCGGCTTCTTCACGGACCTGCCCTATCCGGACGGCTCGGGCCGCACGCTGAGGGTCAGCGGCAACGGTGTACAGGTGGACGGCGAGGCGCTGTCGCCGGACACCCCGCCTCCGCTGCTCGACCAGCACGGCGAGGAACGGGCACGGCTGATCGCCCGCTGGCGGGCACACCGCCACGCCGCCGAGGCCCGGGCGTCATGACGGCGGCCGGGCCGCAGGACGGTCTGGTCGCGCAGTGGTGGGCCACCGCCGTCAGCCGGGTCGAGCCCGGCATCGTCGAACTGCGCGAGCATCCGGTCCAGGACCTGATCGGCCACGCGACCTTCGTCGAGACGATCTGGCTGATGCTGCGCGGCGAACTCCCGCGCGCCGAGCAGGCCGGGCTCCTGGAAGCGGCCCTGGTGGCCGGCGTCGACCACGGCACGCAGGCGCCCTCGATCGCCGCCGCCCGCATGGCCGCCACCTGCGGGGTGGGGCTCAACAGTGCCGTGGCCACCGGCGTGAACATGCTCGGCGATGTCCACGGCGGGGCCGGTCAGCAGTGCGTGGAGTTGCTGAGCGAGATCGTCGAACGGCACGGCCGGGGTGGCGCGCGGCCCGCCCGTCGGTCCGGGCAGCCCGCCGGGGACGCGGAGTTCGAGTTCGCCGTCGCGGAGGTGGTCGGCGAGTGGCGGGCCCGCTCGCGCTATCTGCCGGGCTTCGGGCACCGTTTCCACCCCCGCGATCCGCGCCGCGACCCGCTGCTCGCGCTGGTGGACCGGGCCGTGGCGGACGGCCTGGTGGAGGGCGCCCATCTGCGGGCGGCCCGTGCGGTGGAGGAACTGCTCAACCGCGGGCGCGAGGGCAAGAGGCCCGTTCCCATGAACATCGACGGCGCCACGGCCGTCATCTACGCCGAGCTGGGCTTCGCCGCACCTCTGGCCCGCGGTCTGTTCGTGCTCAGCCGCAGTGTCGGCATCCTGGCGCACGCCTGGGAGGAGACAGGGCAGGGGCGCCGCAACAAGAGTCCCATGCCGCCCTCCATGGTGCCGGTCCATCTGACGGCACCAACAGCGCGCCCCTAGGGCCTGTCTGACAATTCCCGTCGTCGCCCGGAGGGCGGCCGGGCGGCGTCAGGTGCGTGCTCTCGCCGTGCCGGGCGCAGGGCCTCGTACTGGACGTACTTGGCTCTGTGCCCGGTGCGGCGAGAGTGCGTGCATGGCGTCGCCCGGCAGACGGGAATGGTCAGACAGGCCCTAGCGCCTGGTTGACCCGCACGTTCACTTTCGTGGCTCGAAAATCCCCTGTCGCGTGTCTTGTCATGGACGCATGGCCGTCCCTAACGTGACCTCCCATCACGCGAACCCATTCTGTGGCTTGCACGAACCATCTAGCGGACCTTGATCGAACCGAGAATCGAGGGAACTGAACGATGGAAAGACGGACCTTCCTCCTGACGGCCGCGGCGGGCAGCGCGGTCGGCGCCTCCACTGCGGCGTCCACCGCGAACGCGGGCCCGGACCTCGCGCTCCCGGTCCCCCGGCAGTCCGCCGCCCTCGGCACCACCGGCGCCGACTGGCCCAAGGTGGGCGGCGACTACGGCAACCAGAACCACTCCACGCTCCAGGACATCACCCCGGGAAACGTCAAGCGGCTCGGCGGGGCCTGGCACATCAACCTGGAGGGCGGCTCCACCGGCGCGTACCAGCAGTGCACGATCGTCGTGCGGGACGGTGTGCTGTACGTCGAGACCACCCAGCAGAACGTCTTCGCGATCGACGGCAGGACCGGCGAGGTGATCTGGAGGACCGGCCTCGGCACCGAGACCACCAACATGCGGGGCGTCGCCGTCGCCGAGGGCAAGGTCTTCACCATCTCCGGCGCGAACATCGTGTACGCCCTGGACCGGCGGACCGGCGCGATCGTCTGGCAGAAGCCGCTGATCGTGGACGACAACGGCGGCGACGACGGCTGCGACAACGACAGCGGCCAGTGCGGCGGCAACAGCGGCGGCCTCGCGGGCGCGGTCGTGCACTGGGACGGCCTGGTCTACATCGGCACGGAGGGCTCGACCGCCGGCGCCCGCGGACGCGGCTACGCGCTGGACGCCCGGACCGGCGCTGTCGTATGGACGTTCTGGGGGCCGCCGGGACCCGGCGAGTACGGACACGACACCTGGGAGGGCGACTCCTGGAAGACCGGCGGCGCGGTCCCCTGGATCCACCCGGCCGTGGACCCCGAACTCGGCCTGGTCTATTGGACGTTCGGCAATCCCTACCCCCGCACGGACGGGTCCTCGCGCGGCGGCGACAACCTCTTCGCCAACTCGATCGTCGCCATCGACGCCAAGACCGGCGAACGGCGCTGGCACTTCCAGTCGGTCCACCACGACATCTGGGACGCCGACAACGTCATGGCACCGGTACTGGCCGACCTGCTCGTCGACGGCAGGAAACGCAAGGTCGTCGTCTACGGCTCGAAGACCTGCTGGTACTACGTCCTCGACCGCCGTACGGGTGAGGCCGTGCACGGCATGGAGGAACGGCCGGTCCCCCAGCACACCCTGCAGAAGACGTCCCCCACCCAGCCCTTCCCCGGCGGCGAACCGTTCGTCTCCCCCTACCCGGGGCTGAACAAGACGACCCGGCCCGTCCCCTTCTATCCGACGGGCGGCCTGTACGAGGTGTTCTGGGACCGGGCCACCATCCTCTTCCCGGGAGCGGGCGGCGGCGCCGACTGGGGCTTCCCCTCCTTCAGCCCCCGGACCGGATACGTCTACGTCGGCTACGGGCTCGTCAACTCCTCCTACTCCAACACCCGCGGCGGCCGGGTCAACACGGCCCGGCCCCTCGGCGAGCTGTTCGGCGGCGGTCTGGTCGCGATGGACCCGCGCACCAACACGGTCGCCTGGCGCAAGGAGGGCCCTTGGTCGCTGGCGCACGGCAACGGCATCCTCACCACCGCCGGCCGCGTCCTCTTCCAGGGCCGCCCGGACGGTGTCCTCGAAGCGATGGACGACACCGACGGGAAGACGCTGTGGACGTGGCAGTGCGGCGCCGGGGTCAACACCGTCCCCGTCTCGTACGAGATCGACGGCGAGCAGTACGTCGCCGTGCTGGCCGGAGGCAACGGCCTCCCCTTCCCCGACATCCCGCGGGGCGACCACCTCTGGGCGTTCAAGCTCGGCGGCAAGGTGGGCCAGGCCCCCGCGCCCACTCCCCCGTCCCGCCGCAACCAGATCCGTACCGCCGCCGTGACCGGGGCGACGGCACACGACACCGTCACGCTCGGCCGCGTCTGGAACACCTCCACGGGCGCGCCCGGAACAGCCGAGAACACGGTCGCCCAGAACGCCATGGCACCCCAGCACCTGACGGTCCCGGCCGGCACCGCCGTCACCTTCACCAACCCCGCCGACAACGCGCAGGCCCATGGGGCGGTCGCGTTCTTCGACGCGGAGTTCGACACCGGGCTGCTGATGCCGGGCCAGTCGTACACGTACACCTTCGGCAGGCGCGGCGAGTACTTCTACAACGACCCGGCCTTCCCCCAGTCCACCGGCAAGATCGTCGTCCAGTGAATCGCCTTTCAGCGCAACGCCGTTCAGCGAATCGCCGTCCCGGGAGAGGGCCGGTCACCACGACATCCGGCGCACGCGCGGCGCGTACGACCGTGTCCGTGGTCGCCGCCGTCAGTGCCACGCTCCTCATCGCGCTGGCCGCCTTCCTCGGCCTTCAGCAGCAGGGGGACGCGCGGGGCGAGGGCGCATCGACGGGTGGCCAACATGCACAGGCCGCCGAGGAGTTGGGCAGTCCGGAATACGGTGTCTGCCGTGGCACGAGCGCCAAGTGCTACCACGACTGGGGCAACTTCTCCCCGGCCGCCGACGGCTACCGCGTACTCCTCTACACCCGGACCGCCGGGCCCCGGCACGCCAACCTCGGCCCCGCGCTCGGCGCCGGACTCAACCCTGCTCTCGCCGACACCAATGTCGTCCAGAACGCCCTGGTCGAGATGGGCAGGGAGCACGGCTTCACCGTCGACTGGACCGAGGACGTCACCCAACTCGCCACGCCCGCCCGGCTCTTCCGGTACAACGCCGTCGTCTTCTACTCCACCAGCCGCGACGCCCTCGACGACGCCGCGCAGACCTCCCTGCGCCAGTACATCCGCGGCGGCGGTGGTTTCGCCGGCATCCACAACGCGTTCGGCACGGAGTACAACTGGCCCTGGTACGAGGGCCTGCTGGGCGGCGCCAACTTCTACGACCACGGCCCGGCGCAACCGGGCAAGGTCGTCGTGCAGAACCGGCGCGACTCCTCCACCGCCGGGCTGCCGGCCCGCTGGGACTTCTCCGACGAGTGGTACAACCTCGTCCCGGCCCCTTCGAAGGTCCGTGTCCTGGCCACCGTCGACGAGTCCACGCTGGCCGAAGGCGTCACGGGCAATCAGGGGCACCCCGGCCATGGCAGGGACCATCCGGTCGCCTGGTGCCAGTACTACGACGGCGGGCGGGCCTGGCTCACCACCCTCGGCCATGACGCCGCGGCCTTCTCGACGGACGGTTCGTTCCCCGGCTCCGATCACTTCCAGCGCCTCCTCCTCGGGGGCATCGAGTCCGCCATGGGCAGGGAGCCGTTCTGCCGGACGGGCTGACTCACTCCTGCGCGGTACGGGTTGACCCATTCGCCGAATTCCCGTGCATCCTGCAAGGAAAGCGTGGAAGAAGGCGAAGATGAGATCTTCCATGGATGACGGGATCGTTGCCGACTTCTACGACTTCGAGGGCGCGCTGTCGGACGAGGAACGCAAGATCCTGCTGAAGACACGCGCGTTCATGCACGACGAGGTCAAGCCGCTGGTGAACGAGAACTGGGCCGCGGGCACCTTTCCCCCGGAGCTGATCACCAAGTTCCGGGAGAGCGGTCTGGTGGGGCTGTCGTACGAGGGCTACGGCGAGCACCGCCCCGCGGTGAGCCATCTGCTGACCGGGATGATGGCGCTGGAGATGAGCCGGGTGGACGCGTCGGTCGCCACGTTCTTCGGCGTCCACACCGGCCTGGCCATGTACTCCGTCCACGCCGGTGGCAGCCAGGAGCAACGGGACCGCTGGCTGCCCGGCATGGCCGCCATGGACACGATCGGGGCCTTCGCCCTGACGGAACCGCTCGACGGATCCGACGTGGCTGCCGGTATGGGCACCACGGCCGAGCGGCAGGGCGACACCTGGGTCCTCAACGGCGCCAAGCGCTGGATCGGCAACGCCACCTTCGCCGACCATGTCGTGGTCTGGGCGAGGGATCTCGCGGACGAGCAGGTCAAGGGATTCATGGTCGGCAAAGGCACGCCGGGCTTCGCCACGGAGAAGATCGCGAACAAGATCTCCCTGCGCATTGTCGAGAACGCCGACATCACGCTGACCGACGTCAGGGTGCCGGAGGCCGACCGGCTCCAGAACGTCGAGTCCTTCCGCGACGTCGCGGAGGTCCTGCGTGCCACCCGCAGCGGGGTCGCCTGGCAGGCGCTGGGGGTGATGATCGGCGCGTACGAACTGGCGCTCGCCTATGCCACCGAGCGCGAGCAGTTCGGCCGGCCGCTCGCCGGTTTCCAGCTCGTGCAGGATCTGCTGGTCAAGAGCCTCGGCAACATCACCGCCTGCTGGGGCATGCTGCTGCAGCTCGCGCGGCTGCAGGACTCGGGTGTGTTCAAGGACCAGCACTCGTCGCTGGCCAAGGCCCATGTCACGGCACGTATGCGCGAGGTCGTGGGCTGGGCCCGGGAGATCTTCGGCGGCAACGGGATCGTGCTGGACTACGACGTGGCCCGCTTCTTCTCGGACGCGGAAGCCATCTACTCCTTCGAGGGGACCAGGGAGATGAACACGCTCATCGTGGGCAAGGCGGTCACCGGCGAGAGCGCGTTCGTCTGAGGCGTGCCGTTCCGGGGCCGGGTGCCCTGAGGACCGCCCGGCGTCCCGGGGCCCGGTGTGAGGACGACGATCTCCTGCCTGTGATACTCGCCTGATGAACCGGAGCATTACGGGCAGGAGCGGATCGGTCTCGGTACGCCGGGCCACCGCGCGGGACGCCAAACGGCTCACGCGGCTCGTGCGCGGTTCACGCGCCTACGAGGGCCAGTACGCGGCGATGGTGGCCGGCTACCGGGTCGGCCCTGACTACATCGAGACCCACCGCGTGTTCGTGGCCGTCACCGCCGCGGAGGGACACGAGGGCCAGGTGCTCGGGTTCTACTCGCTCGTCCTCGCCCCGCCGGAACTGGACCTGATGTTCGTCGCCGATCAGGCGCAGGGGCGCGGGGTGGGACGGCTGCTCGTGGCACACATGAAGTCCGAGGCACGGGCGGCCGGGCTCGACCGGGTCCGCGTGGTGTCGCATCCTCCCGCCGAGGGTTTCTACCGCAGCGTGGGCGCGGTGCACGTCGGGACCGCGTCGGCGACGCCGCCCGCGGTCGTGTGGGACCGGCCCGAGCTGGAGTTCCTTATTCCTACTTACCAGTAGACTCTCCGGTAACTTCTGCGCCCACGGAGAGAGTGCCCATGCCCCGCACGTTCACCGTCACTCGTAGCATCCTGGTCGAGACGTCACCGTCGGCGGTGTACGACCAGGTCAGCCGACTTTCACAGATGGGTCGCTGGAGCCCCGAGAACCTCGGCGCGACCGTCCCGGGCGGGGACGCGCCGGCCCGGGTCGGCATGGTCTTCGAGGGGCACAACAAACGTCGCGGCTTCCGCTGGACGACCCGCTGCACGGTCACCGCGGCGGATGCAGGCAGCCGCCTCGCCTTCCGCGTCCACGCGATCGGGTTCCGGCGTCCGCGCCTCAAGGCGCCCATCGCCACATGGGAGTACCGGTTCGAGGCGGAGGGCGGCGGCACCCGGGTGACGGAGACCTGGACCGACGACCGGCGCTCGTGGCCCACCCTCGTGGCCAACACCTTCGACCGCGTGGCCACCGGCGGCAAGACCTTCGCGGTCTTCCAGGTCGGCAACATCGACAGAACCCTGCGCAACCTCAAGCGGGAGCTGGAAGCGCCGGCCCATCCCTGAGGGGCCTCAGGCGTTCTCGTCGCGTGCGGCGCGGTGGCGCAGCCAGAGGGGCAGTGCGTACCAGCACAGGGCGAAGTACAGCATCACCCCGGCGACGAGGAACTCCGCTATGAGACCCGGTAGGACGACGCGCAGGATGAGCAGCAGCGTCGCGCCGATGGTGAGGGCGAGCAGGACCATTCCGAACATCATCAGCCGGTGGGCGGTCTCCACCAGCTCGTCCTTCATCCGCTGGCCGACCAGGAAGCGGTGGATCGAGACCGGGGCGATGAGGGAACCGGTGGCCGCCGCGCCGAGGACGACCGTGACGACGTAGATCGTCCGGTCGATGGTCCCGAGGTCCCGGAACCCGGGGGTGAAGGCCACGCTGAGCAGGAAGCCGAAGAGGATCTGTACGCCGGTCTGGGCGACCCGGGTCTCCTGGAGGATCTCGTTCCAGCGACGGTTCGCCTGCTCTCTCGGCGCCTCCGAATTCTCCTGCGTGTCCCCGGCTTCCGGGACCTCGGAGGCGATCGTGGGGGCGGGCGGGTCCGTCACGGCCATGATGTCCTCCACGGGTACGGGTACGGATACGGGTACGGGCACAGGCGATGGGCGCGAGTGCAGGTTCGGGTTACGGGCCGTGTGCGGCACGTCGGAGAATGCCGCATACCCCGTACGGCCTGCGTCAAGCCCGGTCACCCTTCGCGTGTGGGAGGGGTGCGTGCGGGTAACCGGGCCCTGCCGATCCACCCGGTTCGGCGCCCGACCGACCACGAAAGGCGGCCCCCGTGTCCGCATCCCTGGTGGAGACCGTCGACATCCAAGCCCCCGTTTCCGTCACCTGGGCCCTGTGGAGCGATGTGACGAGGTGGCCGTCCTTCCTCAGTCACGTACGGCTGGTGGAACCCCTGGACGAACGGCGTTTCGCCTGGCAGCTGTCCCTGCCCGGCGCGGACAAGAACTTCGTCGCCGAGCTGGCCGAGGTGATCCCCGAGGAGCGGATCGCCTGGCACACCGTCGAGGGCGTGCACCACGCGGGAGTGGTGACTTTTCACCGTCTCGACGACACGTCGAGCCGCGTCACCCTGCAGATCGAGTACGACCCGAAGGGTTTCGTCGAGCGCCTGGGCGCCCTGACCAATCTGGACTCGGCGCTCGCCAACTACGACCTCGGCGAGTTCCAGAAACTCGCCGAGACCGCCGCGTCGGCCTGACTCCCCCGCCGCCCTCCCCTCGGCCCGGCGTTCCGCCGGCCGGGGTCAGGCGCTGTACTGGTGGGCCGGGTAGGTCAGGTATCCGGCGTCGCCGCCCTGGTAGTAGGTCGCCTCGTCGACGGGCGCGATGGGGACACCCGTGCGCAGGCGTTCCACCAGGTCGGGGTTGGCGATGAAGGCGCGGCCGAAGCTGATGAGGTCCGCGCCCAGGCCGAGCCAGTGGTCGGCGTCCGACCGGCCGGTCTGCTTGGGCCCCATGGGGAGGACCGGGTTCATGACGAGCGTGCCGGGCCAGGCGCGGCGCAGCGCCACCAGCACCTCCTCCTCCGCGGTCGCCTCGATGTGCACGTACGCCACGTCCAGCCGCGCCAACTCGCCGAGCAGAGCGGTGTAGAGGTCGATGACCTCCGTCTCCTCCACTCCCCAGAAGGTCCCGCCCGGCGAGAGCCGGATGCCGGTGCGCGCCGCCCCGACGGCCTCGACGGTCTCGGACACCGCCTCGACGGCGAACCTGATGCGGTGGGCCACGGAACCGCCGTAGCCGTCCGTCCGCAGGTTGGCGTTGGCGGAGAGGAACTGGGAGATCAGGTAGCCGTTGGCGCCGTGCAGTTCCACGCCGTCGAATCCCGCGTCCACGGCCCGGCGGGCCGCGTCACCGTAGGAGCGGGCGTGCTCCGCAATCTCCGAGGTCTCCAGTGCGCGGGGCACGGGCGCGGGCTGGGGCCCGGTCGGCGTGAACACGTCACCGACCGCGGCCACGGCCGACGGTCCGACCGGCCGCGTACCCGTGGTGTCGGGGTGCGAGACGCGTCCGCCGTGCATGAGCTGGGCGAAGATCCGTCCGCCGTTGGCGTGCACGGCATCCGTCACGGGCCGCCACGACGCCTGCTGCTCATCGGTGTGCAGGCCCGGCGTACCCGGGTTGGACTGCCCGATCAGACTGGGCTGGACACCCTCGGTCACGATCAGTCCGGCGCTCGCCCGCTGAGCGTAGTAGGTGGCCATCGACGGCGTGGCCAGACCGCCGGCCGCGGCCCTCACCCGGGTCATCGGGGCCATCACCACACGGTTGGGCAGCGTCAGGGCACCGAGGTCGTAACGCTGGAACAGGCTGGTCACTTGTGACTCCTTCGCGATCCGTGGCCCGGGTACCGGGCACAGCGGTTACGCTAAAACCTGACATTGACGTCAGGGGCAAGTTCTGTGACCCAGGTAACAGCGGCACACGGGGAGAGCGGGGAGAAGCACATGCGTATCGGAGAGCTGGCCGAACGGGCCGGAGTCAGTGTCCGGTCGTTGCGCTACTACGAGGAACAGAAGCTGCTGACCAGCACCCGCAGTGCGAGTGGCCAGCGGCACTACACGGACGACGAGATCGAACGTGTCAGGTTCATCCAGAACCTCTACGCGGCCGGCCTGTCCAGCCGGACCATCGCCGAGCTGCTGCCCTGCGTCGACTCACCCAGCGAGGAGAACTCGGACGCCGCCCTCGACCGCATGGGCCAGGAACGCGACCGGCTCACCACGCACATCGCGGAACTCGTCCAGACCCGCGACGCCCTCGACCAGTTGATGACGTCGGCGCGGGCACACCGCGACCAGCTCCAGGCGGCTGCGGCGGCCTGCGTCTGACGGTTGCGCGCGCCTGCACGGCTGGGCACGCCTGCACGCATAGGCAGGCTTGCGCGCCTGCACGTACAAGCGCGCCCGCGCGGAACGTCACTTGGATTCGATCCGGCCCAGTGCGGCGGAGTCGCTGGGGTCGGCACCTTCCGAGAGCGCCTTCCGCGCCGCCGCCCAGCTGTCGTCCTCGATGCCGAGCGCATGGCGGAGGAAGGCCCAGGTGACCCACTGCACCAGGGCGACGCGTTCGGGGTTCTCGTCCGTCGTCTCCCGGACCTCGTAACCGGCGATCCCGCCGAGCGAGTGCTCCGCCCCGAACAGGGTGAGCAGACTCTTGTCACCCGGGCTCAGGAAGTACGGGTCGGCGAGCCACTCCGGCCCCCGGACGGACAGCGGGGAGTCGTCCCGGTCCCCTGCGACCACGAGGGCCGGTACGGTCATGTTCGCGAAACTCGGGTTCATGAAGGGGAAGTTCTCGGCCGCGAACGGCGTCAGGTCGGCTCCGCCCTTCCCCGCCGTGGCGAGCAGCACGCCCGCCTTGATCCGCGCGTCGGAGAGGTCCGCTTCCTCTCCTCTCACCGGATCCAGGACCCGCAGCCCCAGAAGATTGCCCGCGGTCTGACCGCCGAAGGAATGTCCGGCGGCGGCGATACGGGTCCGGTCGAGACGGCCGCCGAGACCGGGAACGGCCGCTTCCAGCAGATCGAGCCGGTCGAGAACCCGCTTCACGTCCTCGACGCGGTGGCGCCAGATCCGCGGCGTACGCGGATCGTCCTGGGCGAGACCCACCGTGCGGGAGTCGAGGTGGGTGGGCTGGACGACGACGAAGCCATGAGCGGCCCAGAAGTCGGCCAGGGGGCCGTAGCCGTCGAGCGACGACCCGAAGCCGTGCGAGAGGACGACGATCGGCAGCCCGCTCCCGGTCACCGGCGCGGAGACCCTCACCTGGAGGTCCTGGCCACGGCCGGGCGCTTCCAGCACCACCGGCTTCACCGAGACGACGGGGGTGGGTGCGGTTCGGGGCGCGAATGCCGGTGCGGGTGCGGGTGCATGTACCGGTGCGTGTGTCGGTGGGGATTCCGCTGCCGATACGGCTGCGGTTGCCGCGCTTGCGGGAGTTGATGCGGTCACGGGGATCTTCCTCTTCCGGCCGTCCGAGGTGCTGACTCTGCGCGGTTGGTCACCGGCTCCCCCACCTGCCATGATGGGGAAACGGGACACTGTCCCGCATTGAGATCGAACATACGGGACACTGTCCCGTTTAGTAAAGTCGGCAGCGACAGCCGACAGTGATGCCAACAGCGACAGGGACTATGTGGTGAGCGGAAGCGATCAGGGTGCGGGACGTACGGCCCGCCCCAAACGTGCGGACGCGCGCCGCAACAAGGAGGTCCTCCTGGACGCGGCCGCCGCGGTCTTCGTCGCCTCGGGCGTCGAGGCGCCGATTCGTGACATCGCGGCCGAGGCAGGCGTCGGGACAGCCACGATCTACCGCCACTTCCCGACCCGGGCGGACCTCATCGTCGCCGTCTACCGGCATCAGGTGGAGGCCCTGGCCGAGGCCGGTCCCACGCTGCTGGCGTCAGGCGCGGATCCGTACGGCGCACTGGCGCAGTGGATCGACCTGTTCGTCGACTTCGTGGTCACCAAACAGGGGCTCGCCTCCGTGCTGCAGTCCGACGACCCCTGCTTCGACCCCCTGCACTCCTACTTCCTTGAGCGCCTCGTGCCCGTGTGCGCCGAACTGCTCGACGCGGCAGCCGCGTCGAGGCAGATCGATCCCGGCATGGATCCGTACGCACTCATGCGCGGCGTCGGCGGACTCTGCGCCGGCGCGGGCAACAACCCCCGCTACGACGCACGCCGACTGGTGGGGATCCTCGTCGCGGGCCTGCGCAGCCGGCCTTGAGAGGTGGCCGATTGCCGTCGGGTGACTGCCGGTCGGTGGCCGCCGACCATCAGTCGGCGGTTGGCTCGAAAGCGTTGTCAGTCACTGCCGGTGGACTCCGGAGGGGCATTGTCAGTGGTCTCACCTAGAGTTCTCCGCACTTGATCAGTGAAGTGCGGGGAGGCACATATGGGGTGGGTCACGGCCGGCGATTACGAGGTCGGCCTCGACGGCGGAAAGGTGGTGTGCCGCAACGCCGCGGGGCGGCAGTTGAAGTCCGTACCGCCCAAACTCGCGGAGGATCCCGCGGTCATGGGACTGCGGCAGCTCGCCGAGTGGCTGGAGCGGCACGAGCGCCAGTGCCTCACCGACGTCGAGAAGTGGATGGTGCGCTCGCTGCCGGTGCCCTTCGCGGTCATCGCCCGGGTGTGGCCGGATCCGGCCTGGCAGAGCGCGCTCCGCGATCTCGTCGTCACCGGTCCTGACAACAACGAAGTGGCCGGATTCCTGCGGGACGTCGACCTCGATCGCGGTCTCGGTCTGGTCGACCTCGACGGGGACAGCGTGCGTATCACCCCGGAACTCGTCCGCCTCCCCCATCCCGTCCTTCTCGACGAGCTGGAGGATCTGCGGGAGTTCGCGGTCGAGATCGGTGTCGAGCAGCGCGCCCAGCAGCTCTTCCGCGAGGTGTGGCACCGTCCCGCGGCCGTCGACGCCGAAGCCACCTCCGTGGAGGAGTTCGCGGGCGGCGCGTTCAAGCAACTGCGTTTCCTGCAGGGCCGGGTCACCCAGCACGGTTACCGCGTGCGCGGCGGCAACGCGGTCTGTTCCGTGCGGGAGGACTCGCGCGGCATCGAGGCCCGCGTCTGGATCGGCGACTACGACAGTTACGAGCAGACCGAGACCGGCCCCCTGATGTGGACGGACGGCGCGGGCAAGGTGCTGAAGCTCGGTCAGGTGGGGCCCGTCGCCTGGTCGGAGGGCATGCGCATGGCGGCCACCCTGTTCGCCGGGCGTGACATCGAGGACGAGGAGCAGGCGGCATGACCACGTACGCGCACATCGACACGGCCGCACTGCTCGAAGCCGGCGCCGTGCTGCCCCCGGGCACCCACACCGGCGACGACGCCGACACCCTCACCGTGCGGACGTACAGCCATCCCGCGCTGGACGGCCGGGTGGCAGTCCGTCTCGTGCCGGGCACGCTCGGCGAGGCCGAGGACCTGGCTCTGGAGTTCCTGGGTCTGGCCCGTGAGCCGGAGACGCCCGAGGTCGGCCAGGTCCGCCGCGAGACCCTCGGCTTCCCCGCCTGGGCACTGGTCAACGACCCTGCCAACGGCCACCACGCACTGGCGCTGGTCAAGGACGTCGAACGGCTCGCGCGTCAGGCCAAGTCCCGCCCCGGCACGGCCAAGGAGGGCTTCGAGGCACTCGGCGTGCGGCTCGGCCGGGCCGTACCGCACTTCCTGCCGACCTTCTACGAGCAGGCCGCGCGGGTCTTCCTCCAGCACGAGAACACGACGTACGGGGCCACCTTCTTCGGCAAGGCCCGCGAGGCCGAGCGGGTGCACGCGCTCACCGTCGACGAGGAGCGGCAGCGTGCCGTGTTCCTGGAGTTCGCCTTCGCCGGGGCGCTGACGGTCAAGGCGCTCAAGGAACATGTGAAGGATCTCGCCCACCGGCTCGACCCTGCCACGGCGTGGGCGCAGTTCCGGCAGCTGTGCGTGGAGCGCTGCGCGGCCGGCATGCCGCCGTACGCGTCGCTGCCGCAGGACGCCCGGGGTCTCATCAAGGCCGCGGGGCTCGACCGGGTCACCGAGGAATGCGCCTTCGTGGCCGATCTGGTCGCCTCACCCGCCGCGGTGCGGGCGCCCGCCTCCTTCTGGACGGCGTACCGAGCCACCCTGGCCGTCCTCACCGAGCGGCAACCGGCCGTACGGGCCCGGCTGCTGGAGATCATGCCGACCGGCCTGGGACACGACGTCAAGAACGACGAGTTCTGGCTGACGCTGCTCACGGAGAGCGGCGCCGACCGCCTCCTCACCGGCGAGGACGGCGCGGGTGACGCCGGTGACGCGGCCGAGGGCGACGTCACGGCGGACGGCGTCGACGCGGCGGACTGGCTCAGCCGCTGGGCCACCCACCGCAAGCACGGCTCCACGGTCAGCGGGCGCTCCCCGCTCACCCTTCGGCTCGTCGAGCGGATGGCGCCGCGGCTGCGTGCCGACGGCCGGGCCGTGGACCTCTTCACGGGCCGCTGGTACGCCGGTGCCGACCTCGACCTGCTGGACCTGTGCGTGGCGCAGGGCATCCCGCTCGCGATGCCCGCCGCGGACAAGGACGTGCATCTGGCCCTCGACCGCTGGCTCCGCGAGAGCCGGCCCGATGGACGGGACCTGGCCGCCACCGCCGCGGATGCGCGCTGCCGGCCGCTGCTGCTCCGGGCCGTCGGGACGCTGGGCAACGACCGGTCGGTCTCCACGAAGCTGCTGGAGAGCCTGGCCGACCACCCCGTACTGAACGATGTGCTGCGCGAATGGCTGGACGACGCGGCCGAGACGTTCGGCGCGTCGACGGGCCTGCCCGGCGCCCGCGCGGCCCTCCAGCGGCTGCGCCCCTTCCGTCCGGTCGCCGCCCGGGTGAGCCCGCGAGCGGTCGCACGCGTCGCGAAGCACGAGATCGCGCCGCTGCTCGGCCGCACGCTGCGGGCCGGCATCCCCGACGAGCTGGGCTGGCCCGCGCTCGACGAGGCGCTGCGGCTCATGGACAGCGAGACCGGCCGCAACCAGGACGACCAGCTGCGCCTCACGGAGGCCTGGCCCGCCCTGATCCTCTCCCGCGGCCACAAGGTCGTCGTCGTCGGCCCGGACGAGGTGCTCCTCGACCACGCGCTGCGGCTGCCCGTCGAACTCGACCGCTGGACGTATCCGCGGTTCCGCTACACCGACGGTGAACTGCTGGTGATGTGGCGGCAGGACAACAAGCAGTTCGGCTACTGGTCGGCCCGGCCGTCCGACGTGTTCACCCTCGGCGGCGAGCAACTGCCGTACTGGTACGGCAGCGAGGCCACCGATCCCTCGATCCCGCTGACCGGTGGCGGCCGTGCCACCGGCGGACGCACCCTGCACGCCGGCGACACCGTCCTGCCCGCCGACCGTCCCGTCATCGGTGACGGCACGACGTGCTGGCGTCAGGGCAGGCAGGGGCTGCAGCAGGTCTGGCTGGAGTACGACCCGGCCACCGGGACGCACGGGCGTGCCTCCCTGCCCGCCTTCCTCCAGTCGGGCATCCGTGAGGACGCCACGCTCCTGCAGCAGCACTGCCAGGTCCTGCCGCTGCAACCCGGCCTCGAACAGAGCCCGTTCGGCACCGACGGTACGGTTCTGGGCCGCTGGGTGCGCTCGGAGGGCACCGGGGCCGACATACGGACGACGACCGGTACGCCGGACGGCCGGACCGTCACCCGGGCCTCGGCCGACAGCCGGTCGACGGGCTTCGCCCTCGGCGCGCTGCGGCTGCCTGGCGGCGCCGAGCCCGTCGCGGCGCAGTTCCACCAGCAGGTCGCGCTGTTCGCCGCCGAGGACACCTCGGACTCCGGTGAACTCGGCCGCGTGACACCCGGTCAGGGCGGCGGGGAGTTCGCGGCCGGTACGCGGCTCGTACCGCCGGTCGCCTTCTGGCACGCGCTGCGCCCCCGTGACGAGCGGGCGTCCGCCGTGCTGCGGGCGCTCACCGACAAAGCAGCGGCCGAGGTGCTGGCCGCCGCGGACCGGGCCCTGGCGAAGCGTCAGGCCCAGATCCGCAAGGCCGGTGACGCCGTCCACGGTGCCGGTGACGGGACCAGGACCACCGGCGACGGCAAGCCCGTCGTCGCGTCCGCGGACGACTTCGTGCGGGGTGCCGTGTCCAAGGCCCTGCCCCGCCTCGCCGACGAGCGGATGCTCACCGGTGTGTCCGCCCTGGTCCGTGCGGCGCTCCGCGTCGAAGGGTCGGTGGGCACGTTCGTGGAGCCGCCGGTCGAGCGGCCGCAGGCGGACCGCAGACGGACCGAGGGCATGTTCCCCGACTACAGCCCCGTGCACGGCGACGACCGGTCGGTGCGCACGGCCGTCGACGGCCTCGCCGAGATGTGGGGAGGCTGGGGCGGCGAGTCCCAGTGGACCGCCCTGCGCCAGATCCGTTCCGTGAACCACGTCCTGTCCGGAAAGCCCGCGGAGGGCAAACCGCTGCCCGACCTGGCCCGGACGGGCGCTGTCGGTGACAAGTGGCGCAGCGAGGACCACACGATCCCCGGCATGGGCAGCGCGTGGACGTCCCTGCTCGGCTCGCTCCGGCCCCTGGCCTACCGTGCCGCCACGCCCGTGGCGACCGAGGCCGAGCGGGAAGCACTGCTCCTGCTCTTCGAAGCGATCACCGAAGGGCCGCTCGCGACACCCGGAGGCGGGTTGCGCGAGATCGTGCTGAGCGAACCGCACACCAAGCAGCAGCGCGTCGGTCAGGTGCTCCGCCGCAAGGGCCGGACCGTGGTCGTCCTCGGCTGCGACACCGTCGACACCCAGCACGCCCGGGTCAATTGGCTCGCCCTCGACCACGATCCCTCCGGCGCGTTCGGCGCCGTCGCCCACTTCACCCTGCAGAGGGAGACCCCGGTGGTGTCGGCGTTCCCCGAGAACGGGCTCGCCGCCCTCACCCGGCTGATCCGGGACAAGGGCGCCGCCCCGTGGCTGCCCGAGGCGCCCGCCGCGTTCGCCGACGCGACCCGCGGCGGCCTGGGCCCCGTACAGGCCACCGTGCTGCTCGCCGGGCGTCCGCAGAATCCCGGAGCCGACGCCCTCGCGACGATGGGACTCAAGCCCCGGCAGCTGGACCTGGGCAACGGCCGCCTGTCGTCGCTCGGCCGGGAGGACCGGTCCGCGCTGCTGGGCGCCCTGCTGCCCGAGGACCCCGCGGACCTGTGGACCACCGGCCCCGACACCGCGGCGGCGGGCCGGGTGTGGGCCGAGCGGCTCGGCTCCGTCGTCCGGCTGCCCGAGGACCTCGCGGTCGATCTCGCCGGGCTGCCGGCCGGTTTCGCCGAGTCGGTGCTCAACCCGGGGCTCACCCCCTGGATCAGCCGCACCACGGTGCAGCGCCCGGACAAGGACGGCGACCTCGTCGCGGCGGACCCCGCCGCACTGCCCGGGGCGCACGACCTGACCCGAGCGGTGGCCGCGCTGGCCTCACTCGCCTACGCGCTGCCGTACGGGCACCCGCTGCGTGCGTCCCTGCCCGTGGGCCTCGCCGCCCTGCGGCACCGCCTCACCGACCCCGAGCTGCTGCTCGCACTCGATGTCATGTGGACGGAGAAGGGCGGCTCGACGGCGGTCGAACTGCGCAAGGCGTACGGGCTCCCCGCCACCGGGGGCGCCGACGCGCACGGCCTGACACCCGTCGGCGACGCCCTCGCGCTGCGGCCCTGGTACGCCGAGCGGGAGACGGTCCTGCTGCGCCCCACCGCCCTGACCGGTCCGGACGACGCGGTCATCGGGCTCCTCGCGGGCCTGGTGGGTCCGCAGCGCGACGCCGGTGTCCAGTCCCTGCGGGCGATCCTCGACGACGAACTGGCCCACGCGCTGAAGGCCGGCACGGACCCCGAGGGCCCCGCCGGGTACGCCCAGGACCCGGCCGTCGTCGCTCCCGAGCTGGTCGCCGAGGTGGCCGCGGCCCACGGTCTGGGCGAGGACGCGGCGACGCTCTACCTCCAGTTGCTGGCCCTGCCCGATCCGACGGACCGCAACTGCGCCCGCTGGACCGGCTGGAAGCCCACCCGGATGAAGAGGGCCCGCGCCGAACTGGCCGCCACCGACCTGGTGGTCGAGGCGAAGCGACCGCGCGCAGGGCGCACCCTCTTCCTGCCGTGCGGCTGGCGCGACCTCAAGTCCCCCGCCCTGCCGGTGGAGACCTGGAAGGAGAGCCTCTACCCGATACGCGAGAACACGCGTGCCGTGCCGCTCCTCCCGGTGCCCGAACTGTTCGCCCGCGCCTGGCGACGTGTGCAGGACGGCGACGCGCCCGCCTACGAGCAGCTCACCACCCGCGCCACCCGGAAGGGCCGCCGCCGATGACCGCCCACCAGGCGACACCCCTTCTCCCGATGACCCACCGACCCGACCGGACGGACCACCGATGACCACCACCCTGGCCTCCGCCCCGGGCCGCCAGATCACCCCGCCCGAGGACCGGCACGCCACCGAGCTGGCCTTCCTGGCCGCGTACGACGACGGGCCGCGGCCACCCGCGTGGCGGCTCACGCCCCGCGCCGTCGTCACGTTCGTCATGGGCAGCGAAGGTCGGGCCCTGCAGCTGCCCGACGGCGCCCAGGTGCCCGAGGGGGTGCCGCGGCGTCTCGTCGTCGAGGGGAAGTTCGTCGGCGAACGTGCCCTCGTCGAGCGGTGCGTCGTCACTCTCGCCGGTGAGCGCGGGCTGCTCCTCGTCGGCGAGCCCGGCACGGCCAAGTCCATGCTGTCCGAGCTGCTGTCCGCCGCGGTCTGCGGCACCAGCGGCCTGGTCGTCCAGGGCACCGCGGGCACGACGGAGGACCAGCTGAAGTACGGCTGGAACTACGCCCTGTTGCTGGCCCAGGGGCCCAGCCGGGAGGCACTTGTGCCGTCGCCCGTCCTGACCGCCATGACCAGGGGAGCCGTCGCCCGGGTGGAAGAGGTCACCCGCTGTCTGCCCGAGGTGCAGGACGCCCTGGTGTCGTTGCTCTCCGAGCGGCGCATCGCCGTGCCCGAACTGGCGGGCACCGAGGACGCCCTGGCCCACGCGGCGCCCGGCTTCAGTCTCATCGCGACCGCCAACCTGCGCGACAAGGGCGTCTCCGAGATGTCGGCCGCGCTCAAGCGCCGCTTCAACTTCGAGACCATCGGCCCCATCGCGGACCTCGACGCCGAGACCGCACTCGTCCGCAGTCAGGCCCGGGCCTCGGTCGAGCGGGCCGGAGCGCCCTTCAAGGTCGACGACGCCGTGCTGGAAGCGCTCATCACGGCGTTCCGGGATCTGCGGGAGGGCCGGTCCGCGGAGGGCTGGGAGGTCGAGCGGCCCTCCACGGTGATGAGCACCGCGGAAGCCGTGTCCGTGGCGGGCGCCCTCGGCCTCGCCGCCGCCTACTTCCCGGGCGACCGCGATGTCCTCGGCCTGCTGCCGGGCCATCTGCTCGGCGTGGTCCGCAAGGACGACCCCGCCGACGCGGCCCGGCTCCGCGGGTACTGGGACGGCCCCGTCAGGCGCCGCGCCGAGCAGGGTTCCGCCACCTGGCGCACCCTGTGGGACCTGCGCACCGTCCTGGAGGACTGACCACCGTGCCCCTCTCCCCCGAGGAAGCCGTCGCGGCCCTCACCGACCCGGCGGCTCCCTATCTCATCGGCGTACGGCATCACGCGCCCTCCCTGGCCGCTGCCGTGCCCGCGCTGCTGGACGCGGCCGCGCCGGATGTGCTCCTCGTCGAACTCCCCGACGAGATGCAGGAATGGCTGCCCTGGCTCAGCCATGAGGAGACGCGGGCACCGGTCGCCCTCGCCGCCGCTCCCCGCGACGGGGGCGGCGGCCGGGGCCCGGCCTTCTACCCGTTCGCCGACTTCTCGCCCGAACTGGCCGCCGTGCGCTGGGCCGCGCGGCACGACGTGCCGGTCGTCGCCTGCGACCTGCCGCTCGCCGACCGGGCGTGGAGCACCGACCGCGCGGGTACGGACCGGCCCTCGGCCCCGCTGCCGACCGACAGTCCCGCACCCGACCCCACACGGTCACCTGCACCGGCACCGGCACCGGCAACCCAGGCCAGGGCGGGCCTCGCCACCGCCCTGCGCGCGCGGCTGACCGGCCGTACCGGTGATGACCTCTGGGACCGCCTCGTCGAGGCCACCGCCCCGGGCTCACCTCCCGAAGCTCTGCGGCGCGCCGCGCTTCTGACGGGCTGGGCGCTGCGGGAGGCGGCGGCCTCGGGAGGCGTGCCCGAGCTGGACCTACGGCGTGAGGAGTGGATGCGTGCCCGGCTGGCCGCGGCCACCGCGAACGGCGAACGTGCCGCCGTGGTCGTCGGCGCCTTCCATGCCCCGGCGTTGACGGCACCGGCGGCGCCGGCGCCCTCGGGCCCGCTCGCGTCCTCGAAGTCAGCGGGCAGCACCGGCACGGAAAGCCCGGCGCCCTCTCTCAAAGGCACCGCCACCACCGCCGCTCCGGCGGCTTGGACGACCTCCCTCATCCCCTACACCTACGCCCTGCTCGACGAACGGTCCGGCTATCCGGCGGGGATCCGGGACCCGGAATGGCAGCACCTGGTGCTGCGCGCGGCGGGCGATCCGGTCGTGCTGGAGGAGTCCCTGACACGCGCCGCCGTACAGGTCTGTGCCGAACTGCGCACCATGGGCCATCCGTCGGGCCCCGCCGAGGCCCGGGAGATCAGCCGGCTCGCCGGAGACCTCGCCAGGCTGCGCGGCCTGCCCGCGGCAGGCCGGGGAGAACTGGTCGAGGCGGTGCAGACGGTTCTCACACAGGGTGAGCCGTACGGGCGCGGCCGGGCCGTGGCGCGGGCGATGGAGCGGGTGCTCGTCGGGAAGCGCGGTGGCCGTCCGGCACCCGGAGCACCCCGCAGCGGACTCGCTCCGGCGGTGGAGGACGAGTTGGCGGCGTTGCGGCTGCCCGGGCCCGACAGCCGTGGCGCCGACGCCACGCGGGAACTGCGGCTGGACCCGCTGCGCTCCGACCTGGACCGCCGCCGCGAACTGCTGCTGCACCGCCTGACCGTGTGCGGTGTGCCCTATGGAGAGTCCAGGGAATCCGTGGGCGCCGGTGGCACGGAGGCGCTGACCTCGCGCTGGGAGGTGCGCTGGACACCCGCCACCGCGGCCATGCTGACCGCGGCCGGTGTCCGGGGAGTCACCGCCGCGCAGGCCGCCGAAGGTCTGCTGCGGGAACGACGGCGGGCCGAGCAGGACGACGGCGGGCCCACCGCCGCACAGACCCTGCAGGGGCTTCGGCAGGCGGCGGAGTGCGGTCTGCCGGCCCTCACCGACGAACGCCTCACCGAGGTGCGTGACGTGCTGCCCCGGTCCGCCACGCTGCCGGAACTCCTCGGCGCCCTGGCCCTGTTGGACCGGCTGCGGACGGGTCATGTCGCGGGCCTCGATGCCGACGAGGACCGTACCGCCACGGTGGCCGCCGTGGCCGAGTTGCTGACCGCCGCGGCGGTGCGGCAGGTCGACGGCCTCACCGGCTCCGAGGAACCGGCGGACGCGCACGCGCTGGTCGAACTCGCCCATCGCGCCGACCCGTTGGGAGGCATACGGCTCACCGACGCGCTCGCCCGGCTGGCCGCCGACGGCTCCCCGCTGATGCGCGGCGCCGCCGGAGCCGTACGGGTGCTCCTCGGACACGAGGACGCGCGCGCTCTCGGGGATCGGATCGCCTCCTGGGTCGACGGCGCCGTCACGCCCGAGGCCCGCGCCGCCCTCACCGATCGCCTCGTCGGCGTCCTGACCGCCGCCGGTCCGCTGCTGGAGGCGGCGGCTCCCGCCCTGGAGCCGCTGCTCGACCGCGTGGCCGAGATGCCCGACCGGGACCTGCTGGACCGGCTGCCCGCGCTGCGGGGCGGCTTCGACGCGCTCAGTCCCGCGGCCCGCGACCGGCTGCTCGACATCGTCGAGGAGCGTCTCGCCATCACGCGGCTGAGCGACACAGGTGGCGTCGACCCCGTCGCGCTCGCCACCTGGACCCGCGCGGACCTCACGGCCCGCGCCGCCCTGCGGACGTTCGGGCTGCTGCCGCCTCCGCCCGTGGACAAGCTCGTACCGTCGGCGGAGAGTCCCGCACCGCACAAGGCCGATGAGAGAGTTCCCGAGGAACACGTCCTCGGGGCCGCCGATCGCTGGCGGCTCGTGCTCGGCCGCCGTACGGATCAACTGCCCTCCTCCGCTTCGGCGTTGGCGACCGCGCTGGACGAGCTGTACGGCAGCGGGCGCGGCGAGGGCAGCAGGGGCGGGCTGAACGGACCGGGCTCGCGCGGCGGCCGTGAGGCCTCGTACCCGGGTGTGCGCGAGTGGTCCGAGGAGCTTGCCGCACTGTTCGGCCCGGGTATCCGGGAGGAGGTGCTGGCGGCTGCCGCCGCGTCGGGCCGCAAGGACGTCCTCGCCGAACTCGATCCGGCGAGCGTGCGGCCCTCGGTCGACCTGCTGCGTACCGTGCTCCGGCACGCGGGAGGACTGCCCGAGGCACGACTGGCCGCACTGCGCCCCCTGGTACGCCGTCTGGTCGAGGCGCTGACCCGGGAACTGGCCACGCGTCTGCGCCCCGCCCTGCACGGCACGACCCTGCCGCGCCCCAGCCGACGGCCGGGCGGCGGACTCGATCTGGCCCGCACACTGCGCGCCAACCTCGCGACGGCACGCCGCGGCCCGGACGGGACCGTCCAGGTCATTCCGGAGCACCCCGTCTTCCGCTCGCGCGCCAAACGCGCCGCGGACTGGCGGCTGATCCTGGTCACCGACGTCTCCGGGTCCATGGAGGCGTCGACGGTCTGGGCGGCGCTCACGGCGTCGGTCCTGGCGGGCGTTCCGACGCTGTCCACGCACTTCCTGGCCTTCTCCACGGAGGTCATCGACCTCACCGGCCATGTCGACGATCCGTTGTCGCTGCTGCTTGAGGTCAGTGTGGGCGGCGGCACGCACATCGCCGCGGGACTGCGCCATGCCCGCGAGCTCGTCACCGTGCCGTCCCGCACCCTCGTCGTGGTGGTCAGCGACTTCGAGGAGGGCTATCCCATCGGGGGGCTGCTCGCCGAGGTCCGCAACCTCGTCGGGGCGGGCTGCCATGTCCTGGGCTGCGCGAGCCTCGACGACACCGGCCGCCCCCGGTACTCGACCGGCGTCGCCGGACAGCTCGTCGCGGCGGGCATGCCCGTCGCAGCCCTCAGCCCGCTCGAACTCGCCCGCTGGGTAGGGGAGAAAGTCTCATGAGCCTCGACCTGCCTCCGGTCGCCCCGTCCGTGACCGCCGCTCTCGTACAGGGGCTCACCCCCCGCCTCCGCAAGCGGCTGGACGCCGGCATCACCAAGCTCGCGGACCGCCCGTGCGTCCGCGACGGCGACACCGTACGCATCGCCGTCGACGACGACACCCACCTCGAACTGCACGCCCCCGGCGGCAGCGTGACCAGCGCGGACGCGATCCGCTGCGGCTGCCTGCTGGCACCGGACTGTCTGCACCGCGCAGCCGCCGCCTCGGCCGCCCCGATCGCCGAGGCCGAACCGGAGGCGGAAGCGGAAGCGGAGAAGGAGGCGGCAGCGGCGGCGGATCCAAAGCCGGAATCAGCCTCCGGGTCCGGCTCGGACACCGCCGCCGGGTCGGCACCCGGAACCGCCCCCGTACCGGCGGCGGAGTCCGAGACCGTCACCAGCGAGCAGCGCACGGCCGCGCTGGCGGTGTACGACGCCTCGGCCGCCGTGCTCGAAGCCGGTACGGACGGGGCCGGGGCCGTGCTGCAGGCGGAGTTGCTGCGCGCCGCGCACACCGCGCGGGTCGGTGGGCTGCCCCGGGTCGCCGCCTCGGCGGTCTCGGTGGTCACCCAGCTCCGGGCCGCCCGGAGCGCCGATCCGGCGTACCGCCTCGCCGAGCTCACCGCGGCTCTGCGTGACGTCCTCATGACAGCCCATCGCCTTCCGGACGCCACCGGGGCCGAACTCGCCGACCTGCGCGGCACCGCACGGCAGCCCTACGCTCCGGACGGGTCCCTGCGGTTGTACGGGCTGTTCTCCGAGCCCGTCCTGACGGCGACCGGTTACGCGGGCGCGGTCACCTGGACGGCCGGCGCCGACGGCAGGCTCTACACGGTCTCCGATGTCGCCCCGGGCGGTTCCGGCCGGGCCGTGGGTGCGGCCGACCGGGCCGTGCGTGTCGGGGACACGGCTCTCTCCCACCGGGAGCTGTCGCGGGCCGGGCTCGCCGTGTCCGGCGCGACCGTCTCCCCGACGGGCCGACTGGGCGCGGGTGCGGGCGTGCGGGCCGTGCGGGCGGCGGGCGCCGCCTGGAGCGAGGCTCCTCTCGACCGCCTGTGGCAGATACCGGTCGCCGAACAGGTGTCGCGCGCCCTGACCGGCGGGGACGGGCTGCTGTTCCTCGACGTGACCCTCACCGGGACGGTCCGGGAGGCCGCGGGCGACTGCCTGCTCGCCGACTGCGGCGGCCTGACGCTCCGTCTGGCCGCCGCGCACGACCACCCCGCGCTGCCCTACCGGGACAACCTCCGTCTCCTCGCGACCGCCCCGGGCGCCCGCTTGCGCGTCGTCGCCCGCCTCGACCCCTCTCCCGTACCCCGGGCACTCCTGGTCGCCGCGGCCCACCCCCGTGATGCCGGGGCCCATGTCGACCTGGGCCTGGACCGCCTTCAGCACGCGGACCTGCCCACTCCCGCGACGGCCTCCACGGTGTCGGCCGGTTCCTCGCCCGTCCTCCTGGACGAGGCGCCGCTGCATCTGCTGCGACGCCGTGTCCACCAGTCGGCCTCGGCGGGCCGTCGCGTGCTCGCCTTCCCCGGTGACAGCGCTGCCGACAGCAGCCGTCTGAGCCGTTACGGCTTCGCCTGCGCCGGGGACCTCCTCGACGAACTCCACGCGTCTGCGGCGGACCGGTCCCGTGATGTCTTCGGCCGTCTCGTCCCCGCCGACCTCAACCGGTTCGCCCGTGCCTGGCTCGCGGCGGCCCACTACACCGAGGAGGTGGACAGGGCGCTGTGCGCCGCGGCGTGGGGCGCCTCGTGAGAGGGGCGGCCGGACGGTCCCGTCAGCGTGTCAGGAACTCGGCCAGGCCCGTCAGGAACCGCTCGATGTCCTCCGCGCTGTTGTAGGGAGCGAGCCCGATACGCAGACCGCCGGTGTCGCCCAGGCCGAGGCGGCGGGATGCCTCGATCGCGTAGAAGGACCCCGCCGGAGCGTGGACGTCGCGCTCCGCGAGGAAGCTGTACGCCTCCGCCGTCGACCGGCCCTCGAAGGTGAGCAGCACGGTGGGGGTGCGGTCGGCCGCCCTGGAGTGGACCTGGACTCCCGGGAAGGCGGCCAGCCCCTTGTCGAGCTGGGTGCGCAGGCTCTGCTCATGTGCTTCGAGTGCCGTGAAGGCCGCGGCGAGGCGCTGCCGCCGCGTCCCGGTGGCGTCCGTGTCCAGGCCGGCGAGGAAGTCGATGGCCGCCTCCGTGCCCGCGAGGAACTCGTAGGGCAGGGTGCCCAGTTCGAAGCGTTCGGGGACCACGTCGGTGGAGGGCAGGAGCTTGTCCGGCCGCAGTGTCTCCAGCAGTTCGGGCCGGGCCGCGAGCACTCCGTGGTGGGGGCCGAAGAACTTGTACGGGGAACAGACGAAAAAGTCCGCGCCCAGCTCCTCCACGTCGACCAGCGTGTGGGCGGCGTGGTGGACGCCGTCGACGTAGGTGAGCGCTCCGGCGTCGTGTGCCAGGCCGCTGATCTCGGCGACCGGAGGGCGGGTGCCGATCAGGTTGGAGGCGGCGGTGACGGCCACCAGCCGGGTCCGCGGGGACAGTACGGCGCGGATGTCGTCGGCGGTCAGTTCCCCGGTGGCGGGATCGAAGTCGGCCCAGCGCACGGTGGCACCGGCCTGTTCGGCGGCCTGGACCCAGGGGCGGATGTTGGCGTCGTGGTCGAGCCGGGTGACGACCACCTCGTCGCCGGGCGACCACGCCTTGGAGAGGGTGCGGGAGAACTCGTAGGTGAGCTGGGTGGCGCTGCGGCCGAAGACGATCCCCGTCGGCCGCGCTCCCAGCAGGTCGGCGAGGGCCCGTCGGGTCCTGGTGACGATGGCTTCGGCGTTGCGCTCCCCCGGCGTCATCCGGCCCCGGATCGACAGCGGCTGCCCCATCGCGTCGGCGATCGCCCGGATGACGGGCTGCGGGGACTGGGTGCCGCCGGGGCCGTCGAAGTGGGCGATCCCTGCGCTCAGCGCCGGGAACCGGGCGCGGAGGGCGGTGATGTCGTACGTCACGAATGCTCCTGTCGGTGCCATGCCGGGCCAACCGGCTGTGCTGGGGGCCGGCCCTGCCCGTCGAGTCCGGCCGCCTTTGCATCGTGATCGTTCTCCCCGCCCGCCACAAGGGGCCCCTCTGCGTCAGCCGGGGTCCCCCTGAGGCCCTTGCGCGTCAGGCCGTCCAGGAAATCCGCGAGATCGATTGATTTTCGATCGATACCCATCGATAATCGATGGATGCATCAACTCTTCATTGCCGTACTCCGGGTCGGCATACTCACCACGGTCGCCGTCGGGCTCTTCGGCCAGATCGTGGTCATTCCGACGACGGCGGCCGACGAGGTCGAGCGTTTCCCGCCCTACGCCCCGTTCGCCACGCCCTATGTGACGATGGCGATCATCGGCGTCGCCTGTGTCCAGGTCGCCCTCTTCGCGGTGTGGATGCTGCTCGACATGGTCCAGCGTGACGCGATCTTCACGGCGCTGGCCTTCCGCTGGGTCGACATCGTCATCGGGTCCTCGGTCGTGGCGACGCTGTTGGCCGCCGGGGCCGCCGTGCACATCCTCCTGGCCGACATCCCCTCTCCGGACGACGGCATGGAGCTCCTCGGAGTCCTGGGGGCCGCGGTCATGGCTGTCGCCGTGGGAGCGGCTTTCGCGATGCTCACCGTCATCATGCGAGGACTCCTGCGCAAGGCGACGGACCTGGAGACCGAGATCGCAGCGGTCGTCTGATGGCGATCATCGTCGACCTCGACGTCCAGCTGGCCAGGCACAATCTGTCGGTCGGCGAGTTCGCCGCCGCCGTCGGGATCACGCCCGCCAACATTGCCGTGCTCAAGAACGGCCGCGCGAAGGCGGTGCGGTTCACGACCCTCGACGCGATCTGCCGCACGCTCGACTGCCAGCCCGGTGATGTGCTCCGGTGGGTGCCGGACGACGACACCGACCATCAGATGTGATCCGTGCCGGTCCGCGCGAACGCGAACCTTGTGCGTTCCCCGTGCGTTGTCCTTGAAGGCCGCTCTCTGTCGGCCGGGCCGCGTTCGGCCGGAGTCAAAGTCGGGTTCGGGTTTCGAGTCGGGTTCGGAGTCGGGTGAGGAGGGGCAGGTCATGGCAGAGCGAGACCGCACGGCCTCGTCCACCGGCAGCCGGCGGGCTCCTGTCACCGGCGTACTGCTGGCGGCGCTGTTCACCCTCCTCGGCGTACTCGGCCTGCAGGGCAACCCCGCCGCGGCCTCCTCCGACGCACTGACCTCGGTCGCGGTCACCGCACACCACGGCCAGGCACTCACCCCCGCACCCCTACCGGCGAAAGCCCAGCCCGACACCCGCGCCGGCGTCGACGACACCTGCACCACCGCCTGCGGTCAGCCGCCGCGCGCGGGCCGGGTCACCGCGGGCGACTGGCACGCGCCGCCTCCCGGCGGGGTCTCGGTCCCGCCCGGCCTCGTGGCACCCCTGCCGAAACCAGGGCTGCCGCTGCCGACCGCACTCGGCGCGTTCACACCTTCGCAGCATTCCGCGCAGCACAGCGGGCGTGGCCCGCCGCCTCCGACCGGCATCTGACGTCACCCAGTCGATAGTCGATCTCCACCGCGCCCGTTTCCCGGGTGCGGTATGCCTGTTGGAGGCACCCTTGACGCGCGCCATCCGCGTGCGGGCGTTCTTCGCCCTGGCCGTTCTGGCCCTGTCGCTCTACATCACCGTGACCGTCCCGGTCCGCCTCGGGCTCGACCTGCGCGGCGGAACCCAAATCGTCCTGGAGACCCGCGACTCCCCCACTGCCGAGGCCGACTCCGAGGCCACCGACCGCACCTTGGAGGTACTGCGCCACCGCATCGACGCGCTCGGCGTCTCCGAGCCCACCATCGCCCGTTCCGGGGACAACCGGATCATCGTCGAGCTGCCCGGTGTCCAGGACCCGCGCGAAGCCGCCGACGTCCTCGGCCGCACCGCCCAACTGACCTTCCACCCCGTCCTCGGCGCGGATCCGGACACAGGAACCGGCCCGGAACCCGGCGCGAAAACCGGCCCGGAACCCGGCGCGACTCCCGGCACGGCCCCCGCCACGGTCGACTCCGACGAATCCGGTCACCCCGTACGGCTCGGCCCGTCGGCGCTCACCGGCGCGGACGTCGACAGCGCCGAGGCGCGTATCGACCCGCAGACCGGGACCGGCTGGTTCGTCGGCATCGAGTTCAAGGGAGAGGGCGACGCCTGGGCCGAGCTGACCGGCAAGGCCGCGTGTCACCCGGCCGGCGACCCGGCCCGCCGCGTGGCCATCGTCCTGGACGACAAGGTCATCTCCTCCCCGCAGGTCAACTCGTCCGTGGCCTGCCGTACGGGCATCGCCGGCGGGTCCACCCAGATCACCGGTTCGTTCAGCCGGGAGGAGGCCCGCGAACTGGGCCTGCTCATCAACGGCGGAGCCCTGCCGGTACCGGTCGAGACCGTCGAACAGCGCACCGTCGGCCCCACCCTGGGCGCCTCGGCCATCGAGGCCAGCGCCTGGGCGGCCGTCATCGGCACCGCGCTGACCTCGCTGTTCATCATCGCCGTCTACCGGCTCCTCGGCGCCCTCGCCGCCGTGGCCCTGGCCTGTTACGGGGTCATCTCGTACGCGGCCCTGGTCGCACTCGGCGCCACGCTCACCCTCCCGGGGCTCGCTGGATTCGTCCTGGCCATCGGCATGGCCGTCGACGCGAACGTGCTCGTCTTCGAACGGGCCCGTGAGGAGTACGCGGCCCGCCGCAAGGGCCTGCGCCCGGCTCTCACCGCGGGATTCCGCAATGCCTTCAGTGCCATCGCCGACTCCAACATCACGACCCTCATCGCCGCCGGACTGCTCTTCCTCCTCGCTTCCGGTCCGGTACGGGGCTTCGGCGTCACCCTGGGCATCGGGGTGCTCGCCTCCATGCTGAGTGCCCTGGTCATCACCCGCGTCCTCGCCGACTGGGCGGTCGCCAGGCGATCCGTACGACGCCGTCCGCAGCTCACCGGCATCGCGGACACCGGGAAGGTCCGCGACTGTCTCACCCGGCGCAATCCGGACCTGATGCGGCACGGGCGCACCTGGCTGGCGGCGTCCGCGGTCGCCCTCGTCCTGGCCACCTCGGGCATCGCGGTCAGAGGGCTGAACTTCGGCGTCGAGTTCACCGGCGGACGGCTCATGGAGTACACCGCCTCCGCCCCGGTCGACGCCGACCGCGCCCGTGAGGCCCTGGCCGACGCGGGCCAGCCCGGTGCCGTCGTGCAGACCTCCGGCGACGGCGATCTCACCGTCCGCACCGATCAGCTGACCAACGCCGAGGCGGCGAAGGTCGACAAGGCGGTCGGCGAGCTCGCGGGCGGTGCCGAGAAGGTCCGTGACGAGCTGATCGGACCCAGCCTCGGGGACGAACTGCGCCGTGGGGCCCTCATCGCCCTCGCGTCCGCACTGGCCGCGCAACTGCTGTATCTCGCGGTCCGCTTCCGGTGGGCCTTCGGGGCGTCCGCGGTCGCGGCGATGGTCCACGACACCCTGATCCTCATCGGTGTCTTCGCCTGGCTCGGCAAGCCGGTCGACGGAGTCTTCCTCGCCGCGCTGCTGACGGTGATCGGTTACTCGGTCAACGACTCCGTGGTCGTCTTCGACCGGATCAGGGAACTGTCGGCCGCCAACCGGACCGACAGCCCCGCCGGTCCCGACGGTCCCGACGGCCCCGACGGCTCTCATGGCAAACGAAAGAAGGTCCCCTTCCCCGTGCTCGCCAACACGGCGATCCTGCAGACCCTCCCCCGGACCGTCAACACCGGTATGGGAGCCGTGTTCATCCTCGCCGCCCTCACCCTGCTGGGCGGCGACTCCCTGACCGACTTCGCGCTCGCCCTGCTCATCGGCATCGTCGTCGGCACGTACTCCTCGATGTTCACGGCCGCGCCCCTGGCCATCGAACTCCACGCCCGCACCCACCCGTCGCCGCCCAGCACACGGAAACAGGGCTCGCGGTAGAAACCGGACCGCACGGTGCCACTGCTATCGTCCTGCCCCACCGAAACGGGCGGGCGGGACGAAGGAGAGCTGCACCATGCGAGTCCTCTTGGTCGGAGCAGGGGGCGTCGGCACCGCGATCACCAGGATCGCGGCCCGCCGCCCCTTCTTCGAGCACATGGTGGTCGCCGACTACGACCTTGCGCGGGCGGAGTCGGCCGTCGCGGCACTCGGCGAGGACGGGCACCGCTTCTCGGCGGTACGGCTCGACGCCTCGAACACCGACGGCGTACGGGCCGCCCTCGCCGAGCACCGCTGCGACGTCCTGCTCAACGCCACCGATCCGCGTTTCGTGCTGCCGCTCTTCGACGCGGCGCTCGCCCATCGCGCCCACTACCTGGACATGGCGATGTCCCTGTCCCGGCCGCATCCGACACGCCCCTACGAGGAGTGCGGCGTCAAGCTGGGTGACGCGCAGTTCGAGCGGTCCGCCGAGTGGGAGGCCGCGGACCGGCTCGCCCTGGTCGGCATGGGGGTGGAGCCGGGTCTGTCGGACGTGTTCGCGCGGTACGCCGCCGACGTCCTCTTCGACGAGATCGAGGAGATCGGCATCCGCGACGGCGCGAACCTGGTCGTGGACGGCTACGACTTCGCCCCGTCCTTCAGCATCTGGACGACGATCGAGGAATGCCTCAACCCGCCGGTCGTCTACGAGGCGGACCGGGGCTGGTTCACCACACCGCCCTTCAGCGAGCCGGAGGTCTTCGACTTCCCGGCGGGCATCGGGCCGGTGGAGTGCGTCAACGTCGAGCACGAGGAGGTCCTGCTGATCCCCCGGTGGTTGAAGGCCGGTCGGGTCACCTTCAAGTACGGTCTCGGCGACGAGTTCATCGGCGTCCTGCAGACCCTGCACAAGCTGGGCATGGACCGCACCGAGCCGGTCACCGTGGACGGCGGCGGGGGCAGGGTCGCGGTCTCCCCGCGGGACGTCGTCGCCGCCTGTCTCCCCGATCCGGCCGGCCTCGGCGACCGCATGCACGGCAAGACGTGCGCCGGTACGTGGGTCAGGGGCACCAAGGACGGCCGGTCACGGGAGGTCTACCTCTACCACGTGGTCGACAACCAGTGGTCGATGCGCGAGTACGGCTCCCAGGCGGTGGTCTGGCAGACCGCGATCAACCCCGTGGCGGCCCTCGAACTCATCGCGTCCGGCGCCTGGCACGGCAGTGGAGTGCTCGGCCCCGAGGCGATGCCTCCCCGGCCGTTCCTCGACCTGCTCACGGAGTACGGGTCGCCGTGGGGCATGCGGGAGGAGAACGTGCCCGAGAGCGGACCCGGACCGGACGCTCCGTGAAGCAGCGTGGCCGTCACGCGCCCTTCCCGGCTTCCTGGGCCGCCCTCTCCAGGCGGCCTCGGTACTCCTCCCACCACGCCGCATCACCCGGCGCCACACTGCCGTTGGTCTGGTTCATCCCGACCGAGCCGTCCATGAGTTCGCGGACGATGTCGGCATGGCCGGCGTGCCGGTGCGTGTCGGCGATCACGCGCACGACGGCGTGGTGCAGGGTCACCTCGTTCCGCTCGTCCGGCCACCACGGCACCCGGCCGACCGTGTCCAGGGTGAGCGCGTCGATCGTCGCGTCCGCGTGCGCCCAGGCCCGGCGGTAGAGGCCCACGATGTGCTCGCGTGACTCGTCGGCGGTGACCCACATGTCCGCGTTGGTCTCGGCGCCGTCCTCGAGCCAGGGCTGCGACTCGCCGGACGGCCGTCCGAAGGTGTCGCCGAGGTAGCCCAGCTCCACCCCGGCCGTGTGTTTGACGAGGCCCAGGAGGTTGGTGCCGGTCGGCGTCGACGGGCGGCGGACGTCGTACTCCGAGAGCCCTTCGAGCTTCCACAGCAGGGCATCGCGGGCGGACTGCAGGTAGAAGCGCAGGTCGGCCTTGGGAGCAGCCTCGGGGTCGGTCTCGTGACCGGCGCCGGGATCCGATGTGTTCATGGGGTCGAGTCTCCCGCGCGCACGATGATCGCGGACAGGCCGAACTCGAAGCGCTCGTCGAAGGATCGCGCGTCGAGGTGGTGGAGGACGCGGTGGAGGGCGGGGTGTGCCGTCCTGGAAACGGCGTTCGCCAGACCGTCGTTCAGGGGGGCGGAGGGCGCCGCCTGTTCCTCCTGGGTGAGGCCGAGGGCGAGATAGATGATCGTCCACGTGGTCCAGGCGGCGTCCCGGTCGTCGAGACCGCCGTCCAGCAGCGCGGTCACCAGTGCCTCGGCGAAGGCCAGGGTGTGCGGTTCGGCGGTGTACGTACCGACCACGAGGGCGGCGCCGTCGCGGTGGGCGAGCAGGGCGCGGCGGTAGCGGCGGGCGAGTTCGCGGACGCGTTCGTCCCGGTCGGCCGGCAGTCCGTCGAGCGGGGCCTCGCCGACGACGGCGTCCGCCATCAGCTCCAGCATCCGGGCCTTGGTCTTCACATGCCACAGCACGGTGTTCATGCGGACGCCGAGCCGGTCCGCGACGGCCCGGGTGGACAGCGCGTCCAGGCCCTTCTCGTCCAGCAGTTCCAGCGCGGCCCGGATCACCGTCGCGGGGTCCAGCCGGGGGGTGCGGCCCTCACTCGCTTGCCTATTGGTCATTGACCTAGTTTACTACGGACACGTTATTGGTCACTGACCTAGGAGGGTGCGTGGAACAGCAGGTTGTCATCGCGGGCGGAGGTCCGGTGGGGCTGTGGCTGGCCGCCGAACTGCGGCTGGGCGGGGTCTCCGTCACCGTCGTCGAGGAGCGGACCGACGTCGATCAGCGCTCCAAGGCGCTGACCATCCATCCCCGGACCATCGAGATCCTCGCCTCGCGCGAAGTGCACAAGCCCTTCCTCGCTGAGGGCCTGCGGATACCTGGCGGGCATTTCGCCACGCTCGACGAACGGCTCGACTTCAGCGTGCTGGACACCCCGTTCCCGTACACCCTCGCGCTGCCCCAGGCCCGTACCGAGGAACTGCTGGAGGAGCACGCGCTCGCGCTCGGCGCCACGATCGTGCGCGGGCACCGCGTCGGCGGGTTCACCGAGCACGCGGGGTCGGTGACCGTACAGGTGCAGGGGCCCAACGGGCCGTACGAGCTGCGGGCGGCGTATCTCGTCGGGTGCGACGGCACCCGCAGTACCGTGCGCACCGCGGCCGGCATCGACTTTCCCGGTACGCCCTCCACGGTTCTGGGCTGGCTCGGCGATGTCGTGCTCGACCACCCGCCGCGACCCGGGTTCGGCGTCTTCGGGCCCCGGGGCGGGCTGCTGGTCGCGCCCCTGCCCGGTGGGCGGCACCGCCTCGTCGGTGTCAGCCCCGACAGCCTCACCACCGAGTCGCCGGGGGACCTCACCCTGGAGGAGCTGCGGGCCAAGGTCGTCGCCATCACCGGTGAGGACCACGGGATGCGCGACCCGGTGTGGCTCTCCCGTTTCGGCAACGCCACCCGGCTGGCCGCGGAGTACCGGCGCGGCCGGGTCCTGCTCGCCGGGGACGCCGCCCACCAGCACTTCCCGACCGGCGGCGTCGGCATGAACGTCGGCATCCAGGACGCGCACAACCTCGGCTGGAAGCTCGCCGCGGCCCTCGGCGGCCGGGCCCCGGACGGTCTGCTCGACAGCTACCACTCCGAGCGCCACCCCGTCGGCGCGCAGCTGATGGAGCACAGTCGGGCCCAGACCGCGCTGATGACCGCTTTCACTCCCGAGGGCCTCGATCTGCGGTCGTTCCTCAGCGGGATGATCGCCACGCAGCCGGACTTCGGCCGGGCTCTGGCCGAACGCCTCACCGCGCTCGGCGTCGCCTACCCGGCACCGGACGCGACGGCCCATCCGCTCACCGGCAGCCGCGCCCCCGACCTGGCCTTCACCGACTCCGGGGGCAACCTGCACGGGCGGTTGCCCGCGGACAGTCACCTGCTCCTCGACCTGACGGACGCCGCACCCGCACCCGGTCAAGGCGTCCTCGCGGACCGCGCACGCCCGGGGCTCACCGTGCACACAGCGACCCTCGACCGGCCCCCGGCCGCCTGGGCCCCGGTGCGTGCCGCCCTGATCCGCCCCGACGGCCACCTCGCCTGGATCGGTACGGACCCGGACGACACCGCACTGGCCGCCGCCGCGGACCGGGCGCTCACCAGCGCGTACGGCCCCGCGCCAAGCCCGGCGGCGGCCGGCTGACCGCGCCCCTCGCAGGACGCGGAGTCACCGGGCCGCGAGGGCGTTACGGTCAGGCGCCCACGTACGCCGCGAGGTGTTCGCCCGTGAGGGTGGAGCGGGCGGCGACCAGGTCGGCCGGGGTGCCCTCGAAGACGATCCGGCCGCCGTCGTGGCCCGCGCCGGGGCCGAGGTCGATGATCCAGTCGGCGTGCGCCATGACCGCCTGGTGGTGCTCGACGACGATGACGGACTTGCCGGAGTCGACGAGCCGGTCGAGCAGTCCGAGCAGCTGCTCGACATCGGCGAGATGCAGGCCGGTGGTCGGCTCGTCGAGGACGTACACCCCGCCCTTGTCGCCCATGTGGGTGGCCAGCTTGAGCCGCTGACGTTCGCCGCCGGAGAGGGTGGTGAGCGGCTGGCCGAGGCTGAGGTAGCCGAGTCCGACGTCGGCGAGGCGTTCGAGGATGCGGTGCGCGGCCGGGATGCTCGCCTCGCCCTGGCCGAAGAACTCCACGGCCTCGGTCACCGACATCGCGAGCACCTCACTGATGTCACGGCCGCCGAGGTGGTATTGCAGGACCGCGGCCTGGAACCGCCTTCCCTCGCACTCCTCGCAGGGAGTGGCGACTCCGGCCATCATCGCCAGGTCGGTGTAGACGACACCCACGCCGTTGCAGGTGGGGCAGGCGCCCTCGGAGTTGGCGCTGAACAGGGCCGGCTTCACGTCGTTGGCCTTGGCGAACGCCTTGCGGATCGGGTCGAGCATTCCGGTGTAGGTCGCCGGGTTGCTGCGCCTGGAGCCGCGGATGGCGCCCTGGTCGATCGACACCACGCCCTCGTCGTCGTGGATCGATCCATGGACGAGCGAGCTCTTCCCGGAGCCGGCGACACCCGTGACGACGGTGAGCACCCCGAGAGGGATGTCCACGTCGACTCCTTGCAGGTTGTGCGCTGTCGCGCCGCGGATCTCCAGCGAGCCCGTGGGCTCGCGCGGCGTCTCCCTGACGGTGGCCCGGTCGTCGAGGTGGCGGCCGGTGACGGTGTCACTGGCCCGCAGCCCCTCGACCGTGCCCTCGAAGCAGACGGTGCCGCCTCCCGTGCCCGCGCCGGGGCCGAGGTCGACGACGTGGTCGGCGATCGCGATCGTCTGGGGCTTGTGCTCCACGACGAGCACGGTGTTGCCCTTGTCCCGCAGCCGCAGCAGCAGGCCGTTCATCCGCTGGATGTCATGGGGGTGCAGGCCGATGGTGGGCTCGTCGAAGACGTAGGTGATGTCGGTGAGCGAGGAGCCGAGGTGGCGGATCATCTTGACGCGCTGCGCCTCGCCGCCCGACAGCGTGCCCGCGGGCCGGTCGAGCGAGAGATAGCCGAGACCGATCTCCACGAACGAGTCGAGGGCCTGCTGAAGTGCCGCGAGCAGCGGTGCCACGGACGGCTCGTCGAGACCGCGGACCCACTCGGTCAGATCGCGGATCTCCATCGCGCAGGCGTCGGCGATGCTGATCTTGCCGATCTTCGACGACCGGGCCCCTTCACTCAGCCGGGTGCCGTCGCACTCGGGGCAGGTGGCGAAGGTGACCGCCCGCTCCACGAACGCCCGGATGTGCGGCTGCATCGACTCCTTGTCCTTGGACAGGAACGACTTCTGGATCTTCGGGATCAGGCCCTCGTAGGTGAGGTTGACGCCGTTGACCTTGACCTTGACGGGCTCCCCGTAGAGGAAGTCCTGCAACTGCTTCTTGGTGTACTCGCGGATCGGCTTGTCCGGGTCGACGAAGCCGGACTGGGCGTAGACCTGCACGGTCCACTGGCTGTCGGACTTCCAGCCGGGGATGGTGAACGCGCCCTCGGAGAGGGACTTGGAGTCGTCGTAGAGCTGGCTGAGGTCGATGTCGGAGACCGAGCCCCGGCCCTCGCAGCGCGTACACATGCCGCCGGTGCGGTTGAAGGTCGCCTTCACCGTCTTCCTGGCACCGCGTTCGACGGTGATCGCACCGCTGGCCCGGACCGAGGCGGTGTTGAAGGAGTACGCGCTGGGCGGGCCGATGTGCGGCGCGCCGAGACGGCTGAAGAGGATGCGCAGCATCGCGTTGGCATCGGTGGCGGTGCCCACGGTGGAGCGCGGGTCGGAGCCCATCCGCTGCTGGTCGACGGTGATCACGGTGGTCAGCCCGTCGAGGACGTCGACCTCGGGGCGAGCCAGGGTCGGCATGAAGCCCTGGAGGAACGCGCTGTAGGTCTCGTTGATCATCCGCTGCGACTCGGCGGCGATCGTGTTGAACACCAGGGAGCTCTTGCCCGAGCCGGAGACACCGGTGAACACGGTCAGGCGGCGCTTGGGGATCTCGATGCTGACGTCTTTGAGGTTGTTCTCGCGCGCTCCGTGCACGCGGATCAGGTCATGGCTGTCGGCAGCGTGCGGCGCGGACGACTGGGTGTCGCTCCTCGGGGCCATGCTCATCATGTCTCCATCTGTTGATCTGTCGCTCAGTCGCTCTGTCGACCTGTTGACCTGTTCGCCTGTTGCGCCCACCGGCTCGCTCGCCGGACCGCTCAGCGCCGTTCCTGGATGCGGATCATGTTGCCCGCGGGATCGAGGAAGGCACAGTCCCGGACGCCGTACGGCCGCTCGGCCGGCTCCTGGACGATCTCGCCGCTGCCGGCCGCCCGCACCCGCTCGAAGGTGGCGTCGAGGTCGGGGGTGGCCAGGAGGATGCCCGCGTACGCGCCCTTCGCCATCATCTCCGCGACGGTACGGCGCTCCTCCTCGGTGACACCGGGGTCGGTGACCGGCGGCTCCAGGACGAGGGACGGGCCGGACCGGCCGGCGGCGCCGACCGTGATCCGGCGCATCGCGCCGTGGCCGACGTCGTCGCGGACCTCGAAGCCGAGGGCGTCCCGGTAGAAGGCCAGGGACGCGTCCGGATCGGTGTGCGGGAGGAAGCTCGCGTACAGGGTGACGTCCATGGCAGTCACGCTAGACGCGGCACCCGGGTCGGCGCTTCTCGATTCCTGATCGATCCGGTGCCCCGCACCCGGCCGCCGCCCCTACCTGCGTGGTGATGCGGGTGATCGCCTCAAGGGTCAGGGCACGGTCGTGCGGCTCGTTGTCCAGGGCTCGGTGGAGGGTCAGACCCTCGATCAGGGCGTCGAGTTGCCGTGCCGTGTCCGGGTCGAAGTGCTTCTCCAGATGGGTGCGGCTGCGGCCCATCCACTCGTGGGTGAGTTCCCGGTAGACCGGCCGCCGCGCGGCGAGGGTGTACAGCTCCTGGGTGAGTACGAGGTCGCGCTGGCTCCCCTCCGACAGGACATGAACCAGGTCCGCCACGGCCCGGCGGGCCTGGTCACGGTCGGCCGGAGCGGCGAGGTGGGCGTCGAAGACGGCCACGATGTGGTCGGCGAACCGGGTGAACGCCTCCCGGAGCAGCTCGTCCATCCCGCTGAAGTGGTAGGTCATCGACCCCAGGGGGACGCCGGCACGCGCGGCGATCTTCCGGTGGGAGACGCTGGCGATCCCCTCCTCGGCGATGAGGTCGAGGGTCGCGCCGATGATGCGTTCGCGGCGCTGCGGGTCGGTGTGTCCGGTGGCCATGACGGAAGCCTTCAGAGGGTACGGACCGGGCGGGCGGGATTGCCGACGGCGACCACGTTGGCGGGCACGTCCTTCGTCACCACGGCCCCGGCGCCGATGACGGAGTTGTCTCCGATACTGACACCGGGCAGCACGATCGCGCCTCCCCCCAGCCACACGTTGTTCCCGATGGTGATCGGCTGCGCGGCCTCCAGCTTGTCGCGCCGGGGCTCCGGCTCCAAGGGGTGGGTGGGGGTGAGCAGTTGGACGTTCGGACCGATCTGGCAGTCCTCGCCGATGGTGATCGCCGCGACGTCCAGGGCGGTCAGGTTGTAGTTGACGAAGGTGCGCGCGCCGATCGTGATGTTGCTTCCGTAGTCGACGAACAGCGGCGGCCGCAGGTGCACGTCGGGGCCGAGGGAGCCGAGCAGTTCGGCGAGGATCGGGCGGGCCCCCTCGGTGTCTTCGAGATAGGCGGCCTGGTAGCGGGCGGCCAACCGGACGGCCCGCTCGTACCGGCGCACGATCTCCGGGTCGTCGGCGATGTAGTGATCGCCCGCCATCATGCGTTCGAGATGCGTACGGGGATCCTGGGCGAAGTAGTCCGTCGACATGCGTACGATCGTACACTCGCCGACGGACCGCGACCCGGGAAACGTGCACGTACAGGGGGGCAGACCCTAGCGGCGCTTGGGTTGCAGCACTCCGGCGAGCAGGAGCACGAGCAGGCCTGCGAGCGGCACCACGAGCAGCCCCACCCGCAGGCTCGCCGCGTCCGCGACCAGTCCGACGACGGGCGGGGAGAGCAGGAAGCCCAGGCGCATCAGCCAGGAGACGATGGCGAGCCCCGAGCCGGGCTTGAGGCCGGGCAGCTCGTCGGCTTCGTGCATCGCCGCGGGGACCAGCGTCGCCACGCCGAACCCGGCTGCGGCGAATCCCAGAATCGTGCCGGGCACCGTGGGCACGGCCAGCGCCAGGCCCATACCGGCCACGACGATGAGGCCGCCCGCGCGGGCCACCGTGCGCTGCCCGAACCTGTCGACGAGGCGGTCGCCGATGATACGGCCGACGAACTGGGCCCCGACCAGGGCGATGTAGCCGGAAGCGGCCAGCGTCACCGACGCGGACAGTGAACCGGAGAGGTAGAGCGCGGCCCAGGAACTGCCCGCGTCCTCGACCAGGGTGCCGGCCGTGGCGATGAGCACGAGGGCGGCCAGTACGTACGCGGTACGCCGACCCGGCGTCGCACGTCCCACCCGCGGCTGTTCTCCACCCTGCGGCTGTTCTCCACGGCCGCCGCGGCCGGACTCCGCTGCCGGGTCCGCCACCGATCCGAGGTCCGCCACGGATTCGGTCCCCGCACCACCCACGTCCTCGGACTCGATCTCGGCCCCGGACAGGCAGAACCGGAGCGCGACGCACGCGGCCACCGCGAACACCACCGCCGAGATCGTCAGATGCTGTCCGCGCGAGAGGCCGAGCGCTATCGCCGCCGCGGCCATGGCTCCGCCGGTGACGGCCCCGATGGACCAGATCGCGTGGAAGGAGTTGATGATGGAACGTCCGTAGCGTCTCTGCACGCGCAGACCGTGGGCGTTCTGCGCCACGTCGGTGACCGCGTCCATCGCTCCGGCCAGGAACAGCGCCGCCGCGAACAGCACGACCGAGTCGGCCAGGCCCGCGAGGAGGATCCACGCTCCGGTCAGCAAGGTGCCGGCCACCGCCGCCCGCGCCGAGCCCATGCGGCGGATCACCACTCCCGCGGCGAGACCGGCCGCGATGGCGCCCGCGGGGAACGCGGCGACGGCCAGACCGTAGGCCGCGTTCCCTATGCCGAGATCCGCCTTGATCTGCGGATACCTCGGCAGGAGGTTGGCGAACAGGGCTCCGTTGGTGAAGAACAGCACGGCAACGGCCACCCGAGCCTGCCGTTCGGCCGACGCGGGTCGGCGCAGTACGTCAACAGTCATGGGGGTGAGCCTATAGCGGGAGCGTACGAACGTACACTCTTGATTTCGAGCAGGTCAGGACGCACCGCGGGCCACGGCGTACGGCGGGGCGGGACCGGCATGTGCGCCGGTCCCGCCCCGTCCCGCCTCTGCGCGATCGTCCCGCTTCCGTGCGATCGCTCGCGTGTGACCTACTTGCTCGCGGCGAAGCGCATCAGGGCCTGCTCGTCGCCCTGCTTGATCTTCCCGGTCTCGTTGATCACCTGCAGCTTCCAGGACCCGCCGACCCGGATCGCCTTGGCGACGGCGCAGCCGTTGTCGTTGCTGAGGAGGCTGGGCCAGATGTCCGCGACCTGCTGCGTGCTGCCCCCGCTGGCGTCGTACACCTTGAAGCTGATGTTCCGCGCCTTCTGGAAGGAGCTGCTCTTCTTGTAGGCGGCGGCGACGAAGACGATCGAGGTGATGTTCGTCGGGACGCGGGAGAACTCGACGGTCACCGTCTCGTCGTCACCGTCGCCCTTGCCGGTCTGGTTGTCGCCGGTGTGCACCAACGAGCCGTTGCCCAGCGGGTCCAGGGAGTCCAGACCCGCGAGGCGGACCGGGTCCGAGCCCTGCATGGCGATGGCGATCAGGTCGAGGTCCGTGCCGGTCTTCTGGCGCAGCTTGCCGATCAGTCCGCCGCTGCTGCCGACGGTGGGGTCCCAGGACACCCCGATCGACAGGTGGGTCACTCCGTCGAGATCCGCCGGGCCGTCTTCCTTCGTAAGCGTGATCATGCCTGTTCCTCTTGATCGTGAGAATGCCTGTATGCAGTGTGCCTGCCCCGTGTCACACCACATAGCCCGGGACCCACACGAATCACCAGATCCCCGCCCCGCTCGGGTCACAGGCGTCCCGATACGCCCATCAGGCGATCCGTCCCCTCGATACGGGACGACTCACCGCCCCGTGACGACTCACTGCCCCGTCTGGATGTCCCCCCGCGTGGAGGACGCGATCGTCTCGCGATGGGCGAAGTCGCCCGGCGGGATGCCGGGGTGGTGGCCGAGGCGGTTCGGAGGTTCGGCGCCGGAGGAGTCGAGGGTGAGGCGGGAGACGATGCGGTAGCGGTCGCCGCGGTAGACCGAGTGGACGTATTCGACGGGCCGACCGGTGGTGTCCGAGGTGAGCCGCTCGAAGAGCAGGGCCGGGGACAGCTCGGGAACGTCGAGCAGTTCGGCCTCGGCGCGGGTGACGACGGTGGGCTCGATCGCCTGCACGGCCTCCTGGACGTGGACGCCGTGCTGTTCCCGCAGGTGCTCGTACAGGTCGCCCGCCTCCAGTTCCTGCGCGGACAGGGAGGGGACCAGATCGGCTCTGATGTGCAGATGCTCTATGGCCATCGGGGCGCCGTCGACGAGGCGCAGCCGTGCCACGTACACGATCTCGGCGGCGGGTGACATCCGCAGTTTGCGGCCCACGCGTGCGCCGGCCGCGAAGGTGGTGAACTCCAGCAGGCGGCTCGACCAGGCTCCGGAGGCCTGAGGCGCCGTCATGGTCTGTTGTCCGGAGACGAGTTCCTGGGTGATCTTCTCGGGCGCGACGAACATGCCCCGGCCGTGCTCGCGTACCAGGAGGCCCGCGGCCACGAGTTCGTCGACCGCCGCGCGCAGGGTCGGGCGGGACACTCCCAGCCGGGCGCACAGGGAGCGCTCGGAGGGGATCGCGTCACCCGGGCTGCGCGACTCGACGAGGTCGAGGATGAAGTCGCGGACCCGCTCCCGTTTCAGCACCGCACCCGATGCGTCTTCCCTCATGCCGCTCCCACCCTCGTACCGCTCACCCTCATGACGCCCCCCATGCTGTGCCCCTCGGGCTGTCGTGCGCGACATCCCCTTTACCAGTTGACCAGTTGTCGCGCGCCGTGTCACTCCTGGTCGGGCGAAGTGTAACCGCTGTCTATGGTTCGTCGCCTGAGTACTAACGCATGCGAGCCCCAACAACCCATGCAGCGCAAGGGGTTGACGCCGCCGATTGGTCTATGCCAGTTTCATCCCCGCATCGAGAGGTGAGCTGTCCAGTGGGCTTCACTGGTCAGGTGGTCTGCTCATGTCCTCCAGAGGTGAACCGTGAAGTTCCGCTTGTTCGCCGGTGTGTCCGCGCTCGTCGTGACCGCCGGGCTGAGTGCCTGCAGCAGTTCCTCCGACGCCTCCGACGGGAGCACCGCCATCGACGTCTGGCTGATGCGCGACAGCGTCTCGGACCAGTTCCAGAAGGACTTCGTCAAGAGCTTCGAGGCCGCTCACCCCGACATCCGGGTCAAGGTGCAGATCCAGGAGTGGGACGGCATCGGCGAGAAGGTCACGGCGGCCCTCGCCAGCACCGACGCACCCGACGTCATCGAGACCGGCAACACCCAGGTCGCCCAGTTCGCGCAGAGCGGGGGCCTGCTCGACCTCAGCGACAAGGTCGGCGAACTCGGCGGGAAGGACTGGCTCAAGGGCCTCGCCGAGCCCGGCGCCTTCGAGGGCAGGCAGTACGGCATCCCCTACTACGCCGCCAACCGCGTCGTCATCTACCGCAAGGACCTCTTCGAGAAGGCGGGCGTCGACCCGGCCGCGATCAAGACCCGCGACCAGTGGACCGCCGCCACCAAGAAGCTCAACACCGGTGGCACACAAGGCATTTATCTGCCCGGCCAGAACTGGTACACCCTCGCGGGCTTCGTCTGGGACGAGGGCGGCGACCTCGCCATCGAGTCCGGCGGTAAGTGGAAGGGCTCGCTGGACACCCCCGAGGCCGTCCGCGGCATGGAGTTCTACAAGAAGCTCCAGGCACTCGGCCGGGGCCCCAAGGACTCAGACGAGGCCAATCCCCCGCAGGCGGACGTGATGGCCAAGGGGAAGGTCGCCCAGGTCGTGTCGTCCCCCGGCGGTGCCAACACGGTCGTCGAGAACAACCCCGCGCTCAAGGACAAGCTCGGCTTCTTCCCGATCCCGGGGAAGACCGCCGACACTCCCGGCGCCGTCTTCACCGGCGGCTCCGACCTCGTCATCCCCACGGCCTCCGCCAAACAGGACGCGGCCTACACCTTCGTCAAGGAACTCACCGGCGACACCTGGCAGAAGAAGCTCGCCGTCGCCATGAGCTACGTACCGAACAAGACCACCCTGTCCGACGCCGTCGCCTCCGACCCGGGCGCCTCGGCCATGGCGGTCGGCGCCGCCGAGGGCCACGCCACGCCCAACACACCCGGCTGGGCGGCCGTCGAGGCCAAGAACCCGATCAAGGACTACCTGACCGCCGTACTCACCGGAGGCGACGCGCAAAAGGAAGCCGCCAAGGCGTCCGAGGCCATCACCACGGCGATGAACTCCGGCACCTGAGCCGGCCCGGCCCCTCAACCGTCCCCGCACCGGCCGTCCGCGCCGGTGCCGCGCTGGAGGAAGTGTGCCGTGACGGCCGTCCGAGAGCAGACCGCACCCCATCCCCCACCGAGCGCCGGGCGCCCCCGGCGCTCGCCCGGCCCAGGACCGCGCCGCCCGTCGAAGGACGGCGGGACCGGCGTCTGGCCGTACGTCCTGATCGCACCCGCCGTCCTCGGCACGCTCTACCTGCTCGTCTATCCCCTGGTCCGCGCGGTGGTGATCTCGCTGCAGGACTTCGGACTGCGCCAACTCATCCTGGGCGACGCGCGGTTCGTCGGACTCGACAACTACGGGACGCTGCTGGGCGACAGCCGCTTCTGGGAGGTCGTACGCCGCACCTTCCTCTTCATGGCCGTCAACGTCGTCCTGATCATGGTGCTGTCCACGCTGGTCGCGCTGATGATCGAACGGCTCGGCCGGTTCGGCCGGACCGCGGTCCTCAGCTCACTCGTCCTGACCTGGGCGATGCCGGTCATCGCGGCGACCACCGTCTTCCAGTGGCTGTTCCACTCGGAGTTCGGCATCGTCAACGCGGTCCTGACGGACCTGGGGTTCACATCCTTCGACCGCTACGCCTGGTTCGCGCACGGACCGGCCGCCTTCGCCATCCTGGTCGCGCTCATCGTGTGGCAGTCCGTGCCGTTCGCGGCGATCACCCTGTACTCGGCCCTCACCACCGTCCCCGTCGAGCTGTACGAGTCGGCGCGGCTCGACGGGGCGTCGGGGGCGCGGATCTTCCGGTCCATCACCTTCCCGGTCGTGCGGCCGATCTTCCTGCTGGTGTTCTCGCTCGAAGTGATCTGGACGTTCAAGGCGTTCGTCCAGATCTGGGTGATGACCAACGGCGGCCCCGGCGACGCGACCACGATCCTGCCCGTGTACGCGGTCCAGACCGCCCTGTCGAGCCAGCGCTACGACCTCGGGTCGGCGGCCTCCATGGTGACCGTCGTGCTGATGTCGGGCGTGCTCGTCCTCTACTTCCGCCAGATGTTCCGCCAGGAGGACGAGCTCGCATGAGCACGACCCGCCCCCGTATGCGCCGCATCCCCCTCAACGCCGCCGCCGTCGTCACGGTCGCGCTCTGCCTGTTCCCGGTCTACTGGATGGTCGCGACCGCGTTCACCCCGGCCCGCGACATCCAGTCCGACAGTCCGCGGCTCGTCCCGCGGACCTGGACGCTCGACCACTTCCGCACCGCTGTCGGAGCCGACGGCTTCGGTCTGTTCTGGCGCAACAGCCTCCTCGTCACGCTGAGCGCCGTCCTGCTCTCCCTCGTCGTCGCGCTCGGCTCCGCCTACGCGGTCGCGCGGATGCGGTGGAAGGGGCGCCGGCAGTTCATGCTCATGGTCTTCATCGCCCAGATGGCGCCCTGGGAGTCACTGATCATCCCGGTCTACATCATCTCCCGGGACACCGGCATGCTGGACCGGCTGCCGACCCTGACCCTCGTCTACTTCATGATGACCCTGCCCTTCACGGTCATCGTCCTGCGGGGCTTCATCGGCACGATCCCGCCGGAGCTGGAGGAGTCGGCCCAGGTCGACGGCTGCACCCGGCTCGGCGCGTTCCGGCACATCGCGTTCCCGCTGCTGGCACCGGGACTCATGGCCACCTCGCTCTTCGGCTACATCACCGCCTGGAACGAGTTCGCCTACGCCAACTTCCTCATCATCAAGCAGCAGGACAACCGCACCCTGCCCGTGTGGCTGTCCTCCTTCCAGAACGTCTTCGGCACCGACTGGGGCGCCACCATGGCCGCCTCGACCCTCTTCGCAGCCCCGGCGCTCGTGGTGTTCCTGCTGCTGCAACGCCATGTCACGTCCGGCTTCGCCGCGGGCGCGGTCAAGGGCTGACCCCTGCCACTCCCCCCCCATGTGCTCCCCGTGTACTCGGCTGCACCCAGCTCCGGAGGCGATCCGTGCCCGCACAGCCAACCGCGCCCACCCTCGTCCCCCGTCCCACCGAGGCCGCGTTCCGACCAGGACACTTCACGCTCGACGCCGACACGGCGCTGCGGATCGGCGAAGGCGCCGAAACCGCCGCGGACCTGCTGCGCACCCTGCTCGCCCCCGCCACCGGGCTGCCCCTGCACCCCTCCCCGGAAGGGCAGTTCACCCTGGCGCTCGACCCCGCCTCCAGTGAGCCCGCCGACTTCGGTGGCCCCGGCGACTTCGGTGGCGTGGGCGGCTTCGGTGGCCTGGGCGAAGAGGGATACGTACTCACCATCGACCCGCACAGCGTGCTGCTGCGCGCCGCACACCCCACCGGACTGCTCCGCGGCATCCAGACGGTCCGTCAGCTCCTGCCCCCGGCAGCCCTGTCGGCGGACCCGCAGCGCGTCACCCAGTGGCTGCTGCCGTGCGCCGACATCACCGACGTCCCGCGCCACCCCTGGCGCGGCGCGATGCTGGACGTGGCACGCCACTTCCAGCCCGTCTCCTATCTGCGCCGGTACGTCGACCTGCTCGCCCTGCACAAGATCAGCGTCTTTCATCTGCACCTCACCGACGACCAGGGCTGGCGCATGCCGGTCGCCGCCCACCCCAAGCTCACCGAGATCGGCGGCCATCGCGCCGAGTCGCAGCGGGGCCCGGCCGGCAGCGGCACGTACGACGGAATCCCGCACGGCGGGGCGTACACGCGGGGCGAACTGACCGGCCTGGTCCGGTACGCCGCCGCCCGCGGCGTCACCGTCGTGCCGGAGATAGAGATGCCCGGGCATGTACGTGCCGCCCTGGCCGCCTATCCCTCCTTGGGCAACCACCCCGAGCGGACCCTCGACGTGTGGACACACTGGGGGGTGTGCAACACCGTCCTCGGTGTCCACGACGAGGTGCTCGACTTCTGCCGCGGTGTCCTCGACGAGGTCATGGACGTCTTCCCGTCGCCGTACATCCACCTCGGCGGCGAGGAGTGCCCGACCGCCGAGTGGACGCACAGCGCCGCCGCACGTGAACGAGCCGCGGCGGAGGGCCTGTCGAGCCCCGAAGCCCTGCACGGCTGGTTCCTGGGGAAGGTCGGCGAGCACGTCGTCAGGAACGGGCGCCGGCCGGTCGGCTGGGCGGAGACCGGCGCCGAACTGCCCCCCGAGTTCACCGTGATGACCTGGCGCGATCCGGCCCACACCCTGACGGCGGCCCGCCGCGGCCACTCGGTGATCAACGCCCATCACCGGGCCACCTATCTCGACTACGCCCAGTCCGACGACCCGAAGGAACCGCAGGCGCAGCCCGGCGCCGTCGTCGATCTGCGTGCCGTCCACTCCCATGACCCGGTGCCCGAGAACACGGATGCGGATGCGGGTGCGGGTGCGGGTGAGGGGGCTGGGGCGGAGGCGGACGCCCAGGTCGCCGCACGGGTGCTCGGCACGCAGGCCCAGCTGTGGACCGAGTTCGTCTCGACGCCCGCGCACATCGAATACCTCACCTATCCGAGGCTGTGCGCCCTCGCCGACCGCGGCTGGAGCGGCGCCACCGACTGGCCCGACTTCCGCTCCCGGCTCGACGGGCACATGGCCCGGCTGGACGCACTCGGCGTCCACCACCACCCCTGACCTCACTCCCCGGTCCCACCTCCCTGTCCCACCCGTCCCCCGACCCGTCCGTTTCCGGGAATCACCCCACCTTTCTGGAGAGGAACCACCATGAGATTCGCCAAGAACCGGCTGCGCGCCACCGCACACACCGCTGTCGCGGTGGCCATGGGCGCCGCCGCGCTCACCGCACTCCCGGCCACCGCGAACGCGGCCGCCGACGGACTGAGCGTCCAGTACCGTACGAGCGCCACCGGAGCCGGTGCCGACCAGGCCGAACCGTGGTTCAAGGTGAAGAACACCGGTACCGCAACCGTGCAGTTGAGCAGTGTCAAGGTCCGGTACTACTTCAAGGCCGACTCAGCGAGCGCGAGTTACCGCTTCGCCTGTTCCTGGGCGGTCAAGGGCTGCGCCAACGTCACGGGCACCTTCGGCACGCTCGCCAACCCGACCGCCACGGCCGACCGCTACCTGGAGATCGGCTTCACCTCCGGGGCCGGGTCGCTCGCCCCGGGCGCCGACACCGGCGATCTGCAACTGCGGTTCTACCAGTCGACATGGGCGTCACTGAATCAGAGCGACGACTACTCCTTCGGCGCCTCCCAGACGTCGTACGGCGACTGGTCCAAGGTCACCGCGCAACTGGGCGGCACCACCGTGTGGGGCCAGGCGCCCGCGGGCAACGGGCCGACGGATCCGCCCACCGACCCGCCGACCGATCCCCCGGCCGACGCCGCCACGCTGTTCGACGACTTCAGCTACAGCGGCTACAGCGACCCGCGGATCTCGGCGAACGGCTGGACCGTACGCTCCAACTCCGGTGGTCCCGGCGTGCCCGGCGCGACCTGGGCACCCGACAAGGTCACCTTCGCGAGCACGGGCGGCAACTCCATCATGAACCTGGAGACCTCGACCGCCGGCACCGCGGCGAGCACCAAGCAGACCGAGATCCTCACCAAGGCGACGAAGTTCAAGAACGGCACCTACGCGGCACGGGTCCGGTTCAACGACGCGCCCAAGTACGGCCCGGACGGCGACCGTCTCGTCCAGACGTTCTTCACCATCAACGACCTCAAGGCACCACTGGCGGACGACTACTCCGAGTACGACTTCGAGTACCTGCCCAACGGCGGCTGGGGCGAGCCGTCCAACATCCTCTACACGACGTCCTGGGAGACGTACCAGGCCGAGCCGTGGGTGGCCGTCAACGAGCACACCGAGGCGAGGCAGAGCTTCAGCGGCTGGCACGACCTGGTGCTGACCATCGACAACAGCACCATCAAGTACTACATCGACGGCCAGCTCTTCGGGACGCACGGCTCCGCGTACCTGCCGGAGCGGCCCATGTCGATCAACTTCAACCAGTGGCTGATCGACCTCGCGGGCCAGACCAGCACCACCGCGCGGGCGTACGACCAGCAGGTGGACTACGTCCTGCATGTGAAGGACCAGGTCCTCACACCGGCGCAGGTCACCACGAAGCTGAACGCCTACCGCAGCGCGGGCACCACCTTCCAGGACACCGTGCCCGGCAGTTGACCGTCCGCGCGGGCCCGGGTCCGGGCGACCCGGGCCCAAGCGGCCGGGCCACGGCCGATCAGCCGTCGGAGGCGAGACGGTCCAGCCACTCCTTCAGCAGATGCTGCTCCGCGCCGCTGAGGGCCGACTGCTCGGGCAGCGTGGCGCGCAGGGCACGGGCGGCACCGGCCGGGCCCGCGTCCTGCACGGCCGGCTCCTCGTTGGTCACGGCGGTGACCATGGACTCCCGAAGCACGGACAACAGGGCGGGGTCCCGGCGCTCCTCGGGCAGGGACAGCCAGGTGAGCACCGCGCCACGCGCCGTGGCGTGGATGAGAGAGACCGCCAGCTCCTCGCCGACACGGAGGTGACCGCCCGCGGCGAGGCGGCGGATACGGCCCATCAGGATCTCCATGCCCGCCTTGAAGGCGGGCGAGGCCGGCCTGGTGGGCTCGCTGTACATCAGCGTGTACAGCGCCGGATTGGCCAGCCCGAACTCGACCGCCAGATCCCACCCGGCCCGCAGGTCCTCGATGAGGTCCCGCGGGTCGGGATCGACGTGTTTGGCCGCGAGGAAGGTCGCGAAGCCGTGTTCGGCGACCGCTTCCAGCAGCCCGTCCTTGTCGCCGAACAGCCGGTAGATGGCCGGCGGCTGCAATCCCGCCGCGACCGCGACCGCGCGAGTGGTGACGGCGTCGCGGCCCTCGCGCGCGAGCAGGTCGGCGGCGGCCTCGATGACGCGCTGCCTGGTCTCGACGGCTGCCCCGTCCCTGGCGCGTGTATGTGGTGGCATATATCAACGATATCGCATCTACGTTTCCAGCGTTAATATCGATGGTACGCTCAAAACGTTTCCACTGGAACTCCTCTGTTCCACCACTCCATCACTCCGCCATGGGAGCCCCGCATGATCATCGTTACCGGAGCCACCGGACTGCTCGGACGCCAGATCGTCGAGCGACTGCTCACCCTCGTACCGGCGGACAGGATCGGCATCAGCGTCCGCGACCCGCAGAAGGCGGAGGCGAAGACGTTCGCCGAGCAGGGGGTACGGGTCCGGCAGGGCAGCTTCACCGACGCCGCGAGCCTTGCCCACGCCTTCGAGGGCGCCTCCCAGGTGCTCATCGTCTCGGTCGACAAGATGGGCGACGAGGCCGTACGGCAGCACCGCGCCGCGATCGACGGCGCCGTGGCCGCCGGTGCCCGCCGCATCCTCTACACCAGCCACATGGGAGCCGACGCCTCGTCGCACTTCCAGCCCTGCCGCGACCATGCCGCCACCGAGGAGGCACTGCGGGCCTGCGGCGTGCCGTTCACCTCCCTGCGCAACGGCTTCTACGCCTCCAGCGCGCTGCAGTTCCTGGGTCAGGGCCTGCAGACCGGCCAGGTCGTTCTCCCCGCGGACGGGCCCGTGAGCTGGACCGCCCACGCCGACCTCGCCGACGCTGCCGCCGCCGTGCTGGCCGACGAGGGCAGCTTCAACGGCCCCACTCCTCCGCTCACCGCGGGCCAGGCGCTGACCTTCGACGACGTCGCGCGCATCGCCACCGACGTCACGGGCCGTCCCGTCACCAGGAGCACCGCACCGGACGACCAGTTCCGGGAGCAGCTGATCGGCCACGGTGTGCCCGCCGGGACGGCGGACCAGCTGCTCGGTGTCTTCACCGCGGCCCGCGCCGGTGAGTTCGCCACGGTGGACCCGACCCTGGCCAAGCTGCTCGGCCGGGAGCCCATGGCTCTGAGCACGGTCCTGCGCGAGCACCGGTAACCACTCGAAGTGACCGGCCTGCGTGACTGTCGGTGCGCTCGTGGTCAGAAGCCGACATCCGCCGGGCGATAGGTCGGCGGGCGGCGGACCTGCCCGGCCTGTTCGTAGGCGTGGGCGAGGCGGAGGAGGACCGGTTCGCTCCACGCAGTACCCATGAACGTCAGCCCGACGGGCAGGCCGAACGCGAAACCGGCCGGGACGCTGACCGCGGGATAGCCCGCGAGGGCTGCGGGTGTCGAAGCGCCTCCGCCGTAGCTGTCCCCGCGGATCAGGTCGATCTTCGCCGGCGGCCCGGTCGTGGGCATCACCAGTGCGTCGAGGCGATACCGGCGCAGCACCGCGTCGATGCCCTCGGCGCGCGAGAGGCGGTGGTTGGTGGCCAGCGCCTCGCGGTACTCGCGTTCGCCGAAGTCCAGCTCCTGCACGGCCTCCAGGCCGTCCTGCCGCACATAGCGCAGCTCACGGTCGGCGTGTTCGCGGTTGAACGCGATCAACTCGGCCAGGCTGCGCGGGTGGTCGCCGGGGGCAGCGGCCAGGTAGCCGTTGAGGGCGCGCTTGAACTCGTACGCCTGGACGACCATCGAGCTGGGCAGGTCCTCCAGTTGCTCGGCGGTCGGGATGTCGGCGGGGTCGACCACGGTCGCGCCGGCCTCGCGCAGGATGGCGATCGCGCGTTCCGCGATGTCGTCGGCGTGGTGGCTGTAGCCGAAGTACACCGTGCGCGGTACGCCGATGCGCGCTCCTTTCAGTCCGTCGGCGTCGAGGAACCGGGTGTAGTCGCGGTGGAAGCGGCCGCGGCTCGCCCTGGTCGCCGGGTCACGGTCGTCGACGCCGACGAGGGTGCCGAGGAGGATCGCGGCGTCGCGGACCGTGCGGGCGATCGGGCCGACGCTGTCCTGGCTCGGCACGCCGGGAATGACACCGCCGCGACCGACCAGTCCGACGGTCGGCTTCACGCCGACGACGCAGTTGGCCGAGGAAGGGTCGATGATCGAGCCGTTGGTCTCCGTGCCGATGGCGGCGACGCACAGACCCGCCGCCGCGGCGACCGCGCTGCCGGAACTCGACTCGTTCGGCGACCGGTCCAGCTTGTAGGGGTTGCGGGTCTGCCCTCCGCGGGCGCTCCAGCCTGCGTGATGGGTGAGCGACATACCGCCCGCCCACTCGCTCAGGTTGGTCTTGCCGAGGATGACCGCACCGGCCGCGCGCAGTCGCGCCGCGACGGTGGCGTCGGCCGCCGGACGCAGGCCCCGCAGGGCGAGTGATCCGGCCGTGGTGTGCATCCGGTCCGCGGTCTCCACCAGGTCCTTGAGCAGGACGGGCATGCCGTGCAGCGGTTTCCGGGGGTCCCCCTCGGCGTCCAGGCGCCGGGCCTCCCGCAGCGCGTCGGGGTTCACCTCGATCACGGAGTGCAGGAGGGGATCGAGGCGTTCGATGCGTTCCAGGTAGTGGCGGGTGAGCCGTTCGGCGTCGAGCCGTCCGTCAGCCATCCGTTGGCGCAGTTCGCCGATGCCCAGCTCGTGCAGTGCCGAGGCCGACGCCTGGCGCGCGCTGCTCGCGGTACGGGCCTGGGCGGGGCCGCCGCCGAGCAGGGGCGTGGCGGCCACGGCGGTGCCCAGTGCGAGCACGGTGCGGCGAGGGGTGTCGGTCCGGTCCGTTCGGTGCGACTCCTGGGACGTCATGCACCAGCACGCTAGAGGTGTGGCCGGCGTTTCTCGCTCCGGCTGTCCCCCTTCTCCGAGGTGCAAGCAGCCCCCTGCGGCAGCGGGGGACAGCCGGAGCAGCCCTCCGCCGTGAGATCCGGCCGGACCTGCTTCGGCGCGGTGTCGGGCGGAGTTGGCGGGAATTCCGCGTCGTCCGGCCGCCCTGCGGACCGCGCCCCACCGGGACTCGTCCAAACGGCCGAGGTCCCGCTCCCCCGTCCTCCCATCGCAGTCCACCGTTCGTTGACTCCTGTCGCCACCCTCCTCAACGAAAGGTTGAGCCGACCACGCCCCTGGACTCGACCGGATGTGTACGGGGGATATCGACCGGCTGATCGATGACATGCGTCAGAAGGGCTGAAATACTGAGCCCCAGCAAAAATTCAGCCGCGTTTTCTGGAACAGCGCGGCTTTGGCGCCGGTCTCTCCATGAAGCAGCACATCGCGCAGCACACAACGGGAGAACAGCTTGCGGATCAACATTCTGGGACCTGTGTCCATCAGCGTGGACGGCAAGCATCACACCATACGTGCCAATAAAGTACGGGCATTTCTCGCCCTTCTCGCGCTGGAAGCAGGCCGGGCCGTATCGAACGAGGACCTGGCGGAAGAACTGTGGTCCGGGCATCTGGTGGGCAACACCCGGAATGCCCTGCAGGCGCATGCGACACGGCTGCGCAAGGTGATCGTCGGCTCCGCCCAGCAGCATCAGGGCGCCTCCGTCCTGCGGGCCGTGCACAACGGCTACCTCCTCGAAGTGCCGCCCGAGTGCGTCGACAGCAACAGGTTTCTCGGCCTGGCCGCGCGCGGGGCCGCCGAGTTGCCGGTCCGTCCGGAACGCTCATTGGAACTGCTGCAGCAGGCGCTCGGGCTCTGGCAGGGACCGGCGCTGCTCGACGCCGGTGACGGACCTCGGGCCCGCGGGGCAGCCGCCCTTTTCGACGAGCGCAGGCTCACGGCCTGGGAGAACCTGGTCAGCGCCTATCTGGCTGTGGGCGACGACGCGGGCGCGATCGCGGAGCTTCGTCAGCTCGTCGCCCGGTACCCGCTGCGCGAGCGGTTCTGCGAGCTGCTCATGCTGGCGCTGTACCGGACCGGTCGGCAGGGTGAGGCGCTGGATCTGTTCCAGTGGGCCAGAAGGCGACTGGACGAGGAGTTGGGAGTCCGGCCGGGCGCCCTGCTCCAGCGCCGTCACACGGAGATCCTCGCCCAGGACCCGTCACTGACGCTCCCCTCCGCGGTCATCCCGGGCCGGCGGGAACCCGCCGCCGCCACCAACTGACGCGTACGGGACCGTGCGTTCCCTGCGACTTGTATGTGCCCTCCGGGATTCGCTGTTCCCCGGCTTTCAGCTCTCATGGAACTTTTGAACCGTCGGCCGAGCCAACCAGCGGGAGTGTTCAGACATCATGCGGTTCGATTCGGCGGAACCCGTGGCGATCGTGGGTATCGCCGCCCTGTACCCGGGCGTGCAGGGCCCCGAAGAATACTGGCAGTTGATGAACGGTGAATATCCCGTCACGGCAACCTCCCGTGCGACACCGGGCCTCGATGACATAGAAGTGAATGTCGCTCGGTTCGGAATTCCGCCGGCCCAGGCGCGTTCCATGGCCCGCATGCAGATTCTCATGCTTGAGGCCGCCCGGCAGTGTCTGGCGGACGCGGGGCACCCCGAGCGCGCGCTGCCCGTTGAGCGAACGGATGTCATCACCGGCACGTGCTTCGGCCTGGACCGCCAGCACGCCAACGCGCTGCGCGTCGAGGCAAGTCGTCATGTCCGCGAGGTCGAACGCGCTGCTCTCTCCGCGGGCGCCGACTCCCACAGTGCGAGGCAGGCCGCCGAGGAATTACGGCTGCTCCTGGCCCGGCGCCTGCACGGTTCCCCGCACGACCGGGTCGGGGAGATGGCGAGCACGATCCCGGCGCGCATCGCGACAGCCTTCAAGTTCCACGGCAGGACGCTGGCCATGGAGTCCGCGGACGCGACCTCGTACGTGGGTGTCGCCCAGGCCGTACTCAATCTCCGCGGCGGGCTGTCCGACGCGGTGCTCGTCGTCGCCGGACAGCGCCGGGAGAGCCCGCTGTTCGCCAGGGCGCTCGACGCAAAGGGGCTGACCTCCACCACGAGCCAGCCCTTCGCGACGGACGACTCAGGGTCCGGGTCCGGCTCCGGTTCTGGTTCTGGTTCTGGTTCTGGTTCGGGCTTCGTGCTCGGCGAAGGCGTCGGGGCGCTCCTGCTCAAGCGCCTGTCCACCGCCGAACGCGACGGCGACCGGATCTACGCCACGATCCTCGACTGCTCGCTGCGTCACGACGCCCGCCCGGGCCCCTTCACCGCCTCGCCGTCCGTCGGGCTCCGCCACGCGACGGCCGTCGGCTCACTGCGCGCGGCGGCGGTGCGCCCGGAGACGATCCAGTACGTCGAGTGCGTCGGATCCGGTGTCGCCCACGAGGTCCGCGCGGAGCTGGACGCGCTCGCCGCGCTCCACGAGGGCGCCGCCGCCGGGTCCGTGGCCGTCGGAAGTGTGAAGGACCGGCTCGGGCACACCTTCGCCAACGCGGGAATCGCCGCTCTCAGCAAGGTCGCGCTCGCGTTGCACCACCGGACGATCCCGCCCCAGCTGGAACCGGCCGACGCTGCGGAGTTCGCGCGCTCCGGCACACCGCTCCGGCACGCCGACGCGGGCCGGCCGTGGCCGCCGGGCGAGGAGGGCCACCCGCGCCGGGCGACCGTGCACGGCACCTCCCTCACCGGCACGCTCTGCCACCTCGTACTCGAAGAGCACGCGGGAGTCGTACACGAAGGACACGAGAGGACGGCACCTGCCGGCCGAGCGCAGAGCGCCGAGGCCACGAGCCTGACGCGGCCGACCCCCCTCACCCGGCTGCCCGGAGACGGCCCCACAGCCCGGTACGCGGTCGGGGACACAGCGTCGGACGCCGAGCCGATCGCGGTGGTGGGGCTGGCGGGGTGGTTCGCGGACTCGCCCGACGCGGAGAGCTTCTGGCAGGCCGTCCGCTCGGGCGTCAGCAGGATCGGCCCGGTGCCGGAGAGCGTCCTCGACCGGGACCTGTACTACGCCCCGGGCGCGCTGAGCCTCACCCACAGCTACACCGACCAGGGCGGTCACACGACACTGCCCACCGCTCCCCCGCCCGGTCTGCGGATCTCTCCCTCCCGCCACGCCGCCATGGACGGCGCGCAGCGCCTCGCCCTCGACGTCGCCGCACAACTCCTCGCCGGACGCGACACGCTCGCATCGGACGGCAGGGGACTGATCGCCGTCGGCAGCAATCTCGGCCTGTCCCGTGAGCGCCGGCTGAACGCCGAGTCGTCACTGCAGGATCTGGAGGACACGGTCGCCGGTCTCGACGCCCTCGGCGGTCTGTCCGCGCTCCAGAGGAAGTCGCTTCTCACGTCCCTGCGCGAGACCTTGGGCCCGCCGGACGAGGGTGTCCTGCCGGATCTGCTCGACGGCTGTCTGGCCAGTGGGATCGCCGCTCTCCTCGCCAACGAGTACGAACTCGACGCGGTGCCCCTCGCCGTGGAGGCGGCGTGCGCCTCCTCCCTCGCGGCGCTCGACGTGGCGGTCGGCGCGCTCCGCGCGGGAACCGCCGACTTCGCGATCGCAGGCGGTGTGGAACTGGCGTGCAACGCCCGGGACATGGTCCTGTGCTCGGCGCTCGGTCTGCTGTCGCACAGCAGGAACGCGCCCTTCGACGCGGGCGCCGACGGCTTCACGCCGGGCGACGGCTGCGGTCTGTTCCTGCTCAAGCGCTACGGTGACGCGCTACGCGACGGCGACGAGATCGTCGGTCTCGTCCGGGGTGTCGGGGCGTCCAACGACGCCAAGTCCCTGATCGCGCCCGATGTCGCGGGACAGACACGCGCGATGGAACGGGCCTTCGCCCAGGTCGACTTCGCCCCCTCGGCGGTCGACTACCTGGAGGCGCACGGCACCGGTACGAAGGTGGGCGACCGGGTGGAGATCGCCGCGGTCGCCAAGGTCTACGGCGGGGCCCGGCGTGCCCGTCCGCTGGAGATCGGCTCGGCGAAGTCGATCTACGGGCACACCTTCGCCGCCGCCGGAAGCGCCGGGCTGCTGCGCACGCTGCTGGCGATGCGGGCGCGCACACTGCCGCCCAACACGAACCTGCACACCCTCAATCCGGCGCTCGACCTGGCCGCCGTTCCCGCCGTGGTCTCGACCGAGCCCTCTCCGTGGAACAGGCGGCCCGGGCAGCCGAGGCGCGCCGCCGTGAGCTCGTTCGGCACGGGCGGTATCAACTACCACGTACTCGTCGAGGAGCACGAAGAGCACATGGAGCGCACGCGACCCATGGAAGACCTGGACGGATCACGATGAACTTCGAGTTCGACCCGGACGTCGAGGAGATGCGCACCATGATGGTGGCGTTCGCCCGGCGTGAGCTGGACGGTGGGCGCGAGGGGACCGGTCGGCGCGGGGAGACCGGTGGGGCCTTCGACGCCGACGACTTCCGCAGGCGCTGGCTCCTCGCGGGCAAGCAGGGCGTGGTCGGTGGCGTCGTCCCTGTCGCGTACGGGGGCAGCGGTCTGGACGCCGTCGCGGCGTCAGCGGTCATGGAAGCCCTCGGGTACGGCTCCTCCGACACGGGTTTCGCCTTCTCCGTCGCGGCGCACCTGTTCGCGTCCCTGATGCCGATCGTGGAGTTCGGGACGGAGGAGCAGAAGCGGCGTCTGCTGCCGGCGCTCTGCTCCGGAGAGCGCATCGCGGCGCATGCCATCACCGAGCCCGAGGCGGGTTCGGACGCGCTGAACCTGCGTACGCGCGCCGAGTTCAGGGGCGACCACTATGTGCTGCACGGCAGTAAGTGCTTCACGACGAACGCACCGGTCGCCGATGTGTTCGTCGTGCAGGCGGCGACCGAGCCGGGCCGCGGCTTCTTCGGTCTGACGGCGTTCGTCGTCGAGGCGGGCACACCCGGTCTCAGCGTGGGGCCGCCCTACACCAAGGTCGGACTGCGGGGCTCCCCGACGGCCGACGTGCACTTCGACGGGTGTGTGGTGCCCGCGGAGGATGTGCTCGGGGCCCGGGGCGCGGGGGCGAGTGTGTTCTCCTCGTCCATGAAGTGGGAGCGCACCTGTCTCTTCGCCGCCTATCTCGGTGCCATGCAGCGGGTCCTGGAGTCGACGGTCGAATACGCGTCACAGCGTGAGCAGTTCGGTGCGCCCATCGGTAGTTTCCAGGCGGTGAGCCACCGTCTCGTCGACATGACCCTGCGGCTGGAGTCCGCCCGGCTCCTGCTCTACAAGGCCGCGTGGGGACTGGCGCGTGGCTCCGAGGACGAGGTGGGCCCCGCGCTGGCGAAGCTGGCCGTCAGCGAGGCCGCCGTGCAGTTGGGTCTCGACGCGATCCAGGTACGCGGTGCGCTGGGCGTCCTCGAAGGGGAGGCCGAGACGCTGTTGCGTGACGCGCTCCCCGCACGGATCTTCTCCGGCACCAACGAGATCCAGAAGAACAACATCGCCCGGGCGCTGGGCCTGAACGGCAGCCGCCGTCGGGCCGGGCGGCGCTGATCCACCGATTGCTTCGGCAACCACCGGTTCTGCTTCGGCAACCACTCGTCGGCCCGGTCATCCCGTCCGGCCCGGAACGGAGTACACCATGACGATCATTGTTCACCGCATCCGTCTGCTCGACGGGATGGCACCGGACCGCTTCGAGACATGGGTGCAGGACGTCGACTACGCCACGTGCCCCGAACTGCCCAGTGTCCTGTCGTTCAGTGTCCAGCGGGTGGTCGGGCCGGCGGCGGACGGACAGGCCGGCGCCGAGCCCCTCACCTACGTCGAAATCATCGAGGTATCCAGCCTCGCCGACTTCGAGCAGGACATGCAGAGTCCGCCCTTTCGAAAGCTGGTCTCCGACTTCGACCAGATGGCCGAGGTCGTGTCCGAGACGGTTGGCAACCGTATCGGAGACGGCTATCGCGCGTGAATAGCGGATGGGCCGTCGGCGTCGAAAGGCGTATTGATTCGCAGTCGTCAGCTCCGGCCCGAGTGCTTTGAATTCTGTTCAATGGCCGCCATGAGTCCGGTCTCGTAGGCGACGGCCACGGCCTGGGCGCGACTTCCGACCTCAAGTTTCCTCAGCAAATGGTGAACGTGGGAGCGAACAGTCGCTGTGGAAACCGATAATTTCTCCGCTATCTCCGCATTGGACTTTCCCTGCGTGAGCAGGGCGATCACCTCGGTCTCCCGTGGCGTCAGCGAGGGCACGACGCTCGCGGCGAGCGCGGAGGCGTGTCGCTGCGGCAGATGGTCGAGGCTCCTGCGGGCCGCTTCGGGGATGACCATCGCACTGCCCGCGCTGACCGTCCGCAGGACATGGATCAGCTCGTCGGCGGAGGTGTCGGGGGCGAGGACGGCACGGACCCCGAGCCGCAGAATCTCGATCGAACGGCTGGCGCTCTCGGCCTTCGTGATGTGGACGACCTTGGTCAGTGCCGCGAGAGCGGTCAGCTCCCGCTTGTCCTCGATGGTCAGGGCGGGAGCCACCACCACGGTCACGTCCGGTGCCGAGTCGGCGGCGGCCGCTTCCGAATCCGTCCCCGTCGCGTATCCGATGACAGCGATGTCGGGCTGCTGATCGAGAAGGGCCCGCATCCCGGCGCCCACGATCGATCCCTCGCAGCAGAGCAGCACCCGGATACCGCGGGCGGCACCACCGCCGGGGGCGGTGTGATGGGCCGGGGAGGCCGACCAGTCGTCCCGCACGGCTCGATGTCCCGACCTCCGCCGGTGGACGCTCATCGCTCGGCGATCAGGTAGGTCGTCCACGCGAAACGATGCGTGGCATTGAGGCCCGTTCGCCGAGAGCAGTGCAAGGTTCGTTCCTCCCCCGAGATTGACGCGACCCTGCGTGTTCCAGGAGACCCTCGCTGCTTATCGGTCTCGCAACTTCGAGGCCGCATGGCATATGCAGGGTAACACAAGAGACACATGTTCACGGGGTTCCGAGGATCTCGTGGAGTTTTACCACCGAGTAACCTCGTGCCTTATCTGTCCGGTATTTGGTGGCTGGTTCTGACAACGCACAGGAGAATTTCACGAGACCTTTGGACGACGTGTCAGATCGTGCGTACGGCACGGGCTCCTATCCGGCGTGGTGACCGCGGAAAATCGGTGAGAGGGCGCCCCAATCTGCTCACGAAGAAGGTCCGGCCGGGTAGCCCGAGCCGGTCCTGCAGCTCCTTTCGTACGTCGTCGTGCTGCAGGACGACGCTGACAGGATGCAGCACGAGGCCCGCCTCCGTGGCCCGCAGCCAGTACTCGGCCAGCCGGGCTCCACCACGGATGGTCGCCTCGACACCGGGAGACGCGTCGGCGAGGCCCATGGCGACGATGGCCGGCGTAGGCCGTACGACGCGGGCGAGTTGGCGGGCGAGCACCCGGTGGTAGCCCGCGTGCCGGAGCACGCTCATGGTGGTGGGAGCCAGCGCGAGGCGCAGGGCGTGGCGCCGGGGCGTCGACAGCGGCCCGAAGAGCTGGCTGACAGGGAAGCCGTCACCCCGTGCCTGCGCCTCGGCCTCGTCCCGGCGCACGAACGAGTACGTCTCGCGCCAGGCCTGCCGATGGCTGAAGTCGCGTCCCCCGTGGCGGGCCACGAAGCCGGCGAAGGCCGCGCGATCGTCGTCTGCCACGAGATGCCGGACGGTGACGTCCGCGCCCGCTGCGACGCCGGTCGAGGGGACGGACAGGGCGTCCAGGACTGCTGGTTCGACCGCTTCCGGGCGGTAGGGCGCGCGGTTGGTCCGTCGGGCCAGGGCGGTGCGGCGGAGTTCGGCGGGAGAACCGCCCGGCTCGTCCGTGCGGCGCAGCCGGACCGCGCACAGGGGTGACCATGACACCGGCCAGGTATCACCGAGAGAGCGACCGGCGTCGTAAGCCACGCCCGTCCGGACGTCGGCACCGCCAGTCCGTCCGGCGGCGAGCGGTTCGACGAACCGGATGTGGTCCGTCGACCAGCCCTGGAGGGCAAGCGAGCGCAGCAGGATCTGCAGGTACGCGCCACAGCTGACCAGCATCTCGACGGCGTGCGCGGGGAGCGAGGTGAGTTCGCGCTCCCGGTCAAGTGCGAGGATCACGTACTCGTCGTCCAAGTCACCTCTGTCCGAGTCGCTTCCATCCGAGTCACCTCCAGCGGTTCCGCTCTCACCGGAGCTGCCGTCGGGTGCTTGGTGGCCGTCTGCGGGTGTCTCGTCGACGAGCCGTTCCACTGCCCGGCGGGCGCCACGGCCGGTGGGCCAGGCGACGCCCCAGGGCTGGCAGTTGTGCGACGACGGGCTGAGCGCGGCGACGTCGGCCGCTTCGAGCAGGGCGTGCTCGAAGGACGCTCGGCGTTCCGCGGAGGGCGGCCGGGGTGTCGAGGTGGGTGAGCTGGTCACGGTGTCCGTTCTCCTCACTGCCACACGAGTGCCAGGGCGTATCCGTCGACTTCCCGGGCCCAGCTGTCGAAGCGGGAACCGTCGGCGGCGGGTGCGTGACGCCGCAGTTCAGGCCCGGCGTGCCAGGCGAACCGGCCGTCGGGCCACCACTGGGTGAGCCGCACCTCGCGGCTGTCCACCCGCAGGCCGAAGCCGAAGTGTTTGAGCACCGCCTCCTTGCAGGCCCACCGCAGGGGCAGCGGCATGGCGCCCACTCCCCCGAGCCGGGGATCGGCCGCGATCTCCGGGGGATGCGTGAGCAGTTCCGCGAGGGGTGGTGGCACCTGGCGGCTGTGCTCGACGTCGATCCCGACGGCCCGCGGCCCGCAGACGGCGACGGCGAAGTCCACCGAGTGCGACAGACCGACCTCCACGCGGGCGTCGACGACGGGTTTCCCGGCCCGGAGTCCGTCCGGGACGACACCGACCGTGATGTCGCGAGGGCGCACCGAGGTGCCGGCGTGCCGCCGCAGATAGGCGCACACGCTGTGTTTGATGGCCAGACGTCCCGCCAGCCACTCCAAGCGCCGCTTGATCAGGCGCAGTTGTGCCGCCTGTCGGTTCTCTTCGTCGCTCAGGTGCCGGGTGCCGATCGTCGCACGGTCCGTCTCGTCGCGTCCGCGCAGCCAGGCGATCGACACCACGGCGACCGTCAGGGGGCCGCGGGCGTGTGTGACGTACAGGGGACGCGCGGGGTCGAGCGTCATGCTGTCGTCGAGGCTGCGGGCCGCGACACGGTCCGGCGTGGTGATCGTCATCGCCGGGCCTTCAGCGCTCCACGCGCGGGGGCAGCAGGAACGGGTAGGTACGCCGTCTGATGCGGTTGTGCCAGAAACGGTCGGCCTGCCGCAGCCGTTGGATGAGTTCCCACATCCGGGCGTCGTCGCGGTAGTACGCGGCCACCTCCTCCACGGTGATCGGCCTGGAGAGGCGGGCGTTGGCCTGTTCCAGGAACGCCGGCACGAGATCGTGGAGCCGTTCCTTGTACAGGTTGCCGAGGAAGTCCAGCAGGACACCGCGGGTCTCGTAGAACTTGTCGAAGATCGACCTGGTCATCGAGACGCGGACGGCGTCGCGCAGGACCCAGGGCAGCGAGCTGAAGAAGAGCCGGACGTCCAGCCGTTCGCGGTTGCGGGCGTCCCGCATGAGAGGCGTCGTGACATCGAGGTACACCAGCTCACCGCCGACATCCATCCAGTTGTTGGCCTGCGCGTCCAGACCGAGGGTGGGCTCCACGGCATGCTCGACGCGGTCGAGGAACCGGGAGAAGAAGTCCTTGATCCAGGTGTCGTCCTCGGTGTGCAGAAGCCTGGAGCACAGCCGGTGCGAGGGCAGTTCGCGCTGCACGCAGTAGGCCGTGATCCGCCCCGACGGCAGCCGCGTGTGCCACACCTCGGTGTCGGCGACACTGAGGCCGTTGTCCCCGAGCCTCCTCAGATACTCGCGAAGGCCCTCCTCGTACCGTTCGAAGCGTCCGCGGTCGGGGAACACCGGCAGCCGCTTGCAGGCGAACGCGCCGTCGCCGCTCTCCAGGCCCAGCACCAGGCTGACTTCGCCGTAGCCGAGCACGTCGAGGGCTTTGTCGTCCTTGGTCCTGAGCGCGGCTTGAACCCGGTCTTCGAGCTGTGCGAGTTCGACGTGCGGAACGGTGAAGGACATGGCATGACCCTTAGCTCTGGTTGTCCGTCCTGGCCCGCGGGACTGCCGCGGCGGACGGGGACGGTGTGCGCCGGTGCCGCACGAGGAGGTAGATGGCCGCGGCGAAGAACGCGGCGTCGAGCACGAGGATCTGCGGCACGCTGCTGACGAGGATGACGACCAGGCAGACCAGCATGAGCAGTTGGCCGTAGAGCGCGGCGACGACCAGGTACCGGTCGAGGATCAGGACGATCCCGCTGACGACCATCGCCGCCGCGACGAACACGGTGACGCCGGTGGGGTGTTCGGCGAGCCAGTCGGTGAAGGGGCCGAGGACGGCGACACCGTGGTTGCCGTCCGCGGCACCGTCGAGACGCTCTTCGACCGACTCGATCTCCGGGAAGAACTTGCCGATGCCGGCGATGACGTAGAGGACGCCCACTGTGCGCTGAAGGATCAGGTCTCGTTTGGTCACCCGTTGGAGTCTTCCGGTGTCGTGGCCTGGCGGCCGGGGCTTTTTCGGACGAGATCCACTGATGGTGCGATCCGGTGTTCGTGTGTCTGCCGGTTCAGGCGGCCGTGATCACCAGGACCGCGTTCTGGCCGCCGAAGCCGAACGAGTTGCTGACCGCGACCTCCACCTTCCGTTCCCGGGGCGAACCGGCGACGATGTCCAACTCGACCTCGGGGTCCTGCCGTTCGAGGTTGGCGGTCGGCGGGATGGTGCCGTTCTCGACGGTCAGCACGGTCAGCGCGGCCTCGATCGCCCCGGCGGCGCCCAGGGTGTGGCCGGTCACCCCTTTGGTGGAGGTGACCGCGGCGCCTTCACCGAGGAGCCCCCGCAACACCTTGGCCTCCGCCGCGTCGTTGAGCGGTGTGGAGGTGCCGTGGGCGTTGACATGGTCGACCTCCTCGGGTGTGACGCCCGCTCCCGACAGGGCCGTGCGCAACGCCCGCAGAACCCCCGCGCCCTCGGGGTCGGGGGCGGTCATGTGGTAGGCGTCGGCGGAGGCCCCGTACCCGGCGATCCTCGCCCGGACCGTCGCCCGGCGCGCCCGTGCGTCCGCCTCGCGTTCGAGGACGAGCATCCCGCTGCCCTCGCCGATGACGAACCCGTCACGGTCCGCGTCGAAGGGGCGGGACGCGGCGGACGGTGCGTCGAGCCTCCTGGACAGTGCGCCCATCTGCGCGAAACCCGTCACCATGAGGGGGCTGACCCCGGCCTCGGCGCCACCTGTGACGACCACGTCGCAGCTTCCGTCGCGCAGCAGTTGCAGGGCTGTGCCGATCGCCGTGGCACCGGAGGCGCAGGCCGTCGCCGTGACCAGGTTCGGGCCCTTGGCGTGCAGGTCCATCGCCAGGTGCCCGGCGGCCATGTTCGGTACGAGCATCGGGATCAGCAGGGCGGAGACCGCTTCCGGGCCCTTCTCCAGCATCCTCCGGTGCTGGGTCTCCCAGGTCGCCACTCCCCCGAGGCCGCAGCCGACGACGACACCGACGCGGACGCCGTCCCAGGTACGGGGGTCGAGCCCGGCGTCGGCGACCGCCTCGCGTGCCGCGGTGATGCACAGCTGGCTGAAGCGGTCGTGCGCGAGGGAGCTGCGCCGGCCCACGTGTTCGCGGGCGGAGAAGCCGGGCACGGTGCAGGAGATGTCCACGGGGAGTCCGGCCAGTGCGGGGTTCCTGGCCGCCGGGGACCGGCCCGCGCACACGCCCTTCCAGGTGTCGTCGGCGCCGATACCGGCCGAGGTGACCAGTCCGACGCCCGTGACCGCGATGGGCGGCGCAGGTGACCTGGAGGTGGTCATGCCGGTGCCTCGGCGGACGCGAGGCGTTCGATCAGGTCGGCGACCTGTGTGACCGTGTCCCCGGGAGAAGCGGCGTCGTCGTCGACGTGCACACCGAAGTCGGACTGGATGACGAGAAGCAGCTCGACGAGGAACAGCGAGTCCATGTCGAGGTCCTCGAACGTGGTGTCAGGGCCGATCTCCGCACGGTCCACCTCGAAACGGTCGACCAGCAGATCGACCAACCTGCCGTACATCACGCTCATACGTCCCTCACGCCCCTGTGTTCCTCACACTCATGCGTCCCTCTCGCCCCTGCGGTGTGCCCTGCCCTTCCGGCGCTCCCAAGGCACCGCTGCGTCACGTCGTCATCGAGGTCACTTCGTCGTCGAGTGTGGGTGCCGGGGCTGACCGCCCACTGACCGATGGCTGACCGCGCACTGACGGACCGGCGCCCGTCGGCGGAGGGGCGCTGTGTCAGTCATCGGTCAGTGCCTCGTCAGCCATCGGTCAGCCCCTCGGACCAGACTCGGCCCGGACATCGCCCATGACCGCCCGGAACACACGGCCGTCCGGAAGACGAGGAGCACTCCCGTGGTGGCACGTCTTCGCGACCGACCGACACCTCGATACGTCACCGGTGACCGCCCCGGCCGACAAGACCGGCAGGACCGGCAGAACCGGGACTGTGTCCGATGAGCCGGGCCGCCGTGCTGACCGGGGTCGGCAGCTGCCTGCCGCCCAGGGCCGTTCCGAACGACGAACTGGCCGCCGGTCTGGACAGTTCCGAGGAATGGATCCGCTCGCGCACAGGCATCGAGCAGCGGTACTTCGCGGAGCAGGGCACGGCGACCTCCGACCTGGCCGTCGGGGCGGGCGAAAGAGCCCTGAAGAGCGCGGGCGTCTCCACCGTGGACGCGGTACTCGTCGCGACGACCACCCCGGACCGCCCCTGTCCGGCGACCGCCCCCGTGGTGGCCGCCCGGCTCGGGATGAGGGGAACGGCCGCCTACGACGTGTCCGCCGTCTGCACCGGATTCGTGTACGGGTTGGCGACCGCGGCGGGGCTCATCTCCGCGGGCGTCGCCGACCGCGTACTGGTCATCGGCGCGGAGACGTTCTCCACGCTGCTCGATCCCGAGGACCGGTCCACGGCCGTGATCTTCGGGGACGGTGCCGGAGCCGTCGTCCTGCGCTCGGGCGATCCGGCGGAGCCCGGTGCGCTCGGCCCTTTCGACCTGGGCAGCGACGGCGACGGCGAGGACCTGATCACCGTGCCGGCGGGCGGCTCACGGCAGCGCCTGTCGGGGCTGGCACCGGCGGCCGGCGAACAGTACTTCGCCATGTCGGGCAAGGAGGTCTTCCGGCACGCGGTCCTGCGGATGACCGGATCGGCCCGTACGGTCCTCTCTCGGGCGGGCTGGCGGGCGGAGGACGTCGACCATCTGGTGAGCCATCAGGCGAACCTCCGGATCACCAACCATGTCGCCGACGACCTCGGGATTCCCCGGAACCGCTGTGTCAGCAACATCGCCGAGGTCGGCAACACCGCGGCGGCCTCCATCCCGCTCGCCCTCGACCAGGCACACACCGAGGGTGCGCTGCGGCCGGGCGGGCGGATGCTGCTCACCGCGTTCGGCGGAGGGCTCACCTGGGGGGCCACGGTACTGACCTGGCCGGACCTGGACCCGGCCCGCGCGTGAGCACACGTACCAGGACCGGTGCCAGTACCGGTGCCGGCACCAACAGGAGCGCGAGTACGAGCACGAGTACTAGCGAAGGAGCACACGGCATGAGCGTGATGTACGGCAGGTTGGTCGATCTGCTGGTCGACCGTTTCGAGGTGGACCGTGCGGAGATCGGCCCTGACACCACGTTCGAGGACCTCGACATGGACTCGCTGTTCCTCGTCGAGCTGCTTCTCGTCATCCAGTCCGACTTCGGTGTGCACGTCGACGACGACGCCGCTTCTCCCGGGGACACGGTCACACAGGTCGCCGACCTGATCGAACGCCTCGCGTCCGCCGAGGTCCCCACCGGGCCGTAACCAGGCCGCAGCCGACCGGCGACCAGCAGCCGTCAGCCGGGCCGGAGTCCGCCGGAAAACGAGTCGAGGACGACCATGAGCACCCAGCAGTCAATCATCAACTACATCGCCGGTGTGTGGCTCGACGGTGACGCCGAGGGCCTCGACGCGCAGGTCCCCATCGCCGAGCTGAACATCATCGACTCGGCCGGGATCTTCGACCTCGTGCACTACATGCAGGACGACTTCCGTATCACCGTGCCGCTGCAGGAGATCTCCCCGGCGAACTTCCGGACGGTCGACACGATGGCAGCGCTGGTCGAGCGGCTGCGGCGAGAGGGTGAGACCGTCCGATGACGTACGTGACTGGGGACAGGCCGGACAGACACGACCGGCAGACCGGGCAGGACGGCGGGGGCGTCCAGCGCCAGGTCGTCGACATCATCGCCTCGCGGACGCTGTACGACGAGTCCTACCTCCTGCCCGACAGCCACTTCGAGGCGGAACTCGGTATCGACTCGGTCATCTTCGAATCGATCCTGGCCTCGGTGAAGGAGCAGTTCTCGCTGGTGGCGCCGCTGCCGTCCGGCCTCGTGACGGTCGGCGACCTGGTCCGCGCGGTCGAGCAGGCCTGTCAGGCGCCCGGTGCCGACGTTCCCCGACGGGCGGACACCGCACCGGCCGGCTCGCTCCTGGAGGTGGTCGTCACCACCACCATGCGGCACACGCAGTACCAGCGCGGTCAGCTGGCACCCGGCGCCGACTTCGAGAGCGAACTGGGCATCGACTCGGTGGTCCTGGCCTCGATCGTGGCCGACGCCGCGCGCGAACTCGGCCTTCCCCCCGGCCTGGCGGGCACCGTCACCGCGGCGTCCCTGGACGAGCTGGTGGAGGCGCTGCGTCCGTATCACGAGGGCCGGCACCGGGCGGATCAGGCGCTCACCGAGCCCGGTCGGGGTGCGGTGCCGGTCCCGGACGAGCGAGCTGCGCAGGAGCGCGTCACGCAGGAGCGAACCGCGGACGGCCTGGGCCCGGCCTGGGACGGCCGCTCCATGAAGGACTTCGTGGAGGAACGCGACAGCGACCTGTTCGCCAAGACCCGCAGCTTCGGCAGGTACCTGCGGCGGCGCGAGGCCGAGCGGCTGTACTGGTACGGCATGCCGCTGCACTCCCGCTGCTCGAACCGGGCCGTCATCTTCGACGAACTGGAGGGCCGCGAACGCGAGTTCCTGATGTTCGCGTCGAACAACTACCTGGGTCTGGCGAACCACCCCAAGGTGATCGAGGCGATCTGCGACGCCACGCACCGGTACGGGGCCACCCACACCGGCTCCCGGTTCATCGGCGGCACCAACATGCTCCACAAGGAACTGGAGCGGCGCCTCGCGGCCTTCAAACAGCGGCCGGCCTGCATCGTCTATCCCGGTGGCTACGCGGCCAACATCGGCGCGATCTCCGCCCTGGTCAAGAGCTACGACACCGTCGTCGTCGACAAGCTCAACCATATGAGCATCGTCGACGGCGCCCGGCTCTCCGGCGCCACCCGCAGGATCTACCAGCACAACGACATGGCTGACCTGGAGCGCATCCTGAAGCGCTGCGACGAGGGGCCCGGCGGCAAACTCATCGTGGCCGACGGGGTGTTCAGCATGCACGGCGACATCTGCGACCTGCCCGAGATCGTCCGCCTGGCCAAGGAGCACGGCGCGAGGGTCATGATCGACGACGCACACTCCACCGGTGTGCTCGGCCGGCGCGGCTCGGGAACGGCCGAGCACTTCGGGCTCAAGGGCGAGGTGGACCTGGAACTGGGCACGATGAGCAAGACGCTCGCGGGCATGGGCGGGTTCGTCGTCGGCGACGAGGAGGTCGTCGAGTACCTCCGCTTCTACTCGAACTCGTACGTCTTCGCCGCGAACATTCCCGCGGGTGTCGCCGCCGGGCTGATCGCGTCCATCGACGTCATCGAGTCGGAACCCGAACGCATCACGAAGCTGTGGCACAACATCCGTCTCCTGCAGAGCCAGTTGGCGGACGCGGGCTTCGATCTGGAGAACACCCGCAGCGCGATCCTTCCCCTGGTCATCGGCGACGAGCGCAAGGCGATGGAGATGGGCCGCGCGGTCCGGGCGAGAGGGCTCTACTGCCAGACCGTGGTGTTCCCCGGTGTGCCGCTCGGTGACGCGCGGCTGCGGGTCAGCGTCACCTCGGAGCACACCCCCGAGGACCTGGAGACCGCCGCGGGCATCTTCGTCGAGGCCGGCCGCGAGGTCGGTGTCCTGCCGTCGGCGGGGTGAGGCGACGATGACCGAAACAGCACTGACACGGGTGCCGCACGACCGCGCTCCCTCATCGACGGACTCCGGCAACCCGCCGGCGGACTCCGGCATCTCGACGCCCGGTTCCGGGTCCACACCCCACGAGTCCGACGACACCTCGCTGATCCGGTTGTCGCGGGCACTGTCCCCCGAGCAGGCGGCCCGGCCCGCGTTCATCGGCGAACGGACCGTCACGTACGGGCAGTTGGAGGCGGACGTCGCCGCCGTCGCGACCGGCCTGCTCGGACTCGGCACGACGGCCGGCGACCGGGTGGCGATCTGGATGGACAAGACGCCGCGCTACGCCGAGGCGATTCTCGCGACCCTGCAAGCCGGTTACGCCTACGTCCCCCTCGACGGGGGCCAGCCACCGGCGCGGGTGGAGCACATCCTCACGGACTGCGAGCCCGTGGTCCTCTTCACGGACCACCGACACCTGGCCTTGCTCGCGGGCCGTGAACTGCCTTCCTCGGTACGAGAGATCGTGGTGGCCGACGACGCCGGTGAGGAAGTGAACGGGACCGCGTCGAGGCCGACGGCACCTGTCCGGCCGTGGGCCGACTTCACCGCGACGGCAGCAGGGGAGGCGGCTCATGTCGAGTCAGTGCCCACCCCGGATCGCGACGATCTCGCCGCCATCCTCTACACCTCCGGCTCGACCGGTACGCCGAAAGGGGTGCGGATCTCCTACCGGAACCTGGCGAACTTCATCCGCTGGGCCCGTACCGAACTGACCGTGGGACCGGACGACGTATTCGCCAACCACGCCTCCTTCAACTTCGACCTGTCGACCTTCGACCTCTTCACCGCGCTGTCGGTGGGCGCCGGAGTCTGGATCGTCGCCGACGACGAGGCACGCGATGTCGCGGCGCTGGCCAGGGGAATCCGCGAGCACGGTGTCACGGTGTGGTACTCCGTGCCCTCCGTGCTGAACCTCCTGACCCGCTCGGGAGCGCTCACCCCGGACACGGTACGCACCCTGCGGTACGTCCTCTTCGCGGGCGAGGTGTACCCGATCGGGCAGTTGCGTTCACTGGCGACCCGGCTGCCCGAGGAGACGGCGCTCTACAACCTGTACGGGCCGACCGAGACCAATGTCTGCACCTACCACCGGGTCCGTGCGGAGGATCTCACCCGGGACGAGCCCGTACCGATCGGCACCCCGGTGCCCGGCGCCCGCATGTCCGTCGTGGACGAGGACGGACGCGCGCAGCGCGGGCCCGATGCGTTCGGCGAGTTGATCGTGGAGGGTGACTGCGTCACGCCCGGCTACTGGCGAGGGGCGGAACACCCGGCCGACACCGGAAACGCACCCGCCGAAGGCGCCGCTGTCAGAGACACTGCCGCCGGACACAGGCAGGGCCGGCATGCCACCGGCGACCTGGTGAGCTACGAGGGAGCCGGCCTCGTCTACCGCGGTCGCCGGGACCGGATGGTCAAACTCCACGGCTACCGCGTGGAGTTGGGCGAGATCGAGGCCGCGGCGCTCAAGCACCCTGCCGTCGCGTCCGCCGCCGTCGTGCTCGACACACAGGGCCCGGAGCCACGGATCGCCCTCCACTACACCCTCGTACCGGGCGCCCGCAGGCCCAACCTCATCGAGATCAAACGGCACTGCGCACAGCACCTGCCCCGCTACATGCTGCCCCAGCTGGCCAACTGCCTTGATGAACTGCCCCACAACGCCAACGGCAAGACCGACTACCACCGCCTGGGCAGCGGGACGGCCGGTCCTGTCCGGCACTCGCAGGCCGTGCCCGGCAAATGACGGAGACGCTCATGAACCAGGATCCCGACAAGACCCCCTGGCAGGGGAAAGAGCCGAAGACCGTCGCCGGGCTGCTGCGCCGCCATCTCGAACACCGTCCGGACGCACTCGCGTACCGATTCCTCGCCGGAACCGATGCGAGCCGTGCCGACGCCCGCAGCGCGGGAGAGACCGGAGAGACGGGAGGGATGGAGGGGACAGGAGAGGCGGAACAGGGCGAGTCATGGAACTACCGAGAGCTCGACCTCCGTACCCGGGCCGTGGCCGCGCTCCTCCAGCGCGAAGGCCTCACCGGCAAGCCCGTCCTGCTGCTCCATCCCCCGGGGCTCGACTACATCGCCGGCTTCCTCGGCTGCCTGTACGCCGGAGCCATCGCCGTACCCGCCTACCCGCCGGACACCCGGCGCTTCGGCCAGACCATGCCCCGGCTCGCGGCCATCGCCCGGGACTCCGGCGCCACCCACGCCCTCACGACCGGAGCCCTGTCGCGCTTCGCGGCCACGAAGCGACGCGAGATGGACTCGCTCGGGCTCGCCGGTCTGCACTGGCTGGCACCGACCGAACTGGGCACGGCAGGCGCCGACGACTGGCATGAGCCCTCCGTCGGGAGCGATGCGACGGCCTTTCTCCAGTACACGTCCGGCTCGACCTCGTCCCCCAAAGGCGTCATGGTCAGCAACGGCAACCTGCTGCACAACCTCCGCTCGATCCACCGCAGGCTGGAGCACGACGCCGGATCGGGCATGGTGTCCTGGCTGCCCCCGTACCACGACATGGGTCTCATCGGCGGCATCCTCACGCCCCTGTACGGCGGCTTTCCCGCCCACCTCATGTCCGCGATGTCGTTCGTGCGGCAGCCGCTGCTGTGGCTGGAGACGGTGTCGCGGACCAGGGCGTCCACCAGTGTGGCCCCCAACTTCGGTTTCGAGCACTGCGTGCGCCGGATCACGGACGAGCAGCGGGACAGCCTGGACCTGAGCCACTGGAGGCTGGCGCTGAACGGCGCCGAGCCGGTACGCGCCGACACCCTCGACCTGTTCGCCGAACGGTTCGCCCCCTCCGGCTTCGAACGCCGTGCGCTGCTGCCCTGCTACGGCCTCGCGGAGGCGACGCTGATGGTGACGGGGGTCGGCGCGCACGAGCCACCGCCGGTCGGCGCGTTCGCGTCCGCCGCACTGGGCGCGGGGATCGCCGAGTCCGTACCCGACACAGCCGCACTCCAAGGACACCAAGGTCCCGAAGAAGTAGAAGCAGCAGAAAGACCCGCAGTAGCCGAGTCGCGGTACGGGCGGGCGGTCCGGCTGGTCGGATGCGGTCCCGCCGTCGACGGGGTGGACGTCGCGATCGTCGACCCCGACACCCGACGGCGGATCGACTCCGAGAGGCACATCGGCGAGATCTGGATCGCGGGCGGAAGCGTGGCCCACGGATACTGGGGCCGCCCCGAGACCAGCGAGGTCACCTTCCGGGCCCGTATCGAGGGCGAAGGGCCGACGCCCTTCCTGCGCACCGGCGATCTCGGCTTCCTGAAGGACGGCCACCTCCACGTCGTCGGCCGTATCAAGGACGTCGTCATCGTGCAGGGCCGCAACCACTACCCGCAGGACGTCGAACTCACCGTCGAGCGGGCCGACGAGGCGGTCCGGGCGGGGTCGGGCGCGGCCTTCTCCGTCGAGGTCGACGGCGCCGAGGAACTGGTCGTCGTGCACGAGGTCGAGAGCAGGCGCCTCGACCGGCCGCAGGCGCTCCTGGCGAAGCTGCGTACGGCGATCGCCGAGGAGCACGACGTGGCACCCCACGCCGTCGTCCTCCTCAAGAGGTCGACGGTCCACAGGACGACCAGCGGAAAGATCCAACGACAGGCGTGCAGGCGGGACTTCCTCGGACTCGGTCTCACCGTGGTGGCGGCCAGCGTGACGAGGGACCTGGTGACGCCCCTCCCCGCCGGGGGCCTCGCCGACCTGTCCACCCCCGCGCGTCGACAGCGGGTGGTCGACGCGGTCACCGAGGTTCTGACGGGTGTCCCGGCGACGGCCGACGCCCCGGACGTGACCGGCTGGACGTTCCTGGAACTCGACCTGGACTACCCGGCGCTCCTCACCGCCGTACGCGTCCTGGAGGAGCGGCTCGGCACCAGAATCCCCGTGGGCGCGCTGCTGGCACGTCCGAGGGTCGACACCCTGATCGGCCTGTTCCTCGGTGAGGAACCCGGGGAGCAGCCGCTCCCCAGGGATCAGGCGGCAGATCTGTGGGACGCGGACGCCGTCGAGTCCTGGCTGGTCGAGGAGGTGGCGACGCGCCTCGGCCTGTCCGCCGCCTCGGTCGACGTCACCTGGCCCATGGCCTCGTTGGGTCTGGACTCGAAGCAGGCCGTGGCGATCCTCGCGGAACTCGGCGTGCGGACGGGGCGCGAGATGAGCACGGGCACCGTCTTCGAGCACCCGACCATCCGGGCCGTCGCGGCCCACGTCGGTGCCGCCGGGCACTCGGCGGGCGCGGCGATGACGACGGCAGCGGCGACGGCGACGACACCGCCAACCCAGCCGCACCCACACGCGCACTCGCACTCGCACTCGCACCCACAGCCTCAGCCGTCGCCGTCGCCGTCGCCGTCGCCGTCGCCGTCGCGGCAACCGTCACCGCAGCCGGACACCGGGCACGAGCCCATCGCCATCATCGGCATGGGGTGCCGTTTCCCGGGAGCCCCGGACCCCGACAGCTACTGGCGGCTCCTGGTGGACGGGCGCGACGCGATCACCGGGGTCCCGGGCGGCCGTTGGGCCACCGAGCAGGTGGACGCGCCCGCGTTCGGCGGCTTCGTCGATCGCGTGGACGAGTTCGACGCCCGCTTCTTCGGCCTGTCGGCCAGGGAGGCAGCGCGGATGGACCCCCAGCAGCGGCTGCTCCTGGAGACGGCCTGGCAGACCGTGGAGGACGCGGGCCTCGACCCGACCGGCCTGGCGGGCAGCGCGACCGGCGTGTTCGTCGGCATCAGCAGCCATGACTACTCCGAGCTGCAGATGAGCCGGCTGGAGACGATCGACGTCCACGCGGCGACCGGCAACGCGCACTCCATCGCGGCGAACCGGCTGTCGTACACACTCGATCTGCGCGGGCCGAGTCTCGCGGTGGACACCGCGTGCTCGTCGTCGTTGCTGGCGGTGCACCTCGCCTGCGAGAGCATGCGGCGCGGCGAGTGCGACACGGCTCTGGCCGGCGGGGTCAACCTGCTGATCTCGCCGGGCCTCTCGGTGGCGTTCGCCCAGGGCAACATGCTGTCCCCCGACGGACAGTGCCGTACGTTCGACGACTCGGCGAACGGTTACGTACGCGGCGAGGGCGTGGGCCTCGTCCTCCTGAAGCCGCTCTCCGCGGCGCTCGCCGACGGCGACCCGGTCCACGCCGTCGTCCGCGGGTCGGCCACCGCCCACGGCGGCAGGAGCAACGGCCTGACGGCGCCCAGGGGTTCGGCGCAGCGGTCCGTGATCGAACGGGCCCTGGCGCAGGCGGGTCTGAGCGGTCCGGACATCGACTACGTGGAGGCGCACGGCACCGGCACCTCCCTCGGCGACCCCGTCGAATGGGAAGGCCTCGCCGCCGCCTACGGAAGCGGCCGACCGGAGGGCAGTCGCTGCCTCGTGGGGTCGGTGAAGACCAACATCGGCCACCTGGAGTCGGCCGCGGGTGTCGCCGGACTCATCAAGGCGGCCCTCGTCGTACGGCACCGCCAGGTTCCGCCGACACTCCATCTGCGTACCCCGAACCGCCGTCTCGCCTGGGACGGCGCCGGGCTCGACGTGCCGACCCGGCTCACCGGACTGCCGGACACCGGGGCCGTACGGGCAGGTGTCAGCTCGTTCGGATTCGGCGGGGCGAACGCACATGTCGTACTCGAATCGGCTCCCGATCCCGACCCGATCGACGCAGTGGCTCCGAAGCGGCCCACCCACGCCCTGTGCCTGTCGGCGCACACACCGACGGCCCTCACCGCACTGGCCCAGCGCTGGCGCACACACCTGGCCGCCCATCCCGACGCGGAACTCGCGGACCTCTGCCACACGGCCAACACCGGCCGGGCGCAGCTCGCCTTCCGGGCGGTCGTCACCGGCGGTTCCCAGGAGACGTTCGACACCGCGCTCGACGCCTTGGCCCGCGGCGGACCGTCCACCGCCGTGGTGCGCGGCCGGGTCCGGCCGGGCGCTGCGCCGAAGGTCGCGTTCCTCTTCAGCGGCCAGGGCACCCAGTACACGGGCATGGCCAAGGGCCTGTACGACACCCACAGCGGGTTCGCCCGCACCCTGGAACGCGCCGATCGCGTCCTGCGCCCGCACCTCGGCGTCCCGCTGACGGAACTGCTGTTCGGTGAGGGGTACGCCGACCGGCTGGCGAGCACCCGCTACTGCCAGGCCGCGCTGGTGGCGCTGGAGGTCGCGCTCGCCGAGCTGTGGATCTCGCTGGGTGTACGGCCCACCGCTCTGCTCGGGCACAGCATCGGGGCGTACGGCGCCGCCTGTGTCGCCGGGGTGATGTCCCTGGAGGACGCCCTGACGCTGGCCGCGGTACGGGGCAGGCACATGGCCGAACAGCCCGGCGACGGCATGATGATCGCCTGCGCCGGGGACGCGGAGACGATCCGCGCAGCTGCCGCCGCCGAGGACTCCGTCGCGGTCGCCGCCGTCAACGCCCCCGGGCATCTGGTGCTGTCCGGACCCCGTACGGAGATCGACCGGGTACGCACGCGGCTGGAGAGCCGGTCGGTCGTCGTCAGGCTTCTCACGGTGTCGCACGCCTTCCACTCCCCGCTGATGGCCGGTGCGGCCGAGCCGCTGCGCGCCGCGGCGGACGGTGTCGCGTTCCGGCCGCCGGAGATCCCCTGGGTCTTCGACGCGACGGGCGACCTGGTCACCGGGCAGGTCGGGGCCGACGACTGGGCGCGGCACATGCTGGGCCCGGTGCGTTTCGCCGACGGCTTCTCGACGCTGCGTCGCCTCGGCTGCGATGCCTTCGTGGAGATCGGCCCGCATCCGACCCTGCTCAACATGGCACGCACCATGACGCCCCCGTCCGACGAGGAGTCGGTGCTGTGGCTGCCCTCCCTGCGCCGTGCACGCGGCGGTCCCGCGGGTGACGGTGACTGGCAGACTCTTCTCCAGTCGCTCGGACGTCTGCACTGCGCGGGCGGGGCCGTGGACTGGGCCGCGCTGGACGAGGGTTCGCGCAGGCCCCGGATTCCGGTCCCGCACGCGGTGTTCGAAGGGCGGCCGTACTGGTTCTCGGCGCAATCGTCGACGACCGGCGGTGCCACCCAGGACGGCATCACACATCCGGATGCCGATGCGGCACCGCAGTCCGCCCCGGCCGCCGCTGTCGCCGCGCCCCCGGTCACCACCGCTCCACCGGCTCGACCTGCTGCACCTGCTGCACCTGCTGCACCTGCTGCACCTGCTGCACCTGCTCCAGCCGCCCCGGCTCCTCCAGCCGCCGCCGACGGCGTGGTCCGGAGTGAGGTGGTCGACCAGGTGGCCAAGGCCTGTGCCTTCCCGCCCGAGCAGATCCCCCTGGACGCACGCCTGGGCGCGGACCTCGGTTTCGACTCGCTGATGCGCACCGAACTCGAACGCGCCCTCGCCCGCCGCTTCCCCGAACAGCTGGACAGGTACCGCGAGTCGGTCCCCGAGGACCCGACCGTCGGCCAGCTCGTGGCTCTGCTGGACACCGGTGACCGGCCGCCGCCGGTCCGCGCGAACGGCACTCCCCTGCCTGCCGTCGACGGCCTCGCCGGCCCCCCGGTGCGGCAGGAGCGCGAGTTCGAGGAGTGGGCCGAGTACGCGGAACTGCAGGGCCGCCTCCGTCAGACCACGGCGAGCGGCTCGAACCCGTACGGCCGGATCCACGAAGGCCACAACTCCGGCCGTGTCTCCGTCGGCGGTCGCCCGGTCGTCAACTTCTCCTCCTTCAACTACCTCGCGCTGTCGCACCACCCGCGGGTACGCAGGGCCGCACAGGAGGCCATCGACCGGTACGGCACGTCGAGTTCGGCCACGCCCCTGCTGTTCGGTGAGACGCCCCTGCATCACGAACTGGACGCCGAGATCGCCTCGTTCCTCGGCACGGAGGCCGCGATCGTCTTCGCCGGTGGCCACGCCACGAACGTGGCGAGCATCGGGCACCTCTTCGGGCCCGAGGACCTGGTGCTGCACGACGAGTGGATCCACGACAGCGCGCTGCGCGGCTGCATGCTCTCGGGTGCGCGGCGCCGGCCCTTCCCGCACAACGACTGGCGGGCGCTGGACTCGATCCTGGGCACACTGCGCTCGCAGCACCGGCGGGCCCTGGTCCTCATCGAAGGCGCGTACAGCCAGGACGGCGACCTTCCCGACCTGCGCAGGTTCATCGACGTGAAGAAGCGCCACGGCGCGATGCTGATGATCGACGAAGCCCACTCGATCGGTGTCCTCGGGCGTACGGGCCGGGGCATCGGCGAGTACTTCGGTGTCGACCGCCGGGACGTCGATCTGTGGATGGGCACGCTCAGCAAGGCACTCGGCAGCCTCGGCGGCTACATCGCGGCCCGCGAACCGATCGTCGAATACCTGAGGTTCACCGCTCCGCTGCACATCTTCAGCACCGGTATCTCACCGGCGAACACGGCCGCCGCCCTGGAGGCGATCCGGGTCGTCAGGGACGAGCCGCAGCGGGTGGCCCGGGTGCGGCAGCTCGCCGAGCACTTCCGCGACTCGGCCCGTGCGCGCGGCTTCGACATCGGTGTGTCCCGTGCCTCGGCGGTGATCCCGGTCGTCATCGGCGACTGGGAGAAGACGATGGCACTCTCCAACTCCCTGCTGGAGCGGGGCGTGAACGTGATGCCGATCGGCTATCCGGCCGTCGCACGCGACGAGTGCCGGCTGCGCTTCTTCGTCAACGCGGACCACACCGAAGAAGATCTGGAACACTCCCTCGACCTCCTGGGACGAGCCATGTCGGAACACACCCACACAACCCCCTCCCCCGGCCCCGCCCCCACCTCCGCCCCCGCGGAGCGCTTGACCGCAACCTCGCACCCGACCGCTCCCGCTCCCGTCGCTCACCCCGGCCCCGGCCCGTCGGGCGACTCCGTCGCGGACGTCCTGGTCACCGGCGCGAGCGGGTTCATCGGCGGACATCTGACGCGTCGACTGACCGAACACGGCCACCGCGTACGGGTGTTGGTGCGCGAGGGCAGCGACCGTTCCGCCTTCGCGGGACTGGACGTCGAGGTGGCGACCGGTGACCTGAGCGACCCGGAGAGCCTGCACCACGCAGCGTCGGGCGTCCGGCACGTCTACAACTGTGCGGGCCTGTCGGCCGACTGGGGACCGTGGGAGGAGTTCAGGCGGATCAACGTCGACGGCAGCCGCAACCTCGTCGAGGCCGCCCACCGCGCGGGAACCGTGGAACGCCTCCTCCACCTCAGCACCACCGACGTGTACGGCTATCCGGTCACCCCCTGCGACGAGAGCGCGGAGCCCAGGGACATCGGACTGCCCTACAACCGCAGCAAGGTGCTGGGAGAGCGAGCCGTGCGGCAGGCCGCCGAGCGGACCGGGCTGCCGGTCACCGTCGTACGGCCGGTGTCGGTCTACGGGCCGCGCAGCAAGGACTTCGTGATCGAGATCGCGACGCTGCTGCTGAGCCGACAGATGGTCTACGTCCGCGGGGGCGCCGTACCGGCGGGTCTCGTCTATGTGGGCAATCTCGTCGACGGAATGATCGCGGCGTGCGCGTCCGACACGGCGGTCGGCAAGGCGTACAACATGCGGGACCCGGATCCGACGACCTGGCGGGAGTACGTGGAGGCGCTGGCCCGCGGTCTGGGCGTGAAGCCTCCCGCGTTCAGTCTGCCGACTCCGGTGGCGCGGGGCGTGGCCACGGTGTCCGAGAGGCTCTACGGCGCCCTGGGGATCAAGTCCCGCCCGGTGCTGACCCGTCATGCCGTCCATCTCTTCGACCGGGACCAGTCCTATGCCATCGACCGGGCGCGCGACGACTTCGGGTTCAAGAGCGAGGTGGGCTTCGAGGAGGGCATCGAGCTGACGCTGGCCTGGCTGGACTCGCCGGAGGGCCGCGCACTCGTCAGCCGCTGACCCCGACCGAGAGAGGTTCCACGTGCACACGATCGAGCGGCCGGCGGCGAGGGGCCCTTCGGCTACGCAACCATCAACTCCCGGCTGGTTCCCCGGCTTCGGCCCGAGCGGGGACACCGCAACCGCAACGGCTGCGGCTACGGCTACGGCTACGGCTACGAGTGCAGGGGCGCGCACCGCCCCACTGCGGCTCGTCTGTCTCCCGTACGCGGGCGGCACGCCGTCCGTCTACCGGAACTGGGCGGCGCACCTCGGCGACGACGTGCACGTCGTTCCCGTGCTCCTGCCCGGCCGGGGGCTGCGCGCCAAGGAGACGCCGTACACCGGCCTGGGCGCTCTGGTCGCGGACCTCACGGACGCCCTGATCCAGCACGAACTCGTCGGGGAATACGCCCTGTTCGGGCACAGCATGGGCGCGCTGCTCGCCTATGAGGTGGCCTGTGAGCTACGGGATCGGGGGTTTCCCGAGCCGGCGCATCTCTTCGTGTCGGGCAGCAAGGCACCGCACCTGTACGGCGACCGCCGCGACCACACCCGCTCCGACGCGGATCTGCGGCAGCTGGTACGCGACCTCGGTGGCCTGGGCGCCGACGACACCATCGGCAGCTCGTACCTGGAACGGCGGTTGCCGGTGCTGCGCGCCGACCTCACCGTCTGCGAGACCTACCGCTGGTCCCCGCGCCGCCCTCTGAGCTGCCCGATGACCGCGTTCTCCGCCACCCGTGACCCGATCGCGCCCGCGCACGAGATGGAGGCCTGGCGCGTCCACACCCGGGGCTCGCTCCTGCGCCACCACGTGGAGGGCAACCACTTCTTCCTCAACGGCCCGTCCAGGCCGTACCTCCTGCGCGAGATCCGTGCCGAACTCGCCCGCCACCTCGCCCGCCACCTCGACTGCCCACTGTGAAGAGGGAACCCTCATGGATCTACTGAGCCTGGCCAGGACCGTCAAGGACCGGGTGGAGGCACCGATCACGGATGCGCTGGCCGTGGCGAAGGTCGTCACGGACCCGCGGACCCCCCTGTTGCTGGCGCTCTCCACGGTGGTGGTCACGCCCCTGTACCGGGCGGCCTTCCTGGCGTCCGCCTCGGGCTCGGGTGTGCTCCAGTGCCTGGCCGTGCGGCCCTGCGACCTGGACAGCCTGGTCGAGTATCTGGAGGTGCCCCAGGATCGGGAGCGGCTGCGTACGTGGCTCGACACCGGTGTCCGTCTCGGTGAACTCGACGTACGCGAAGGGTGTTACCGCCTCCGGAGCACCCTGGCCAAGATCCTGGCCCGGGCGGGGAACGACGCGGTGGCCGCAGCCCTCGAAGAGATCATGCGTTTCCATGTGCCCGCGCTGCTGGACGCGCCCCGGATGCTCAAGGAGGGCCGTCGTTTCTCCCTCGGCGACCAGGACGGCACGGTCATCGCCCGTTCCTCCCTGGCGCTGCAGGGCATGGTGCAGGAGGCCATCGACCGGCATCTGGAACGCGCCACCCCGATCCGGCTGCTGGAGATCGGCTGCGGGACGGGGGCGTACGTCCGTCACGCCGCACGGCTCAATCCCCGTCTGACCGCCCTCGCGGTCGACCTTCAGCCGGAGGTCGCCCTGGGGGCCGCCGCCAACATGGCCGAGTGGGGGCTGACCGACCGCGTGGAGACCCGCCAGGGTGATCTGCGCACCCTCGACCTCCAGCCCCAGTTCGATCTCGTCACCCTGCACAACAACATCTACTACTTCCCCGAGGCCGAGCGCGTCGAGGTGCTGGAGCGGGCCCGCTCCTTCCTGGCGCCCGGCGGCCGGCTGCTCCTCACCTCGTCGTGCCAGGGCGGCGGCAACGCAGGGCTCGACGTGCTCAACCTCTGGTTCCAGTACGCCGACTTCGGTGGCCCGCTGCCCCGGGAGGACGAGCTGGTCGCCCAGTTGGAGAAGGCGGGGTTCACGGACGTCCGGGCCGCCGGGGTCGTCCCCACACAGCCGTTCCGCGTGTTCGTCGCGACGAACGGCTCCACCGGCGTCAACGGCAGCCACCGCACCCACGTTCAGGCCTGACGGGCCAGGAGACCTCATCATGGACACACGCACGGCAAGCACTCCGGCCCCCGCTTCCTCCGCCACCTCCTCCCCTGCTCCCTCCCCCGCCCCCTCTCCCGCCTCACTCGTGGTCGTGCTCGGTCGCACGACCGGCATCGGCGGCGAGACCCTGGGCGGCAAGGCGGCCCGGCTCGGCGAGATGATCGAGGCGGGACTGCCGGTCCCTCCCGCGTTCTGCCTCACCACCGACCTGTTCGACCTGTTCCTGCGCGAGACGGGCCTCGGCGCGGAGATCCGGGCCGCCGAGGCACGCGACGCGGACCCCGGGGTCGTCCGTGAGCTGATCACGGCCCGCGAGATACCCGAGCCGCTCACCCGCGCGATCGTCGCCGCCTACGAGGAGTTGGGCAGGCCCCGGGTCGCGGTCCGCTCGTCGGCCTGCCGCGAGGACTCCGCCGCCCAGTCCTTCGCGGGCCAGCACGACACCGTCCTCGATGTGTCGGGCGACCAGGACCTGCTCGACGCGGTCAAGGTCTGCTGGGCCTCCCTGTGGTCGGACCGCGCGGCCGCCTACCGCGACGGGACGGGGCCCGCGGGCTCCATCGCCGTGGTCGTGCAGGAGATGGTCCAGGCTGACGTCAGCGGGGTGCTGTTCACCGTCGACCCCGTCGGCGCACGGCCCAACCGGCTTGTCGTGGAGGCCTGTTGCGGTCTCGGTGAGGGGCTGGTCTCCGGACGGGTGTCCAGTGACTTCTTCGTGGTCGACGACCGCACGCTGGAGGTGATCGAGGAACATGTGCGGTACAAGGTGACCAAGTGCGCGCCCCTCGCCCCCGGCCGGATCGGTATGACGAAGGTCGACGCGGCCGACCGCAACGCGCCCTGTCTGACCCGGGAGCAGCTGGGTGTGCTCGCCCGGCTCGCGGTCGAGGTCCGTTCGCACTACGGCACCGAGCAGGACATCGAGTGGGCCATGCGCGACGGGGAACTCCACCTCCTCCAGGCCAGGCCCGTCACCACGCGCCCGCCGGACAGGGCGACCGCGGACGGGGAGCGCAGCCCGTATCTCACGCGGCAGAGCGACCCCGTGCAGCAGGGCACGCTCTGGTCGCGGATGGACATCGGCGAGATCTTCGTCGGGCTGATGTCACCGCTCGGCCTGAGCTTCGCGCAGTACTACCAGCGCAATGTGCACGGAGACTGCGCCGCCGCGCTCGGGGTGCGGGACACCGGTGACGTGGGTCTGCAGATGGGCTTCTTCCAGGGGCATGTGTACTTGAACATCTCCTACACCGCCTATCTGCTCGGGCAGTGTCTGCCCACCCGCGACCAGCGCCACTTCACCAAGCGCTTCGTCAGCGAGGAGGTCGACCTCGCCGCGTACAAGAACCCCTTCGGCACCTTCCCCGGGGGTGTGGAGGATCTGCTGTCGACGGTGCACTGGGTGCAGGCCACGGCCACCGAGATGCTGAGCATGAAGCAGCGTGCCGAGGAGATGGCCGGCTCGCGGCTCTACGAGTTCGACCGCGCCCGGCAGCTCGACCTGACCCGGATGAGCCGCCGCGAACTCGACGCCGAACTGACCCGCTACCTCGGCTACTTCCACGACGCGCACGTCGGCTACATGCCCTACTACATCAACGCGTTCGGGTTCTACGGCATCCTCACCGAGCTGTGCGCGAGCTGGCTCGGCGCCGACGGCGACAATCTGCAGAACCGCATCAAGACCGACATGTCGAGCCTGCGGACCGTCGCGTCGGCGCAGGAGATCTGGGGTGTGGCCCAGGCCGCCAAGGCCAGACCGCGCGTACTGAAGATCATCGACGGGGCGCCCCTCGACGAGATCGAGGAACGGCTGCGCGGCGACGCCGAGGGCCGGGCGTTCTGGGACGCGCAGGTGGAGCCGTTCCTGCGTGCCAACGGCACCCGTGGGCGCCAGGAGATGGAGCTCACCCATCCGCGCTGGATCGACGACCCGTCGTACATCTTCCAGATGATCCGCCGCTATGCCGCCGACGGGATCTCCGTGGACGACCTCATGGGACGCAGCCGTGCCCACGCGGAGGGCGACGGCCGGGCGGTCCTGGAGAAGCTGCCGCTCGCCAAGCGGAAGGTCCTGGAGACCGTCATCTCCATGTACAGCCTGTGCAGTGAGCTGCGCGAGACCACCCGTATGTCGATGATCACCTCGATCTGGCTGGTCAGGAACGTCGTGTACGAGGTGGGCGGGCGGCTCGTCGCGGAAGGGGTCCTGCACTCGCCGGACGAGATCGCCTTCCTCGAATTCGAGGACGTACGGGCCTACCTGGCCGGTGACGCCACGGAACGTGAGGCGTTCTCCCGGGCCGAGCTGGACGAGCGGCGGCGCCTGCACGAGTACCACAACCGGCTGCCCGAGCCGCCGCTCACGTTCGTCGGCGAGCACGACATCACCCAGGCGGTGCGGCCGGCGGCCGACGGGACCCGGCTCGAAGGTCTGGGCTCCAGCCCGGGGCGGATCATGGGCCGCGCGCGGATCGTGGAGGACCTGGTCTGGCAGGCGGACGAGTTCCAGCCCGGCGAGGTGCTGGTCACCCGCTACACCGACGCGTCCTGGACACCGCTCTTCGCCATCGCCGGCGCGGTGGTCACCGACATCGGTTCGATGCTCTCCCACAGCTCGATCGTGTCGCGGGAGTTCAACGTGCCGTCCGTGGTCAACACCAAGCACGCCACGCAGCGCATCAACACGGGCGACCTGATCGTCGTCGACGGCGACACGGGTGTCGTGGAGGTCGTCGAAGGCTGAGCCCTCGTTGCCCGCCCCCCGCTCCCCGCTCCCCGCTCAGAAAGGCAGCAGGATGATCCCCAATCAGTGGTACCCGATCCTTCAGACCGGTGACATCAAACGTGACAGGCCCACCGGCGTACGACGCATGGGTGAGGAGCTCGTGCTCTGGCGCGACCTCGGCGGCACCCTCGTCTGCCAGAGCGCGCGATGCCCGCACAAGGGCGCCAACATCGCCGAGGGCCGGCTCAAGGGCAACACGGTCGAGTGCCCGTACCACGGCTTCCGTTACGACGCCGAGGGCACCTGCAAGGTCGTCCCCGCGCTCGGTGCGAACGCCCGGATCCCCCAGTCGCTCCAGCTGAAGACCTACCCGGTGCGCGAGCAGCACGGGCTCGTATGGCTGTGGTGGGGCGAGGCGCGGGAGCAGCTTCCCGAGATCGAGCTGCCCCACGAACTCGTGGGCAACCCGCGCCCGTACGAGACGATCTCCTGGACGCGGCCGGTCCACTACACCCGGTACATCGAGAGCCTGCTTGAGTTCTACCACGTGACCTTCGTGCACCGGGATCACTGGACGAACAACATCGACTACACGTTCATGTACGGCACCGCGCGCAATCTGTGGATGGACGGCCGGGAGCGGTACCTCGCCGCGAACAAGATCGTGAACCATGAGGTCGAGGTCGACGGCACCACGATCCGTTCCACCTTCGACCAGTGCGAGGAGGCGAATCCCGCCAACAGCGCGCACTTCGACCTCATCTACCAGGCGCCGGGCCTGACACATGTCAAGACCGGCCTGCTGGAGATCACGACCTGGCTCACCCCGATCGACGACGAGAACACGCTGGCGATCATGCGCCTGTACGAGTACCCGCAGTTGCGGACCATGGTGCCCATCAAGCCACTCAGGCCCTGGGTGTTGCGCGCTTCGCTTCTGATGGAGAAGCTCGTCCAGGATCCCCAGGACGTGGGCATCATGCTCCGGCAGGAGCCCAAGGTCAGTGAGCGCGGCGTGAACAAGTTCATCGCCGTGGACGAGATGAACGCCAAGTTCCTGCAGCTGCGGGACCGGCTCAAGGCCGAGGCGCAGGCGCGAGCGGGGGCGGATGCCGGGGCCGAGGCGACACCCACGGACACCCCGGAGACCCCTGTGGCACAGACCGCCAAGACACCTCCCGCGACCACCGACAGCGCCAACGGGAACGTGAATGGGAAGGGAAATGGGAACAGCAACGGCAACGGTTCGAAGAGTGCCCACGGCACCCGCCGGAAGCGGACCGGGCCGACGGACCGTGAGGACGGCCTGACGAAGGCCCGTTCCTGATGTACGGCAGGTACGACGCCTCGACAGGACCCAAGATCCTGGTGACCACGTGCAACGCGCTGGCTGTGGCGGCCTCGGGGTGGTTCCTGTCCGGTGGCACCGACGCGGTCGACGCCGAACCGCTGCGCCGGGGGCTGCTGTTCGCCCTCTCGGCGATCTACCTGCTGCGCTTCGTCGCCACGACCTTCGTCATGCTGAAGAGGAGCATGGAGTGGTCCGAGGCCGCGACCGTGGGCGTCTGGGTCGTCGTCATCCACGGCACGATGGCGTACGTGGGCGGCACCAACAGCTCTTCCGTGGGCGTGCTCACCTGGCTCGGGGTGCTGCTCTACCTGGTTGGTTCGTACCTCAACACGGGCGCGGAGTATCAGCGCAAGCTGTGGAAGCGAGCGCCGGAGCACAAGGGCAAGCTCTACACCGAGGGCCTCTTCAAGTACTCCATGCACATCAACTACTTCGGTGACGTCGTGCTCTTCACCGGATTCGCCCTGGTGACGGGCAGCCTCTGGGCCCTGGTCATCCCGGCGATCATGGCGTGCATGTTCTCGTTCATGAACATCCCCATGCTCGACAAGTACCTGGCCGAGCGGTACGGGACGGCCTTCGACGAGTACGCGAAGAAGACGGCGAAGCTGGTCCCCTTCGTCTACTGACCGGCAAGGCACGGCACGCCACACTGCACCACACATCGAACGGGACACCGCACGACGTAGGAGGAGACGCGCATGGCCGAGGCGGGCGACGAACGGTCCGGGACCGCGCAGGAGCGGGTGAGCCCGGCCGAGTTGTTCACGGAAGTGATCGCCCAGGGGCTGCTGACTCTCGCGCGGGGCCGCGACCTCCTCGACCGGTGCCTCACGGAGGACCAGAGCGTCGACGACTTCGGCTTCGATCCCGAACTCACCGACGACCTGATCCTCGCCCCCTTCCGGCCCCTGTACGAGAAGTACTTCCGGGTGACGGTGGAGGGGCTGGAGAACGTGCCGGGCGAGGGCGGTGCCCTGGTGGTGGCCAACCACTCGGGCACGCTCCCGCTGGACGCGCTGATGCTCCAGGTGGCCCTGCGCGACCGTCATCCCGCCCGTCGCGCGCTGCGCCTGCTGGCCGCGGACCTGGTGTTCGACCTGCCCGTGCTGCGCACACTGGCCCGCCGGGCCGGGCACACCCAGGCCCGGATGGACAACGCGCTGCGGCTGCTGGAGCGCGGCGAACTGGTCGGCGTGATGCCGGAGGGCTACAAGGGCCTCGGCAAGCCGTGCGGCGAGCGGTACCGGCTGCGGCGCTTCGGCCGGGGCGGCTTCGCGGCCGCCGCTCTGCGCACGGGGACACCGATCGTGCCGTGCGCCGTCGTGGGCGCCGAGGAGATCTACCCGATGGTCGCCGACGCCCGCCCCGTGGCCAGGCTCCTCGGGCTGCCGTACTTTCCGATCACCCCCACGTTCCCCCTGCTCGGACCGCTCGGTGCGATTCCCCTGCCGACGAAGTGGACGATCCGTTTCGGTACGCCCCTGCCGACCGACCACTACGCACAGGACTCGCTGGACGACCCGATGTTCGTCCACAAGATCTCCGACGAGGTCCGGGACACCGTCCAGGACATGCTCACCGAGATGGTCGGCGAGCGCCGGTCCCTGTTCGGGTAGGCCTTTTCGGACGGGTCCAGGTGTGTTCGGGCACGGACAGGCGCCGTCACGTGGGCCGTGAGCGGAAGGTGCGGCGGTAGGTGTCGGGCGGTACGCCGAGCGTGTGGTTGAAGTGGCGGCGCAGTGTCGTGGCGGTGCCCATGCCGGTGGCCTCCGCGATGGCATCGACACCGCTGTCGGTGGTCTCCAGCAACTCCTGGGCGCGGCGGATGCGTTGAGAGAGCAGCCACTGCAGCGGGGTGGTGCCGGTCGCCGCTCTGAAGTGGCGGCCGAGGTGGCGTGAACTCATCCCCGCCCGGCGTGCCAGGTCGTCCACGGTCAGCGGCTGGTCGAGGCGTTCGATCACCCAGGGCAGCAGGGCGGCGAGCGGGTGGTCGTCCCGGGCGGGTACGGGCGTGGCGACGAACTGGGCCTGCCCACCGGCCCGGTGCGGCGGTACGACCAGTCGGCGGGCCACCGCGTTGGCGACCGCCGAACCGTGGTCACGGCGGACGAGATGGAGGCACAGGTCCATCGCGGCGGCCTTGCCCGCGGAGGTGAGCACGCTGCCGTTGTCCACGTAGAGGACGTCCGGGTCGACCTGTACACGGGGGTGGCGGGCGGCCAGCACGTCGGTGTGCGCCCAGTGCGTGGTGGCGCGCCTGCCGTCCAGCAGTCCGGCGGCGGCGAGCACGAAGGCGCCGGTGCACAGGGAAGCCACCCGCGCGCCCGCCTCGTGGGCCGCGCGCACCGCGTCAACAAGTTCGCCGGGCGGGTCCTCGTCGACGTCGGCCCAGGCCGGGACGAGGACCGTGTCGGCGTGCGGCAGCCGGTCGAGCCCGTGGTCGGGTTCCAGCCGGAACCGGCCGACCCGCACGGCGGCGGACCCGCAGATCTCGACGTCGTACCAGGGGACGTCCACGCCCACCGGGGCGCTGCCGAACACCTCGCAGGCCACCGACAGTTCGAAGTGCAGCATTCCCTCCGTGGCGACCACAGCGACAGAACCCATGTCCGTAATTGTACGCAGCATGTCGTTCCGGACACTCACGACGAGGTGCCGGCGCTCGGCAGGATGATCTCAGCGGATCCCGAGCGGGTTCGCAGCAGGACCGATCAGCGGGTCCTGACGGACGTTCGAGCACGGGGAGCAGTCATGACATCCGGTCCGGGGCACACGGTGGCGGTGTTCGGCGCGTACGGGCACACCGGGCGGTTCGTGGTGGCGGAGCTGCTGGCGCGCGGGTTCGTGCCGGTACTCTCCGGCCGCGACGCGGACAAACTGCGGGCGCTGGCGGCGACCCGTCCCGGGCTCGACGTGCGGCCCGCCCCGGTCGACGATCCGGCCGCGCTCGACCGCGCCCTGGCCGGTGCGGCGGCGGTGATCAACTGTGCCGGCCCCTTCACCGTCACGGCCGCTCCCGTGATCGAGGCGGCCCTGCGCGCCGGGATCCCGTACGTCGATGTGGCGGCCGAGATCGAGGCGAACGCCGACACGCTCGCGCACTTCGCGGACCGCGCCCGCGCCGCCGGAACCGTGGTGGTGCCCGCGATGGCCTTCTACGGCGGGCTCGGCGATCTGCTGGTGACCGCGGCGATGGGTGACTGGACCGAGGCCGACGAGGCGCACATCGCCTATGGGCTGAGCGGCTGGCACCCCACCCCCGGGACCAGGATCGCGGGCGCGGCCGTCCAGGCGCGGCGCGGCGGGCAGCGCGTCCGCTTCCGGAAGGGGCGGCTTGAGTACCACCGGGACGGCCTGCCCACCCTCGACTGGCACTTTCCCGCCCCGATGGGCACGCGGACCGTCATCGGTGAGTTCACGATGGCCGACGTCGTCACCGTGCCCAGTCATCTGTCCATCCCCGAGGTGCGCACCTACATGACCACCGAGGCGGCCGGTGACCTGGCGGCCCCGGACACTCCGGCGCCCACCGCCGTCGACGGGAGCGGGCGGTCCGCGCAGACCTTCCTCGTCGATGTCGTCGTACGCTCCGGTGGTGCCGAGCGCCGGGCCACGGCCTCGGGGCAGGACATCTACGCCGTCACCGCGCCCCTCGCCGTGGAGGCCGTCCACCGGATCCTCGACGGCCGGACCGGCCGGACGGGTGTCGCCTTCGCCGGTGCTGTCTTCGACGCCCCCGACTTCCTCGACGCGCTCGCCCCGCACATCACGTACTCGACGACAAAGTAGCCTGCGGCGTCGGGGCGTGGGGCGGCAACTACCCACCGGCGTACAGCGATTGGCTCTATGCATAGGGTGTGGGCTGCGACAGCCGCCCACACCGGTGCGGCGGTCACGCACGAGAACGCAGTCGAGGGGAAAACCGCCGTCCGATGAACCAGATCCTGTTTGCCGGGGCCATAGGCCTGTTCCTGACACTCGGCGGCACACCACTGCTGATCAAGTTGCTGGCCCGCAAGGGCTACGGCCAGTTCATCCGTGACGACGGGCCCCGCGGCCACCACGGCAAGCGTGGCACGCCCACCATGGGTGGCATCGCCTTCATCCTGGCCACCCTCGCCGCGTACGTCCTGACCAAGGTCATCACGGGTGAGCCGCCGACGTTTCCCGGTGTGCTGGTGCTGTTCCTGATGGCCGGCATGGGGGTCGTCGGATTCCTCGACGACTACATCAAGATCGTGAAGCGGCGTTCGCTGGGGCTGCGGGCCGGTGCCAAGATGGCGGGCCAGCTGATCGTCGGCATCCTGTTCGCCGTCCTGGCGATCCGGTTCGCCGACGACCGCGGGCTGACTCCCGCCTCCCTGAAGCTGTCGTTCGTGACGGACTTCGGCTGGACCATCGGGCCGGTGCTGTTCGTCGTATGGGCCCTGTTCATGATCCTGGCCATGTCCAACGGCGTGAACCTGACCGACGGCCTGGACGGGCTCGCCACCGGCGCCTCGGCGATGGTCCTCGCCGGCTACACCTTCATCGGCCTGTGGCAGTTCCAGAACTCGTGCGCCAACGCGATGAACCTCACCGACCCCGGCTCCTGCATCGAGGTACGCGATCCGCTCGACCTGGCCGTCGTCGCCTCCGCGCTGATGGGTGCCTGCATCGGGTTCCTCTGGTGGAACACCTCACCCGCGAAGATCTTCATGGGTGACACCGGTTCGCTCGCCCTGGGTGGCGCGCTGGCGGGTCTGGCCATCTGCTCCCGCACCCAGCTGCTGCTCGCCCTCCTCGGCGGGCTCTTCGTCCTGATCACCCTGTCCGTGGTCATCCAGGTCGGCTCGTTCAAGCTGACCGGCAAGCGGGTCTTCAAGATGGCCCCGCTGCAGCACCACTTCGAGCTCAAGGGCTGGTCCGAGGTCCTGGTCGTGGTGCGCTTCTGGACCATCCAGGGGATCTGCGTGATCCTCGGGATCGGCGTGTTCTACGCGGGCTGGGTGGCGGGCTGAGCCCTTCCGGCCCGCCCGTGCATACGTCGTCGACGCGGCGGCCCGCGATTCTCGGTACCGCGACCGTCCCCTCGGCTAACCTCCGGGGGTGAGCACCGGACGGGAAGACCCGGAGACCGAGAGCTGGCTGGCGGACACCCGGGCGTCCTACGACGCCGACGCCACCGACTACGCGGACGAGACACGGAACCTCCTGGCCGAACTGCCGCCCGAGCAGGAGGTCATGGCGCTGTTCGCGGAGTCGGTGCGGGCGGCGGGCGGCGGGCCCGTCGCGGACGTGGGGTGCGGGCCCGGGCGGATCACCGCCCACCTGAGGGACCTCGGCGTGGACGCCTTCGGCATCGACCTGTCACCCCGGATGATCGAGGTGGCTCGCAGCGAGCACCCCGGCCTGCGGTTCGAGGTGGGCTCGATGACTCAACTCGCCCTCGCGGACGGCTCCTTGTCCGCCCTGCTCTCCTGGTACGCGATCATGCACGTCCCCGATGAAGCGATCGGCGAGGTCCTGGCCGGCTTCCACCGGGTACTACGCCCCGGCGGCCTGCTGCTCCTGGGCTTCCACGCCGCCGGCACCTCACCACCCAAGTCGCAGGATCCCGACGAAGCCTGGCCGGAGTCCTACGGCCACCGCCGCCGACCGAGCCAGGTAGCCACGTGGCTCACCGAAACAGGCTTCACGGTCGAAAGCCACCCCACCATCACCTCGGCGGCACGCACACTCGGCGGAGTACTACTGGCACACCGCTGACGCTCCGACCGGGAGGGTCCACCGTCGCCGGTGACGGCTTACGGCTTACGGCTTACGGCTTACGGCCGACGCCCTACGCGTCCTGCCGTGTGGAGTCGGGCGAGGTGTTCGTCGTGAGTGGGGTCAGCCAGTGGATTTCCAGGTCTTCTCGCAAGTAGTCCATGCGGGTTTCCTGGAATCTGGCGAGGTCGGGCTGGGTCATGTGGCTGCGTAGGTCGTCGCCGGAGCGCCACAGCTCGTAGAAGACCAGCGTGGTGGGGTCGGTGGCGTCGCGGTGCACCTGGTACTGCCAGGAGCCCGGTTCGGCGCGGGTCCGCTCGACGAACGAAAGCAGCAGCCGTTCCAGTTCGTCGGCGCGTTCCGGGCGGGAGCGGGCGAATCCGTAGATGCCGATGGGGCCAGGTGTCTCAGGTATGACGATGTCCATACCTCGGAGGCTAGTCATGCATCGAGGTATGATGCAAGCCGTACCTGAAGCGGGCAGTCCGGAGGAGGATCGTGGACCTGGGGAAAGTGTTCGCCGCGCTCGCGGACGACTCCCGGCGGAAGGTGGTCGCCTCGCTCGCAGCCGACTCCGAGGATCAGGAGCACGCCTGCGGGTCGTTCGACCTTCCGGTCAAGAAGGCCACACGCACGCATCACTTCCGGGTGCTGCGGGAGGCGGGCCTGGTGGTGCAGCGCGACCATGGCAACGGAAGCACCCTGCGACTGCTGAGGACGGACATCGAGGAGCACTGCCCCGGACTGCTCCGCATCCTCGTCGCCGAACGCGATGAACCAACTGGTCAGGGTGAGCCGGGAGAGTCGTCCGAGGAGTCACCCCTCGGCGGCTAGGGCCTGTCTACTTCACATTGCCGGTGAACACGGCGGTCTTCGACTCGTAGTCGGGTGCGACTTCCACCTGTAAGTACTGCTGGTCCTTGGGGAGTTCGCAGGCCCAGACGACGGAGAGGGAGCGCCCGGCGAGGATGCGGGTCTCGGGAAGGCCGTCGAGCCCTTCGTCGAAGATGGCGTCACCTTCCTTGCCCTCGTCGCCGTAGGCACAGTTGACGCTGAGTTCGTCGGCGTTGACACTCTCGTCGGACCCGTTCACGATCTTGATGGTGAACTTGGCGTACGGCGTGTTCCCCGGGGACGCGTAGTCGCTCGACGTACCCCGCGAGAACTTCGACAGGCTGACTTCCACGTCGTTCCCGTAGGCGACCGGTTCGCTGAGGCTGTACACGCCGTCGCCGGACTCCTCGGCGGCCGGCCGGGCGTCGTCCTCGGCCGCGGCGGGCTCGTCGTCCGGCGTGGTGACCTCGGTGACCGTGACGGTTGGGCCCGGTTCGGCCGCGCCGTCACGGCTGCCGCTCACCGCGATGCCCGTGGCGACGACGGCGACGACGACGGCAGCCGCGGAGCCGATGACGACCGCGTTCGAGTGGTTCTTCTTCGGGGGCGGCGGGAGCGGCGGAGGGTGGAGGCCCGGCGCGGGCGGCGGCGTCGACTCGTGGCTCATGTGTCCCCCTGTGCGGTGCTGCTGAGGGATGCATCATGACGTTGTGAGCGAGCCTTGTGGACCCTCTGTGGCCAAATAGTTCTCATGATGCGCGAGCGATGTCCGAATCCCGCGCCGGCCGCCGTCGACGGCGGCTCAGGATCCCGCCAACCGCCGTGCCAGGTACGGCGCCGTCGCACTTCGGCGTGCTTTCGCCACCTTTGCCGGAGGGCCTTCGGCGACCACCCGGCCGCCCGCGTCCCCGCCACCGGGCCCCAGGTCGATGATCCAGTCGGCGGTGGCGATGGTGTCCAGGTCGTGTTCGACCAGGACGACCGTGTTGCCCGCGTCGACGAGCCGGTGCAACTGCCGTAGCAGCAGGGCGACATCGGCCGGGTGGAGTCCGGCCGTCGGCTCGTCGAGGAGATAGAGCGCGTGGCCGCGACGGGCCCGCTGCAACTCCGTGGACAGCTTGATCCGCTGGGCTTCCCCGCCACTGAGTTCCGTCGCGGGCTGGCCCAGTCTCAGATACCCCAGTCCCACTTCCCGCAGCGTCTCCAGGCTCCGTGAGGCGGCCGGGAGGTCGGCGAGGAACCCGGCGGCCTCGTCCACGGGCATGGCCAGCACGTCGGCGATGTTCTTACCCCTGTAGGTGACTTCGAGCGTCTCGGGGTCGTAGCGCGCGCCGTGGCAGGCCGGGCACGGGGCGTACGTGCCGGGCAGGAACAGCAGCTCGACCTCGACGAACCCCTCCCCCTGGCAGGTCTCGCAGCGGCCGTCCGCGACGTTGAAGGAGAACCGCCCCGCCGAGTACCCGCGCTCCCGTGCCTCGTCGGTCGCCGCGTACAGCTTGCGGACCGCGTCGAACATGCCGGTGTACGTGGCCAGGTTGGAGCGGGGCGTCCGGCCGATGGGCCGCTGGTCGACCCGTACCAGCCGGTCGAAGGAGTCGAGCCCCGACGCGTCCCGCAGATCGACCTCCAGCTCCGCGCCCCCGCCCGAGCCCTCGTCCCCTTCCGGGCCTCCGCCCTCGTCCGGGCCCTGGCCCAGGTGGCGGCGTACGACCTCGGCGAGCACCTGGGTCACCAGCGTCGACTTCCCGGATCCGGACACACCTGTCACCGCTGTCAGCACCTGCAGAGGGATGTCGACCGAGACGTCCCGCAGGTTGTGCCGGGAGACCCCGCTCAGGCGCAGCCGGCCCCGCGGTTTCCGCGGGCGGTGCCCGACCGGCGGGGCGTGTCCGAACAGATGGCGGCCGGTGGCGGACTCCGCGACCTCTTCGAGGCCGGGCACCGGACCGCTGTACAGGACCCGTCCGCCGCCCTCGCCCGCCTCGGGGCCGATGTCCACCACCCAGTCCGCCCGTCGCACGACGTCCATGTCGTGTTCCACGACGAACAGCGAGTTGCCCGCCGCCTTGAGCCGGTCCAGCACGTCCAGCAGGGGCTCCGCGTCGGCCGGGTGCAGTCCGGCGGAGGGCTCGTCGAGTACGTAGACGACGCCGAACAGTCCGGAACGGAGCTGGGTGGCGATGCGCAGCCGTTGCGCCTCGCCGGGCGACAGGGTCGTCGAGCGGCGTCCCAGCCCGAGATAGCCGAGGCCGAGCCCGAGCAGCACCTCGATCCTGGCGACCAGGTCCGCGCAGATGCGTACCGCGACCTCGTTCGTCTCCCCGGCCGGGTCCGTCGTGGTGGCCGCCTCGGCGCCGGGCAGTTCGGCGACGGGCCGCAGCAGCTCGACGACCTCGGTGAGGGGCAGCGCGTAGACCTCGGCGATGGAGCGTCCCGCGAAGGTCACCGCCAGGGCCTCCCGCCGCAGTCCGCTGCCCTCGCACTCCGGGCAGGGCCCACTCCGCACGAAGCGCATCGCCCGTTCCCGCATCCGCTCGCTCTTGGAGTCGGCGAGGACATGCATGACATGGGCGCGGGCGCTCCAGAACATGCCGTGGTAGCCGTAGTCGATCCGGCCGGCCTCGGGCTCGATCAGAACGGACGGCTGTTCATCGGTGTACAGCAGCCATTCCCGGTCCTTCTTCCTGAGCCGCCGCCACGGCTTGTCGATGTCGATGCCCAGACCGCTCACGACGCTGCGCAGGTTGGCGCCCTGCCAGGCACCGGGCCAGGCCGCGATGGCGCCTTCGCGGATGCTCAGGGAGGGGTCCGGTACGAGCAGGTCCTCGGCCACGTCGACGGCGGCCCCCAGCCCGTGGCACCGCGTACAGGCACCGGCGGCGGTATTGGGTGAGAACGCCTCGGCGGGGAGCCGCGGGGCCCCGTCCGGGTGGGTGCCGGCACGGGAGTACAGGATGCGCAGCAGGTTGCTCAGCGTGGTGAGCGTGCCGACCGTGGACCGCGAGCTGGGGGCACCGTGCCGCTGCTGCAGGGCGACCGCGGGAGGCAGTCCGGAGATCTCCTGGACATGCGGGGCACCGACCTGCTGGAGCAGCCGCCGGGCATAGGGCGCGACGGACTCGAAGTACCGCCGCTGGGCCTCGGCGTAGAGCGTTCCGAAGGCCAGCGAGGACTTGCCGGAGCCGGAGATCCCGGTGAAGGCGACCATGGCATCGCGGGGAACGTCCACGTCGACGTTCTTGAGATTGTGCTCGCCGGCACCTCTGACATGCACGAACGGGTCGGACGCACCACACTCCACAACCCCTCCTCACCGAACGCCTCCGCCCCCGCACCTCCAGCGTGACCCGTCCGCCGCACTTCGGCACCCGGGGCCCGCCCGATGAAATGCCGGGGCGCAGCCCCGCTTTTCAGGGGCGCGGGGAACTGCGCGCCCGGCCCCCACCGAACCCGCACCCACCCCCCGACGAAACCCCCCGCCCCCCCCCGGCAGGGACACCGCTTGCCCACTCAGGTACCTACTAGGTACCATCCGCATATGCCGTCCTTGAACATCACTTACAGCGACGAGGAGATGCAGGAACTGCGCGCCGCAGCCGCAGCCGCAGGCACCTCCCTCAAGCAGTACGTCCACGACCTCTCCCTCCGCGAACGCCAGCGCCAGCAGTTCGTGCGCTACGCCGTCTCCTGGGGCGAGCTGCAGCGCGCCGAGTTCGACGAGGCGTTCCCGGACGAGATCCCCCCGGCCGGCCGCCACCAGGGAGCCGAAGCCGCCTGATGCTCCATGTCGACATCGCCTGGCTGCTCGACATCCAGGAGCAGGCCGTCCCCGAGGACGTGACGGTCGGGGACTACTCGGCCCTGGTGGCCGCGGTCGCCCGCCACAAGACCCGCATCCCCCGCCCCGGCCTCGCCACGCCGGACGCGTCCTGGCGGGCGGCGGCGCTCCTGCACACGATCGTCCGGCTGGAGCCGCTGCCGTACCGGAACTCCCTGTACGCCTGCCAGGTGGCCGTCGCCTACATGCACACCTCCGCCGAGGGCATCGATCCGCCCTACGGGGCGCTGGTGGAGCTGGTGCGCGACATACAGGCCCGCAAGGCCACGGTCTACCAGGCCGCCGACCGGATCCGTACCTGGCGCATCTGACGCGTCCGACGCCGGGCGGGCCGGCCGGCCGGCTGAAACCTGGCAGCACACGCAGGCCGCCCGGTGAGCAGCGGGGAGGCATCTCACCGGGCGGCCCTGGCGCACGACGTCAGACGCAGCCCGCGGGAATCGCCCGGGACACGTCGTCGATCAGGGCTTCATGCGCAGCCTTGACCCGCTGCACATCGGGCTTGACGACCGCACGGTCGTACGTGATCAGCCCGTTCAGCTCGCCCTCGACGTCCGCGATCTGGGTGTACACCGCGCCGTTGCCGCCCTTGCAGGCCAGGGCGTGCACCTCGGCGAGTTTGGTGAGGTAGTCGTCGGTGTAGGTGGCCGGGTCGACGTCGACGTAGGACTGCTGCACCGACCAGGCGTGTCCGGGCACGGCCAGTCCGAGGCCGCCGTACTCACCCATGACCTGGGCCCGTCTGCCGTCCGGATGCGGTGGCAGGGCGGGGCTCGGATAGCCGTGCTCGTCCATGATGTCGCCCGTACCGCCGTCGGCGCCGAGGTTGAGGCCCGACTGGTTGTTGACCAGGCGCGTCGGGTCCCAGGCCTTGGCCTGTGCGGCGATGCGGCCCACGTCGTACTGGCCCCATCCTTCGTTGAAGGTGACCCACATGACGATCGACGGGCTGCTGATGTGCTCGTCGATCATCTGCTTCATCTCGCGCTCGTAGGTGGCGCGCGCGGTGGCCGACGGGTTCACGCCCGCCGTCATGGCCGGCATGTCCTGCCACACCATCAGGCCCAGTTTGTCGGCCCAGTAGAACCAGCGGTCGGGTTCGACCTTGATGTGCTTGCGGACCGAGTTGAAGCCCATGGCCTTGTGCATCTTCAGGTCGTACGCCAGGGCCTTGTCGCTCGGGGCGGTGTGCAGGCCGTCCGGCCAGAAACCCTGGTCGAGGGTGGCCATCATGAAGACCGGCTTGCCGTTGAGGACGGTACGAGGGGTCCCCTCGACGTTCTCCACGGCGATGGACCGCATACCGAAGTAGCTGCCGACACGGTCGGAGCCGACACTGACCTTCAGGTCGTACAGGAACGGGTCGTCGGGCGACCACAGCCGCGCGTCGCGGATCTTCAGGGTGAGCGGGCTGCCCGTGCGTCCGGAGGCGGTGGCCACCTTGCGCTTGCCCTCGTACGCCGTCGCGGTGACCGGAACCCCGTCGCGTACCCCCTTCGGCGTGACCGTCAGCGTGCCGGCGGTCACGTCCGGGGTGAGGGCGAGCGAGTCGGCGTGGTCGGCGGCGACGGGCTCCATCCACACGGTCTGCCAGATACCGGAGGACGGGGTGTACCAGATGCCGCTCGGGTCGAGGCGCTGTTTGCCGATGGGCGGGTTCTCGCCGTTCGCGGCGTCCGTCGGGTCGTAGACGCCGACGATCAGCTCCTGGGTGCGGCCCGGCTTGAGGGCGTCGGTGACGTCGGCGCTGAACTTGTCGTACCCGCCCTGGTGGTCGGCGACCTTCGTGCCGTTGACGTAGACCTCGGAACGCCAGTCGACCGCGCCGAAGTTGAGCCGCAGACGCTGCTTCGAGCCGATCTTCCAGTCCTTCGGGACGGTGAAGGTGCGGCGGTACCACATGCGGTCCTCGTGCCGTTCGATGCCCGACAGCTGGGACTCGACGGGGTACGGGACGAGGATCTTCTCGGCGAGCTTCTTCCCCACCGGGGGCTGCTCCCCCGCCTCGGCGGCGGCGAACTGCCAGCTGCCGTTGAGGTTCTGCCAGTTGTCACGGGTGAGCTGCGGCCTCGGGTACTCGCGGTGGGCGTTGGCCGGGGTGACGTCCTTGCCCCACTTGGTGCTCAGCTGGTGGGTCGAGCGGTTGGTGCCGCTGCTCCAGAAGGACTTGACAACGTTGCCGTCCTTGGCGGAGAGGCCCCCTGCCCCGTCGTAGCGCACATCGGCGCTGCCGCGCGCGGTGCCCGCCTTGTTGCCGACCACGGGCTCCTTGAGCGCGATCAGCAGGGACCTGGAGTCCGCGGGGTCGAGCCTGATGCGGCCGAGCGGCCAGGTGGCTCCGCCGATGACCGCGTCCAGGTGGTCGATCAGACCGGCCTCGGGCGCCTTGAGTTCCTGGGCGAAGTCGAGCCGCAGGGTGCGGCCGTCCTGGAGGACGGTGGTGGCGATGGCCCCGTCGTAGTCGTAGCCCGCGGGCAGCAGGAACGCCGACTGCGGGATCGCGGTCTTGGTGCCGCCGGGCGGGGTCCAGCGCAGATGGAGGTTGGAGCCTCCGTAGTGCTCGAAGTACTCGACCTTGATGTCATAGGCCGTGCCGGCGGTCAGCTGCACCGGTTCCGCACTCTGTTCGCGGTCCCAGTCGTCGACCCAGTGGTCGATGGTGAGTTTCCCGTCGACCCAGAGGCGGAAGCCGTTGTCCCCGATGATGGAAAAGGTGGTGGGGCCGGTCTTCTCGGGCACGATCCGGCCGGTCCAGCGCACGCTGACGTCGTCCGACTTCCCGGTAGCGGCCCGCAGCCGGGACTCCAGGTTGTCGAAGTCGAGCTGCGCGTCCATCCCGGTGGCCTTGAGCTCGTGGAAATCGAAGGCGCCGGGGGCGGACTGGGTGTAGTACTCCCCCTTGAGGCCGTGGACCTCGACAGGGTCCTCCACGGCTGTCGCGACCGGTGCGGCGGCCAGTCCCGCGGCCCCGAGTAACACCGCGAGGAACAGGGCGAGTCGTTGTCTGAGCTGTATGCGTGATCTGAGCGATCCGAGTGACTTGAGTGAGGTGATGCGCACGAATCCTCCTAGGGAGCTTCTGACGAATCTCCGCGGCGCCGGGACACCCGGTCGTGGCGGTGTCGCGACGCCCGGCACGCGCCCCCCGTCCGGGGACCGGCTTCACCCGGCCCGGTCGGGGGTCCCACGCCCTTCAGGCAGTGCGGAAGCACCGAACGCCACTCCCCCGCGGAGGCCCACCGGAAGCCACCCGGGGCTGTGTCCGCAGAGTTCCGCCTGCCCCGCGGTCCGGGCGGACGACGGGGCTCTGCGGACACGTCCTAGGGTGAGGAAGGGTGGCGGCTCGGAGCTTCAGTCTGTACAACGTTGGAAGCAGAGGCAGTTGGCATGAGAGCACGGGCTCCCACCCGCTGTCCAGGTTCATGACACAGCTCCGGTCGCGGAGTTCCCGTCGATGCCGAGGAGATCCCTTGCGGGTCAGCCTGAAGGACGTGGCCGAACGGGCCGGCGTCTCGATCAAGACCGTTTCCAACGTCGTGAACAACTATCCGCACATCACCCCAGCGATGCGCGCCAAGGTCCAGGAGGCGATCGACGAACTCGGCTACCGGCCGAACCTCACCGCACGGCATTTGCGCAAAGGCCGTACGGGCATCATCGCGCTGGCCGTCCCCGAGCTGGGGAACCCCTATTTCGCCGAGCTGGCGGGCGCGGTGATCGATGCAGCCGCCGAGCACGAGTTCACGGTCCTGCTCGACCACACACGGGGTGAGCGCCAGCAGGAACTGCTGGTCAGCCAGGGTTTCCGGGCCCGGGTGATCGACGGGCTGATCCTCAGTCCGCTGGAGCTGGAGGCCGAGGATCTGCAGGGCCGGGCCGACGACGTGCCCTTGGTACTGCTCGGCGAGCGCGAGTACGGTCTGCCCTTCGACCACATCGCGATCGACAACGTCGCCGCCGCGCGGGCGGCGGTGCGTCATCTGCTCGACCGCGGCCGGACCCGGATCGCCTACCTCGGGGTCCGCACGGACTCCGCGAACCGGCCCGCCCATCTGCGGCTCGACGGCTGGCGGGCGGAGCTGGCGGCGGCGGGCCTCACCCCCGACGAGGACCTGATCGTGCCCGTCGGCGGCTGGGACCGGGACGACGGCGCCCGGGCCATGGCCGAGCTGCTGGACGCGGGTCATCGGCCCGACGCGGTCTTCGCCTTCAACGACCTCATCGCGATCGGCGCCATGCGGGTGCTGCACGAGCGCGGGCTCAGGGTGCCGTGGGACATCGCCGTGGTCGGCTTCGACGACATCGCCGAGAGCCGGTTCGGAGCCGTTTCGCTGACCACCATCGCGCCGGACAAACAGGCGATCGCCCGCCTCGCGGTGGCCTCCCTGCTGCGCAGTCTTTCCGGGCGCCAAGACCCCGGCGGACGCGAACTCACGGCGGAGTTCCGGCTGGTGGAGCGGGAGAGCACCCTCGGGCGGCGCTGACGGCGGGTCGAACGAATCGGTCGAGATTTCGGACGGAGGGGTTTACACGACCTCTCCAACGATGTAAAAACCTCCCCTGAACGCCGTGCACGCCGTATCGACCGTCAAGTGCCGAACTACCCGGGAGCGCTCTCAGCTCCAGGGCCGCGCCGTTTGGGGATCTCCATGAAGTCGACCGCATCTTCTCGTCGCACCACCGCTCGCGCTCTCCTCGCCACCGGCATCCTCACGAGCCTGGCACTCACCGGATGCACCAAGTCCGAGGACTCCTCCGACGACAAGGCCACCGAGCAGCAGGCCGACGCAGGTCAGGAGGTCGCCTCGCCGAGTGCCGGCTCCGGGCCCTCCTGCACCATCGACACGTTCGGGGGCGAGAAGCTCGACCTCAAGAACGCCACGGTCGGTTTCTCGCAGTCCGAGAAGGAGGCCAACCCCTTCCGGATCGCCGAGACCGCCTCGATCAAGGCCGAGGCGAAGAAGCGCGGCGTCAAGCTCCTCACCGCCAACGCCCAGTCGCAGTTCTCCAAGCAGATCAGCGACGTGCAGGACCTCATCGCCAAGGGCGCCGACGTGCTGGTCGTCGCCCCGCTCAACTCCGACGGCTGGGAGCCGGTGCTCAAGACGGCGGCGGCCAAGCACATCCCGATCGTCACGGTCGACCGCAAGATCAACGCCGAGGCCTGCAAGGACTACGTGAGCTTCATCGGCTCCGACTTCGTGGAGCAGGGCAAGCGGGCCGCCGACCAGATGATCGAGGCGACCGGCGGCAAGGGCGAGATCGCCATCCTGCTCGGCGCGGCGGGCAACAACGTCACCACGGAACGCACCAAGGGCTTCGTGGACCAGATCAAGGCGGAGGCCCCCGGCCTCAAGGTGGTGTTCCAGCAGACCGGTGAGTTCGCCCGCGAGAAGGGCCAGTCGGTCACCGAGAACCTCATCCAGTCCAAGCCCGGCATCAAGGGCATCTACGCCGAGAACGACGAGATGGGCCTCGGCGCCGTCAACGCCCTCAAGGGCGCGGGCAAGAAGGCCGGCGACGTGAAGATCGTGACCATCGACGGCACGCGCAACGCCGTCCAGGGCATCGTGGACGGCTGGATCAGCGGTGTCGTCGAGTCCAACCCGCGCTTCGGTCCGCTCGCCTTCCAGACCCTTGACAGCTTCACCAAGGGCGACGAGGTCGCGCAGGACATCGTCATCAAGGACACCGAGTACACCGAGGCCAACGCCGAGTCGGACATCGCCAAGGCCTACTGAGATGCTCTCCGTCACTGGCGTGTCCAAGCTCTTCCCCGGCGTGAAGGCGTTGTCCGACGTGGACTTCACCGCTCGCGCCGGGGAGGTGCACGCCCTCGTCGGCGAGAACGGCGCGGGCAAGTCGACCCTGATCAAAGTGCTCACCGGCGTCTACCAGCCGGACGCCGGTGAGGTCGTCCACAACGGCTCACCGGTCCGCTTCACGACCCCCCTGCAGGCCCAGCAGGCAGGCATCTCCACCATCTACCAGGAGGTCAACCTCGTCCCGCTGATGAGCGTGGCGCGCAACCTCCTGCTCGGCCGTGAACCGCGCGGCCGGCTCGGCCTCATCGACTTCCGCCGTATGCACCGGGAGGCCGACGAGGCGCTGCGGGGCCTCGGCATCCGCGTCGACGTGAGCCGGCCGCTGCGTGAACTGGGCGTCGGCGCCCAGCAGATGGTGGCCCTCGCACGGGCCGTCGCCATCGACGCACGAGTCGTGATCATGGACGAACCCACCTCCTCGCTCGAACCGCGCGAGGTGCGCACCCTGTTCGACGTGATCGGCATGCTCCGCGAGCGCGGCATCGCGGTGGTCTACGTGAGCCACCGCATGGACGAGCTGTACGAGATCTGCGACGCCGTCACCGTGCTGCGTGACGGCCGGGTGGTACACACCGGGCGGCTCGCCGACCTCGACCGGCTGAAGCTGGTCTCGCTGATGCTGGGCCGGGAGATCGGCGAGGTCCGCAGCGAGGGCCTCACCAAGTTCACCGGCTCGCACCAGGCAGCCGCCGAACCGGTGCTGCGCGCCGAGGGACTGACGATCCGTCACCAGCTGAAGGACGTGTCGCTCGCCATCCGTCCGGGCGAGGTGGTGGGCCTGGGCGGACTCCTCGGCTCCGGCCGCAGCGAGACCGCGCGGGCGATCGCGGGGGCGCTGCCGACCGACTCCGGGCGGGTGTCGGTCGGCGGCACGCCCGTGCGGACCGGCTCCACACCGGCCGCGATCCGCGCCGGCATCAGCCTGCTGCCGGAGGACCGCAAGGCCGAGGGCATCTCGCCCGGCCTGTCGGTACGGGAGAACATCGCGCTGGCCGCCCTTCCCGGACTCTCACGATTCGGTCTGGTGGACAACGCGCGCGTCGACAAGGTCGTCGACATGTTCGTCAAACGGCTGCGCATCAAGTCCGCGGGGCCGCACCAGAAGGTCGGTGAGCTCTCCGGCGGCAACCAGCAGAAGGTGCTGCTGGCCCGCTGGCTCGCCATGCACCCGAAGGTGCTGCTCCTCGACGAGCCCACCCGGGGCATCGACGTGGGCGCCAAGGCGGAGGTCCAGTCCCTCATCGACGAACTCGCCGAGGAGGGGCTCGCCGTGCTGCTGATCTCCTCCGACACCGAGGAACTGATCGAGGGCAGCGACCGGATCATCGTCCTCAAGGACGGTGTGGTGGTCGACGAGCTGACCGGCGACGCCGTCACCGAGGACGCGCTGATGCGCGCCATCGCCGCCGAGCCCTCGGCCCCCTCCGAAGCGGCGGACCTCCCCGCATCTCCGGGTCCCCCGACATCGCCCGACTTCTCGAAGAACGCGGAATCCGCTGGGAGCGCCCATGACTGACCTGACGCTCATCCGCGGTCAGGTGGACCGCGAGCGGCTGCTGCGCCTGCTCCAGGAGTACGGCGTCTACGCGGGCGTCGTGGCTCTGCTCGTCTTCAACTTCGTCTTCACCTCGAACTTCGTCTCGGCGGAGAACTTCCGCACCCAGGCCGTCCAGGTCGCGCCGGTCCTCATCGTCGCGCTCGGCATGGCACTGGCGATCGGCACCGAGGGCGTCGACCTGTCGGTGGGCTCGGTGATGGCCCTGTCCACCTCGTTGCTGTCCCTGTATCTCGGCTACGGCCCCTGGCTCGCCGTCCTCATGGCGGTGGCGGGCGGCATCGTGATCGGCCTGGCGAACGGTTCGCTGATCGCCTTCCTGGGCGTCCAGCCGATCGTCGCCACCCTGGCCCTCATGGTCGCCGGCCGCGGGATCGCCCTGGTGCTGCTCCCGCAGCTGGAGGACGTACGCGATCCGGGCATGGCGTCGCTCGGCTCCGGTGACGTGCTGGGCGTGCCGTACCTCGTCCTCATCGCGGCGGGGCTGGCACTGCTGGTGGCCTTCGTGGTGCGCCGCACCACCTTCGGACGCCAACTGCTCGCCGTCGGCGACAGCAGGCCCGCGGCACGCCTCGCGGGGCTGCCGGTGCGCCGGGTCCTCATCGTGGTGTACGCGTGCTCCGGCGCGCTGGCCGCGGTGGCGGGCGTCCTGGCCACCGCCCGGCTGACGGCCAGCGATCCGACCTCGCTGGGCAACCTCATGGAACTGTCGGCGATCACGGCGGTGGTCGTCGGCGGCACTCCCCTGTCCGGGGGGCGCGTACGCATCGGCGGCACGGTGGCCGGGGCCGTACTGATCCAGCTGCTGACCACCACGCTCATCAAGCACGACCTGCAACCGTCGTGGACGCAGATGGCCCAGGCCGTGGTGATCATCGCCGCCGTCTACGCGGCCCGTGAACGGGGGAAGCGATGACCATCGGGACCACAGAGGCCGAGAGGCGGCCGGCCCCAGTCCACCAGGAGCCCGAGAAGGTCGACGCGCCCACCCGCGCCGAGCGCTTCAGCGCCCTCGCGCAACAGCACGGTGCCCTGGTCACCCTGCTGGTGGCCATGGTCGCGGCGTCACTGAGCTTCGACACCTTCCTGACCGGTGACAACCTGGAGAACATGGCGCTGTCCTCGGCCTTCCTCGCCGTGGTCGCGCTGGGCATGACGTTCGTCATCGTCACCGGCGGGATCGACCTGTCGGTCGGCTCGCTCTTCGCACTCGGCGGGGTGCTGGCGGCCTGGGGTTCGCAGTACGGCACGGTGGTGGCCCTGCTGCTCCCGCTCGCCGTGTGCGGACTGATCGGGGTCGTCAACGGCCTGCTCATCGCCCGGTCGGGCCTCGCCCCCTTCATCGTCACCCTGGCCGCCATGCTCGGGGCGCGCGGCATCCTGCTGGCTATCACCGACGAGGGCTCGAAGACCTACCTCGTCGACAAGGACTCGTTCTTCGCGACCCTCGGACAGGGCTCGCTGCTCGGCATCGGCGTACCGATCTGGATCACGGTCGCGCTGTTCGTCCTGGGCGCCGTCGTCCTGCGCCTCACCCGATTCGGTCAGTACGTGTACGCGGTCGGCGGCAACGAGGACGCGGCGGCCCTGATGGGTGCCCCCGTGGCCCGTACGAAGATCACCGTGTACGCCGTGTCGGGACTGTGCGCCGGTCTCGCGGGCGCGCTCAATGCGGCCTGGCTGGTGTCGGGCGTGACGATCCTCGGTTCGGGCATGGAGCTGGAGGCCATCTCGGCGGTCGTCATCGGCGGCACCCTGCTGTCCGGCGGCTTCGGTTTCGTCAGCGGTTCCCTGGTCGGTGTGCTCCTGCTGAAGGTGATCCAGAACGTGATCAACCAGATCGGCTCCCTGGACTCCGCGTACCAGCAGGTGGTCAGCGGTGCCTTCCTCGCCGTGGTCGTGGTGGCCCAGACCTGGCTGGGACGCAGGCGCCGGGTGCTGTGAACCGGTCCCGTCCGGGCGGCGTCGTCGCCGCCCGGACGGGACCGAGCCATGTCAGGTGCGCCGAGCATCCTCGTCGTCCTTTTCCACGCCCCGCGCGCAGAGCCGCCGCGGGGCGTCCGTGCAAGCCCTCTCGGCTGCCGGGTGTCCACCCGCTGTTCCAGGGCATTCGGAACCGCGGGAGGAGGTGGCGGCCTCCGCCTTCCCGGCATTCTGCGTCGTCGCCCCCGACGACCCTTATGAGAGGCTTTGTCACGTGCGTACCGTGGGAGTGGAAGAAGAACTTCTCCTGGTCGACCCCGAGACCGGCGAACCACAGGCGCTGTCCGCGGCAGTACTCGCTCGCGCCGCCAGGGACGATCCGTCGGAGGAGACGTTCGAGAAGGAGCTGCACACCCAGCAGCTCGAATTCGCCACTCAGCCGCAGGCGGACATGACCGAACTCGGCGCGGAGATCGTCCGGTGCCGCAAGGAGGCAGCACGCGTCGCGGGGGACATCGGAGCCACTGTCGTCGCGCTCGCCACGTCCCCCCTGCCGGTCAGTCCGTCGGTCAGTACGAACGCCCGGTACCAGTGGATGGTCGAGGAGTTCGGCCTGCCGGCCCAGGAACAGCTCGTCTGCGGCTGCCACATCCATGTGTCGGTGGAATCCGACGACGAGGGCGCCGCGGTGCTCGACCGCATCCGCCCCTGGCTGTCCGTGCTGACGGCGCTCAGCACGAACTCCCCCTTCTGGCAGGGAAAGGACAGCCTCTACAGCAGCTACCGGAGCCGGGTGTGGATGCGCTGGCCGATGGCCGGCCCCACGGAACTCTTCGGTACGGCCGACGCCTACCACCGTCGGATCGACGACATGGTGGCCACGGGGGTGCTGAAGGACAGGGGCATGGTCTATTACGACGCGCGGATCGCCGAGCGGTACCCCACCGTCGAGATCCGTGTGTCGGACGTCTGCCTGGAGGCGAGCACCGCGACCCTGCTGGCCACGCTCACCCGTGGACTCGTCGAGACGGCGGCACGCGAGTGGCGTGCGGGCACCGCCCCGGCGGCGCAGCCAGTGGAGCTGCTGCGCCTGGCCGCCTGGCGGGCCGCACGGTCAGGTCTTGAGGAGGAGCTGCTGCACCCCTCGACCATGCGGCCGGCACCGGCCGGGGACGTGGTGCGCGCACTGCTGGAACATGTCGGCCCCGCCCTGGACGACAGTGGTGACACCGACCTGGTGCACCAGGCCGCCTCGCACCTGCTGCGCGACGGCAACGGCGCCCGGGTGCAGCGGCAGACCCTGGAGCGGACCGGAAGCCTGGGTGACGTGGTGAAGGAGTGCGTGCGGCGCACGCAGTCCTGAGCGCGCCGCACCGCACGGTCAGTGCACGGGCTCCGGGGTGGGCCCGTCGTCGAGGAAGCCGCCCGACTGGTGCTGCCAGAGCTTGGCGTAGGCGCCGGCCGAGGCGAGCAGTTCCCGGTGGGTGCCCTGTTCCACGATGCGTCCGCGGTCGAGGACGACGAGCTGGTCCATGGTGGCGACCGTGCTCAGCCGGTGCGCCACCACGAGCGCCGTCCGCCCCTCCATGAGCCGCCACAGCGCCTCCTGGACCAGGACCTCGCTCTCGGAGTCCAGGGCACTGGTGGCCTCGTCGAGCAGCAGGATCGGCGCGTCACGAAGGATCGCCCTGGCGAGCGCGACCCGCTGGCGCTGTCCGCCCGACAGCTTGACCCCGCGCTCGCCCACCATGGTGTCGAAGCCGTCCGGCAGGGCGTCGGCAAACTCCGTGACGTGTGCGATCTCGGCCGCGCGCCGGATCTCCCGGTCCGTGGCGTCCGGGCGGGCGAACGCGATGTTGTCCCGCAGCGAGCGGTGGAACATCGCCGGATCCTGCGGCACATAGGCGATGAGGCTGCGCAGCTCGGCCTGACGCAGCCTGCTGATGTCCTGTCCGCCGATCAGGATCCGGCCGGCGTCGAGGTCCGTCATCCTCAGCAGCAGCCTGCTGAGGGTGGTCTTGCCGCCGCCGGACCGGCCGACCAGACCGATCTTCGTCCCGCTGGGCACCGCCAGTTCGAGCCCCTGGAAGAGGGGTCCCGCCCCCGCGTGGGCGAAGGTCACCTCCTCGAAGTGGACGTCGGCGGCCTGGGACAGCAGCGGCTCCGGCGGCACCGCGTCCAGCACGGTCGGCGGCAACAGCAGCAGCTCGGTGAACTGCCCCGCCTCCGTCATCGAGCTCTCCAGGCGGCGGTAGATCTGGTTGAACTCGAACATGATCCGCGTCGCGTTCGAGTAGTACGTGAAGGCCACCACGACCGCCTCCACCCCGTGCCCGCTGCCGGCGAGGGCGACCGCGAGCAACAGGCCCAGCGCGTTGGTGAGTACGGACATGGGTGCGACCAGTGTGTCGATGCGCAGGTTGCCGTAGTCCCACGCCCGCAGGGTGAGCCGCCGTGACTCGGCGACCCGGGACCGGTGTTCGGCGGCTTCGCGTTCCTCGGCCGCGAACGCGCGGACCGTGTCCATGTTCATCAGGCTGTCGGCGACATGGCCCGACACCCGGGCGATGGCCTCCTCGCGCCGGTCGACGAGTGCCTGACGGCGGCGGATGAGGGGCACCACGCACAGCGCGGTCAGCACGAGCATCGTCAACAGGCCGACGACGAGCAGTGGTTCGTACCGCCAGAGGATCACCGATCCGAACACCAGGGGCACCACACGGCCCACGACCTGGAACGTCAGCGTGTCGACGAACTCCTCGAACCGGGAGGCGAAGCTCAGCACCCGCTTGGTCAGCGACCCGGCGAAGTTGTCGTGGAAGAAGGCCGCGTCCTTGGCGAACAGTTCGTCCATGCCGATCACGTACAGGTTCTCGATACCGCGCGCGGCGAGCCGGTTCAGACAGTGCAGGCCCAGGCGCCACAGCGCCTCCCCGAGCAACAGGACGCCGGCGAAGCCGAGGACGTAAGGGAGTGCGTCGGTGACGGTGATGCCGCCTTCGGTGGCGATCCTGGCGACGAGTTTGGCGACGATGAGCGGCGCGATGTAGTTGATGCCGATGTTGCCCATCGCGGGCAGCAGCATGGCCGGTACGGAGAACAGCCGTAACCGGGCCAGTTCCCGGCCGTAGTGACGAAGTGCCAGCAGCACCGCGCCCCTGCGCGGTTGGACCGTGCGTGTCTCAGGCGATCCCATCCCACCCCCGAGTGGTCGTCAGGCGGCCCGTCGCCCGTTCCTCCGGTTAATCGCCGTTGCCGCACGCCGGCAACAGGTGTGAGTACGGGTGGGCCGGAACTGGAATTGTCCCGCGTCAACACCCGCTGAGTCCAAGTGTTTTGCGGCCCGTACACCCATACGCATGTGCGAAGTCGGTGGCCGGATTCCCCTTCCGTCAACGCCGTGCCACAGCCCTCACACCTCGCGGGAGGCACACATGGAAGTGCGGGCATACAGTGCGACGCAGGGTCCGTACAGGTACGAGTGGGGGATACGACGTGGTGCACACACTTGTCATCGGTGGTGGGATCGCCGGCACGGCTGCCGCGCTGGCGCTGCACAAGGCAGGCTCGGACGTCACCGTGTACGAGGCTCATCCCGACTCGGCCGAGGACATCGGGGCGTTCCTCACCCTGGCGAGCAACGGCATGCGCGCCCTCGCCCAGATCGACGCCTCCGCCGCGGTCACCGCGGTCGGCTTCCCCCTGCGTTCGATGCGTGTCCTCGACGACACGGGCGCCACGGTGGCCCACGTACCGCTGGGTGAGGCCGGTGACCCGCTCCTGCGGTACCGGTGCCTGCACCGCGGTGAACTCGCCGCCGCGCTGCAGGCGGAGGCCGCTCGCCGGGGCATCGGCATCCGGCACGGAGCGCGTCTCGCGTCCGTCGAGGACACCCGGGACGGGGTCACCGCGCACTTCACCGACGGCAGCACCGCGACCGGCGACCTGCTCGTCGGGGCGGACGGACTCAACTCCGTCGTACGGCAGGGGTTCGCCCCCGAGGTGCGGCCCCGTTACGCGGGACAGCGTGTCTTCTACGGCTACACCGACGACGCGCTCCTGGCCGAGGAGAACGCCGGGGAGAGCGAGCGCATCACCATGGTGCGGGGCAGCGGGACCGCCTTCGGCCACGCGGTGTCGCCGGCCGGGGAGACGTACTGGTTCGCGCGCGTGGCCGGTGAGCCCCTGGCCGCCGAGGAGATCGCCCACGGCACACCCGCCCACTGGCGCGAACTGCTTCTGCCACTGCTGCGCAAGGACACCACCCCTGCCGCGGGTGTCGTCGCGGCCACCACCGACCGCCTCATGGTCACCAACGCCACGGAGATCCCCACCGGTACACCCTGGCGCTCCGGCCGCGTCCTCACCATCGGTGACGCGGCCCACGCGGCCTCCCCCGCGACCGGACAGGGTGCCTCGATGGCCCTGGAGGACGCGGTCGTTCTCGCGAAGTCCCTGCGCGACGCCCCCGGTACCGAGGCCGCGCTCTCCCTGTACGAGTCACTGCGTCGGCCGCGCGTCGAGGAGAACGTCACCGTCAGCGGAAACATCTCCCGGGGCACTCCCCCGTCACCCCGTCCCGGCGGGGGCGCCCCCGCGTCACGGCCGGGCGACGACGACCTCGTCCGCCACCTGGACTGGCACACCAACCTCTGGACCGAGTACGGGGACGGCGCACCTGGATCGCTGCCTCACTAGGTCCTGTCGTCAAATTCCCGCCTGCCGGGCGGACGTCGGGAATTTGACGACAGGACCTGGTGGACCCAAGGCATGCACCAGGAACAGTCAGTTCCACACATGCGTACTATCTCTACACTGGCGCAAAGCGCGCAGTTGAGTCCTTCGGACGGACCAGCCCTGACAGACACCATCCCGCTCTCCACCCGCACACGGACGTGCAGCCCCACTTCGCACATGTGTCGGCGGACCGAGAAAGGCTCCACTCATGTCTGAGAACCAGATCTCCACCACGGAACTCACCTCGCAGTACATCGCACAGGTGACCAGCGACCTGGAGCGCAACGGCAAGGAGCAGGAGCGCATCGCGACGGACATCGCCGCCCTCCAGGAGCAGTTGCTGGCTCTGCAGCACGACCACTCGGTGCTGGTGAACATGCACCAGGCACTCGGCGGCACGAGCCCCGTCGCCGCAGCCACCCCCGCAGCGGCCTCCGTGCCGAGTCAGTCCTCCGCCCGGACCAAGCAGCCCAAGGCCGCCAAGGAGGTCAAGGCCGCGAAGCCGAAGAAGGCGGCTGCCACGGGCGTGAAGAAGACCGAGGCCAAGAAGCCCGAGACCGGCAAGACCGCCGCCAAGGCAATGACCGCTCAGCCGAGCCTCGTCGACCTGATCCGCGGCCACCTCGAAGCGCAGAACGAACCGCGCTCCGCCGCCGAGATCACCACCGCGCTCACCGCGGCCCACCCCGAGCGCACCATCAAGACCACCGTCGTGCGCACCACCCTCGAGAACCTGGTCGCCAGGAGCAGCGCCCACCGCAACAAGCAGGGCTCCTCGGTCTTCTACACCGCCGCCACCGAGGCCGCCGCCAAGGCCGAGCCCGCCGCGGCCGCCGGCTGACCTTCCTCGTCGGCGCCCCGCCCCGAGGCCGCCGGCACGCTCACTGGCGCTCGTTCGCGTACGCCATTGCGTGCCGGGGCCGCCGACGGTCCGAGGTGTCCGCGGTCCGTCACACCACCGTCGGACCGGCCGGGTGCAGGTCGGCGAACTCGTCGGCGAGGATGCCCAACATGACCACGTCGTGATGCCGGCCCGCGAAGAACACCTGATCACGCAGACGCCCCTCCTCGACGAGACCGAGTCTGCGTTGCAGTGCCAGCGACGCCTCGTTGTGTGCGAAGACCCGCGCCTGGCACTTGTGGAAGCGCCGCTCGGCGAACATGTAACGCAGCAGCAGTGTCACGGCCTCCGTCGCGTATCCCTTGCGCCGGTGCTCCGCGCCCAGGGAGATGCCGTACTCGAACCAGCCCGCGCGCGCGTCGGCGTGCTGCGAGCCGACCACACCGACCGGCTGTCCCGTGCCGACGGCTTCGACCACCAGGATGAAGCGGTCGCCGTCGGGTCCTGCGAGCGCCAGTTCCTTCGCCCGGACACGATGGCCCTCGGCGGAGCGGGGCGCCCGCACCAGGTCGCCCAGCCCCTCCTCGTCCACCTCGAAGCCCATGAGCGCCGTCCAGTCGTCGGGCTCGACACCACGCAGCCGTACTCGTTCACCGGTCCAGAACGATGCCATCCCCCATTGGAGCACGCCGTGTCCGGAGTCCGGGCCGGAGCCGTTGTCAGTGGTGGCAGGCAGGATGACCCTCATGACCTCACCAGTTGCAGTGATCGTGGATGCCGTCGCCTACGCACAGGCCGTCGAGGACGCCGTGAAGGCGTCGGCCGCCTACTACACGGGCGGCACCTCGCCGATGGACGACGACACCTACGACCGGCTCGTGCGCGCCATCACCGGCTGGGAGTCGGAGCATCCCGACGAGGTGCTGCCCGGCTCACCCAGCGGGAAGGTCGCCGGCGGCGCGGTGGACGGCGACGTGCCGCACACGGTGGCGATGCTCAGTCTGGACAACGTGTTCTCGGCCGACGAGTTCACCGCCTGGACGGCGTCTCTGGCCCGGCGCGTGGGCCATGACGTGGAGCGGTTCAGCGTCGAACCGAAGCTCGACGGCCTGGCGATCGCCGCCCGTTACACCGCGGGCCGCCTGGAGCGGCTGATCACCCGCGGGGACGGGACGGCCGGGGAGGACGTCTCGCACGCGATCGGCACCGTCGAGGGCCTGCCCGAGGTCCTGGCCGAGCCCGTCACGGTGGAGGTGCGCGGTGAAGTCCTGATGACCACCGCGCAGTTCGAGCACGCCAACGAGGTGCGCACCGCGCACGGCGGACAGCCCTTCGCGAATCCCCGCGGCGCCTCGGCGGGCACCCTGAGAGCCAAGGAGCGCGCCTACACCGTGCCGATGACGTTCTTCGGTTACGGGCTGCTGCCCCTGCCGGACACGGACGCCGAGGCGGCCGGGCGGCTGCACGAGCTGTCCCACAGCGAACTGATGGACCGCGCCGCGGAACTCGGAGTGAACACCACCGCGGGCACCGCCGTGCCCGGCACCACCGCCGGGACGGCCGAGCAGGTCCTGGCCCGGGTGCAGGAGATCGCCGCACTGCGCGCCTCGCTGCCGTTCGGTATCGACGGGATCGTCATCAAGGCCGACCTGGCCGCCGACCAGCAGGCCGCCGGATCCGGTTCGCGCGCCCCGCGCTGGGCCATCGCCTACAAGCTGCCCGCGGTGGAGAAGATCACCCGGCTCCTTGAGGTCGAGTGGAACGTGGGCCGTACCGGCATCATCGCCCCGCGAGCCGTCCTCGAACCGGTCGTCATCGACGGCGCCACCATCACCTACGCCACCCTCCACAACCCGGCCGACATCACGCGCCGCGACCTGCGCCTGGGCGACCATGTCATGGTCCACCGCGCCGGTGACGTCATCCCCCGTATCGAAGCCCCCGTCGCCCATCTGCGCACGGGTGACGAACAGCCCATCGTCTTCCCCGAGGTGTGCCCGCGGTGCGGGAGCGGCATCGACACCGGCGAGCAGCGCTGGCGCTGCGAGAACGGCCGCAACTGCCACCTGGTCGCCTCCCTCTCGTACGCGGCCGGCCGCGATCAGCTCGACATCGAGGGTCTCGGCCACACCCGTGTCGTCCAGCTCGTCGAAGCGAAGCTGGTGGCCGATCTCGCGGATCTGTTCACCCTCACCCGCGACCAGCTCCTGGGTCTGGAGCGGATGGGGGAAACGAGCACCGACAACCTCCTCGCGGCGCTCACCACAGCCAAGGGGCGTCCGCTGTCACGGGTGTTGTGCGCGCTCGGCGTACGGGGCACGGGGCGGTCGATGTCCCGGCGCATCGCCCGTCACTTCGCCACGATGGACCACGTCCGCGCGGCCGACGCCGCGTCGATGCAGCAGGTCGAGGGCATCGGTACGGAGAAGGCCCCGTCCATCGTCTCCGAACTCGCCGAACTGGCCCCGCTCATCGACAAGCTCGTCGCCGCCGGGGTCAACATGACCGAGCCGGGCGCCACTCCCCCGAGCCCGCCGACGGCCGCGGACGCCTCGGGCAGCTCCCCAGGGTCCGAGGGCTCGGCCGGTCCAGGAGGTGCTGAGAGCTCGGAGGGTACGGAGGGTTCGGCGCCGGCCGGCGGGCCGCTGACCGGAATGACGGTGGTCGTGACCGGCGCGATGACCGGCGTACTGGAGAAGCTCAGCCGCAACCAGATGAACGAACTCATCGAACGGGCGGGAGGCCGCTCCTCCTCCAGCGTCTCCAAGAAGACCACCCTGGTGGTGGCGGGAGAGGGTGCCGGATCCAAGCGCGCCAAGGCCGAGACCCTCGGCATCCGCCTGGCCACCCCCGACGAGTTCGCCGAGCTCGTCACCGACCATCTCGAACAGCCCGCCCAGTAGTTCGCCCCCGGCCGACCGTGCTCCGCATGCTCCCTGCCGGGGCCGCTGGCGCAGGACCGGGCCGTCGTGACAGGCTCTGCGTCGCTCGTGAACAGGCTGTTGGTGAGGGGATTTCCGTGGACACCCAGACGTGGGACGCACTGGTCGCATCGATGAAGAACGCGTACACCGCGGATCTGGCCCAAGGGAGGGCGCCCCGTCCGGTCATCATGCCGCTCGTCCGCGGCGAACTGGTCGGGCTCGTCTGGCTCCGTCCGGCCGAGACCGGCGAGGACGCCATGAGCGCGATCGTCGAGCTCTCGAACGTCGCCGCAGCGGCGGGCGCGGACGAGGTGGTGCTCGCCTGGGACACCGAGAACGTCGCGACCGAGTGCGGGCTTCCGGTCGTCGGCCCGGCACCCTGTCTGAACCTGGTGCACGCCACCAAGGACGGTCACGTACTGCATCAACTCCCTTGCACGCACCAGCCCATGGCGTCCACGCCCGAGGGATCCACGCCCAAGGGGTCGACGCCCGAGGAGTCCACTCCCGAGGTTCCGGACGCGGTCGAACCCCGGTGGCTCCCCGCCCCGGCCCCGCAGCCCGGTGGCGAGCTGGCCCCGCCGATCCAGGCCGCCCTCACGTACTCCTTCACTCCCCTCGACCTCGACCATCCCTCCCCTTTCGGGGTCACCGTTCTCCTCATGGAGGACGACGGCTACGCCGTGCACCTCACCGACTCCTTCGCCCTGTGACCCAGGTGTCCCACGCCGGCGCCTCCACCATGTTCTGAACGAGAGCCGGGGGCGGGTTGCCGTTGTGGTCTCCCCGTGGCGGGGTATACGGAGCTGTGCACGGACCGCACCACCGCCCCCGGCCCAGGAGTACAGCCATGGCAGGCATCATGAACAAGATCAAGCAGTTCGCCCGGAGCCCGCAGGGACGGCGCACCATCGAGCAGGCACGCCGCGCCTCCGCCGACCCGCGACGCCGTGCCCAGGCGCAGCGGCTGCTGCGCAAACTGCGCGGGCGCCGCTGACCCCGATCGAGCGGCCCGCCCCCGGACAACGAAAAGACCCCACCCGATGTACTTCGGGTGGGGTCTTGTTGAGCGCCGGGCAGGCCTTGCACCTGCATTTCCCCGCAGGAAGCGGGGCGTCTTTCCTTGGACCACCGACGCGAGACGAGCCCGTACTCGGCGGCTCGCTCAAGATCGAGTCTAGCAGCTTTCTCGGCTCGCTCTGCACACGCGTGCGACGGGGAAGCGTGAAGGCCGTGAAGGCGTAGAACACAATTCCCGTTTGCCGAACGCAGAGCCGGATACCCGGTGTTCATGGCTGGAGCGAACAACAAAACCACGAACGGACAGTCGCCCACCGCGCATGCGCGAGCGGCGAAGACCACCGTGACCGAAGGTGCCACGGCGCCCGCGAAGGAGTCACAGAAGGCCGCCACCGAGGCGGTGAAGAACGCCGGGGACGCTGCCGGGGCCGTCGGCCGCGGCAGCAGGGAAGCCCTGGTGAACCTCGGCGGAGTCGCGTCGCAGAAGGCCAAGGAAACGGCCAGGACGGTGCAGGGCGGCGTTTCAACGGCCGCTCAGCAGACGGTCGGCAAGGCCGGCCTCGTCTGGACCCTCCTGAAGGCCAGGAAGGTCGTGGCCGCCGGCGTCGGCGCGGGGACCGCGGCTGTGGTCCTCTCCTCCTACGCCGTCGGCCGGCGTGTCGGTCTGCGGCAGCGAGGCCCTCTTTCCCGTCTCAGCGGCGGTCGTCTCTGAGCGACAGGACGCCGCCAGGGCACCTGCTCGCAGGCCCGTCGGAGCTTCTGCTCCGGCGGGCCTGTCGGCGTGCGGCCGTCCGGTCCTTCCTCGGTGCACCCGCCCACCCCCCGGAGCGAAGGGCTCGCTGCCGGAACCTGATCACCGCGCTGAGCGTCGTTACAGGCACATCGCGCGCATGGCGCGGGTTCATGACACGGAGTTCATGACGTGGGGTTCATGACGCGCGGCGAATAACGGTTCCGGAGCGGATGCGGGATCCCGGGACGGATGCGGGTGGGGCTTGGTGGAGCGCACGGCGGACGGCAGCGCGGCGACGAGGACGAAGGCCGCGGCGCCCGGCCGATGGCATCGCAAGCTCTCCTGGCGGCACCTCTCCCGGCGGCCCTGGGGCCCGGACGCGGACGGCCGGTCGTCCTGGGCGCGTGGGCGTGTGCTCGCGGCGCTCGCCGTACTGACCGCCGCCCTGCTGGCCTTCCACTCGCTGGTGCCCAACACGGTGGGCCGCTTCGGCAGCCTGCTGGAGGCGTTTCTGCCCTGGCTCGGCCTGGCCGTCCCGCTGTTGCTCGTTCTCGCGCTGCTGCGCCGCTCCGCGACCGCGCTGGTGGCCCTGCTGCTGCCCGCGGCCGTGTGGGGCCAGTCGTTCGGCGGGCGCCTCCTGCCGGAGGACCGCGGCGCACACGACCTCACGGCCGTCCAGCACAACGTCAGTGACGTGAACACCGATCCCGCGGGCACCGCCGCCGCGCTGATCGAGGCCGCACCGGATCTCGTCGCCCTGGAAGAGCTGACCCCCGCCGCACTGCCAGCCTACGAGAAGGCCCTGGCACCGGACTACCCGCACCACGCGGTCGAGGGAACGGTCGGGCTGTGGTCGAGGCATCCCCTGTCGGACGTGCGCCGGGTGGATATCAGACCGGCGGCGATCGAGGACGGCTGGAGCCGCGGAATGCGGTCCACGGCTCGCACTCCGTGGGGCGACATCGCGGTGTACGTCGCCCACCTGCCCTCGGTCCGCCTCGGCTTTCGCGGTCTCGGTTCCGGTCCACGGGACGAGAGCGCCGGACTGCTGGGAGCGGCGCTCGCCGCCGAGAAGCTGGACAGGGTGATCCTGCTCGGTGACCTCAACAGCACCCTGGACGACCGGGGTCTGGATCCGGTGACCTCGCGGATGGACCGTACGGACTCGGCGGGGCAGGCCTTCGCCTTCAGCTGGCCCGCCTCCTTCCCCGTGTCCCGGATCGACCAGGTCCTGGCGCGCTCGGCCACCGTGTCGAACGTGCGGACCCTGCCCGCCACCGGCAGCGACCACCTCCCCGTCGCCGTCGACGTCAGGCTCGATCGCGGCTCCGGCGACCCGGCGCCGACTCCCTGACGCTCCTCCCCCGCGCGACACTCCTCCCCCACCCGCGTTCCTACGTCTGCTGCAACGGCTCGTACGCCTCCGCGCCGACGCCGAACGTCCATGCCACGCCCTCGCGGGCCGTGCGCGTGGTCGGCGGCACTCTCAGCCAGTAGGTGCGGCTCGTACCGTCCGGTTCCGGGGTGGAGTTGACGACCTCGACCATCACCACGTCCTCGTCACCGACGAGTTGGACCCGCCACAGCACGCCGGTCTCGTCACGGTGGACGGGGACCGCGCCGGACTCGTCCAGATAGCGGTCGTAGCCGTAGTACTCCAGCATCACGCGGCGCAGTTCGGCGTTCTCCTCGCCGCGGATCCGCTCGGGAGTCAGTCTGGTCAGCTCGTCGAGGAAATCTCCCGGGACGGGCATTCCGCGCCACGCGTACAGCTCGAACCCGTCCCCGTAGCCCAGTGCCGGGCCGTCGCCGCGGTCCAGGCGTCCGGCCTCGTCGCGGTGCAGGGTCAGGGGGCGTTCGCTGATGACCGCCGCCTTCTCGTAGGGCCACCACCAGCCCGCGTGGCGCGCCACCGCGGCCAGGCCGTCCAGGGGGCTCTCGTTCCCGGAGTCGAACGCGCACAGCCAGGCCGCGTCGTGCTGTCCCAGGGCCGCGTCCAGCAGAAGGAGGCGGACCTGTGTCTCCTGTGTCCGGTCGTCGGCGAATTCCTCGACGATGCCCGCCCGCACCCGGTCGACCAGGGTGCGGGTCGACTCCCACAGGCCCGCTCCCGTGGCACGCCAGTGGCCGCTCCATCCCGTCGGCCCCAGCTCCGCGTGCAGCCGTGCCCGCTCGGCGGCCCAGGGGGCGCCCAGCACGGCGTCGCGGACACTCGCCCCGAAGGTGTCCGGCTCCGGGGCGTCCGGACGTGCCGCCGCCATGAGTGTCCGTACCGCCTCGCGAGGTGAGCGCGTCCATACGATCCGCTCCGGTTCGGCCAGACCTGCCCGCCGGTAGGCGAGTCGTACGCCCTCCTCGGCCGCCGCCCGGTCCCCCGGCCCCGTGGCCGCCGCCGTCGTCCGCCAACTGCCCTGCTCCATCAACGCCGTTCCTCTCCCCAAGTACCGTTCCGGACCGCACCCCCGTGCCGCCCGGCCCTGCGTCGCGATGTCGCGCGCCGCCCTGTCCCGCGCCGCGCTGTCCTGCCTCGTGCTGTCCGCGTGTGCGATGTGTGTCTGTCGTCAGTCGTCAGTCGTCAGTCGGCGACTATGCGCACCGAGCCCGGCACGTACTCCCGTTGACGGATCACCCGGTACCAGCCCTTCGGGAGGGAGATCGCCGCGTGTTCCTCGTGGACGACGCGGGCGCCGTCGGGCACGTGCAGCAGCATCGGCCCGAACAGGCCGGCCTCGCGGACGAGCCGTCCGGGTCCGACCACAGCATGGGCGTGGCCGGTGACTTCGCCCAGTGCCAGGACGAGCCTGCCGCGGCCGTCACGTGGTTCGGACGCCGCGTCGGCCGCGTGCTCCGGCACCGCGCTCTCGGCCAGCGCCACGATCAGGACGTCTCCTTGCCGGTACATGGGTCTCCTCCCGCTGCGGCACACCGTGTGCCATGGGAAGGACCGTAGAGGTGACCACTGACAATCGCCCTCGACCGCAGGTCACACGGCCTGTGCGGGGCGGGGGGCGCCGCAGGAGGACCCCTGATCCACGCGATGTCAGTGGGACTTGGTAGAACTCCGGTACCTGGATGCGGTCGGCGCGCGCCGGGATCAGGACCCACGACTGCCGATCCACCGACCTCAGCACGAAGGAGCAGGCGCGCATGACCATCGGTGACCACTTCAAGGAGTTCCACGGGCTGCCGGCCTTCAACTTCCCGGGCGTCGACGACCCGAAGCCGGAACCGTCCTCGCTTCCGTCGCCCGAGTCCGTGGCCTGGCACATCGCGGTGAACTCCTACGACTCCGACGAGCAGTGGGAGGAGGCCTTCGGCCGCTTCCTGGCGGCCGTCGACACCGAGCGGGTGCGGGCGATCGTCGTGGGCGCGTGGAGCGACGTGTACGACTCCGCCCCCGACGAGGTGGTCAAGGCGCTGGTGGCGGCCCGCGACCGGCTGCCCGCCCTGCGCGCGCTGTTCGTCGGCGACATCGTGATGGAGGAGGCCGAGATCTCCTGGATCACCCAGGGCGACATGGGTCCGCTCCTCGAAGCCTTTCCCGGTCTGGAGGAGTTCGGGGTCCGCGGCGGCAACGGACTGGTCTTCCCCGCCGCCCGTCATGAGCGGCTGCGGAAGCTGACCGTCGAGAGCGGCGGGCTGCCCGTCGAGGTGGTGCGGGCCATCGCCGCCAGCGACCTGCCCTCCCTCGTCGAACTCGACCTGTGGCTCGGCACCTCCGAGTACGGCGGGGACTGCGACATCGCCGACCTCGAACCCTTCTTCGCGGGCACCAGGCTGCCCGCCCTCACCCGGCTCGCCCTGCACAACAGCGAGATCCAGGACGCCATCTGCTCCGCCCTCGCGTCCGCTCCCGTGGTGGCGCGTCTGGAGGAGCTCGACGTCTCCATGGGCGTGCTCACCGACGACGGCGCGACGGCGCTGCTGACCGGTCAGCCGTTGACGCACCTCAAGGTGCTCGACCTCCACCACAACTACCTCAGCCCCGCCCTGCGCACCCGGCTGCTGGAGACCCTCGAACCCGCGGGTGTGGAGGTCGACGTCGACGAGGACGACGCCGAGTCCGACCAGGACGACGACGGCGAGGTCTGGCGTTTCGTCGCGGTGGGCGAGTAGCGCGCCGCGAAGTCCGGACCAGGGAGGGGGAACGGCATGGGCCGTACGGGATCGGCGGACGCACCGCCGAAGTGGGTGGTCGTCGCCAACGGGGACAACCGCAGGGTGGGGCTGTTCACGGCGGCCGCCGAGGCCGCGGGTCATGGCACACCCCGGGTGGTCGAGTGGCTCGACGTCCTGCGCGACGGCGGGCACGCCTTCGCCGACGACGAGATCGTCCGCCTCGACTCCCCCGGGGAGAACGCCGACGTGGACGCCTTGCTGCGAGGTGTGGACGAGCCGACGCGGGTGGAGGGTTCCGCGCGGTGGTACGGGCGGTTCCTGGACTGCGTGGCCTCGCTGCGCGGCGGGGTACGGCTCGACGACCCGGCGGAGCTGGCCGTGATGTTCGACAAACGGCTGTGTCACGACCGGCTCACGCGCGCCGACGTGCCGGTGCCGCCGTCCCCCACGTCCGGTTCCGGCGGCCTCCCGCCGGTCCGGGGGTGGTCGGACGTACGGGACATGATGGCGGCGGCGGACATGCGGCGTGCCTTCGTCAAACTCGCCCACGGCTCGTCCGCGTCCGGTGTCCTGGCCGTCGAGACGGCCGCCGCGGGCCGGATCCGTGCGACGACCTCGGTGGAGCGCGCCGAGGACGGCCGGCTGTACAACTCACTGCGGGTGCGCCGCTACACGTCGGAGCCGGAGGTCGCCGCGATCGTCGACACCCTGGCCCCCGACGGGCTGCATGTCGAACGCTGGCTGCCGAAGGCCTCCCTCGGCGGCCGGTCGGCCGATCTGCGCATCGTGGTCGTGGCCGGCCGGGCCACCCACGCCGTGGTCCGCACCAGCCGTTCACCCCTGACCAATCTCCATCTCGGCGGGACGCGTGGCGATCTGGCGGCCGTCCGCGCGCTGGCGGGTGACCGGTGGGCCACGGCCGTCGAGGTGAGCGAGCGGGCCGCCGCCTGCTTCCCCGGCTCGCTGTGCGTCGGCGTCGACCTGCTGCCCGCCATCGGCTGGCGCCGCTTCGCCGTCGGCGAGGTCAACGCGTTCGGCGACCTGCTCCCCCGCCTCACCGGACTGCCGGGCAGCGGGGCGGAGGGCCAGGACACGTACGCGGCGCAGATCGCCGCGGCCGGCTCCTTCCGCCGCCGCCCGCGCCCCGCTCCCGCCACACCGGCCGGGGAACCCGGACCACCCGCTTCACCGCACCACCTGCCGAGGACAGCCCATGCCACAGCCTGACCCCCTACCGCCCTCGGGCGGCGACCGCACCGACGCCCCGCCCGGTACGTCCACCACCCCACCGGACATGAACGAGGTCGTGGGCCGGGACGACCTGCTCCTCCTCACCCTGGACACCCTCCGCCACGACGTGGCGGTCGAGCTCGCGGCGGCCGGCCGGCTGCCCCACCTCACCGCACATCTCCCGGACGGCGTCTGGGAGAAGCGGCACGCGCCCGGGAACTTCACCTACGCCTCCCACCAGGCGATGTTCGCCGGTTTCCTCCCCACGCCCGCCGGACCCGGACCGCATCCGCGCCTCTTCGCGGCCCGGTTCGCGGGCAGCGAGACGACGGCGGACGGCACGTTCGTCTTCGAGACCCCGGACATCGTGTCCGCCCTGGCCGCGCGCGGCTACCGCACGGTGTGCATCGGCGGCGTCGGCTTCTTCAACAAACAGGGCGCCCTCGGCGACGTACTGCCCGGCTACTTCCAGGAGAGCCACTGGGAGCCCGAGTTCTCCGTGGCCTCGCCGACCTCCTTCGAGGCGCAGGTGGCACAGGCCGAGAAGACGGTCGCCGAACTGCCGCCGGAACAACGGCTGTTCCTCTTCCTGAACGCCTCCGCGCTGCACCAGCCGAACTGGTTCCACCTCCCCGGCGCGACCCGGGAGGCGGGCGACAGCCGTCTCACGCACGCCGCGGCGCTGGAGTACATCGACCGCCATGTGGGGCGGCTGTTCAGCGCGATGAGCTCGCGCCGCCGCTGCTTCGCGATCGTCTGCTCCGACCACGGCACCGCCTACGGGGACGACGGCTACACCGGCCACCGCCTCGGCCACGAATCCGTGTGGACCGTGCCCTACGGCCACTTCTTCCTGGAGCCGCCCACATGACCGTCGCCATCTCCGCGGGCAGCGCTGCGGGTACCTCCGTCGCCGTGCCGCGCCCCTACCAGAGTTATACGTACGCGTATCCGCACAAAACCGCCTACCGGCCGCTCGTCCCGCGGCCCCGGCTCGCGGACCTGTGGGCCGGGGAGTCCCGGCAGGCGCTCTCGCTGTACCTGCACATCCCGTTCTGCGAGATCCGCTGCGGCTTCTGCAACCTCTTCACCCGCATCGGCGCGCCGGACGGGCTGACGGGCCGCTATCTGGACGCCGTGCGGCGCCAGGCCGCCGCCGTTCGCAAGGCCCTGGGTGACGAGGAGCCGCCGCGGTTCGCCAACGCGGCGTTCGGCGGCGGGACCCCGACCTATCTGGAGGCCGCCGAGCTGGAGCGGCTGTGCGACATCGCCGAGCGGGAGATGGGCGTGGACCTGCGGGCCGTCCCCCTGTCCGTGGAGGCATCCCCGTCCACCGCCACCGCCGACCGGCTGGCCGTCCTGGCGGAACGGGGCACCACGCGCCTGAGCCTGGGTGTGCAGAGCTTCGTCGAGGAGGAGTCCCGCGCCGCCGTACGCCCGCAGCGCAGGAGCGACGTCGAGGCGGCGCTGACCCGCATCCGCGAGGCAGCGATCCCGGTCCTGAACATCGACCTGATCTACGGCATCGACGGCCAGAAGGCGGCGAGTTGGCGGTACTCCCTCGACGCGGCCCTGTCCTGGCGCCCCGAGGAGATCTACCTCTACCCGCTCTACATACGTCCGCTCACCGGTCTCGGCCGCCACACCGACCTGCGCACGGCCGACCTGCAGTGGGACGAGGAACGGCTGCGCCGCTACCGGGAGGGCCGCGACCATCTGCTCGCGCACGGGTACGAGCAGGTGTCGATGCGGATGTTCCGGCGGACCGACGCGCCGCCGCAGGGGCCGGACGACTACGCGTGCCAGACCGACGGCATGATCGGCCTGGGCTGCGGCGCGCGCTCGTACACCTCACGGCTGCACTACTCCTTCGACTACGCGGTGTCGATGCGGGAGATCCGCGGCATCATCGACGACTACACCGCCACCGAGGACTTCTCCCGCGCCCTGCACGGCAGGTGGGTCGACGAGGACGAGGCAAGGCGGCGGCATCTGCTGCAGTCGCTGCTCCAGGCGGAGGGCCTGCCCGTCGCGGACTACCGTCTGCGGTTCGGTACGGACCCGTACGACGACTTCCCGGCGGAGCTGGACACCCTCGGCGGCCGCGGCTGGCTCGACGACGCCCGGCCGCGGCTGCTCCGGCTCTCCCCCGAAGGGCTCGCGCACTCGGACGCCATCGGCCCCGAGCTGTTCTCACCGGCCGTGCGCGAGGCCATGGCCGCCTACGAGACGAAGTGAGCGCCGATGGACCTCACCCTGCTGTACCGCGGCCCTCTTTCCTCCTGCGACTACGACTGCCCGTACTGCCCGTTCGCGAAGCGGCGGGACTCCACGGCCCAACTCCGTGCCGACCGCGCGGCACTTGAGCGCTTCAGCGCGTGGGCGCGTGACCAACGGCAGGACCGTCTCTCGGTGCTGTTCACCCCGTGGGGCGAGGGGCTGGTGCGCTCCTGGTACCGCCGCGCCCTCGTGGAACTGTCGCACCAGCCCCACATACAGCGGGTCGCCATCCAGACCAATCTCAGCTGCCGGACCGACTGGCTGGGGGACGCGGACCCCGACACCGTCGCCCTGTGGTGCACCTACCACCCCGGACAGACACCGTACGAACGTTTCCTGGCCAAGACGCACGCACTGGCCGGCCTCGGTGTCCGTTTCAGTGTCGGGATCGTCGGAGTGCCCGACCACTTGGAGCACGCACGACGGCTGCGCGCGGAGCTGCCATCGCACGTCTACCTGTGGGTGAACGCCGCCGAGGGGCACACCTACACGGACGCGCAGGCCGCCGAGTGGACGGAGCTGGACCCCCTCTTCCCGTTCAGCCGCCACCCGCACCGCTCCGCGGGCATGCCGTGCCGCACGGGTGAGTCGGTCCTGTCGGTCGACGGTGAGGGCACGGTCCGCCGCTGCCATTTCGTGCGCACCGAACTGGGCAACCTCTACGACGGCTCCTACCGGGCCGCGCTCGGCCCCCGGCCCTGCCCCAAGGAGCTGTGCGACTGCCACATCGGATACGTCCACCTGGAGACACTGCCGCTGTACGACGTGTTCGCGGGCGGAATCCTGGAACGCGTACCGCCCACCCTCCCCGACCGACCGATCCTGCCCCTCATATCCACAACTGGGCGCGCCTGACGCCCCGTTGACTGTCACACCGTCAAGCATCACCCTTCGGCCGCGGGCGGCGTGGCTGGCAGGATGTCGCCGTTGACCCCTTTGTGCCGCACGTGACAGCGTCGGTCCGCCCCGGGCATCAGCTCCGGGCGGCAGACTCCGGGCACATCCACAGAGGGGACCGATCAGCATGAGCGGCAGACAGGTCACGTACGCGGCGGCAGTCACGGCGGCCGTACTCTTCCTCGGTATCTCGGGCACCGCGGCCTCGGCCGTCACCGGACCGGCCGCGGCTCCGGCCGCCTCGGTCGCGGCGGAGGCGGCGTTCGGACAGAGCAGCTTCACCCCGGAGGAGGAGGCCCACTTGCGCGAGGTGGCCGCCGCCATCTGGAACGCGGACCTGGCCGCCGGCTGGAACATGAACCCCGAGGTCGCCGACGTGCTCTCCACGGCGACCGGCGAGATCCTCCGGTGTTCCGAGGCCTTCGCCCTCGTACCCCGGCCGGCCGGCTTCGTCCCGGGCGTCGGCTACCTGCTGAGCTACTGGAAGAACCTCAAGGACTATTTCCTCGCGGTGAAGGACAACCGCACCTACCGCGCCTGCGTGGTGACCGCGTCGGCGAACTACCGGTCGGCGATCGAGATGGCCTCGATGGGTATCTGACCCGCGGAGATCGGTTCCGCAACAGCGGGAGTGCCGCCGGCCGGGCACGCCGTGCACGAGACTGGGGGCGAGACCGTGACCGGTGAGCGCACACGTTCGCTCACCGGTACGGTCCCGCCCCGCCGGACACGGCCCGCCCGAAAGGAACCACCGCATGATCATCTTTGGCACCAAGGGATATCTCTACCAGCTGGCGATACTGACCCTGGTGTGCGGCCAGTGCGGGAATCCCGCCGCGCACACGCTCAGCAAGCGCGTCACGAAGTTCACCCTGTTCTTCGTCCCGCTGTTCCCCGTCTCGACGAAGTACGCGACCCAGTGCACGTTCTGCGGCGCACAGCAGAAGATCACCAAGGAGCAGGCGGAGCAGTTGCAGGTGCAGGGCGCGGGCGGCCAGCCCCACGGCCGACAGCCGCAGCAGCAGCCTTACCAGGGCTGATCCGGCCCCCTGCACCCGACGTCCGGCCCACCACCCCCGGGCCACGGCCCGGGGCAGGCCCGAACCCGCCCGCCGCGGACCACCGTTCCGCCCGGCTCTGCGACAACGTCCGCCCCGGCTTTGCGGCAACGAACGTTACGTGTGAGAAACCTTGACGATCACTCCCGTGGGTGCCACGATTCCGGCGCCGTCATGTTTACGTAAACATCGCCACCGACCCAGCCCTGGCCGAGAGTTCGGCCGGGGCAGCTTCGGGCGTTCGATGTTTACGCAAACATCCGCCCGCGCGCAGGCCCCGCCGCTGTGCTGCGCCGTCCTCCTCAGAAAGGGCACGATGATGCGCAGAACCCCCACCGGCCCCCGCTCCACTCCCCGGCTGCGCGCCACTCTGGTGGCCCTGGCGATCGCCGCGAGCAGCGGTACGGGCATCGCCGCCGCCCCTGCCGCCACCGCCGCGCCGAGCGTCGACACGACGCAGTTCAAGGGCGTGAACTGGGCCGATCCCCGCGACAACTTCGCCGACGATCCCGTCGTGCTCTCCGGTCTGTCGACCTCCGACGGCTATGCCCGCACCTACGCCAAGGCGACCCGGGTGATCTCGGGGTTCCGCGCGAACCTCGGCGCCGACACCGTCCGGTTGCCGATCAACCCGTACACCGTCGACGGCTCGTACTGGAAGTCCTACCGCGGGGTCATCGACGCGGCGTCGGACAAGGGCTTCAAGGTGATCCTTTCCTACTGGGAGGGCACCGGCCCGCGCAAGGACGGCTTCATCGACGACCCCGCCACGTACTGGCCCATGTGGAACACCGTGGTGAAGGCGTACAAGGACGACAAGCGCGTCTACTTCGAACCGATGAACGAGCCGCACGGTTACACGGACACCGAGTGGGCCGACATCGCCGCGAAGTGGCTGGACACGTACCGGAACGTGCCCCGCGATCGCGTGTTCGTCAGCGGCGCCGGCTACAACGACCACGTCACGTCCGTCTGCGCCGACCCGCGCCTGAAGGGCACCTATCTGTCGCTCCACCACTACGGGTTCTGGAAGGAGTACGCCACCTACGACGAGTGGGTCGCCGACCTCAAGGTGCGCATCGGTGACTGCGCCGGCCGGACCGTGGCGGACGAGTTCGGCTCCCCCATGACCACCGGGCTCGACTACAACAAGCCGGCGCCCGACAACAACTTCGTCAACTACCTGCAGGCCGTCACCGACACGTTCCGCGAGCTCAAGATGGGTTCCGTGTACTGGCCGGGGCTGCGCACCGACGACACGTACTCGCTGCAGACCCTGGTCGGTGACCCCGCCCGGCCGGGGCTGGCCACCACCAACCAGTCCGGCGCCGACCGGCTGGCCTGGGCCTGGGGACGCGGCAAGCCCGTCCGGCCCTGACCGCGTACCGGCCGTTTCCTGTCCGGGTCCTGGCAGCACCCTCGGCGAGGCCGTGGCCCTCCGGGCCCCCGGGCCGCCCCGGGCCCCCGGACGGATCCTCCTTGCCCTTGTGCCCTTGTGGCCTCACGGGAGGTGCGGAGAGGGAATACTGGGCGGGAAACGACGACACTCCAGGGGTGGTCAGCGTGGACAGAGCGTGGGAGGCGGACCTCGCCGGCGACGTGCCGGACGTGTCGTCCGCACGGTCCACGGGCACCCTCCAGGTGCGCCCGCTGGCGGACCGGTCGGGCTGGCAGGCCGCGGGCGAGGTCAGTCTGGCGACCCGCACGGCCTGGGAACGGGCGCTGGACCGGCTGGCTCTGGAGGATGTCGAGGTGTGCCACTTGGAGCTCTCGGCGGTCACCTTCGTCGACGTCGCCGGTGTCTCCGCCCTCGCGGCGGCGGTTCAAGGTCTGCCCGAAGGACGTCGCATCATGATCGAACAGCCACCTGCCGCCGTGGGACGGGTACTGGACATGTTCTGGCCCGACCTGCCGGGCGTGGAGGTGGTGGCGCGATGACGGCCCCGCTCTCCGACGCGTTCGTGCATCCCGCCCTGTTCTACCGGGGCGAGGAGGAGTACGTGAACGGCACCGTGCCGTTCATCCGGGAGGGTCTGGCGGCCGGCGAACCGGTGGCGGTCGCCGTGCCAGGCCCGAAGCTGGACGTTCTGCGCTCCGCCCTGGGCGACGACGCGACGGATGTGCGCTTCATCGACATGACGCAGGCGGGGCGCAATCCCGGACGGATCATCCCCAGGGTGCTGAGCGTGTTCGCCGACGCCCACCCGAAGGCTCGGGTCCGGATCGTCGGGGAGCCGATCTGGCCCGATCGCTCCGGCGTGGAGTACCCGGCCTGTGTCCAGCACGAAGCGCTGATCAACTCCGCGTTCGAGGGGCGGGACGCGACGGTCCTGTGTCCCTACGACGAGGCGGGGCTCAGTGAGCAGGTACTGACCGACGCGTACGCGACGCATCCGGTCGTGATCTCCGGCGGCCGGTGGCGCAACAGCCCGTCGTACGCGCCCGAGCGGGTGGTCGAGCGGTACAACGAACCCCTGCCGGTGGCGGAGGGGGCGGAGGGGTACGTCTTCGGGGCGGACGAGCTGCCGACGGCCCGGTCCTTCGTGACCGAGCGGGCCGCGCGGTTCGGTCTGTCCGGCGTCCGGCTGGACGACCTGGCGCTGGTCGTGGCCGAGCTGACCACCAACAGCGTCGTGCACGGGGGTGGTTCGGGCACGGTGTATGTGTGGGGCGAGGGCGGGCAGGTGGTGTGCGAGGTGCGTGACGAGGGGGAGCTGAAGGATCCGCTCGCCGGGCGGCGGGCTTCGCCTCCGGCGCAGGTGGGTGGGCGAGGGTTGTTGTTGGTGAACTACCTCGTGGATCTGGTGCGTGTTCGTACGGGGGCTGAGGGTACGGTCATTCGCTGTTACGTCGACGTCTGAGGGTTTGCCCTTCGGGGTGGCTTGTGGGTGCGTTTGCGGGTGCGGGCCCGTTGTGGCTGGTCGCGCAGTTCCTCGCGCCCCTGGGGGTTGGGGTCTGGGCTGATGAAGATGGTCACCCGAAATCGGGGGTGGCCGGTCGCGCGGTTCCCCGCGTCGCCGGGAGTCGGGGCATGGGTGGGGGCGGGTGGGATACCCGGGCGGTATGTCAAGGACATCTGAATCCGAGCAGCAGGCTCCGGGACCGGCGGAGCAGATCGAGGAACGGGCGCCGGACAGGCTCCACGAGTTGCCGAAGCGGTCCTGGCTGGCCGTCCTCAAAGGCACGGTCAAGGAGTTCCAGGACGACGAGCTCGCCGACAGGGCCGCGGCACTGACGTACTACGGGGTGCTCTCGCTGTTCCCGGCCCTGCTGCTCCTGGTCTCGATCCTGGGCATCGCCGGCAAATCGGCGACCCAGGAGGTCCTGGACAACATCAAGAAGCTGGCTCCCGGTTCCGCCCGGGACATCATCAGCGACGCGGTGACGCAGTTGCAGGGCCGGGGCGGTATCGGCTCCGTCATGGCCGTGGTCGGTGTCGTGCTCGCCGTGTGGTCGGCCTCCGGCTACGTGGCGGCGTTCATCCGCTCCGCCAACGCCGTCTACGACATGCCGGAGGGACGCCCCGTCTGGAAGGTGCTGCCCATCCGCGTGGGTGTGACCGTCGTCTTGCTGGTGCTGGCGGTGATCAGCGCGCTGATCGTGGTGTTCACCGGTGGTCTGGCCCGCGAGGCGGGCAGCGCGCTGGGGATCGGCGACACGGCGCTGACGGTGTGGTCGATCGCGAAGTGGCCGGTGCTGGTCGTGCTCGTCACCGTCATGATCGCCCTTCTCTACTGGGCGACTCCGAACGTGAAGGGCCGCGGCTTCAAGTGGATCACTCCCGGGAGCGTGCTGGCCCTGCTGATCTGGATGATCGCCTCGGCCGGGTTCGCGTTCTACGTGGCGAACTTCAGCTCGTACAACAAGACCTACGGCACACTCGCCGGTGTCATCGTCTTCCTGGTCTGGCTGTGGATCAGCAATATCGCGATCCTGCTCGGGTTGGAGTTCGACTCCGAGATGGCACGGCAGCGCGCCATCGCGGGCGGTCTGCCGGACACCGAGGAGCCCTACGTTCCGCCCCGGGACACCCGCGCCTGGAGCGACGAGGAGCAGGCCCGTATGGAATGAGGCGCCATCGGGAACCCCGGGAGGGTGTGAGGGCGTCGGCCCGTCACCCCGCCGTGCGCGCGATTTCGGCTACGGCCTCCACGGCCCGGTCCAGTTCGGCATGGGTGTTGTAGTAGTGCGGTGAGAGTCGCACGAGGGGGTGAACGTCCCGCGCCTCCGTGTCGAACTGGGTGTGTTCGGGCACGGTCGTGCTCACGTTGATCCCCTGCCGCGCGAGCGCCCCGGCGACGTCCGCGGTGGGCACGGCGTCGACCTTCGCGGTCACGATGGCGCACCGGACCCGGCCGAGGTCGTACGTGCTGACACCGGGCAGGGCGTCGAGGGCCTCGCGCAGATACGCGCCGAGGGCCATGGCCCGCTCCCCGATCGGTTCCAGGCCCAGGTCGAGGGCCTGGCGGACTGCCACTCCCAGGCCCAGGACGTTGGCGTAGCTCGCTTCCCAGCTCTCGAAGCGCCGTGCGCCGGCGTGCCAGGTGAAGCTCCGCTCGCCGTCCCAGGTCGCCGCCTCGATGTCGCTGACGAACGGGTCGAGGTAGTCCAGGGCCTCGCTGCGGACCCACAGGAAGCCGGTGCCGCGCGGGCCCCGCAGGAACTTGCGGCCGGTGGCGGTGAGCATGTCGCAGCCGATGTGGGTGACGTCGACGGGGAACTGCCCCACGGACTGTGTGGCGTCGAGCAGGAACGGCACGCCTGCGGCTCGCGCGATCCGGCCGATCTCGTGCGCCGGATTGACCAGGCCGCCGCTGGTGGGGATGTGGGTGACGCCGATGAGCCGGGTGCGCTCGTCGATCAGTGCGGTCAGCGCCGCGGTGTCGAGCCGGCCGAACTCGTCGTCGGGGACCACCACGACCTCGGCGCCGGACCGCCGGGCGGTCTGAAGATACGCCAGTACGCTGCTGCCGTACTCCGAACGACCGGTCAGGATGCGGTCGCCCGGCTTGAAGGTCATCGAGTAGAAGGCGGCGTTCCACGCGTGCGTGGAGTTGTCGAAGAGCGCGATCTCGTCGGGCCGCCCGCCCACCAGTCGGGCGAGGTTCGTGCGGGTGGCGTCGATGCGGTCCCTCTCCTGGCGGGCGGCCTCGTATCCGCCGATGTCCGCCTCCAGTTCCAGGTGGGAGGTCATCGTCGCGAGGGTCCGCCGGGAGAGCAGCCCGGCCCCGGCGTTGTTGAGGTGCACGCGGTGTGCGGTGCCGGGGGTCTCCGCGCGGAGCGCCTCGATGTCCAGGCCGGGGTGTTCCACACTGCCGCTTTGCACTCTGCTGTCTTCCACGGTGCCGTGTCCAACGCTGGTGTGTTCCATGACGGTGTGTTTCCATCCGCCCGGCGTTCGTATGCCTCCCCCGCGCTCGCCGGGTCCGCCCGCACTCCCCGGGTCCGGAAGAAAGCCGTCGATCGGTGGATATCGATCTCCTGAGCGGAAAGGATCCAGCGTAGGCATGGGTGCTTACGTACAGGGGGCGGAGGACGCGAGTGCCGAGCGAGGGGCACAAGTCCCACAACGAGGTGCGCGGCGACGTGTACGGCTCGGTCGTCCAGGCGGGCTCCGTACACGGCGGTATCCACATCGGTTCGCCGCCCGCTGCCGTCCAGCAGACGCCCTGGCAGTTTCCCCCGCTGGTCCGGGCGGTCGACCGGTCGTCGGAGCTGGCGGCGCTTGAGCGTCATCGTGCCCGCGCCGCGCGGGACGGGCGGCCGGCGCTGGCCGCGGTGAGCGGACTGGGCGGAGTCGGAAAGACCACGGTCGCCCTGAGATGGCTGCACTCGTTGCGCCGCCAGTGTCCGGCCGGTCAGCTACACGCGGACCTGGGGGCGCAGTCGCCGGACGGGCCGGAGCAGCCGGGAGAGATCCTCGCGCGTTTCCTGCGGGCCTTGGGCGTGCCCGCCCAGCAGGTCCCGGCGCTGCTCGCCGAACGAACCGTGATGTACCGGTCGTTGACCGCCGACCGGAGCCTGGTGGTCCTGCTCGACGACGCCGCGACCGCCGCTCAGGTCAGGCCGTTGCTGCCCGGAGGCAGCAGCGTCACCGCGGTGACCAGCCGCAGACGGCTGCCGGGACTGACCGTCGACGGCTGCTATCCGGTCCATCTGGAAGCACTGGCCCTCGACGCGGCTGTCGAACTGCTCACGGACACCCTCGCGGACGGGCGGGTGGCCGAGGAGCCCGAGGACGCCCGGGCACTGGTCGAGTTGTGCGCCGGGCTGCCGTTGGCCGTCCGGATCGCCGGCGCCCGGCTCGCGGCGCGCCCCGGGCGGAGTATCGCCACCATGGTCCGCTCACTGGCCGCGGAGCATCAGCGACTGGAGGCACTGGCCATCGACGGCGACCACAACGTCCGAGCCGCACTGGATCTGTCGTACCAGGCACTGCCGCCTGCGGCGGCCCGGCTCTACCGCTTGCTGGGGCTGCACCCCGGCCGGGAGTTCGACGCCTCGGTGGCCGTGGCGCTGCTCCCCGCGGAGGCTGATGCGACGCGCTCGCTGGACGTGCTCCACGAGGCGAGCCTCCTCGTGGACGCCTCGGGAGAACGGCATCGCTTCCACGATCTCGTACGGCTGCACGCCGCCGCGAAGGCGAGGGAGGACGAGTCGCCGCAGGACCGTGCGGAGGCCGTGCGCCGTATCGCCGACCACTATCTGGCGAGCGCGACGCGCGCCGAGGAGATCGTCGACCCCCAGCACCGGACCATGGCCCGGGACTACGGCTTCGTCCCGGTGGTGGTCGCGGAGGTGGGACCCGGTTCCGAGGCCGCTCTGGACTGGCTGGAGCGTGAACTGCCCAACTTGATGGCGGTCATCCACCAGGCCCGGTCCGCCGGATTCCCCACCGTCTGCTGGCAGCTCGCCGACGCGTTGTGGCCGCTCTTCCTGCGTCGGAAGTTCTACGACGACTGGTGCGCCGCGCACCGGGAGGGCCTGGCGGCGGCGCGGGAGCTGGGGGACGCGGCGGCCGAGTGCCGGATGCTGACCTCGGGCGGTGTCGGGGAACTCGGCGCCGGGAACCCCGACGGAGCCCTGGCGATGTTCGAGCAGGCGGCACGGCTGTTCCTCGCACGCGGTGACCTGCTCGGTCATGCCCGTACGCTCAACTACCGTGGCCTCGCGCTGCAGCGGCTCGGGCGGCCGGACGAGGCCGCCGGGTTCTTCGCGCGCGCCGCCACCGAGTTACCGGGGAACGGTGACGAGCGGGCCGGAGGGCTGGCCAGGCTCAACCTCGCCGATGTCGCCCTCGCGACCGGGCAGGCCGAGGAGGCGATCCGCCATGCCGGAGTCGCCCACACCACGCTTCTGGATGCGGGCGACACCTACAACGCCGCGCGCGCGACCACACTCCTGGGCCGTGCGCATCTCGTCGTGAACGGGCTCGACCGGGCGGAGGAACTGCTGTCCTCGGCATGGGCGATCCTGCGCGGCATGACGGCGAACTACGAGACGGCCCGCGCCGCCGGAGGCCTGGCGGAGGTCTCCGAGCGACGCGGACGGACGGACCTCGCCCGGACCCGTTACCGCGAAGCGCTGGAGCTCTATTCCTCCGTGGGCCGGTCCGGGTCCGACGAGGCCGAGGAGACCCGGAGCCGGCTCCGGCGGTTGGAGCGGAGCGAGCCCGACGGGACGTGAGCACGCGGGTGGCGACCGCCCGCGGACCCGTGCGCCGACGCGGACAGCCCGGCCACCAGCCATGCGTGCGTCAGCGAGGCGACGGTCTCCCAGAATCCCTCCGGCTGTCCCGGCCCGCCCGCTTCGAGCACGAGCATCCTGCCGTCCGGGCCCAGCCGTATCCAGCAGCGGGAGCCGTGATGCACCGCCACGACCAGGGCCCCCGGACTCGACGCGGCCAGCCCGTCGGCCCGCCACGCTCCCTCGCCCCGCGCGACCAGCACATCGCCCAGCGCCTGCCACCGGTTCCGCGCGCAGGCCCGGACCCTGACGTGCTCATCCACGAAGAGCGTCCCGGAACACGGATTCACGAGCACGGTCCGGACCCGCACCACCGCATCACGGTCGTACGAGGTTCGGTCGGACGGGGCCCGTCCGTACGGGGTCCGGTCGTCCGGGGCCATGGGCACCGCCGTCCGGGACATCGCGGCGAGGAGCGTCATCGGGGCACCGCGCTGCCGGGGCCGTCGTGGCGCACCGGCAGCGGAAGTCGTGCCGGTTCCGTGGTGGTGCTGGCCGCCGGTGCCCGCAGATGGAGCTTGCGGTAGAGCAGCGCGCGCATCCTGCGGGCGAACCGGCCGGGTTCGGAGGTGATCCTGGCCGCGACCCGTTCGTACCGGCGCGCGCTGCGGAACGCGGAACCCCGTTTCAGTTGCGGACGCACCGGTCGGTCCCCCCGCAGTCGCGGGGCGAAGGACATCAGCTCGGCCATCGGTGAGCCCGGATCGACGGGTGCGTCGGAGCGGCCCGCCATCAGCACCGGCGCACCGGTCATCGCGCCGTAGAGCGTCACCGAGCCGTGATCGCCCACGATGTGGTCGGCGGCGACGAGCGTTCCGGCCCAGTCCTCGTACGGGCTGCCCAGGATCAGACCGGAGCGGACCAACTGGGCGAGCCAGGTGCGGACCTGCCAGTCGCCGTGCGCGTTCCAGACGTGCGGATGCAGAAGTGCGGCGATCCGGTACTCGTCCTTGGGCAGTTCGGTGACCAGGCGTTCCAGCGTGCCCCACCCCTCCCCCAGCAGGGAGTCGGGCCCCCAGGTGGAGCAGACGAGAACCAGCTGCTGCCGTGTCCCGACCCCGAGAGCCTCCCGGTACAGCGCCCGTGAGGCGAGACTCGCGGCGATCCGGTCGAAGCTCGGATCGCCCACCACTTCCGCGACCGCCAGCGCCTCCGGGCACTCGCGGCCGAGCCGTGCCAGCTCCTCGTGGTGGGCCAGCACGATGGCCTCGGGCACCACGGCCCCGTCCCGTACGAGTCGCTGCCTGCTGAGTCCGTAGGCACCCCGCTGGGTCACCGGCCGGCCGCGCTGCCCGACCTGGATGACCTTGTTGTGTCCGGCCCCGTGGGGAAGGACGACCACGGGCGCGTGCAGTTCGTGCAGGCTGCCGTGGCCCGCGGCCAGAGCGAGGTCGAAGCCTGTCTGTACCGCCTGACTCCAGGGAAGTACGAGACCTCCCAGCCGTTCAAGGAACTCACCGACCCCGTTGCTGAACACGTCCGGTGCCTGGGTGAAGAACACCTGCACCCTGCTCTCGCCCTCCAGCAGACGTATCGTGTCGAGCAGTCGCTGACCCGCGATCACGGTGTGCACCACGACCAGGACCCGCCTGCGGGTCCTGCGGGTGGCCCAGCGCTCGACATCCAGACGCACCGGCACATGCCGCCAGTACGGCTCCGGCACTGTCACGCTCATCGTCGAAATCCCCCGGTTCTTCCTGCATCGCCTTCGCGACCGCGATGCTTCGCGGCCGATGGCAGAGGGATGCCCACGGGGCCGGACGGTGGGCCTGCAGGAATCCTGCACTCCTGTGGCACGGCGACGGAGCCCGATGTCCGTGTGCGCCCGTCGCGCTTCGGTGCGCCTGTCCGCCCACCCCTGACTCCATGGAACAGCCGTAGAACAGTGGTATGGCTCACACAGATGTACGGACATCAGCAAAGGCCGTGGGAAGAAGCGCACCCGTCGGGGGGCATGGTGGAACTTCTTGCTCTGGGACCTCTGGAACTCTGGCACGACCAGCGACAGCACGAACTCGGATCGGTGAAAGAGCGCCGCGTGCTGGCCGTACTGCTCCACGCCCGTGGTGAACCGGTGTCGGCGAACACGCTGATGGACCGCGTCTGGGACGGCGAACCGCCCCTGACGGCCCTGGACACCCTGCAGAGTTACATCTCCCGGCTCAGGGGGCGGCTGCGCCGCGCGGCCGGAGACGACAGGGTGGGCGTGGAACGGCCCTCCCTGCGGCTGTACCAACTGCGCGCCGATCCCGACGACATCGACCTGCTGCGCTTCCGGCGGCTGCGCTCGGACGCGCTCGCCGCGGCTGCGCGAGGTGAACGCCCGCTGGCCATAGGCCTGTTGCGGACCGCCGAGGCACTGTGGCGCAGTGAACCCCTGACCGAGTTCAGTGAGAGTTCCTGGGCGCAGTCGGCACGTGACCGGCTCATCGAGGACCACCGCAGGGTCCGGGAGGAACGGATCGGTCTGGAGCTGGAGCTGGGCCGTCACGCGGACCTCGTGGGCGAACTGCGGGAACTGGCCTCCCAGAGCCCGTTCGCCCAGCAGGTGATCGGTTCGCTGATGCTGGCCCTGTACCGCTCCGGACGGCACGACGAAGCGCTCACCGTCTACCGGAACACCCGCACGCGATTACACGAGAGCCAGGGCATCGAGCCGACCGCGGAACTGCAGCAGCTCCACCTGCGCATGCTCGAACAGGACCGGGACCTCCTGCGGACGGAGCCGGGCCCGCGCGACCCGGCCCCGCGTGCGGAGCCCCGCAACTGTCTGCCCCGGGACATCCCCGACTTCACCGGGCGGGCGGGTGAACTGCGCATCCTGCTCGCCGATTCCGCGGCCGGGCAGCGCACGGCGACCGCTCTGCCGGTCACCGTGATCCACGGAATGCCCGGCATCGGCAAGACAGCGCTCGCGGTGCACGCTTCGCACCTGATGTCCGCGGCCTACCCGGACTCCCAGTTCTACGTGGACATGCGGGGCCACAGCGGGCAGCAGCCGCTCGATCCGGCGGACGCCCTGGCCCATCTGCTGCACGCCACCGGCGGGCCCGGTGAACTGCCCGCGGCGCTGGACGAGCGGGCGACCAGATGGCGCGAGTGGACCGCCGGGCGCCGGGTGCTCGTGGTCCTGGACAACGTGCGGGACGCCGCTCAGGTCGGCCCTCTGCTGCCCGGCTCCCCCACCTGCCGGGTCCTCGTGACCACACGGGGCCGGCTGGCCGGACTGGACGGCGCCGCCCACCTGTTCGTGGACACCCTGTCCCGGGAGGAGGCCGTGGCTCTCTTCACCCGGATCGTCGGTGCGTCGAGGGTGTCCGGCGATCCGGAGTGCCTGCGGAGGATCGTGGAAGCCTCCGCCTGTCACCCGCTGGCCACTCAGGTCCTGGCGAGCCGCTTCCGGCACCGGGACTCCTGGGACCTGCAGCATCTGCTCGACCGGCTGGCACAGGCGACGAGCCCGCTCCAGGAGTTCGACACGGTGATCAGCGCGGTGTTCCGGTTCTCGTACACGGAACTCGGCGCCCCCGCACAGGAGTTGTTCCGGCGCCTCGCCCTGCACCCCGGCTCCGACATCACCCTCCGGGCGGCCGAGGCGCTGGCCGGACCGGATCTCGGGAGCGAGCCCGAAGCACTGGAGCGATGCGTCGAGGAACTCATCGACTCCAGCCTCCTGGAGGAGCCGGTCCGCGGACGCTACCGGCTGCACGACCTCACCCGGGCCTACGCCCTGCAGGTGTGCCTCGACACGGACCCGGAAGCGGTCCGGCATGCCGCGGTCGGCCGTCTCGTCGCCCACCACCTCAGCACCGCATACCAGGCCGACCGGCTCTGCCACCCCCATCGCCGGGTGCTCGACCTGAAGCTGCCCGCACAGGCCCGGCCGTCCGCGCCGATGTTCGCGGACGCGGACGGGGCTTCGGTGTGGCTGACCGTGGAGCGCGCCAATCTCGTGGCGATCGCGCGCACGGCCGCCGCCGGACATCCGGAGTACGCGGCCCTGTTCCCGCATGTGCTGGCCAGATCCCTCAAGCTGTGGGGCGCGTGGGACGTCGAGACCGAACTCTTCGACGCGGCCCTACCGGTCCTGCGCGCGTCCGGCGATCGTGCCGCGCTGGCCCGGACCCTCACCGACCACGCGGACCTGCTCGCGCAGCGCAACCATGGCGCGGCCCTGCGCTGCGCGACCGAGGCGCTGGCGATCCACGAGGACCTGGACCAGGCACACGGCCGCGCCGACGCACTCTTCCAGTCGGGCCGTGCGCACCTCGCAGCGGGTCATGGCGACACGTCGTTGCGCGTTCTGGAACAGGCGCTGAAGCTGTACCGCGTGGTGGGCGACCGCTCCGGCGAGGCCGAGTGCCTCAACGTGCAGGGAGTGGTCCTGTACTACGCGGGGCGCTACGACGAGGCCCTGCACAAGGTCCAGGCCATGGAAGCCATCTACGAGGAGCTGCCCGACCCCTACGGGCTGGCACAGGCGCTCAACAACCGTGGCGAACTGGCTTTCCTCCAGGGGCGTTACGCCGATGCCCAGGAGTGCTACGAAAGGTCGCGCGTTCTGATGCGGCAGCACGGCGGCCGTGTCGATCTGGCGATTCTCGACACCAACCTCGGCGGGGTGCACCAGGCCGTCGGGGAGACGGACCAGGCACTCCGCTGCTTCAAGAGCGCTCTCGCCGCCCACCGGTTCAGCGGGGACGCGCTGGGCGAGGCCGACGTGTTGATCAGCATGGGTACGGCCTATGCCCGGTCGGGACGCCGGGGCGAGGCGCTGCTGCATCTCACGATGGCGGAGCAGGTGGCCACCCGTATCGACAACCCGTACGAGCGAATGCGGGCGTTGATCGCCGCGGCGGACGTCCAGCGCGAGTCGGGCCGGCTCGACACCGCGGCCAAGGGCTACGAGCAGGCCCTTGAGGTGGCCGAGCGGATCGAGTTCCCCATGGGTTCCGCCCACGCGCTCGCGGGGCTCGCGCGGATCGCGTCCCTGTCCCCTCGCCCGGCCGACCGGGCCGTCGACCACGGCGAACGGGCTGTCGCCCTGTACCGCGAGTTGGGCGCGGAGGCGGAGGCCGTGAGACTGCTCCAGTTCTTGAAGAACCACAGGTCGACCGGCTCCTGAGCGGTGGCCCAGGAGCCGGTCCTTGCCACTCCGTCGGCCCCGGTCAGCCTCGACCTCCGCCGCCGACGGTCCGCGGTGGGATCACCACATCCAGCGGAGCACCACCGGCGCTGTGAGAGCGGCGAGCATGACCGGCAGGGCAGCGGTGTAGACCTTGTGAAGCACGGCTCTCCTTGCAGTTCGAACTACGCCAGGCCGACGCGAAACGATCACGCGGCAGGCGTAACCTACCGCCCCGGCGAACCCGATGGTTCCGCTTTTCGAGACTCGCCTGCACGTGCGAATGATCGTTCGCCGTCACACCCCCGGGCCTCCCGACAGCCACTCGAACCGCCTGGCCACGGGCCTCCAGCGCCCCGAGACCACCCCCTCACCGGCCGTCGGCCCCGCGTCGGCGGCCGGTGTCGTTCCCGGACAGTTTTCATGTCCTGACGTTGCCGCTCCGCCCGGGCGAAGCCCTCCCCCCGGACGCCCCGCCCGCGAACAGTGTCGGAAAGAAGTCGTGTCCGACGGGTTGCCGAGTAGTTGATTCATTACTTAAATCAACACCTGAACTAAGCGTCACCGCACTGGTATCGGGTTCCCCACCGCACTGGTTCGGGTTCCCCCCGCCCGCTCCTCGCCCTCCACACCCGCACGGAGTCAACGTATGAGACGTCAACGTTTGCGACTCAGATCCCTGGGGTTCGCGCTCGCCACCACGGCCGCGCTCATCACCCTCCCCGCCCAGCTGCCGGCCGCCGCGGCCCAAGCCCCCCTCACCCCCGACAGAACTGCCACCACCTCGGCCGAGGGCAACTCCAGGGCCGCCGCTGCCTGTTCGACCGCCAACGCCGCCCAGGGCAAGCCGGCCACCGCGTCCTCCACGGAGAACGCGGGCACCCCCGCCGCGTCCGCCTTCGACGGCAACAACGGCACCCGCTGGTCCAGCCAGGCGTCCGACCCCCAGTGGGTACGGGTCGACCTCGGCTCGGTCCAGGACATCTGCAAGGTCGACCTCAACTGGGAGGCCGCCTACGGCAAGGACTTCACCATCCAGACCTCGGCCAACGGCCAGGACTGGACGACACTGAAGTCCGTCACAGGCGGCACCGGCGGCACCGCCTCCTACGACGTCAGCGGCTCGGGACGCTACGTCCGGATCAACGGGACGGCCCGCGGCACCGGTTACGGCTACTCGTTGTGGGAGGTCGCGGTGCACACCGGCACCGGCGGCGGCACCCCGCCCGTCGAGGGCGGCGGCGACCTCGGTCCCAACGTCATCGTCGTGGACCCGAACACCCCCAATCTGCAGGCCAAGTTCGACCAGGTCTTCACCCAGCAGGAGTCCAACCAGTTCGGCTCCGGCCGCTACCAGTTCCTGATGAAGCCGGGCACGTACAACGGCATCAACGCGCAACTGGGCTTCTACACCTCGATCTCCGGGCTCGGTCTCAACCCCGACGACGTGAAGATCAACGGTGACATCACCGTGGACGCGGGCTGGTTCAACGGCAACGCCACCCAGAACTTCTGGCGTTCGGCGGAGAACCTGTCGATCAGGCCCGTCAACGGCACGGACCGCTGGGCGGTGGCCCAGGCCGCGCCGTTCCGCCGGATCCATGTCGAGGGCGGCCTCAACCTCGCACCCGCGGGCTACGGCTGGGCCTCCGGCGGCTACATCGCCGACTCGAAGATCGACGGCACGGTCGGCCCGTACTCGCAGCAGCAGTGGTACACCCGCGAGAGCTCGGTCGGCGGCTGGACCAACGGCGTCTGGAACATGACGTTCTCCGGTGTGCAGGGCGCCCCGGCGACGAACTTCGACACCGGTCCGTACACGACGCTGGACACCACTCCGGTCTCGCGCGAGAAGCCGTTCCTGTACCTGGACGGCAATGACTACAAGGTGTTCGTGCCCGCCAAGCGGACCAACGCCCGTGGTGTGTCCTGGCCGGCGAACGCGGGCGGCACGTCGCTCCCGCTCAGCCAGTTCTACGTCGTGAAGCCCGGCGCGACCGCCGCCACCATCAACGCGGCACTGGCGCAGGGCCTCAACCTGCTGTTCACGCCCGGCGTCTACCACCTCGACCAGACGATCAACGTGAACCGTGCCAACACCGTCGTCCTCGGACTCGGCCTCGCCACGATCGTCCCCGACAACGGCGTGGACGCCATGCATGTCGCCGACGTCGACGGGGTCAGGCTGGCGGGCTTCCTCATCGACGCCGGTGCCGCCAAGTCCGACACCCTGCTCCAGGTCGGCGCGCCCGGCTCCTCGGCCGACCACGCCGCCAACCCGACCACCGTGCAGGACGTGTTCGTCCGGATCGGCGGGGCGGGCCCCGGACTGGCCACCCACTCCATGGTCATCAACAGCGACGACGCCATCGTCGACCACACGTGGATCTGGCGGGCGGACCACGGCGCGGGCGTCGGCTGGGAGACCAACCGCGCCGACTACGGGCTTGAGGTCAACGGCGACGACGTCCTCGCGACGGGCCTGTTCGTCGAGCACTTCAACAAGTACGACGTGGTCTGGAGCGGCGAACGCGGCCGGACGATCTTCTTCCAGAACGAGAAGGCCTACGACGTCCCGAACTCCGCCGCCATCACCCATGACGGCATCGTCGGGTACGCCGCCTACAAGGTGGCCGACAGCGTCAACACCCATGAGGCGTGGGGCCTGGGCAGCTACTGCAACTTCACGTCCGACTCGACCATCGTCCAGCACCACGGGTTCCAGGTGCCGGTCAAGTCGGGCGTCAAGCTGCACAGCATCCAGGTGATCTCGCTGGGAGGGAAGGGCCAGTACGCGCACGTCGTGAACAACACGGGTGCGCCGACCTCGGGCTCCGACACCATCCCCTCGAAGATCACCAGCTTCCCGTGACAGTGACGGTGACAGTGACAGCCGGCTGAACAGCGTCCGCGGCCCGTCCTCCCACCGGGAGGGCGGGCCGCGTGCGGAGCGAGATCATCGACCGTTTATCATATGAGCACCGCCTAGCTCGAAAGATAAACCTGTGACTGTCAATGACGACTCGTTCACCAATTGGAAGAACCGCGAGGAGATCGCGGAGTCGATGATCCCGATCATCGGGAAGCTGCACCGCGAGCAGGACGTCACCGTCCTGCTGCACAGCCGCTCCTTGGTGAACAAGTCGGTGGTCAGCATCCTCAAGACCCACCGGTTCGCCCGGCAGATCGCCGGAGTGGAACTGTCGGTCACCGAGACCCTGCCCTATCTGCGGGCTCTGACCACGCTCGACCTCGGCCCCTCCCAGATCGACATCGGGATGCTCGCCGCCACGCACCGCGGCGACGACCGCGGCCTCACGGTCGAGGCCTTCACCGCCGAGGCCGTCGCCGGTGCCACGGGCGCCAACAAGATCGAGAGCCGCGAGGGACGCGATGTCGTCCTGTACGGCTTCGGCCGCATCGGGCGCCTGGTCGCCCGCCTGCTCATCGAGAAGGCGGGTTCCGGGAACGGTCTGCGTCTGCGTGCCGTCGTCGTCCGCCGGGGCGGCGAGCAGGACATCGTGAAGCGCGCCTCGCTGCTGCGCCGCGACTCGATCCACGGCCAGTTCCAGGGCACGATCACCGTCGACGAGGCGAGCAGCACGATCTTCGCCAACGGCAACGCGATCAAGGTGATCTACGCGAACGACCCCTCGGAGGTCGACTACACGGCGTACGGCATCAAGGACGCCGTCCTCATCGACAACACCGGCATCTGGCGTGACCGTGAGGGCCTGTCGCAGCATCTGCGACCCGGCATCGACAAGGTCGTGCTGACCGCGCCGGGCAAGGGTGACGTGCCCAACATCGTGCACGGCGTCAACCACGACATGATCAAGCCGGACGAGCAGATCCTGTCCTGCGCGTCCTGCACCACGAACGCGATCGTCCCGCCGCTGAAGGCGATGGCCGACGAGTACGGGGTGCTGCGCGGGCACGTGGAGACCGTCCACTCGTTCACCAACGACCAGAACCTGCTGGACAATTACCACAAGGCCGACCGTCGTGGCCGCTCGGCGCCGCTCAACATGGTGATCACGGAGACGGGCGCGGCCTCCGCCGTGGCGAAGGCGCTGCCCGACCTCGACGCGCCGATCACCGGCAGCTCGATCCGGGTGCCGGTGCCGGACGTCTCGATCGCGATCCTCAGCCTGCGGCTCGGCCGCGAGACCACCCGCGAGGAAGTCCTCACCTACCTGCGGAACGTGTCGCTGACCTCGCCGCTGAAGCGGCAGATCGACTTCACCACCGCCCCCGACGCGGTCTCCAGCGACTTCATGGGCTCGCGCCACGCCTCGATCGTCGACGCCGGTGCCACCAAGGTCGACGGCGACAACGCGATCCTCTACCTCTGGTACGACAACGAGTTCGGCTACTCCTGCCAGGTCGTCCGGGTCGTCCAGCATGTGACGGGGGTCGAGTACCCGACGTACCCGGCGCCCGCGGTCTGACCGCACCCGGGTGCCCCGGGACGGAATCCCGGGGCACCCGGCAGTCGGACTACGCCGCGGTCGAGCGGAAGGTCCAGCTGCCGGAGCCGACCTCGTACACCGTCTCGCCCTGCTCCGTACGCACCGGACGTACTCCGGCGGGCGGGGTGGCCCTGCCGCCGAACAGCGGCACATGCACCTCCGCCGTGCTCCCCGCCGGCACGTCCACGGTGAGGCGGAACCGGCCGCCGTCCCGCTTCCACCCGGTCCGCGCGACCCCGTACGGAGTGCGGTACGAGCCGGTCGCCGAGGTCAGGTCACCCTCGACGGCCGGGTCGATGAGCAGCTCGGAGTAGCCGACCGAGTCGGCGGTCTGCCCGATGCCCGCGACCCGGGTGGTGAACCAGGAGTCGATGGCGCCGAGCATGAAGTGGTTCTGCGACTGGCCGGGCCCGCCGTCCCAGGACTCGCCGAGCGTGGTGTTGCCCGCCCGCACCTGGTGGCCGTAACTGGGACTGGTCGTCTGCGTGGCGATCTCGTGCACGATGTCGTCGCGGCCGTGGGTGGACAGCACCCGGAACGCGGCGGGCAGCGAGATCTCGCCGAGCGTCAGGTGGTAGCCGGCGTCCTCGACGGCGCCGGTGAAGTGGCCGAGCAGCCGGTCCTTCTCCCCCGCCGGGTACGCGCCCATGTCGAGGGCGAGTGCTTCGGCGCCCTGTCCTCCGCCGCCGAAGGTGCCTGTGGTGGAGTCGTAGTACTTGGCGGCCAGGGCGGTGGCGCTCGCGTCGGCCTTCGCCCGGTAGGTGTCGGCCGCTTCCTGGTCGCCGAGGACGGCGGCGGTTCTGCTCAGGGCGTCGACGACACGCCAGTAGCCGTAGGTGCCCGCGACCGCGCGCGGGAAGGTGCGGTCGGGGGTGAACCAGTCGCCGAGGCCGTAGTCGAGGATGCCGCCGGAGACCTGCGTCTGAAGGAAGTCCGCGTACTGCCGCATGCGCGGGTAGTACGCGGCCATCGTGTCCCGGTCCCCGTAGGTCGTGTACAGCTGCCAGGGGACGAGGACGAACGCGCCGCCCCAGTTGGAGTCGTTGCGGTAGGCGCCGGGCAGGCTGGTGTACTCGGGCACGGTGCTGGGGATCAGCCCGTCCGTGGTCTGCGCGTCGGCCATGTCCCGCACGATCTTGCGGAGGTAGGACCGCATGTCGTAGTTGCCCGCGAGCGCCGGGAACACGAGCTGGTTCTGCTCCAGCCAGCCCAGTTTCTCCCGGCTGGGGCAGTCGGTGAGGACGCTCATCATGTTGCCCTCGATCGCCCGGCGGATCAGCGAGTGGATGTCGTTGACGAGCGGGTCGGAGCTGCTGAAGTCACCGGCCGAGGTGTTGTCGGTGCGCAGCACCTTGCCGCGTACGGTCACGGTCGCGCCCTCGGGGACGCCCCTCAGTTCCAGGTAGCGGAAGCCGTGGTAGCTGAAGCGCGGGTGCCAGGTCTCGGTGCGGGCGCCCCGGGTGGTGTAGCTGTCCCAGAGGGGTGAGCCCACATTGCTGATGGACTGGAAGGCGTGTCCGTCCTTGAGGCTTTCGGCCGGGTAGACACGGACGGCCGTGCCCGCGGGCGCGCCGACGGTGATCTCGGGCCAGCCGGCGATGTTGCGGCCCAGGTCGAACACCCTGCTGTCGGCGGCGCCTTCGACCTCCTTGCCCTTGAGCGTCTCGACGGCCCTGACGGGTTCGGTCTCGCGGGCGCTGAGTGCCGCGGGTTTCTCGGCCGTGCCGGGACCGGCCACGGTGACGGCCTTGTCCCAGGCGCGGCGGTCGCCGCTCGGCTCGTCCCAGTGGGCACTCTCGCGGCGGGCGTCGTAGTCCTCGCCGCCGTACCAGTTGGAGGAGGTGGTGGGTCCGAGGGTGGTCCGCCAGTCGTCGCCGCTCGTGACGGTACGGACGCTGCCGTCGGCGAGGGTCACTTCCAACCGGGCGATCAGCTTGGGGTCGCTCAGGTTGCCGTACAGCTTGCGGTAGCGGTCGGCGGTGCTGACCACGTTGGACATGCCGTTGCCGAGGGCCACACCGAGGGTGTTGGCGCCGGTCCTCAGGCGGTCGGTGACGTCGTAGGTGGCGTACTGGACGCGTTCCGCGTAGTCGGTGTTGGCGGGTTCCAGGACGGCGTCGCCCACCGGTTCGCCGTTGAGGGTCGCGTCGTAGATGCCCAGTCCCCCGATGTACAGACGGGCGCTGCGTACCTTCTTGGGGAGCTTGAAGTCGTCGGTGAGCAGGGGCAGTCCGGCCGGGAGGTAGGGCTCGGGAGCCTTCTGTCCGGTCACGTCGGCGAGTGCGGTGAACGGTCCTGTGGCGCTGTCGCCGCTCGAAAGGGCGTAGTCGACGGGGAAGTTGGGGACGCGGCCGTCCGCGGTGAGGACGTCGGCGCGCGGATACAGGGCCACCTCGTCGAAGGTCTTGGCCGACTTGAGGTCGAGGGTGAGGACCACGGGTGTGCCGGAGACGTCGGCGCCGGTGTGGGCGGCGCTCGCGTAGCCGGCGGCCGTCTGCAGGGCGCTGTTGGGCAGACCGTCGACGGCGAGGGCGGGTTCCCAGGTCTTGCGCAGGGTGTTGGTCTCGGAGGCGGTCACCGCGGCGCTGCGGGCGAGGCCGGTGGTGGAGGTCGCGGAGTCACGTACGTCGATCTCGCCGAGCTGCACGCGCCAGGTGCGCTCGGGGAAGGCCTCTTCCAGGGGCAGTCCCAGCTCGGTGACGTCCAGCCGTACGTAACGGGCCGTGGTGCGGGGGACCTTGACGACGACGGGCTCGACCGTGCGCTCGCTCAGCCGCCAGTCCGGGTGCGTGATCCAGTCGGCGTCGCCGCCGGTGTTCCAGTCCGACGGCCGGGTCAGCCCGGTCTCGAAGACGGCGGTGTCGCTCCAGCCGGGGTCACGTGAGCCGTGCGACGACCAGAGCATGACCCGCCAGTACACGCGGTCGCGGGAGCCCAGCTTCTTCCCCCCGTACGTGGTCTCGGGCACCGTCGAGCGGACCTTGCCCGAGTCCCACAGGTCGGCCCTGCCGCGGCGCAGCAGCTCCGGGGAACTGGCCGCCTGGACGCGGTAGGCGGCCTGGCGGGTGTTCGTGACGCGGGCCTCGGTCTCCCAGCCGAGGTCGGGCGTGGTGTCGTCGATGCCCAGGGCCTGGCTCAGGTGCTGGGTGCGCAGCCGGTCCGGGGTGATGGTGGCGCTGTTTCCGGTGGTGGTGGCGTCGGCGGTGACGGCGCCGGCCAGCACGGTCACGAACGCGGTCAGTCCGGCGAGGAGTACGGGTACGGGCCGCCGGTGTCCGCTGCGGGGACGCGGTCGCGAACGGGGTCTGGGCATTGAGGGCTCCATGAAGTGCGTGCGGGGCGGGAGAGAAGCGCGAGGGAGAGTCAGTCGCGGGTGAGGTCGACGGTGAGGTGGCGTCGGAAGCGCAGGGTCACCGGTCCGAGGAGGCCGGACGGCAGGGGCTTGTTGCGCTCGTTGGACAGCGTGTTGGCGACGCGGACGGCGAGGGAGTTGCGGCCGGCCTTCACCAGGCGGGTGATGTCGACGGTCCAGGGCGCCCACAGCAGCGGCGGGAGCGCGGTGCCGTTGACGGTGACGGCCGCCACGTCACGGACGTCGCCGAGGTCGAGCAGGACGCGGCGCCCGTCGAGGAGCGCGCGCTCGACGTCGAGGTCCTTGGTGTAGGTGCCGCTGCCGGAGAAGAGCCGGTCGTGCTCGACCCAGCTGCCCAGGGGGCCGGTGACCGGGGTGGAGCCTTCGCGTTCCAGGGTGAGGGTCCAGTCGCCGTCCACGGTGACCGGGGCGAGGGGGTCGTCGGTGCGGGCCGTGCCCCGGTACGTGCGGGTGCCGTCGGTGCCGGTGAACCGGTGGCTGCCGGGGGCCGAGGCTTCGACGGTCGCCCGCAGCCCCTTCCCGTGCCGCTCGACCGCGAGGACGGGCAGCGGTGCGGCCGTCAGGTGCGGGACCGCCCGTGCGCCGTGGCGTACGACGACGATCCGGGTCTGGTACGGCTCCAGGGTCAGGGGCACCTGGATGCCGTTCTTGCCGCTCCGGTGGACGGGTGCGGTGCCGGTGCCGCCCGTCGCGGGGTCCCACAGCTCGGGGACGCCGGTGGCCGGAAGGGTCGCGGTCGTCGCGACGTACTCGCCACCCTCGTTGTTGACGATGAAGGCGGTGTCCTCGCCGCGGTGGACCCGTATGACGCGTACCGCGTCCTGGGGTGTCTCCAGCACGGCCGCTGCCACCCCTGCCGCGTGGGTGGCGTCGCGCAGGCCCTCCGGGTCGGCGACGCGCACGGCGTGCCCGCGGCCGACCGACCGGCGGCCGGGGACCCGCTCGCCGAACAGGTCGGTCAGGGCACGAGCGAGGGACCGGTCCTTGTGGTCCGCCTCCTCGGGGGCGAGGGTGCCGACGGCCACGACGGTGCCGCCGGACCGCGCGAACTCCGCGAGGACGCGTACGGAAGCCACGTCCAGGGTCGGTGTCACGGGCACCACCACCAGGTCGTAGCGGGCCGCTCCCACGGTCAGCCGGCCTCCGCGGACGTCGGCGTGGGCGAGCAGGTCCGGGTCACCGCTGAGGGCGCCCTCGTGGACGAGGTCGAAGTCGACCTGGGCCCGCTCCAGCGCGTAGGCGGCGTCGGAGAGCGCGCCGTCGACCTCGCCCTGCCGGTCGGTGCCGGTCCACTGCTCGGCGGCGCGCTGCGGCTGCAGTACGGCGGTACGGGCCCCGGAGGTGCCGCGTCCCACCTCCATCACGCGGCCGATCCACTCGGCGAGCGGCCGCATCGCCCACCACCAGGGAGCGCGCGGACCGAACGGCGGCGGGAAGTAGACGCGGACCTCATCGGTCCACAGGGCGTGCAGGACCGTCAGGTTGACGCCCCGGGCGGCCTGCGCGCCGACCGTGGTGTGCACAAACCCGGGCGTGACCTGCCAGCCCATGTTGCCGAACATCTCCAACAGGGCACGCTCCCGGCCCATTTGATGCGCGACGGACACGGGGTTACGGGGAATCATGGTGGGTTCACCGGCCACGTACTCGGCGGTGATGATGTCACCGCCGGGCACATGGGCCCACTGGTTGACCTTGTGCAGGTCTCCGGTGGAGGGGATGCGTTTGGCCGGGGACGTCTCGTCGTAGAGCGGGTTGGTGATCAGGGCGACGTCGCGCTGCTCGTACCAGCGGGCCTGCTTCTGGAAGGAGCGGGCGAAGCGGTTGGAGACGGCCTGCCAGTAGCGGCCTCGGGCTATGCGCCCATCGCGGCCCAGGTCGTCGAAGGCGGCGGCGTAGGCGACACCCGGCTCGACGTCCACCGCGCGCAGTGCCTTGTCGAGGGTGGGTGACCAGGGCAGGCGCTTGAAGTGTGCCTCGGCCGAGGCGAAGAACGGCTCGTCGTCCCAGAAGCCGGGGATGACCGTACCGAAGTAGCGGCGGAAACGGCGGTGGTACTCGCCCGGGACGATGTCGAGGAAGAGTTCCACGGGCTCGTCGTCGAGCAGGTCGACGTAACTGCGGCTGTAGCCCTGGGTGTCGTCGACGAGCGGGGAGCCGCCGAACAGGTCGAGCTGCCAGCGGCCCGCCGGGACCTGCCAGGTGTGCGCGCCGCCCAACCGGCCGGTCAGGTCGACGACTTCGGTGGCTTCGGCGGTGCCCACCGGGCGGGCCGCGGCGGCGACGGCCGTGGCGTCGGCGGCGAGTCGGGCGCGCTCGGGGAAGTCCCCCGCGTCGGCCGGGTCGGTGAAGGCCGTGGTGTGCAGCGAGGTACCGTCGGCGTCCGTGACCGTGAAGGTGTCCCACAGGGAGCGCTGGTCGGCGACGGCCCGTACGCCCGCCCCGCCCGTCGGGTAGCGGTCGTCGGAGAGCGTGCCCTTGTCCTTGCCGTCGAGGGTGACGGACAGGGTGCCCGCCCGGACTGTGACGGCCACCGTGTGGAACTTGGTCTTGTTGAATCCGTCGGTGCGGGTGCTGCGCAGCAGTTCGGCCGGGTCCGTTCCGCGCGCCAGACGCAGGACGGTGACGACTCCGGTCTGGTCGAAGGTGACGGCGTACCCGTCGAGTCCGTCTGCGGAGGCGCGGACGACGAGACCGGCCGCGGTGTGGTCGGCCTTGGCGCTGCCGGTGACGGTGTAGTCCGCCCACCCGTCGCCGCCGCGCAGTACGGCGGCGCCGTCGAGCACGGCCGCGTCGGCGACCAGTTGTCCGGCCGCCACGCCCACCCCGCTGCTGCGGCGCAGGTCGACGGTGGCAGGGCCCTCGACGACGGTGGTGGAGCGCCAGAGTGCCTTCAGGCGCAGGTCGGGCCGTGGCTCGTACGTGCGGGAGCCGACCGTGCCGCCCTTGACGATGTACTCCCCCGCGCGGCCACTGGGGAAGTGGTCGTCGTTGAACAGCCATACGCGCATGCCGGTGCGTTCCGCTGTGCGCAGTACGTGTCCGACGATGTCGAACCATTCCTCGGTGAAGAACACCGGCTGCATCTCGGCGTTGTCGAACGGGAAGAGCACCACCTCGTACATGCCCTTGTCCCGGAGGTCGGCCAGCTGACGGTCCACGAGTTCGGGGGTGACGGGCCCGTTCCAGTACCAGTAGACGGTCGGTCTGCTGTCCCGCCGGGGATCGGCGAACTGCTGGGCGGAGAACGAGCGTTCGGCGCTCGGAGCCGTGGCGCCGACGCCCGTGGCGCCTTCTCCCGCGGCGAGGGCGGTATCGGGCAGGCCGACCGCGAGAACGGTGCCCGCGGCACCGGCGGCGGCCACGAAGCGGCGTCTGGACAGGTCGTCGTGCGACATGTGGGACATGGTTGAACTCCTGCGTGAACGGCGGGCACCGGGGCGCCCGCCGGACGGAACGGTGTACTGGGGGAATCCGAGTAATCGGGGTGGTGGGGGGGCCGGTGCTCCGTGGAGCACCGGAGACGGCAGGTCAGCCGGCCGCCAGGCGCGCCGCCTCGGACGCGCTCAGGGCCCGGTTGTGCAGCCGGAAGTCACGGACCGCGCCGTGCAGATAGGGGTGCGTGATGTTCTGGGAGCGGCCCAGGTAGTTGCGGGTGCTCGCGCCGAGCAGGAGCGGACTCGCGATCATGGCGTCGTTGCGGCCCGCCTCGACACCGTCGAGGTAGAGGACACCTGTGCCGCCGCCGAGGGTGAGCGCCACGTGGACCCACCGGCCGACGGGGAGCGGGCCGCCCGCGTCGACGACGTCCTCGGACTCCATGCCGGCGATCTTCAGCGCGGCCCGTGCGCGCTGCGCTCCGGTGGTCGCCGCCAGGAACAGGTACGTGTCCTTGTGATACCCCAGGTCGAAGACGCGGGCGGAGGCGGTCAGGGTGTCCACGCGGACCCGGACGCTGACGGTCAGTTCGCCGAGTCCGCCGGGCAGTCCGGCCGGCAGGACGACATGGGCGCCCTTCCCGTCCAGGGACACGGACCGCACGCCGTCGGCCTCGGCCCAGGTGGCACCCGGCGCGAGGGTCGCGTCGGCGAAGGTGCGGGTCCGGTCGGCCGCCGAGGTGCCGGTCCCCTCGTCGAAGGGGTAGCGCGCGATGTCCCGTTCGCGTGCGGGCCGCGGTTCCACGGCCCAGTAGACGTTGTAGCGCTGGTGGTGCACCTCGTGGAACGGGCGCAGTGACACCTGACGCCCGTCGGCGAGTGCGGTGAACGCCGTGCCGCTGCCGGGCACCGGGCGCAGGGTCTCGGGCCGGATCACGGGGAGGGTGGCGAGCGCGGTGTCGCCGTACTCCCCCGCGAGGACCAGAGGCCCGTACGAGAGCGACTTCACCTGCGGGTTGTCGGGGGCGGCCTGCCAGACGGGCCGTCGGGGCAGCACGAGTTCCACGGTGTCCCCGGCACGCCAGTGCCGTTCCACGGCGGCGTACGTGCCCGGCTTCAACCGACCCTGGACGTGCCGGCCGTTGACCTCGAGGCGGGGCTCCCGGCCGCTGTCCGCGACCCAGGCGGGGACACGCACCCGCAGTGTGAAGCGGGCGTCTCCCCCGGTGACGGTGAGGCGGGTCCGGTCGGCCGTGGGGTACTCGGTGTCCTGACGTACCGTCACCCCGGCCTCACGCCACCGCAGTTCGGAGGGGATGAACAGGTTGACGTAGAGCGAGGGGCCGCGGGAGTCGCGCGTACGGAAGTAGATGCTGTCGGCGAACTTGGTGTGGGTCTCCAGACCGGAGCCGTGGTCGCAGGAGAAGTTGTCGTAGTCGCCGCTGTAACTGCCGGGCGCCGAGCCGAGGCCGCCCTTGGGCTGCCGCTCCGAACCCGCCCACAGTCCGGTGTAGTAGGTGACGAACCCGTGCTCCGAGTCGGGATCCTGCTCCCCGAGCAGCTGGTTGTGGAGCGTCCACTCGTAGTGGTCCATGTACGCCGAGCGGGAGGGGCGGTGCAGGAACAGGTGCCGGCCGAGCTTGAGCATGTTGTAGCTGTTGCAGTTCTCGCAGGTGACCTCGGACAGGCGGCTCACGATCTCGCCGGGCGGCCCGAACAGCTCCTGGTTGGAGTTGCCGCCGATGGCGTACGAATGGTCCCGCACGACCGTTGTCCAGAAGTGGTCGGCGATGTCGAGGTAGCGCCTCTCCCCCGTGGCCTCGTAACTCGGTACCGCTCCCACGATCTTGGCGATCTCGGTGTTGGCGTGGCGGCCCGCCAGTTCGTCCCGGCCTGCGGCCAGCGGGGCGTACAGCTCCTCGTGGTCGAAGCGCCGGGCGGTCCGCAGCTGCGCCGGGTCGCCGGTCAGGAGGTGGAGGCGGGCGAGTACGTCGTTCATGCCGCCGAACTCGACCTTCAGCAGCGTCTGCATCCGCTCGGTGGAGAGCGGCGCGGTGCGGGCGTCCACCCAGGCCGCCATGTCCAGCAGCACGGCCAACGCCTGCTTGTCGCCGGCCAGTTCGTACTGGTCGAGCAGCCCCACCATGATCTTGTGGAGCGTGTAGTACGGGGCCCAGGGCTTGCCGCCCGCCTCCAACTGGTCGAAGACGGACTCGGGGAACGCGGACAGATATCCCGCGTGGTACCCCGCCGCCGGGGCCGCCCGCTGGCACTCGGCGAGCGCGGACACCAGGGAACGGGCCTTGGCCGCGTAGGCGTCGTCGCCGGTGTTGGCGTACGCCTGGGCCAGCGCGCTGAGCAGGTGTCCGGTGGTGTGGCCGCGCAGCTGGACGCCCGGCGCCTCCCAGCCGCCGCAGGGTTCGGCGGTGGAGGGCAGCCCCACGTTCAGCCGGAAGGTGTGCAGCAGCCTGTCGGTGTCGACGAAGAGCAGATACGCGCAGGTGCGCCGCATGTTGGCGAGGAACGGGCTCTCCAGCAGCCGGACGTCGGACAGCCGGAAGGCGGTGAGGACCGACCGCGGTCCGGCCGTCGCGGCCGTGGCCTCTTCCGCGGCGAGCGGGGCGAGCGAGGCGGCTGCGGCCGCCGCGGACGCGGCGGTCAGGATCTGGCGGCGGGACGGGCGGGGCATGTCGTGCGGTGCGGGCAAGACGCCGTGCTCCTTCCGGGCAGGGGGAAGTACCAGACGGAAAGCAGAGGTGGCGAATCGAGCAAACTTGAATCGTTTTACATCGTCCGCGGGAGACGGTAAGTGTGCACACCACAAGCGTCAAGGGTTCGCGCACGAAGGGGTGTTGTCAGGACTGCACCCTCCGATTTGAATCGTTCAAAGTGATCAAGAGAGCCCCGGGGGCAGCGGTTGCCTGACCGCCACGGCCTCATGGGCCCGGCCGTCCGCCGGATGTGTCGGACGGGCAGGCCGGAATACCGGGACGGCGTGATCAACAGGCGGCAGAATGGCGGGGACGACGGTTCGGTGCCGCCACGGCGGCCGCAGACGCCCAGGACACGCGCGGCGGGTCCGCGGGTGCCCGGGAGAGGAAAGACATGAGTGAGAACCAGACCCCGTCCAGCGGTTCCGGGAGGCTCAACACCGGGGTGGCGCACAACGCCCGGGTCTGGAACTACTGGATCGGCGGGAAGGACAACTACGAGGTCGACCAGGCCGTCGGCGACCAGGTCGCCGGAATGTTCCCGGTGATCCGCGACGTGGCCCGCGCCGACCGGGAGTTCCTGGGCCGTGCGGTCCGCCAGTTGGTCGAGGAGCACGGGGTACGGCAGTTCCTGGACATCGGCACCGGTCTGCCGACCCTGGACAACACGCACGAGATAGCCCAGCGGTCCGCGCCCGACGCGCGCATCGTGTACGTCGACAACGACCCGATCGTGCTCGCCCACGCGCGGACCCTGCTGACCAGCACTCCCGAGGGCGCCACCGACTACATCGACGCCGACGTCCACCACCCCGAGGGCATCGTCGAGCGCGCCTCGGCGACCCTGGACCTCGACCGGCCCGTCGCGGTGATGATGCTGGGCATCCTCAACTTCGTCCTCGACACCGACAAGGCCCAGGACATCGTGCGCCAGGTCCTGGCGGCGGTCCCGTCCGGCAGCTATCTGGTCCTCACCCACCCCACCACCGACCCCGACCTCGGCGGCGAGGGCAACGTGGCGGCGATGGAGTTCTGGAACGAGAACGCCACCCCGCCGATCACCGCCCGCACCCGCGCGGAGGTCACCGCCTTCTTCGACGGTCTGGAGTTCCTCGAACCGGGCCTGGTCTCCTGCACGCACTGGCACCCCGGCACCGGCTCCCCCGCCACGGTCCCGCAGTTCGGCGCGGTGGCCGTGAAGCCCTGACGGCAGGAGCCCGCCCGAGGTGGCGGCGGCGCCGAAGGGCGGGAGCGTCGAGTGGCGGGGGTGAACGCGGGGCACGAGGATGCAGTCGCGGGAGGTCCTCACCCTGCGGGCCCGCCCAGATGGAGGAGTGCACATGTCCAAGCCGCCGCTTCCGCCCGAGGCCGTCGAACTGCTGAGCCGCCCGAACGCGGCCGTCATCGCCACGGTGCGTTCGGACGGCGCGCCCGTGTCCACGCCCACCTGGTACCTGTGGGAGGACGACCGCGCGCTGATCAGCATGGACCTGGGCCGGGTGCGCCTGAAACACCTGCGGCGCGACCCCCGGGTGACACTCACCGTCCTCGACGGGGACGACTGGTACACCCATGTCACCCTCTTGGGCCAGGTGACGGACATGAAGGACGACGAGGGCCTGGTCGACATCGACCGCATCTCCCGGCACTACACCGGCGAGGCCTACCCCGACCGCGTCCGCGACCGGGTCAGCGCCTTCATCGAGGTCGACCGGTGGCACGGCTGGGGCGCGCTCAAGGACAACGACCAGGCCTCGACGTAGCGGCCGGAGCGAACCGGAGCCATCAGTAGAAGTGGCGGACGAACACGTCCGACGTGCCGTTGGTGTCGTCGGGCACGAGGTCGTCGGCCGTGGAATGGAAGACCACGTCACGCCCGCCGGTGCTGACGGCGTCGGTGCCGGCCGAGGCGGGTTGCTCCGAGACGGTCTCGTCGGTGCCCGTCACCAGGTCGCGCAGCACGAGCGACGGGCCGTTCGGGTCCTGCGGGGCGTACAGCAGATAGCGGCCGGTGGGGTCGATGGCCAGGCCCCGCACGTCCGGCACCAGTTGGTCGGTGCCGGAGGCCTCGTCCTGGACGTGGGTGTCGGAGCCCGAGAGGTACACGATCTTGCTGCCGTCCCTGCTGAGCTGGACGAGTGTCGCCGCCTGGGACGGGCCCTCGATCGGGCCGGTTGAGGTGTCGTCGGTCCGGTCCCACACGAAGACGTCCTGCGCCCGGCCGTCCTGGTAGGCGACGAAGCGGCCGTCGCCGCTGATGGACGGCCGGGACGGGGCGGTGTGGTCGAACTCGAAGACGGTCCGCGTGGTGTTCGCGTGCCAGTCCTGCACCTCGATGCGCTGCCTGACCGCCGGTCGCCCGGAGGTGCCGACCTGCGCGAGGTAGCGGCCGTCCTCGCTCAGTGACGGCTGACTGCAGCTGAGGCCGGGACAGTTGATGCCGATCGTGCCCTGCGACCTCAGCTGGGACAGGAACGTCTTCGTGTCGCGCTGTATCAGCCCCCAGTGGGCGATGTACTCCCCGTCGCCGCTGATCACCGGGTGACGCTGGACCGGGGGTGCACTGGTGCTCATCCGCACGGTCTCGTTCGTCCGCCGGTCGCGGACGAACACCTTTTCATAGGTCGTCGGGGAGCCGGTCGTGAGGTTCTGCGCCACCGACGAGAAGGCGGTCCGCCGGCCGTCGGACGTGATCGTGCCGCCGACGGAGCCGCCGTCGCCCTGCGTGCCGTCGGACGCGACACTGACCCGCTCGACTCCGGCTCCGAGCGCGCCCACGGTTCCCGCGCCGCGCGCGGGCTCGGCGGAGGCGGCTCCCGGCAGCGCCGCCGTGACGGCGCAGACCGCGACCGTCACGCCCACGGCGGCTCTCACACGTCGTGCGGCGCCCCAGCCCGTACGCATCATCGTTTCCCCCCACACTCGGCACACCGTGCCCTCCGGCTCCCCGCCGGAGGTCCTGAAGCATGCAACCGTGGCGGAGCATTGGGGTCAATGCGTCACATGACGTAGTGAGGGGTCCTTTTCCGGTCAGGTGGGAGCGGTGCGCGGTGGCTCGTCCTCAGGAGACGGCGGCCGGTTTCCTGGGCGGGGTCCAGCGCAGGTGGACGGTCTGTCCGGGGTCCTCGGCCCGCAGCAGGGAGAGCCGTGGGCGGACGGCGTCGGTGCGTGCGCTGGGAGGTTTGCGGGCGCCGGCCCGGTACGGGAGCGGCCACTGGCCGGCGCTGTCCCGGTACTCCTGCTCGGCCGCCGCGTGCAGCGTCCAGTGCGGATCGTAGAGGTGGGTGCGGCCGAGGGCGCACAGGTCGGCGCGGCCGGCGAGGAGGATCGAGTTCACGTCGTCGTACGACGCGATGGCTCCGACCGCGATGACGGCCGTGCCGGTGGCCGCGGCGACCTCGTGACGGATGCGGTCGGCGAACGGCGTCTGGTAGGAGCGGCCGTACGCGGGGCGCTCGTCCTGGGTGACCTGTCCGGAGGAGACGTCGATCGCGTCCGCGCCGTGGGCGATGAAAGCACGGGCGATCTCCACGGCGTCGTGCTCGGTGTTGCCGTCCGGAACCCAGTCCGACGCGGAGATCCGTACGATCATCGGCCGCTCGGCGGGCCAGGCGGCACGGACCGCGTCGAAGACCTCCAGGGGGAACCGGAGCCGGTCGCGCAGCGGACCGCCGTACTCGTCGGTGCGGTGGTTCGCCGTCGGTGAGAGGAACGAGGACAGCAAGTAGCCGTGGGCGCAGTGGAGTTCGAGCAGATCGAACCCCGCCTCGGCGCCGCGTCGGGCGGCAGCGACGAAGTCGGCGACCAGGGCGTCCAGGTCGGCGCGGTCCAGCTCGCGGGGGACGGCCGATCCGGGGCCGTACGGCAGCGGCGACGGGCCGACGGGCTCCCAGTTGCCGTCCGGCAGCGGGTCGTCCATGCCCTCCCACATGATCCGGGTGGAGCCCTTGCGGCCGGAGTGACCGAGCTGGAGACCGATCCGGGCGGAGCTGCGCTCGTGGACGAAGGACACGACCCGCGCCCACGAGTCGCGCTGTTCGTCGCTCCACAGTCCCGTGCAGCCGGGGGTGATGCGGCCCTCGGGCGACACGCACACCATCTCCGTCATGACCAGTCCGGCGCCGCCCATCGCCTTCGAGCCGAGGTGGACGAGGTGGAAGTCGCCGGGTACGCCGTCGACGGCCGAATACATGTCCATCGGGGACACGATCACCCGGTTCTTCAGCTCCAGCTCCCCGAGCCGAAAGGGCTGGAACATCGCCGGAGCGGTCTCCGGCAGGCCCTGGGAGGCCGCGAAGGCCGCGTCGACCCGGTCGGCGAACTCCTGGTCGCGGGTGCGGAGGTTGTCGTACGTGATACGGCGGGACCGGGTCAGCAGGTTGAAGCAGAACTGGGTCGGCTCCTGGTGGGCGTACATGCCGATGTTCTCGAACCACTCCAGGGAGGCCTGGGCGGCCCGCTGCGTGGACTCGACGACGGGGCGTCTCTCTGCCTCGTACGCCGCCAACGCGCCCTCGGTGTCCGGGTGTTCGTGCAGGCACGCGGCGAGGGCGAGGGAGTCCTCCATCGCCAGTTTGGTGCCCGAGCCGATCGAGAAGTGCGCGGTGTGCGCGGCGTCCCCGACGAGGACGAGATTGCCGTGGTGCCAGCGCTCGTTGCGTACGGTGGTGAAGCCGAGCCACTTCGAGTTGTTGGCGAACACCCGGTGCCCGGCCAGCTCCTCGGCGAAGAGCCCGCGGACGCGCTCGACGGCCCGCTCGTCGGAGGCACCCGGCGGGAACACGGTCTCCTCGCCGGCGTCGAAGCCGGCCCGGCGCCACACGTCCTCGTGCATCTCGACGATGAAGGTGGAGCCGGACTCGGAGTAGGGGTAGCCGTGCACCTGCATGGTCCCCCACTCCGTCTGCTTGACGAAGAACTGGAACGCCTCGAAGACCCGGTCCGTGCCCAGCCACATGTATTTGTTGTGCCGCTGGTCCAGCGTGGGACGGAAGATGTCCGGGTGAGCGGCCCTGACCTGCGAGTTGACCCCGTCCGCGCCCACCACGAGGTCGTACGAGGTCCGCAGGGCGCCGGTGTCGGGGGCGGCCGTGGAGAAGCGGACGCGCACACCGAGGTCGTGGCAGCGGCGCTGGAGCAGTCCGAGCAGTTCGCGGCGGCCCATGGCGGCGAACCCCTGGCCGCCCACGGTGTGGGTCCGGCCGCGGTAGTGGATGTCGATGTCGGTCCAGCGTGCGAAGCGGCGGGCCATGGCATCGGCGAACTCGCGGTCCGCGTTCTCGATGCCGCCGAGCGTCTCGTCGGAGAACACCACGCCGAAGCCGAAGGTGTCGTCCGGGGCGTTGCGCTCCCACACGGTGATCTCATGAGCCGGGTCGAGCTGTTTCATGAGAGCGGCGGAGTAGAGGCCGCCGGGGCCACCGCCAACGATCGCGATCTTCACGGGGGTTCCTCTTTCAGTGCTCGCCGGTGGCCGCCGCGGCCTGGTCGTCCTCGACGGCCGCGCGGAGTGCGAAACGCTGCAGTTTGCCGCTGGCGTTGCGTGGCAGGGACGCGCGGAACCGCACGTCCCGCGGGTACTTGTAGGGCGCGATGACCTGCTTGACGTGGTCCTGGATCTCCTTGGCCTTGGCGGCGTCACCGCTCACACCGTCCCGCAGTACGACGAAGGCGCAGACGACCTCGCCGCGTTCGGCGTCGGTGCGGCCGACGACGGCGCACTCCAGGACGTCGGGGTGGGTGTCTATGGCGGCCTCCACCTCGGGGCCGCCGATGTTGTAGCCGGAGGAGACGATCATGTTGTCGCCGCGGGCGTGGTAGTGGAAGTAGCCGTCCTCGTCGCGGTGGAAGACGTCACCGGTGACGTTCCAGCCGTTGACGACGTAGTCCTTCTGGCGTTCGTCGTCGAGGTAGCGGCAGCCGACCGGGCCGATGACGCCCAGCCTGCCCGGCTCGCCGGGGCCCAGTTCCGTGCCGTCGGGGCCGAGGATCGTGGCACGGAAGCCCGGCACCGGTTTTCCGGTGGCTCCGGGGCGGATGTCGTCACCGGCCGCCGAGATGAAGATGTGCAGCAGTTCGGTGGCGCCGATCCCGTCGATGACGCGCAGTCCGATGCGGTCGCGCAACCGCTCCCAGGTGCCGAGCGGTATGTGCTCGCCTGCCGAGACGCCGACGCGCAGCCCGGCGAGCTGCTGTTCGCGGCCCTCGCGCAGGATCGCCTTGTACGCCGTGGGCGCCGTGGCGAGCACGGTGACGCCCTGCCGTTCGACGAGTTCCGCCATGCCCGGCGGGGTCACGGTCTCGGTCAGCAGTGCGCAGGCGCCGGCCCGCAGCGGGAAGACGACGAGCATCCCGAGACCGAAGGTGAAGGCGAAGGGGGCGCTGCAGGCGACCAGGTCGTCCGGGAGCAGGCGCAGCACCTGCCGGCCGAAGGTGTCGTCGATGGCCAGGACGTCCCGGTGGAAGTGCATGGTGATCTTGGGGGTGCCGGTGCTGCCGGAGGTCGGGGCGAGGAGTGCCACGTCGTCGGCGGCGGTGTCCACGGCCGTGAACTCGCCGGACTTCGCCGCGGCCCGGGCCACCAGGTCACCCGGCCCGGTGCCGCCGAACTCGACGACCTTCAGCGAGGGCAGCACGGTGTCGCGTACGACATGGACGTCCTCGGCGCAGCGGTGGTCGACCAGGGCGAGGGCGGGCAGGGTCCGTTCGGCGACCGGGGCGATCTCGCGGGCGCGCAGTGCGGCCATGACGGTGACGACGACTCCCCCGGCCTTGAGCACGCCGAGCCAACTCGCCACGGTCCACGGTGTGTTCGGTGAACGGAGCAGGACCCGCTGTCCCGGGACCAGGCCGAGGTCCTCGGTGAGCACCTGGGCCACCTGGTTGGCGCGGGTCCTGAGCTCCCCGTAGGTCCAGGTCTCCCCGGCCGGTGTACGCAGTGCCGGACGGCCGGCCCCGAACGCGGACGTGGGGCGGTCGATGAGTTCGGTGGCGGCGTTGAGGCGTTCCGGGTGGCGCAGTGCGGGCGTGGCGAACTCGATCGTCGGCCACAGGTGGGCGGGCGGGAGATGGTCGCGGGCGAAGGTGTCCTCGTACGCCGAGGAGGACGGCGGCTGGGAGGGGCGCGGTGGGAGCGGTGGCGGAAGAGTCAACGGAGGAGTCCTTCCGGGAGCCCGTCGGTGCCGGGCGGGGCCGCTCGGTACCGGACGAGGCCGTGCCGTGCCGGGCGGCGGATCAGGCGGGGCGGATCATGCCCTCCTGGACGACGGTGGCCAGGTGACGGTGGTCGCGGGTGAAGAAGCGGCCGGTGCCCAGTCCGCGGCCCGCGTCGGCGGCGACCGCTTCCTGGACGTAGAGGAGCCAGTCGCCGACCGGCCCGGAACGGTGGAACCACATGGCGTGGTCGAGGCTTGCGGTGACGAGACCGGGGTCGGCCCAGGCCAGGTCCAGTACGCGCAGGACGGGTTCGAGGATCGTGTAGTCGCAGACGTACGCCAACGCGGCCAGGTCCCGTTGGGCTTCGGTCAGTCCCTCGACGGTACGCAGCCTGTCGAACGGCCGCACCCAGAGCGCCTGTTGCGGCAGCCGTTTGCCCTCGACGGTGAGGTAGACCGGGCCGGGCACGTGCCGCATGTCGAAGCTGCGGCCGGCGGACCAGTAGGCCTTCGACTCGTCGGTCATCGAGCCGCCGCTGCGCTCTTCGAGGTACGCCGCCGAACTGGGCAGGTCCTCCGGGTCGGGGACGACCTCCGCGAACTCCGCGTGGAAGGTGCCGCCGGGCTCCCCCGCGGCGAAGTTGGCGAGGCAGACGTAGAGCGGTTTGCCGTTCTGGTAGCCGCGTACCTGCCGGGTGCTGTAGCCGCGACCGTCGCGCAGCACCTCCACCTCGTAGCGCACCTCGGCGCCGATGTCGGCGGGGCGCAGGAAGTAGCTGTGCATCGAGTGCAGCGTCTTGGTGTCGGTCACCGACCGCATGGCCGCCGCTGCCGCCGCCGCGACCAGGTCGCCGCCGTACGCCTTGGGCCAGGGGCAGGGCTGGGTGACGGCGGTGAAGGCCAGGTCGAAGTCCTCGGGCGGGGTGGGCGTGAGCGTGACGGCGTCGGTGAAGAAGGCCGAGGTCGGCGGCGTACCGCCCGGCGCCGATCCGGGACCCGGCGTCACCGGTCGAGCCAGTCGCGCAGGTCGGCGTCGGGGACGTCGGTCAGGTTGACGACGATGTTCTCCGGCGTGCGGGTGGTCATCCAGGTCAGCGGCTCGCTGCGGGAGAGGTTGCACTCGATGTGCGGCATGAACGGCGGGACGAAGACCCAGTCGCCCTCCGACATGTCGACGTAGTCCTCGAACTTCTCGCCGAAGTAGATGCGGGCCCGCCCCGACAGGACATAACCGCCGGTCTCGGCCTCGCCGTGGTGGTGGGTGACCGAGCGGTAGCCGGGGTCGTTGCTGACCTTGCCGAACCACAGCTTCGTGGCGGGGGTGTGCTGGATGCTGACGCCCGAGATCCGGACGGCCCCGCCGGAGTCGGCGGTGTTTCCGCTCTCCGATCCGGCGCGCGTCACCACGGGAGCGACGATCCCGCTGGGCAGCCGGTACATCGAGGCGTCACCCTCCAGGCGGTACTTGCTGAGGTCGGGCTCCATGGGGGCTGGCTCCGTTCCGGTCGGGCGGCTTCGGGAGCGGGTGATCGGTGGCGCGGTTCGTGTGGTATCTCGTTTTTTTCACGACCGTCATTTATTGTCAATACAGCATGCCGGACGCGACCGGAGACGGCCCCTCGGACCGGGCCGTCCTCCCCGAACCCACGGAGGCCACGTGACTCCCATCGCCGTGAACCCGGGAGCGCTGCCGACGCCCCGCGGCTACTCGCACGGAACGCTCGCGGGGAACACGCTGCATCTGGGCGGGCAGACCGCTCTCGACGCCGACATGAAGATCGTGCCGGGTGGGATCGTCGAGCAGTTCCGCCAGGCGTTCGGCAACGTGCTGACGACGCTGCGCGAGGTGGGTGGGGAGCCGGGGGATCTGGTGAGCGTGACGATCTACCTCACCGACATCCCCGACTACCAGGCCCACGGCAAGGAGATCGGGAGGGTGTGGCGGGAGCTTGCGGGGCCGGTGTATCCGGCGATGGCCGGGATCGGCTGCGCGGCGCTGTGGCAACCGGAAGCGATGATCGAGATCACGGGCGTGGCCGTGATCCCGGACGCCCGCCTGACGCTCCGCGTGTAACCGCCCCACCGTCCGGCCCCCGTCAAAGACTGCGCAGTTCCCCGCGCCCCTAAAAACCCGGGCCCACCCCCTGCTTTTAGGGGCGCGGGGAACTGCGCGACCGGCCCCCACCGGCCCGCAGGTGGGAAACACACCGCGCCCCGGCGTCCTGCGCGGCCGGCCCCAGTCCGCCCGCGGACGAAGATCCCCCGCCCAACCACCGGCCAGGGCAACCGCATTGTTAACGTTCGTGGATGTCCGACTCTTCACGCGACACCGCGGCCGGCGCAGGCTGGGGCGACACCGAACGCGGCGCGTACCCGCACCTGATGCCGCAACGGACCGAGGAATTGTCCTGGGTCAACCCCAAAACCCTCTGGCCCGCCCGCAACGGCACACTCGCTTCCCTCTTCGGCGACCCGACGGCCCACACCCGCAACCGCTGGGTGGAGCAACGGACGGCCGCCGGGGCCCCGCCCGACAAGGTGATCGGACACCCCGCCCCGGACCACTTCTCGTTCATGGTGATCGGAGACACCGGCGAGGGCGACGACCCCCAGTACGCGGTCGTGCCCGGCTTCCTGAGAGCCGGTCAGGACACCGAGTTCGCCGTACTCGCCAGCGACGTGATCTACCCGGTGGGCGCCACGGACGACTACGGCACGAAGTTCTTCCGCCCGTACCAGGACTACCAGGCGCCGATCTACGCGATACCCGGCAACCACGACTGGTACGAGGACCTGGACGGCTTCATGCGCGTCTTCTGCGACGCGCAATCCCTCCCCCCGCAGCCCCGGCCCCGCCCCCTGTCGTCGGCCTGGTGGCGCTCACTCCTGTGGCACAAGCCCCGCGCCCCCGACGAACAACGCCTGGCAGAGGCAAGGAAGTTGCGCTCGGCCCCCGCCCAGCAGGCCCTCCAGCCGGGCCCGTACTGGGCCATCGACGCGGGCCCGGTACGGATCATAGGCATCGACACAGGGCTGCTCGGAACCCTCGACGCCGAGCAGGGACGCTGGCTCCGCGAGGTCTCCAAGGGCGACACCCCCAAGATCCTCGTCACCGGCTCCCCCCTGTACGTGGACGCCGAGCACCACCCCTGCGCCATCGACGGCGGCGGCACGGTCGACGACATCGTGCGCGATCCCGCCCACCACTACGTGGCCGCGATAGGCGGTGACATCCACAACTACCAGCGCTACCCGGTGGCGGTGGACGGCCGCACCATCCAGTACGTGGTCGCCGGTGGCGGCGGAGCCTTCATGCACGCCACCCACACCATGCCGCGCGTCTCCGTCGCCGGTGTCACCGAGGACGACTTCCGCTGCTATCCGCTGCGCGGCGACTCACTGGCCTTCTACAGCGGTCTGTACGGGCGCCGACTGCGTATGCGGCGCTTCTTCACGCTCACCGAGGACCAGGCGACCGCCGTCGTCTCCGAACGTCTCGGCATCCCCCCGACCCGGGCGGCCGGGGCCGGGGCCGCCCGGGTCACCCGGCGCACCCGCCTCGTCGCGAGCCTGCTGGGCGCCGGCGGCCGCCCCGACCGCACCTCGCGCATGCGCCTGCCGGTGCGCAAGGCCTACACCCAGCTCTTCTCGCCGGGGTCGGCGACGTACAGTCCGCCGTTCTTCAAGTGCTTCCTGCGCCTGGACGTCAGCCCGGAGTCCGTGCGGCTGCGCTGCTTCTCGGCGACCGGGAACCTGCCGCAGGAACTCGACCCGCCCATCGAGGACGAGGTGGTCATCCCCCTGGTGTGACGCGGGGTGTGACGCGGGGTGATCCACCGGGCGGTTCCCCCGATTGGCGGCGCCCGGCTTGCGGGCGGACGATGAGGAGGAAAGGGCCCCGAGGCCGCTGGACACGCTGGATTGGAGGGACCGTCATGATGGAGATCAAGGCGGTCGAGAAGCCGGACGAACGGCGGGACTTCCCGCACGGCCACCTGGAGGCCGTACACCTCACCGGGCTCGACTTCGCCGTGGCGACGTTCGAGCCGGGCTGGCGCTGGTCCGAGTCCGTGGGACCGATCGCGGGCACCGAGAGCTGCCAGGTCCATCACAACGGTTACGTCCTTCAGGGCCGCATGCGGATCCGGATGGACGACGGCGCCGAGGGCGAGGTCGGCCCCGGAGACGTCTTCGTCTGCCCGCCCGGCCACGACGCCTGGGTCGTGGGGGACGAACCCACCGTGGTGTTCGACTTCGCCGGGGGCATGGCACAGGAGTACGCGAAGGCCACCGACTGACCCCTCCCGGACCGGCACGCAGATCGACTCCGACACAGCATCTCCCCCTCGGCACGGGGTCATTCGGAGCCGCCGCGTCTATTCTGGGGTCGCATGGAGGGGGCAGCGGGCAGCGGGACGACCGGTGAGCCACCGGAGTCCAGCGCGTCGTTCGGCCCGCTCGTGGTCTCGTCGCCGATTCTGCGGGCCGCGCACGTCGTCCTGCCCGAGGAGAGCCCGGACCCCGTGCTGCTGCCGTCGATCACCCTGCTGGACCGGGCGGCGTCCCACGGCGGCGGCCGGGAGGAACTGCCCCTTCCCTCGGGGCGGCTGCTCGCGGGCCAGTACCGGCTGATCCGACCGCTGGGCTACGGCGGCATGGGCGAGGTCTATCTCGCGCTCGACACCAAGGTCGACAACCGCGAGGTCGCCATCAAGATCCTCCACCCGCAGCAGGCGGCGGCCTCGTCGGGCGCGCTGGCCCAGGAGCGGCGGGCCCTGGTCGATCTCAGCCACGGCGACATCATCCGTGTCTTCAACTACGGACACCATCCGGAGGTCGGCGACTTCCTCGTCCTGCAGTACGTGGACGGGCTCACGCTCGAAGAGGTGCGGGCGCGGGTCCAGGTGAACCCGGCCGAGTTCGGCGGCGGTCGCTTCCACGAGTTCGTACTCGCCTACGGGGTGAGGATCCTGGCCGCTCTCGGGCATCTGCACGCCGACCGACCCGGCAAGGTCTACGGCGACCTCAAGCCGGACAACGTGATGCACGACGGCACCGCCACGAAGATCATCGATGTGGGGAGCGTCCGCTCGGCCGGGCTGCCCGGCCACACCACGGAGGGTTTCCGGGCCCCGACCGTCGGCCCGAACGGGCAGTCCACCGGCCAGGACGACCTGTTCAGCCTCGGGGAGACCCTGCGGCGGCTGAGCGGACTGGGGCGCTGTCCCGACGACCTGGCGGAGCTGGGCCGCCTGGACATGATCAGCCCGACGACGGGCCCGGCGACCGGCACGACGACCAGTCCGCCGGAGTCACCGGGCGGGGGCGGCACCCCCCGGACCCCCGGGGCGCCTCCCATGACGGCGCCTCCTCCCCACGGACTCGGCCTGGTGTCACTGGCCCGGGTCCTGCACCGCGCCACCCGCGCCGAACGGGCCGAACGGTTCGCCACCGCGCGCGAGATGGAGGAACAACTGCGCGGTGTCTTCCGGGAGTTGCGCTCGCTGCGGACCGGACTCGAGACCTTCGAGCCGTCCCCGCTCTTCTTCCAGTCGCCGTACGCGCTCGACGCGGCCCTCGGTTCGGCACCGCCCGTCACCCGGTGGGCCGCGCCGGACGCGCCCGCCCCGTACGCGCCGCCGTCGCCCGCGGAGGTCGCCAGCCGACTGCCCGTGCCGCGGCCCGATCCGCAGGACCTGCACCACGCCGAGCTGAGCAGGCTGGCCGACGCCGCTCCCGAGGCGCTGCTGCAGCACACCGGGGACTGGCGGGACTCGCCGGAGGTCCTGCTGCTGCGCTGCCGGCTGCGGTTGCGCAGCGCCGGGGGCGGCACCTCGGCCGCCGAACGGGAACTGCGGTCCGCCGAGACCCTGATCGGCGCCGAGCACGCCCCGCACGACTGGCGGCTCGGCTGGCACCGCGGTCTGCTCGCGCTCGGCCAGGACCGGGTCGGGGCGGCCCGGCGGCACTTCGACGAGGTGTTCGCGGCGATCCCGGGCGAGTACGCGCCGAAACTGGCCCTCGGCTACTGCGCCGAGCGCCTCGGCCGCTGGCAGGAGGCGCTGACGTTCTACGAGGCGGTCCGGCTGCGCAACCCCTCCCTCGGCAGCGCCGCGTTCGGCGCGGCGCGGGCCCGGCTCGCGCTGGGCGGGGAGCCCGCGTGGGACGACGCCGTACGGGCCCTGGACGCGGTGCCGCAGCACTCCCGGCACCGGACCGCCGCGCGGACGGCCGCCGTACGCGTCGGCGTCGAGCACGTGCGCACCGCCGAACGCCCGGACGGGGCCGCCGACCGGCTCCGCGAGGTGCTGGCCAGGCTGGCCCGGCTGTTCCACGCGCACGGGCTGACGGACGAACAGGCCCGGGTCCGTATGACGGCGGAGGTGTGGGAGGCGGTACGGGGCGCCCTCGTCCGGGGTGCGATCGACGCGGCGGGGCTGGCCGGGCTCGCCGCGGACGCCGACGCACGGCTGGGACTCCCGTCCGACGAACCCGGGCTGCGCAGAGAACTCTCCCGTCTCTATCTCACCCTCGCGCACCAGGCCGCCCGTTCCGCCACCGCGGAGGACGGGGCCGTCGCCGAGACCCTGCTGGACCGTGCCTACGCGGTCCGCCCGCTCGCCTTCCGGCACCACCGGGACAGCCCATGGCTCGGGAAGAGGGCGACGGCCTGGCTGCGCTCGATCGCCCACACGCCGTCGCAGGGATCGCAGAAGCCGCCGGGGTCGCGGAAGCCTCATGGATCCCCGGAGTCAAGGGACTCACGGGAGTCACGGGAGTCACGGGATCAGCCGCAGCCGACGCAGGGCGAGAACGTCCGGACGGCCCGCGAGTGACCGGTGCGACACGACGCGGACGTACGACCCGGGGCACGGATGTCGCAATCGCGCCGCCCGCGACCCCACCGCTCGCCCGTCCCCGCCGGGCCGCGCGGGGAGCGGTGGTCGTCGTCGCCGAACTCGCCCGCCGGCTCTGGCGCTACCTGTGGCCCTCGCCCACCGGCCGCCGCAACCGGGTGTTCCTGCGGGACCGGCTCATCGCGCTGCCCCTGCTCATCGTGGTGGCGTTCGGCACGCTCGGGTGGGCGTACATGGACGTACGGGACGACTCGGCGTATCTGCGGGACCGGCTGGCGCCCGCGCTGGTGGGCCTCGCGAACGCCAAGGCGTCGCTGTTCATCGCGCAGGGCGAGGCCGAGCAGAACCTCGCCGAGGCGGGAGCGGCCGAACTCGGCGGCCTCAGCGAGCGATACCGCACGCGGGTGGCGCGGGCGACGCAGAGCCTCAACCAGGTCACCCGCAGCGGAGCCCTGACCGTGGCCGAGGAGCAGGAGCTGCGTGTGGTGTCCGCGCTGGTCGTCGACTACACGGGGTGGATCGGCCGCGCCCAGGGCCACGCGAACGACGCCGTGCTGCGGGACGCCGAGCTGACCTACGCGCGCAGCATGCTCTGTTCGGAGCCGGTCGCCGCCGCGGACCGCCAGGACCGCTACCCGCCGTGTCCTGCGGCGACCGGCTCGGGCGCGACCTCGATCGTGGACCGCGTCACGGGGCTGGAGCGGGAGTTGCACGAACGGCTCGCGGAACGCGCCGCCTGGGGCGGGGGCGTGCTCACCGCGGCCGTGGTCTCCGGTCTCGCTCTGGTGCTGCTCGCCGTCGGGCTGTGGCGCACCGTGGTGTTCCTGCGCCGCCGCTTCCGTATCCGGCTCAGCGTTCCGCTGGCGGCGGCCGCCCTGCCGCTGCTCGCCGTGCCGCTCCTGGCGGCCGACGCGCTGCTCGCGCAGAACGCCCAGGCGCGGTCCGCTCCGCTGGCCGACGCGCTCGCCGAGCGGACCTCCACGGAGACGGAGACGATCGCCGAGGAGCGCCCCTTCGACGGCCCCGACCCACAAGCCATCGAGGTACTGGAGACCCGGATCGACGAGACGCTGTCCGACGGCCGGCTCCCCTTCCTCGACGGAGTCGCGCCCTTCGTCCTGCCCGTCGGTCTGCTCGCCGCCGGTCTCGTCGGCGGCGCCCTGCACGCGTACCGCCGCGAGTATCTCGTGGTCGCCCGTCCGGGAGCCGTCTCATGACCCGCCCACCGGCCGCCCTGCACGGCATGCGGCTCCTGCGGGGGCTGCGTGTCGTGATGGCCGGATGTCTGCTGGCCCTGGTTCCCGGCTGCTCCTCGGACGCCCCCGACCCGCTCGTCGTGCTCGGCCCGTGGACCGGCAAGGAGGGCGAGGCCTTCGAGGCCGCGCTCCAGCGGCTCGACGACGGGACCGGCAGGACCTACACCTACGAGGGCACCCGCTCCCTGCGCGAAACCCTCGTCTCGCAGCTCGAGGCGGACACCCCGCCGGACGTGGCGGTCCTGAACAGCATCGGCGAACTCACCGAGTACGCCCGCCGCGACAAGCTAAAGCCGCTCGCCTCGCCGACCCTCGAACGCGCCTTCTCCCCGTGGTCGCCGGAGATCCTGGTGGACGGCAGCAGCCGCACCTACTGGGTGCCGCTGAAGGTCGACCTGAAGAGCCTGGTGTGGAGCAAGAAGGGCACGCCGAGCGACGATCCGACGTGGTGCGTGGGGCTCGCCTCGCAGGCCACCTCGGGCTGGCCCGGTACGGACTGGATCGAGGACATCATGCTCCACCAGGCGGGTCCCGGCCGCTACGAGCAATGGGCCACGAGCAGGCTCAGCTGGCGCGACCCTGACGTCGTACGGGCGTGGACGACCTGGGCGGAACTCCTCGACGGCCGCACCGACGACTCCGTGGAGCAGTCGCTGACCACGTCGTACGAGGGCACGTCCGGCCCGGCGGGGCCCCGCGGACTGCTGAACTCCCCCGGCTTCGACTGCTCCCACGAACACCAGAGCGCCTTCATCCGGTACGTGTACGCGGGCGACGACATCCGTGTGGAGCCGTCGGCCCGGTTCCTGCGCGGGCGGGCCGAGAACCGCGACACCTTCGAGGTCGCCGGGGACATGGCCGCCGTCTTCAGCGACGACCCCGACGCCCAGGAACTGGTCGAGCGGCTGTCGAGCCCGGCCGGGCGGGCGCGGTGGCGGGCCGAGGCGGACCCGGCGGTGCGTCCGCTGTTCCCGGACACGAAGGGGCTGCCTCCCACGGAGTCGGCGAACACCGTCGAGCAGGAGATCGACCACCTGCTCAACTCGACGGCCCAGGCCCTGTGTTTCGACGCCTCCGACGTGATGCCGCCGGAGCTGCGGGACGCCTTCCACCGGGCGGTCCTGGAGTTCTTCCGCGACCCCGCGAGGAAACATCTCGACTCGCTGCTGCGGCAGTTGGAGACCATACGGGTCCAGGTGGACGAGGACGCGGACGACGCCCGCTCGTTCCGGCCGCCCGAGCACATCTGCGCCGGCCCCGGCGGCTGAATCCCGTGAACCCGGGGCACGCCCTCGGCCGGCTCCCGGTGCGGAGGAGCCGGCCGAGGGGACCCGGTGCGGGCCCTTCAGGTTCTCAGGAGGCGGGGCACTCCTTCCATGCCAGGTGGTAGATGGTGCTGAGTTCACCGTCCGTCGAGTCCATGGTCATGAAACTGGTGCTGCTGGGAGCCGACGTGCCCGCGTTGACGCGGATCTCGGTGTTGATGTTGAAGTTCCGCTGGACACCGCAGGGCGCCCAGACCAGTTGGGCCCATTCCGTGGTGTCCGTGGCCTGCCAGTTGTCGACGAGCGGGCCTCTGAAGGGGTGCGTGATGGAGGCCGTGTTCGACGAGCCCTGGAAGTAGTACGAGGCCTTCTCGGTGCTGGTCGCCCCCGCCTTGAGCGAGGCGAAGCCTCGGTAGTCCGCGCTGGCGATGGCGTACGTGAAGCCGCCCGGCACGGCGACGACCAGGTTGAGCTGGCAGTTCTTGCGGAACGCGGTGGGATCGGAGTTGCCTCCCACCTGGGCGAGGTAGTCGCTGTAGGTCACCGTGAAGGCGGTGTTGTCCGGGGACACGGCGACGGCGGCGGTGCCCGCGGGACAGCCGGAGCCGTTCACGGTGGCGACGTTGATGACGATCTTGTCCGGGGGCGGGTCGACGATCGCGCTCGACGGGTCGTGCGCGGGCAGTGCGGTGGCGAAGAGAGCGGCGATCGCGCCGCTCAGAAGCAGTCCGCCGGTCATGGTGTTCCAATCCGTTGCGTCGGTGTTCCGGCGGCGGGGAACGTGCCCCGCCGCGAAATGGGGGGTGCGGCCCCCATGTGCAGGGGGCCTTCGCGGACCAGGTGCTTGGGATCAGACGATCGGGCAGGGAGCGCAGGAACGGCAGAGCGCACGGATAGTCATGCACATGTCACTCAATCAACTACATGTGCATCACGCGGAGGCGCGCTCGGACCCGACCCTGTGAAGGTTCAATGAAGGCGCTGTGAAGGCCGGGAGCGATCGCATCGTACGAAGCCCGACCGTGCCGGGCCAGGGCGAACTCCAGCCATTTGTGCACCGGCCGACGGCAGGTCCGCCGACGGCCGTGCGCGCGTCGGGTCCGTCAGCCCTCGTACTCCGTGAGGTCGATCGTGTACAGCCGGAGGTCGTATCCGTGGACCGGGTCCTGCACGGCACCCTCCATCTTCATGCCGAGCTTCTCCAGCACGTTCGCGGAGGCGCTGTCGCCCGGCCGGGGCGCGGCGACGACCCGGTCGATGCCACGGTCCTGGAGGGCGAACTCGAGCGCGGCGTGGGCGGCCTCCGACGCGTACCCCTGTCCCCAGTAGACCCGTCCGAGCCGCCAGGTGATGGCGATCCGCTCCGCGATCTCGGGCGGGGAGTCGGGGACGTACAGGCCGACGGCTCCGGCGAGTTCTCCCGAGCCGAGGAGTTCGACGGCGAAGACCCCGAAACCCTCGTCGTCCCACTCCTCCTCCCACGCCTCGATCTGCTCCGCGGTCTCCTCAAGGGACCGCGGCAGGCCGTCGCCGATCCACTGCATCACCGTGGGGTCGGCGTGGATCTCTGACAGGGGCAGGAGGTCGTCGTCCTGCCAGCGGCGCAGCAGCAGGCGGGGGGTACGGATGTCGTTCATGCCCCCATCCTGTCGATACGCGGGCGTGAGTGCGAAATCCGCGAGCTCGCTCGCGCCCCCACCGGACGGCCGCGCCGCCCGCGCGACCGCCCACAGCGTGCACCGCTGCCATGCCGAACGCGGCACGCCGGGCACCGCTGACACGCGGGCGCGGCTGACACGCCGGGCGCGGCACGCCGGGCGCGGCTGAGACGCCGGGCACCGCTGACACGCCGGGCGCCGCGCGAGCCCGGCGGGACACCGCGGTTGCCCGCGCGAACCGGGCCGCGGAACCGGCGGGCGGGACGCACCGCCGCAGTCCGGGTGAGCCCGGCGGCTGGGCCGGTAAGAAACCGGCGCGAGACCGGCGTTCGACCGGCGCCTGCCGGGCCGACCCGGCCGCGGGGCCGAAGGACCTCACTGCCCAGGTGCGCCCGGTTGTGGGACGACAGGGCCCAGCACACCGCCACCGCTCAGGCACCGCCGGCTGCGGGACTCGCCGAAGGCCGCCACCGCCCAAGGCGCCCCCGGCCGTGGACCCGGCAGCAGACCGTCACCGTCCAGGGCGCCCCGGCCGCGGGACCCGCGGAAGGCCGCCACCCCTCGGGCACCCCCGGCCGCGAGACCCGCGGCACACCGCCACCGCCCAAGGCAACCCTGCCCCAGGACCGGCAGGGCTAGCGCGTGAGCCAGACGATCAGCGCGATGACGAGCGCGGCCAGCAGCAGCGCTGCCGGGAGGGCTCGCTTCAGGACGGCGCCGCGGGCCACGCTCATCAGGTTCAGGGGCTGCACCGCTGCCGGGGCGGGCGGCGGGGACGTGGGGCGGACCCCGTTCGACACCGGGGTCGCGGGAGCTGCCGCCGGGGCCTCCTGGGCGGCTCCGGCCGCGGAGGCGTCCGCCGCCGTGGACCCCGGGGCGGCAGCGGCCGGTACCGCGGCCTCCGCGCCGGGGGCCGGGCCGGTGTCCGCCCCCACCGCGGCCGGTCCTGGCGCAGCCGCAGCCGCAGCAGGCGCCGGAGCCGACTGCGTCGGTGGTTCGCCGGTGCCGGCCGTAGCCCGGCGCCGGTCCGCCGCCAGCTGTTCCTCCAGGTTGTCGACGAACTGGGTCAGCAGCCGCCCGCTGATCTCCTCGATCATCCCCTTGCCGAACTGCGCGACCCGGCCCGTGATCGTGAGGCGGGTGTCGACCGTGACGCGCGTTCCGGAGTCGTCCGGGACGAGCCGGGCGGTGACCCGGGCGTCGGCGTTGCCCTGCCCCCGGGTGTCGCGGCCCCGCGCGTGCAGCAGCGCCGTACGCCCCGGCTCGTCCTTCTCCTCGAAGGAGACGACCCCCTTGTACTGGACGGTCATGGGTCCGACCTTGACCTTCACGACCCCGTTGTACGCGTCGCCGTCCACGCCGGTGAGCTGGGCGCCCGGCATGCAGGGAGCGATCCGCTCCACGTCGGTCAGCAGGGCCCAGGCCTCGTCGGGCGGCAGGTTCACTCGGAACTCATTGGTGAAGTCCATGACGGACACACGATGGGCGCAGCCCGCCGGACCGTCAACGCGCTCTTCAGCCTTTGCTTAAGACGCCCGACGGACAACCGCGACGAACTGCCGTGGTGGACGTCAGCTCCAGATCGTGACGTGGACCGGTGGACGGAACTCGTTCATGGGAACCCCGTTGGACCGCGTCAGCACCGCCTGCGTCGCGGCCGGTGTCGTCACGAAGCGCCACAGCGCGGCGGCCGTCGTCGAGCGGCGTTCGCCGGTGAGCGCGCTCGCGTACAGCATGCCGCCCAGCCGGGCGCCGGTGACATCGAGCCTGATCAGCGACCCGCGCCGCAGGTCGTCGCGTACGACGTGCAGGAAGGCCACGGACAGCCCGGCCCCGGCGGCCACCGCGTTGAGCGAGGCCGTGACGCTGGGGAAGGCCTTCGCGCCGGTCGCCTCGACGCCGATGTGGGCGAGGAACGCCCCGGACAGTGTGTCCGGGTCGAGTCCGGCCGGGCCCAGCAGCCATGGTTCGTGGGCCAGTTGGGCGGGGCCCAGCCGCTGCCGGTGTTTCAGCGGATGGTCCGGCGCGGCGACGACGGCCAGCTGGAAGCGCAGGAACGGTATCGACTCGACGGCCGGTGCCGGGCGCGGCGCCGGACCGATGGTGACATCGGCGCGGCGGTCGCGGAGCAGGTCGCCGAAGACCGCCACCGGCACGGCGAGGGTCTCCACGTCGAGGTCGGGCTGCCTGCGCCCGAAGGCTGTGAGCAGTGCGGGGAGTACCTGTTCCACACCGGCCTCGGTGGACGCCACCCGCAGATGGGCGGTGCCGGAACTCGCCTGGCGGACCCGGTGCCGGGTCTCCTCGGCGAGACCGACGATCTCGGCGGCGCCCGCGGCCAGCCTGCTGCCGCCCGGGGTGAGGCTGATCCCGCCGGCGGCCCGGATGAAGAGCACGTCACCCAGTTCGCGGCGGAGCACGGCGACCGCTCCGGAGACGGCGGCCTCGGTGACTCCGAGCGACTGAGCCGCGCCTTTCACGGAACCCAGTCGGGCCACTGTGACGAATGCGCGCAGCTGAGTCAGCGTCATGTTCGCCATTACAGCGGCTGTTCGGCCGGTAGGACCCGTTCCGTTACCGGCCGACTTAAGCATTCGCTTGAGTCGCCGTTGACCGGCCCGTACGACCGCGCGATTGTTCCCCCGGACCGGCCGCCGGACCGCCGGATCGCCGGGCACCGGCCCGGTCCTCGAGGGAGGGAGCGTGCCGTGCAGGTACCCGCTTCGTTCGACTACCGGCGTGCGACGAGCGTGGCCGAGGCGCTGGAGCTGCTGCGGCGCTACGGCGAGGAGGCCAGGGTCGTGGCCGGCGGACACAGCCTGCTGCCCATGATGAAGCTGCGCCTCGCCGGACCCGAACTGCTCGTCGACATCAACGACCTGCACGAACTCGATCACATCGAGCAGGTCGGGAACGAGCTGCGCATCGGCGCGCTGACCCGGCACCGCACCCTCCTGGAGTCGCCGCTGGTCGGCCGGTGCTTCCCCATCGTCCACGACGCGGAGAAGGTGATCGCCGATCCGCCGGTCCGCAACCGGGGCACGATCGGCGGCTCCCTGTGCCAGGCGGACCCGTCGGAGGACCTGTCCGCGGTGTGCGGGGCGCTGCACGCGCGGGTCGTGATCCGCGGGGAGGGCGGCGAACGGGTCGTGCCCATGGCCGACTTCCACCAGGGCCCGTACGAGACCGCGGTGGGCGTCGGCGAGATGCTGGTCCAGGTGCGGATCCCGGTCCTGCCGGGGGCGGGCAGCGCGTACGAGAAGGTCGAGCGCAAGTCCGGCGACTGGGCCGTCGCCGCCGCCGGGGTCGCCCTGACCCTGCGCGAGGGGCGGATCGCCGACGCGGGCGTGGGTCTTGCGGCGGTGGGCGCGGGCGCGCTGAACCTCGACGCGGTCCAGGAACTGCTGAACGGCGGCGAACCGTCCGAGGCACTGTACGAGGAGGCGGCCCGGCTGGCCTCCGCGAACTGTTCGCCGGTCACCGACGGCCGGGGCAGCGCCGAGTACAAACGGCATCTGGCCGGCGAACTCACCAGGCGGGCCCTGCGGCGGTCCGTCGCAAGGGCACGGACCGCCCAGGGCACCACAGGGGAGGCGTGAGACGTATGCGGATCACCGTCAACGTCAACGGTGAGGACCGGACCCGGGAGGTCGAACCCCGCCATCTGCTCGTGCGCTTCCTCCGCGACGACCTGGAGCTGACGGGCACGCACTGGGGCTGCGACACCAGCAACTGCGGCACCTGTGTGGTGCTGATGGACGGCGAGCCCGTGAAGAGCTGCACGGTCCTCGCGGTGATGGCGGCCGGTCATGAGATCCGTACGGTCGAGGACCTGGCGGACGGCGACCGGCTCGACCCCGTGCAGCAGGGGTTCATCGAACAGCACGGTCTGCAGTGCGGGTTCTGCACGCCGGGCATGATGCTGACCGGCCGGGCGCTCCTGGACCGCAATCCGGACCCGTCCGACCAGGAGATCCGTGAGGCCATCTCCGGCCAGCTGTGCCGGTGCACGGGCTATCTGAACATCGTCAGGTCCATCCGGTGGGCGGCCGAGGAACAGGCCGCCGCCACCGCCCCGGAAGCCACGACCCCGGCAACAGCAACAACAACGGGGAGCCAGACATGACCGCCGTCGACGAACCCCCGGTGACACCGCAGGAGCAGGCACAGGGACAGGCGCCCGAACGGCCCATCGGCTTCGGCCGGATGAAGCGCAAGGAGGACCCCCGCTTCGTCCGTGGCAAGGGCCGCTATGTCGACGACATCCAACTGCCCGGCATGCTGCACGGCGCGGTCCTGCGCAGCCCGTTCGCACACGCCCGCATCCTCTCCGTGGACACGTCCGCCGCCGAGGCGCACCCCAAGGTCACAGCGGTGATCACCGGCGAGACCCTGGCCGGTCTGGGGCTCGCCTGGATGCCGACCCTGTCGATGGACACGCAGGCCGTGCTCGCCACCGACAAGGTCCGTTTCCAGGGCCAGGAGGTCGCGTTCGTCGTCGCCGAGGACCACTACGCGGCGCGCGACGCGATCGAGCTGATCGACGTCGAGTACGAGCCGCTGGACCCGGTCGTCAACGCCCGGCACGCCCTCGCCGCCGAGGCTCCCGTGATCCGGGACGATCTGGAGGGCCGTACGGACAACCACGTCTTCGACTGGGAGGCGGGCGACAGCGCGGCCACCGAGGAGGTGTTCGCACGGGCCGACGTCGTCGTGGAGCAGAACATGCTCTATCCGCGGGTCCATCCCGCCCCGCTGGAGACCTGCGGCGCGGTCGCCTCGATGGACCCGGTGGACGGCAAGCTCACCCTCTACTCGACCACCCAGGCCCCGCACGCCCACCGCACGCTCTACGCGATGGTCGCGGGCATCCCCGAGCACAAGATCCGGGTCGTGGCCCCCGACATCGGCGGCGGTTTCGGCAACAAGGTCGGCATCTATCCGGGGTACGTCTGCGCGATCGTCGGATCGATCGTCACCGGGCGGCCGGTGAAGTGGATGGAGGACCGCTCCGAGAATCTGATGAGCACGTCCTTCGCCCGCGACTACCACATGGCCGGCGAGATCGCGGCAACGCGGGAGGGGAAGATCCTGGGTGTCCGGGTCAAGGTCCTCGCCGACCACGGCGCCTTCAACTCCACGGCGCAGCCCACCAAGTACCCGGCAGGTTTCTTCCACATCTTCACCGGCTCGTACGACATCGAGGCCGCGCACTGCCAGGTCACGGGGGTCTACACCAACAAGGCTCCCGGCGGTGTCGCGTACGCCTGCTCGTTCCGGGTCACCGAGGCGGTCTATCTCATCGAGCGCCTGGTGGACTGTCTGGCCGACGAACTGGGCGCCGATCCGGCCGAGTTGAGGATGCGGAATCTGCTGCGGCCGGAGCAGTTCCCGTACGAGAACAAGACCGGCTGGACGTACGACTCCGGTGACTACCCCGCCTGTCTGCGCAAGGCCATGGATCTCGCGGGGTACGAGGAGCTGCGCAAGGAGCAGAGCGAGAAGCGGGCCCGGGGCGAACTCATGGGCGTCGGGCTGTCGTTCTTCACCGAGACGGTCGGCGCCGGGCCCCGCAAGCACATGGACATCCTCGGTCTCGGCATGGCGGACGGCTGCGAGCTGCGCGTCCATCCGACGGGCAAGGCGGTCGTCCGGCTGAGCGTGCAGACGCAAGGGCAGGGCCACGAGACGACGTTCGCGCAGATCGTCGCGGAGGAACTGGGCATCCCGCCCGAGGACATCGACGTCGTGCACGGCGACACCGACCAGACGCCCTTCGGACTCGGCACCTACGGCAGCCGCTCCACGCCGGTGTCGGGCGCCGCGGCGGCCGTGGTGGCGCGCAAGGTGCGGGACAAGGCGCGGATCATCGCGGGCGCGATGCTGGAGGTCTCCCCGGACGATCTCTCCTGGACGAAGGGCCGTTGGTCGGTCAAGGGCGATCCCGCGATGACGAGGACCATCCAGGAGATCGCGCTCGCGGCGCACGGTTCGCTGGAGCTGCCGGACGGTGTGGAAGGCCATCTGGAGGCGACGACCGTCTACAACCCGCCCAACATGACGTACCCGTTCGGCGCGTACGTCTGCGTCGTCGACGTCGATCCCGGTACGGGCTCGGTGAAGGTGCGGCGGTTCGTGGCGGTCGACGACTGCGGGACCCGTATCAACCCGATGATCATCGAGGGACAGGTGCACGGCGGTCTCGCCGACGGCATCGGCATGGCGCTGATGGAGATCATCGGTTTCGACGAGGACGGCAACTGTCTCTCCGGGTCCTTCATGGACTATCTGCTGCCGACCGCGCTGGAGGTGCCCGCCTGGGAGCTGGACCACACCGTCACGCCGTCCCCGCACCATCCGTTCGGGGCGAAGGGCATCGGCGAGTCCGCGACCGTCGGTTCACCGCCGGCCGTCGTCAACGCCGTCCTCGACGCCATCGGCGTACGCCATGCCGATATGCCGCTGACGCCGAGCCGGGTGTGGCAGGCGCTGCAGGGCGGCGAGGTGGAGGCACCGCAATGAGTCGCGTCGTCCCCGTCCTGCCCGTCCCGCCCGTCGTACCGCCGCGGGCCGGGCCGCTCGAAGCGCGCATGGCCGAACTGACGGGCCGGCGGGTGCCGTTCGTGAAGGCCACCGTCGTACGTGCCCGCCGTCCGGCGAGCGCGCGCCCCGGTGACACCGCGCTGGTCCTCGCCGACGGCAGGATCGAGGGTTTCGTCGGCGGGGTCTGCGCGGAGGCCACGGTACGGGTCCAGGCCCTGCGGACCCTGCGTGACGGCGAGTCCCTGCTGCTGCGCATCTCGCCGGAGGAGACGGCCGACGGCACCGGGGAACCGGTCGTCGAGGAGGGCGCGGTCAGCGTCTGCAACCCGTGTCTGTCCGGCGGTGAACTGGAGATCTTCCTCGAACCGCTGCGGCCCGCGCCCCGCGTGCTGGTGCTCGGCGAGTCCCCCATCGCGCGGACCCTGCTCGACTTCGGCCCGGCGCTCGGTTACGCGATCTCCTCGGTGTCCGGTGCCGACGCGCTCCGCACCCCGGGCGCCGAGACGCTGACCGGGACCCAGGCCGTGGTGATCGCCTCGCACGGCCGCGACGAGGAACGGGCCCTGCTGTCGGCGGTACGGGCCGGGGTGCCGTACGTGGGTCTGGTCGCCAGTCCCCGGCGCGGGGCGGCGGTGCTGGCCGGGCTCGCCCACGAGCTGGACGAGGAGCAGCGGGCCCGCGTCCGGACTCCGGCGGGCCTGTGGATCGGAGCCCGTACGCCGGGCGAGATCGCGCTGTCGATCCTGGCGGAGGTGGTCCAGGCGGTCCGCTCGCCGACGGCTGAGGCGGCAGTGACGGAAGGGACGACAGCGGCGGCAGAGGTGGCAGAGGCCACGGTGGCCGGCCCGGTGACGGTGACGGCCACCGACCCGGTCTGCGGGATGGAGGTCGCGGGGTCGGCGGCCACCACCCCGTACTCGGACGCGGGCGGCGCGGGCAGGCAGTGGTTCTGCTGCCCCTCCTGCCGGGAGGCGTACGAGAAGGACCCCGTCCGTCACACGCGGGCGCGGGCGGCGGCGGACACGGAGGCCGGGGCTCCGTGAGCGAGTACGTCGAGCGCGCTCTCCCGGGGGTCGGGAGTCTTCGCGCCGCGCTGGACGCCCTGGGCTATCTCGCCGACGACGGCCTGGTCACCGCCCTCTTCCTGGCACTGCGCCTGCCCCAGCCGCTGCTGCTTGAGGGAGAGGCGGGCGTCGGCAAGACCGAGGCGGCCAAGTCGGTGGCCGCGATCCTGGGCAGCCCGCTGATCCGGCTGCAGTGCTACGACGGCCTGGACACGGCGGAGGCGCTGTACGAGTGGAACCATCCCCGCCAGTTGCTCGGTATCCGGCTCGCCGAGGCGCGGCACGAACAGATCGGCGAGGACGACCTGTTCAGCGAGGCGTATCTGCTGCGGCGGCCGGTGCTCGCCGCGCTCAGCCATCCCGGGCCCGCGCCCGCCGTCCTGCTCATCGACGAGATCGACCGCGCCGACGACGACTTCGAGGCGTTCCTGCTGGAGGTGCTCTCCGAGGCCGCCGTCACCATTCCCGAGCTGGGGACCGTGCGGGCCGCGGTGCCGCCCGTCGTGCTGCTCACGTCCAACCGCACGCGTGACCTCCACGACGCGCTGAAACGCCGGTGCCTGTACCACTGGATCGACTATCCGGAGACCGAGCGGCTCATCGAGATCGTGCGCCGACGGGTGCCCGGCACGTCACGCGAGCTGGCGGTCGCGGTGGCGGCGGCCGTGGGGCGGCTGCGGGCGCTGGAGCTGCAGAAGGCGCCGGGCATCGCCGAGACCATCGACTGGATCTCCGCGCTGAAGCTGCTCGGTGTGGACGTCCTGGACGCGCCGACCGCCGGTAGCACCCTCGGCTCGCTGCTCAAGTACCGGGAGGACCAGGAGTCGGTGCGCGAGCGCGGTCTGGACTGGCTGGTCGCGGGCCGCCGGTCGTGACGGCGGTGGAAATTCCGCTCTTCGACCGGGCCGAGTTCGGCGTCCGGCTGGGCGCGGAACTGCGCCGCGCCGGGGTGGCGGTGACGCCGGAGCGGTCGGTGCGGTTCCTGGATGCCTTGCGTCTGCTGCCGCCGGTGGACCGGGCGGCCCTGTACTGGGCGGCGCGGCTGGCCTTCGTGACGGGGCGCGAGCAGATCGGTCCGTTCGACCGGGTCTTCGACACCGTCTTCGGGGGTCTGCCGCGTTCGGTGTCGCTGTCCGTGCGCCAGGACCGCGGGCGGCCCGTGCCGGGGGCGGGCGTCGGGCCCGATCCCGTGGGCGGGCGGGCTCCGGTGCCGCCCGGGGCCGGTCCTGACGCCGTCGCCGCGCCGCTGCCGGGCGGCGCCCTCGACGCGGTGCCGGACCGCGCCCGGAGACCGGGCCGGGACCGGCGGACCGAGGCGCTGCCCTCCGTGGGCAGCGCGGCCGAGGTTCTCGGACACAAGGACTTCGCCGCTCTCGACGCCGGTGAACTGGCCGAGGTGGAACGGCTGCTCGCCCTGTTGGTGCTGCGGACGCCGTTGCGCCGCGGTCGCCGCCAGGAGACCGGCGGACGGGGGCGCCGCATCGATCTGCGCCGCACCCTGCGCGCCGGACAGCGCACGGGCGGCGAGGTGCTGTCACTGGCTCGCAGCCGCGACCGGCTCAGGCGGCGACGGCTGGTGCTGCTGTGCGACGTCTCCCGCTCGATGGAGCCGTACACACGCGCCTACTTGCGGCTCTTTCCGCGCGCCGCGGCCGGGGGCGCGGCGGAGGCGTTCGTCTTCGCGACCCGGCTCACACGGCTCACTCCGGTACTGCGGCACACCGGTCCCTCCGGTGTGGACGCGGCGCTGCGCCGGGTGGGCGGCGCGGCCTCCGACTGGTCGGGCGGCACCCGGATCGGCCATGCGCTGGCGGAGTTCAACAACCGGTACGGCCGCCGGGGCATGGCGCGCGGAGCGGTGGTGGTGGTCTTCTCCGACGGGTGGGAGGGCGAGGATCCCGGTGCGGTCGGGCGCGAGATGTCCCGTCTCGCGCGGCTCGCCCATCGGATCGTGTGGGTCAACCCGCGCAGGGCGGCGCCCGGTTACGCGCCGCGCACCGGCGGGATGGCCGCCGCCCTCCCCCACTGCGACGCGTTCGTGAGCGGGCACAGCCTCATGGCACTCACCGAGGTGATCGAGGCGATCGCGGACGACGGCAACCGGCGGGTCCGCCGGCGGTGAGCCGTGCCGCCGATGTCCCGGCGGCTCGGGGCTCTCCGGTTCTGTCAGGCCTCCCCGCATCGCCCGGTTCAGGGTTTGCGTGCGACGCCGCCCAGCGCGATCACGTCGGCGGCGCGCTCCTCGCCATGGTCGGGGCGCCAGTCGTCGATGGGGACCACACCGGGGGCGAGCAGCTCCAACCCCTCGAAGAATCCGGCCAGTTGCTGCGGGCTGCGCAGGTGGTACGGTGCCGCGCCGCTCTCGTTGTAGAGGCGGGTGGCCTCGGCGTTGCCCTTGTTGGTGTCCACGCTGTCGTTGAACGCGAAGTAGCTGCCGGAGGGGAGCGCCGCCATCAGCGTGCCGACGATACGGCGTGCTTCGTCGTAGTCGGCGATGTGTCCGCTGACCTGCATCAGCGTCAGCGCGACCGGCCGTGTGAGATCCAGGGTCCTCGACGCTTCCCGCAGGACGGTCGCGGGGTCGTGCAGGTCGGCGTCGACGTAGTCCGTCGCGCCTTCCGGTGTGCTGGTCAGCAGCACCCGGGCGTGGGCGAGGACCAGGGGGTCGTTGTCCACGTAGACGACGCGTGCCTCGGGGGCCACCCGCTGGGCGATCTCGTGGGTGTTGTCGACGGTCGGCAGTCCGGTGCCGATGTCGAGGAACTGCCGGATTCCCGCCTCGCCCGCCAGATGACGCACGGCCCGGCCGAGGAAGGCACGTGAGCCGCGGGCGAGGTCGGTGATGCCTCCGAAGACCTGGCGGAACGCGTCGCCCGCCGCGTGGTCGACGGGGTAGTTGTCCTTGCCGCCGAGCCAGTAGTTCCAGATCCGGGCCGAGTGCGGCACCGTGGAGTCGATCTTCGCCAACGCCGCTTCGTCGGGAGCGGACGGGTCCTGGGTCACCGGCAACCTCCTTGAGGACAAGCTTCGTTGGTCGTGGAGTATGTCAGTGCTCCGGGCCCGGCGCCCCTGTCCCGTACGGCAGGTCGCCGATCGGCAGGTGTCCCTCGATCAGTGCCAGGCCGAGCGGGGTCAGGGTGTGCCGCGCGATGTCGGCGCCCCGGTGCGTGGCGATCAGTCCGGTGCTCCGCAGGACGGCGGTGTGCTCGCCCGCCGACACGGGTGACATGCCGAGCCGCCGCGCGATGTCCGCGCCCGTCGTTCCGCCGGACAGGGCGATCTCCTCCAGCACGGACGCCCGGGTTCGTCCCAGGAGCCGGGCCAGCGCCGACCGGCCCGGCCGTTCGGGTCCCGTGAGCAGGTGCAGGCCGCGGTTGGCCGGATAGACGAGGACCGGTGTCAGCTCCTCGTCGAGCAGGGTGATGGGCCTTCGCCAGCAGAAGTACGAGGGAACCAGCCGCAGTCCCCTGCCCCGGAGTCGCAGCTCCTGGTGGAGGGGGTAGTCCACCGTCAGCACCGGGGCCTCCCAGCGGACCAGGGGGCCGAGACCGCCGAGGAGTCTCTCGGCTCCGCCGTCCAGGAAGTCGCGGGCGCGCAGGCTTCGTTCGGCCTCGGTCACCGCGCGGATGCGGTCCCAGCGGCGGGCGAGCACACGGTCGTGGTAGCGGTTCAGGGCGCTGCCGAGCCGGTCCATCGTCTCGGTGTCGCCCTCCGCCATCAGCCGCGTCCAGGACGGTGTCCTGCGCCGGACGGCGAACTGGGCGAGGTCGGCACGCAGCCGCCTGCGGCCGGTACTGACCACGGCGTCCACGGCGGAGCGCACGTCGGGGGCACCGGCGGGGGTGAGGAAGTCGGGCGAGTACCCGCGGGGTGGCGCCAGCGCGAGCAGCATGCGCGTCGAGGAGTCGACGCGGGTCAGCGTCTCGGACCGCCAGGGGCCGAAGACCACGTGGTCGGGCGGGCCTCCCAGGGCGTGGAGGCTCAGCAGGATCTCCCAGGCCGGGTCCGGGTCCTGGGCGATACGGATCCGGCTGAGATCCGCCGTGGAGAAATGTATGTGGAGCACGGATGATCCCCCCGAGTCACGGAGCTCCGGACGCAGGAGCAGGATCTCACGGCCGCCGCGGCGGCCCGGGGCTCCGGTCGCGCACGGTCCGATCACGAACTCAATGAACGTAATGATCAAGCCATGGGTTTTCGCCGCGCCGCTCCTTAGCATCGGCCCCGCCGCGCAACGGTGCGCCGCCGAGGAGAGGGAGAGCACGTCATGGACAGGACGAGGCCGCGTACGTCGGAGATCCAGGGCGGGTCCGGTTTCCTGCGGCGCCGCCGGGCGGCGGTCGCCGCGGGCATCGCGGGAATCCTCCTCGGCACCCTCTCCGGGCCGGCCTCCGCGACGACGGCCACGACCGCGACCGCTCCGGCGGCCGTGGAGTGTCCGGCGAACCTCGCCGGCAAGGCCACCTGCTACACCGGCCGGGACGCCGACGGCGCCTACTACGCGATGGCCGTCCCGAAGAACTGGAACAGATCCCTCGTCGTGCACGCGCACGGCGGCCCCGACCTCGGCGCGGAGTCCGACCCGGAGCGCAGCACGGGTGACCTGGAGCGCTGGTCGGTGATGGTGGACGAGGGCTACGCGTGGGCCGGCTCGTCGTACCGTCGCGGTGGGTACGGGACCCGGATGGCCGCCGCCGACACGGAGAAGGTGCGCCGGCTGTTCGTCGAGGAGTTCGGCACACCGAAGCGGACGTACGTGCACGGCCAGTCCTGGGGCGGCGATGTCGCCGCGAAGGTCGTGGAGACCTACGGCGCCGGGAAGCACGGCCCCTACGACGGGGCGCTGCTGACCAACGGAGTCCTCGGCGGCGGGTCGCGCGGGTACGACTACCGGGTGGATCTGCGCGTGGTCTACCAGTACTACTGCCAGAACCATCCCCGTCCCACCGAGGCCCAGTACCCGTTGTGGGAGGGGTTGCGGGAGGGCTCGACCATGACGTCCGCCGGGCTCGGCGCGCGACTGCAGGAGTGCACGGGCTTCGAGTCCGCGCCGCAGGACCGGACCGCTGCGCAGCAGCGCAATCTGGACGACATCCTCGGTGTCACGGGAGTGCCCGAGCGCACGCTGGAGTCGCATCTGCGGTTCGCCACGTTCACCTTCCGCGACATCGTGCACAACCGGCTCGGCGGCCGCAATCCGTTCAGCAACCAGGGTGTGCGCTACTCCGGGTCCCACAACGACAAGGCGCTCAACGCGGGCGTCGAGCGCTTCTCCGCCGACCCCACCGCCGTGCGCGACCTCTCGTACGACAGTGACCTGACGGGCAAGGTCGACATCCCGGTGCTCACGCTCCACGCGATCGACGACCCGACGGCGTTCGTCGAGCACGAGTCGGCGTACCGGGACAGCCTCCGGGGCGCGGGCCGGGACCGGTACCTCGTGCAGACGTTCTCGCGGGAGAGCGAGCACAGCGGGCTGAGCGACTCCGAGTACGCCACCTCGATCTCCGCGCTGGACTCCTGGGTGCGCACGGGCAGGAAGCCGACGCCGAAGTCGGTCGCCGCGTCCTGCCCCGCCTTCGACGCCGACCACGGCACCGGCTGCTTCTACGACCCGGGCTTCCGGCCCGGTTCGTACGCCTCGAAGGTCAACGCCCGTCCGGGCGGCCTGCGTTGGCCGGCCATGACGTCCGGCCAGGAGAAGGCCTGGAGCCGGATCGACGGTGTGGGCATCGCTCCCTGAGCAACCCGCCCGCCGCGTACGCCCTGTGCGTCCGCCCGCCACGGCCCCCGGTCAGCTGTGATCGCCCTCCGGATCCACATGGGGCATGATCCGGTCGAGCCATCCGGGGGTCCACCAGGCGTGACGGCCGAGCAGGGTCATGACCGCGGGGACGAGGAGCAGGCGTACGACCGTGGCGTCGATCAGGACGCTCACCGCGAGGCCGAGTCCGAGCATCTTGACGACGATGTTGTCGCTGACGATGAACGCGGCGAAGACGCTCACCATGATCAGGGCCGCGCAGGTGATGACCCGGGCGGTGATCTCCAGGGCGTGGGCGACGCTCGCCTTCGCGTCACCGGTGTGCAGCCAGGCCTCGTGCACCCGGGACAGCAGGAAGATCTCGTAGTCCATGCTGAGGCCGAAGATGATGGCGAACATCATCATCGGTACGTAACTCTCGATGGGCACCTTTCCGTCCACGCCGAGGGCGGGGCCGCCCCAGCCCCACTGGAACACGGCGACGACCACGCCGTACGAGGCCGCGATCGACAGGACGTTGAGGACCGCGGCCTTGAGGGCGACCAGCAGGCCGCGGAAGACCATCAGGATGATCAGGAAGGCCAGGGCGACGACCACCGCGATGATCAGCGGGAGGCGTTCCGCGACGATGTCACGGAAGTCGACCTGGGCTGCCGTGGTACCGGTGACATAGCCCTTGGCGTCGGTTCCCGAGACGGCCTGGGGCAGGGTCCGGTCGACCAGACGGTTGGTCAGGTCGGTCGTGTCGGCGCTCTGCGGGGCCTGTTTCGAGTAGACGGTGGCGACCAGCACGTCTCCGTCCTGGGTGGCGGTGAGCGGGGTGGTCGTGGCGGCACCCGGCACATCGGTGAGTGACTTCTGCACCTGTGTCTTGAGCGACGACCGCTGGTCGGAGGGCACACCCGTCTGGTCCACGACGACGGTCAGCGGGCCGTTGGAGCCGGGCCCGAAGGCCTGCGCCATGATGTCGTAGGCCCGCCGGTCCGTGAACGACTTCGGGTCCGCGCCGTCCCCGATGTGACCCAGTTGGATCGAGAGCAGCGGAATGGCGAGGACGAGCACGGTGACGGTACCGCCCGCCAGGAACCACCAGGGCCGCCGTTGTACGCGCCGGGCGTAGCGGTGCCAGGTGCCGTGGGCGGGGGCTCCCGGTTCCGCGTCCGTCTCCGCGACGGGGCGCCGCACCCGGTAGCGGTCGATGCGGTGACCGATGAGGCCCAGGAGGGCGGGTACGAGCGTCAGCGCGCCGACGACGGCCGAGACGACCGTCACGGCCGCGGCGACGCCCAGTTTCCCGATGAAGGCGACGCCGGAGACCGACAGTCCGCCCAGGGCGACGATGACCGTGCAGCCGGAGACGAGTACCGCCCGGCCGCTCGTGGCGGTGGCCCGTCCCGCCGCCCGCACCGGATCGTCGCCGTCCATGAGGTTCTGCCGGTGCCGGGTGATGAGGAAGAGCGCGTAGTCGATGCCGACGCCGAGCCCGATCATGGTGGCCAGCGTCGGTGACACCGTGGCGAAGGTGAAGGCCGCGGCCAGCAGTCCCAGGCAGGCCAGCCCGCCGAGGGCACTGATCAGGGCCGTCAGCAGCGGGATGCCCGCCGCGAGGACACTGCCGAAGCCGACGAGCAGGACCACGATCGCCACAGCGAATCCGATCAGCTCGCTGACCCGGTCGTCGGGGGCGGGTCTGGCGAGTTCGCCGAGCGGTCCGCCGTACTCGACGTCGACTCCCGCGGCTCGCAGGGGTTCGACCGAGGTGTCCACGCCGTCGAGGTACGAGTCGCCGAGCGTGGACGGCTGTACGTCGAAGCGGACGGTGATGTATCCGGTCTTGCCGTCGCCGGAGAGCGGGCCCACGTTCTGCTGCGGGGACTGTCCCGACGACGGCTGGGACGACGGGGCTGAGGACGGCTGGGAGGACGGGGCGGAGGACTGCTGGGAGGACTGCTGGCTGGACTGCTGGGAGTTCTGGGCCGTCAGCGGGTTCTGCACGGCCAGGACGTGCGGCAGTTTCTGCAGGTCGGTGACCGTCTGCCCCAGCTGCGAACTCACCGAGGTCAGCGGTTGCTTGCCGTCGCGCAGCACGATCTGGCTGCTGTAGCCGCCCGCCGCCGGATCGTGCTGTCTCAGGACGTCCTGGCCCTGCTGCGACTGGACGCCGGAGAGGGAGAAGTCGTCCGAGTACTCCCCGCCGAACGACCGGTTCAGGACCTGCACGGCCGCGAGGACGACCAGCCAGGCCACGATGACGATCACGAAATGCCGGGCACACCACTCCCCCAGCCTGCGCAGCCTCCCCGCTGCGTCCCGCCCCCCTCCTGAGCTGGACTCCGTCGATGACATACGCACTCCTACGACGTCATGTGTCGGACTCGTCCATTGAACAACGTCTCGATCACGTCGTCCTGCGGAAGCCTCGCGTGGAAACTCTGCGCGGAAACTCCGCTCGGACGACGGCCCGCTGTTCGCAGTGTTTTGAATTCGCCGCACACCTCATTCGGTGCGGATAGAGTCGCCTCATGAAAAGAGCAGACGTCGTCGAATCCGCCGAATCCGTACCCCGCGTGGCGCTCAAGAAGACAACCCCCGATGTGTCCGCGGCAATGGGCGCGCTGCACGGCGCGGCCGTTTCGGCGGCGCGGGACGCGAAGGTCGAGCCGGAACTGCTGGAGCTGGTGCGGATTCGCGCGTCGCAGATCAACGGCTGTGCGTTCTGTATCGACATGCACGCGACAGACGCCCGTGCGCGGGGCGAGAGCGAGCAGCGGGTGTACGCGCTCAACGCCTGGCGGGAGACGCCCTTCTTCAGCGACCGGGAGCGTGCCGCGCTGGCGTTGGCCGAGGCGGTGACGCTGGTGCACGACGGCCAGGTCCCTGACGCGGTCTACGCGCGGGCCGCCGAGGTCTTCGACGAGGCGCAGACCGCGGCACTGATCTGGGCGGCCACCGTCATCAACGCGTACAACCGCATCGCGATCGCCACGCGGATGGTTCCGGGCGGTTATCAGCCGAAGCCGGCCCAGTAGGAATTCCGGCAGCCCTCGAAGGATTCACTGATCGGTATATGGCTTTGCGCGCCGGGCCGAATTCGATCGGTCCGGCGCGCGCCTTTTTCTGGTGAATTCCCCGGCCACCCGGCCACCCGGCCGGCCAATCGGCCGACCAGCCAGTGGGTCGACCGGTCAGTCAGCCGGTAGGGGTTCCATACGGCCGTCCAGCCATTCCTGCCATTCCTTCGCGCGGGGAGCCGGGCCCGCTTCCATGGGCCGTCCCTCCCAGCCGGCCACCGGACGGATTCCGTGCAGGGCGTTCACCAGCCACACCTCGCGGCCGGCCAGCTGGTCCAGGTTCCGTTCGCGGTGGGCCAGCTCGATCCCGCTGCGCAGGGCGTGCTCCTGGACGAGGCCCGTGGTGATGCCGGCCAGGATCGGCAGCTGCGGCGGGGGCAGGCACAGGACGTCGTCCTCCCACCACAGGACGCTGGAGGTGGCCGCCTCCAGCACCAGGCCGGACGGGGCGATCAGCACCGCCTCCTGCGCGCCCTGTCCGGACGCCCGCTGCCGCACCCGGGCCAGGACGTCCAGGTCCGGTCCCTTGCGGCGCGGCACGGTACGCGGGTCGGGCTGGCCCGCCGCCCACACCCGCACCTCCGGGGCGAGGGGCGGGGCGTGCCTCAGGAGCAGTCTCAGCTGGAGGGAGCCGGCCACCAGCTCGACGCGCGGGAACCAGGATCCCGTGCGGGGCAGCGCTGCCGTCATGTCCCGCCAGAACTCGGTCAGTTGGTGGAGAGATGGCCCTCCGCAGTCGCCGCAGGCCCGCAGGAACCGCTCCCGGTGCCGGTCGAGGCCGCGCACCTGTCCGTCCCTGAGCAGCCAGGAGTCCGCGACCAGCAGCTGTGTGTCGGCCGCGAGACCCGCGATCAGCCCGTGGCCGGGCACCCACGCCAACAGTCCTTCTGCGGTTGCCGGTTGTGTCATCAAAGAATCTCTCCTCTCAGTACATCCGTCAGTACGTCCGCCGACGCGTCCGGATTCATCCCGGGCTCGTCCGCATGATCAGTACTTCCGGCCGGCACTCGCCGGTGAGCCGTGTCTGGGGCCGTAAGGAGCATGCTCCAGCCAGGTCCCGCACCACGGCAGTAACGGGGGCGAGAGCCGCCGCCGTCCGCTGTTTCGCCCGTACGATCCGGCTCCGCGGCCGAAGGTGGGCGAGGGCCGCCCCGGCCGCCTCGCTGTTGAACAGGGCCGCCGTGCGCCGGGCCGCCGCGAACCGCGCGACCGCCTCCCTCGTGCCGTCGGCCACGGCCTGCGCTGCCGCCGCCGCGTCCGCGATGCCGCTGTTCATGCCGCGGGCGCCGAACGGCGGGAAGAGGTGGGCGGCCTCGCCGACGAGCAGCACCCGGTGCCCCGGATCGGTGAAGTCCGCCGCCACCTTGCGCAGGAAACGGTAGGTCGACACCCACAGGATCCGTTCGGCGTACCCCTCCCCCACGACCGCGGGCAGCCACTCCCGTACCGCCTGCTCGGTGCCCCAGGACTCCTGGCGGTCGTCGTCCCGGCACTGCAGATCGAGCTGGAACCCGCCGGTGAACGGGACCCGCATGACACTGCGGCCGCCGACGCCCGGGTGCTCGTAGTGGAAGATGCGTTCCAGCGGGAGTTCGGCCCCGGGGATGTCGGCGACGTCCACCACGACGTGGAACCCGGCCGAGCTGGTGCCCTCCATCCGGATGCCCAGCTCCTGCCGGACGGCCGAGCGGGCGCCGTCCGCGGCGACGACGTGGCCCGCCGTCCAGCCGCGGCCGTCCTCGCAGCTCACCACGGCTGAGCTGGCGGTGACCCTGACGGCCGCCACGCGCGCGTCCCACACGAACTCCACCCCGGCCGCCTCGCAGGCGGCGAGCAGCAGCCGTTCGGTGTCCACCTGGCGCAGGCTGGTGAAGGGGGGCGGGAAGGAGGGCGGCGGGAACGTCCGCGCGTACACCTCGCGGCCCCGGTACAGGGTGCGCCGGGTCTGCCAGGTCCGTCCGTACTCGGCGACGCGGGCGGCGAGGCCCGGCCGCATGTCGTCGAGCAGCCGCAGTGTCTCCTTGTGCACGAACAGGGCCCGGCTGCCGGGCCGGGTGCGTCCTCGCGGCTCCGCTTCGAGGACGGTGACCGGCAGTCCGCGGGCGCGCAGGCCGAGCGCGGCCGACATTCCCACGGGGCCGGCGCCGACCACGACGACGGGGTCCATGTCAGGCACCGCCGGACAGGTCGGCGGGCGCGGCGGCGTCCTCGGTGAGCATGCGGGTGATCTCGAGGCGCCTGACCTTCCAGGTGGAGGTCATCGGCAGGTCCTCGAAACGCCACTGCCGTGGTTCCGCCAGCTCGGGCAGGTCCGCGGTGGCCTCCCGCCAGCGCACCGGGTCGAGGGGCTGTTCGCGCCGGACGCACACCGCGGGCACCGGTTCGCGGTCGGCGCCGGGCACGATGACGACCTCGCGCAGTTCGTCGAGGCGGGACATCAGGGTGTCCTCGATCTCCAGGTTGCTGTGCACGGCGTCGATCCGGTCGATCTCGCGGTCGATCAGATACAGCGCGCCCCACCGGCTGCGATGCCCCATGTCGCCCATCTGCCACCAGTCGCCGTCCAGTTGGCGGTCGTAACTCTGCCGCGCGCCGAGGTAGGTGAGGATGCGGCCCCGGGTGCGCGCCTCGATGCGGCCGGGGGTGCCGGGCCGGGCCGGTCGTCCCGCGCCGTCGGCGATACGGACCCGGGTGAAGCCGGGGATGCCGATGCCGACCCGGCGGCCGTCGGCGCGGGCCGCGCCGCGCCGGGTGTACCACTGGAAGGCGACCGGGCCCGTCTCGCTCTGCCCGTACAGCTGCATCAGCCAGGGCGAGCGCCGCTCGGACGCGCCGAGGAGCCGTTGCACGGTCCGCGGATGGATGGCGTCGAAGGTGCTGCCGTACGAGCGGACGCGGGCCAGCGGAGCGCCGGGCGCGTCGGCCAGTTCCTCCCACAGCACGAAGGTGTTGGGGTGGGTCTCGACGATGCCGGGGCGGTGGCGGGCCAGCAGTGGGCCCGCGGCGGCGGGTTCGGGGTCGGTGAGGAGGAGCAGCGGGCTGCCGAAGTGCAGCAGGACGCCCAGCAGATGGTAGAAGCGGGAGTGCACGAAGGACAGGTGCAGGGCGGCCCGCTCGCCCCGGGTGGGCCAGCCCATGGCCTTCTGCGGTACGAGACGGTTCCACATGCTGTTCGCGCAGTGCACGGCGAGTTTCGGGACACCGGTCGTGCCCGAGCTGTGGGTGATGAGCGCGGGTTCGCGGGGGTGCAGCCGGACGGGCCCGTGGGGCGGGGCGCCGAGGTACGTGTCCAGCGGGACGGCACCGGGCGCGTCGTCCACCCCGAGCGTCCGCAGGACCGCTCCCGTGAGGTCGATGTCGCTGAGCGGGCCGGTGAGCTTGGCCCGGTCGGTGATCAGCCAGGGCTCGCTCAGCCGCTTGAGGAGCTGTTCGACGACCGGGCCCGCGAGGTCGGGCGAGAGCAGGACCGGTACGGCGCCGATCCGGGAGATCGCACAGGCCAGCAGGACGATGTCGAAGTTGTCGCTCTTGTGGACGGCGACGTGCTCGGAGGGCCTGACCCCGGCCGCCCACAGCCGGGCCGACAAGTCGGCTACCAGTGCGCCCAGTTGCGGATAGGTGAGGTCGAGCCCGAGGTCGGGGGCGACGTCCAGTTGGCGGTCCAGGGTGACCGGGACGGCTCCGTGGCGGGCGGCGGCCCGTGCGAACATCGGGCCGAGACGGAAGCCGCGGTCGGACAGCAGGTGCTGTGCTGGTGACATGGGCCTGTTCCTTGCTGCGGCGTGGGCGTCCACGGCCGCGGTGACGGTCACCACGCCCCCCGGCGTACGAGGTGACGGCGGAGCTTGCCGGTCGGGGTGCGGGGCAGCGACGGCACCACGTGGATGGTCCTGGGCACCTTGAACGCGGCGAGGTGTTCACGGGCCAGGGCCATGAGGGAAGTCTGCAGGTCGGCCCTGGTGGCCGCGAAGGTCGGGGCGGCCGTCGAGGAGACGCCGATGACGACATAGGCCCGCAGGGCGCTGGCCCCGCGTTCGTCGGTGGCGGACGCGACGGCGACCTCACGTACGGCGGGATGCCTGCGCAGTACGGCTTCCACCTCCAGCGGGGAAACGGTGATGCCGCCGACCAGCTCCATGTCGTCGGTCCTGCCCAGCACGCGGTACGTGCCGTCCACCGTGCGCAGCGCGCGGTCCCGGGTGGCGAGCCAGCCGCCGGCCAGGACGCGTTCCGTCTCCTCGGGCAGGTTCAGGTAGCCGGGTGTCAACGTCGGTCCGCGTACGAAGAGTTCACCCTCGGTGCCGTCCGGCGCGGGGCACCCCGCGCGGTCCCGCAGCTCCAGGTCGAAGCCGGGCACCGGCCGGCCGACGGTGCCCGGTGTGTTGTCGTCGACGCTGTTGGCGCAGAAGGCGTGTCCGGCCTCGGTGGAGCCGATCTGTTCCAGTACGGGCGCGCCGAGCAGCTCGGTGACGCGTTCGCCGAGCCCGGCGGGCATGCCCTCCCCCGCCGACACGGCCGCGCGTACGGAGGCGAAGCAGGCGGCGTGCCGGTCGGCGCGGTCGGCGACCAGTGCCGCGTACGCCGAGGGGACGGAGTAGAGCAGGGTGACCCGGTGGCGGGCGACGAGTTCGTCCACCGTCGCGGGCGAGGGGCGCCGGTCGACGAGTACGGCCGAGGAGCCCGAGAAGAGCGGGAAGGCGAAGGTGTTGCCGAAGCCGTAGGCGAAGAACAGCTTCGACACGGACAGGGTGACGTCGTCCGGGGTGACGCGCAGCAGCCGCTCGCCGATGAGTTCGTGGTAGGTCCCGGGGTCGCCGTGGCAGTGCACGACCCCCTTGGGGGTGCCGGTCGTGCCGGAGGTGTACTGGAGGTAGAGCGGGGTGCGCGGGCCGGCCGGATGGGCGCCGGTGGCCGGCGGGGCGCCGTGGGTGAGCGCCAGGAGCAGGTCGGCGCCCAGCCGGGTCCGGCCGGCGAAGCGCTCTTCGAGGCCCGGTCCGGTGACGCAGAGGTCGGCTCCGGCGTCGTCGGCCATGAACGCGTGGTCGGCCGCGGTCAGTTCGGGGTTGACGAGGACCGCGATCGCGCCGAGCCGGGCGGTGGCGAGGAAGGCCGTCACCCAGGCGAGGGAGTCGGGCAGCGCGAGCAGCACCCGGTCGCCGGGGCGGACGCCGTGCCCGGCCAGGACACCGGCGGCGCGCGACGCGAGGTCGTGCACCTCGCCGTGGGTCCAGGACCGGTGGTCCTGGTGGAAGGCGGGCCGGTCGGTCCAGCCCCGCCGCTCGGCCAGCGAGGCGAGCGCGGCGGCCAGGTTGCCGCCCTCGGTGGCCTCGGCGGTCCGGGTGGCCTCGGCGGTCTCCGCAGATCCGGGAGCGGCCGTGCCGGCGGGGCTCGGGGCGGAGGTCGGGGGCGTCACCGCACCCGCTCCGGCAGCGAGGCGGGCAGAGCGGCGGGCGGGGTGGCGGTGGCCTCGCGACGGGCCCGCAGTTGCGCGGCGGCCTTCAGCAGCATCTCGTCGTACTCCGCCTCGGGGTCGGAATCGAGGACGATGGCGCCGCCCGCGCCCAGGCGCATCCGGCCGCCGGTGAGGACGGCGGTGCGGATGACGATGTTGAGGTCGGCTCCGCCGCTGCAGCCGAGGTAGCCGAGAGCGCCGGAGTAGACGCCGCGGGCCTCGGTCTCCAGCGTGTCGATGATCTCCATCGTGCGCAGTTTCGGCGCTCCGGTCATGGAGCCGCCGGGGAAGCAGGCGCGGACGCAGTCCACCGCGTCGACGCCCGCGCGGAGCCGGCCCTCGACGGTGGAGACGAGCTGGTGGACGGTGGCGTACGTCTCCGTGGCCATCAGCCGGGGGACGTGGACCGTCGCGGTCTCGCAGACACGGCCCAGGTCGTTGCGGAGCAGGTCGACGATCATCAGGTTCTCGGCGCGCGTCTTGGCGTCGGTGGCGAGCGCGTCCCGCAGGCGGGCGTCCTCCTGCGGGCGGCTGTCGCGAGGGGCGGTGCCCTTGATGGGCCTGGCCTCGGCGACGCCGTCGCGGGTGATCCGCAGGAACCGCTCGGGGGACGCCCCGGCCACGGTCACCTCGCCGAAGTCGAGGTAGGCGGCGTAGGGGGCCGGGTTGATGCGCCGGAGCACCCGGTAGTAGGCCAGCGGGTCGGCGGGCGCGGGCAGTTCGGCGGCGTTGGTCAGGCAGATCTCGTAGCTGGTGCCGGCGGTCAGCTCGCGCCGGCAGGCCTCGACGTCGGCGAGGTAGGTCGCGCGGTCGCGGACCAGCCACGGTTCGGCGGCACGCGGATCGGGCTCGGCGGCGGACGGCGGTACGGGAGCGGGACCGGACTGCGGCACGAAGCTCAGCTGCTCGACCGCGCCGTCGAGCCAGTCGGTGGCGTCCCGGGTCCCCTGCGGGGTGTTCTCCGCCAGGCAGACGGCGTAGGTGTGTTCGTCCCGGTGGTCGACCGCGACGAGCCTGTCGGCGAAGAGCCAGCAGGCGTCCGGGGTCTCGGCCCGGTGGCGGTTGGGCGAGCCGCAGTCGGCCTTCACCTCGTACCCGAACCAGCCGACGTAGCCGCCGGTGAAGTCGAAGGGCAGCTCACCGGCGTCGACCCGGCGGGTCGCCAACTGCCGCTTCAGATAGTCGAAGACGCCCGCCCGGACCTTGCGCGTGGGCCGGCCCGTCCGCTCGATCTCGCAGAGGCCGCGCTCGACGTCGTAGCGTACGAACTCGGCCAGCGGACCCGTGCCGTCGCCGAAGAACGAGAAGCGGGACTGCCCCTCCTCGACCCGCGCGCTGTCGAGCCAGAACGCTCTCGGCGCGTCGCCGCACATCCGGGTGAAGGCCGTCTCGGCGTCCACGGCTGCCTCGATCCGGCGGGTGTGCAGCCGGAAGCCGGGCGGTGCGGGCCGCCGGGGCCGGGGCACGAGGAGCGTGGCCGCGCTGTTCGCGGTACAGGGCCCGGGCACCGGGGACGTGGCCCGTCGGACCGTGCGCGGCCGGGCCACGGTGAGGCTCCGGAAGTTCTGGAACAGCCGGTGGCCGAACTCGGTGAGGACGGACTCCGGGTGGAACTGCACACCCCACAGGGGGCGGGTGCGGTGCCGCAGTCCCATGAGGACGCCGTCCTCCGCCCAGGCGGTGCCCTTGAGGCTCGCGGGCAGCGGCTCCCGTACGGACAGCGAGTGGTAGCGGACCGCGGTGAAGTCCTGCGGCAGTCCGCGGAACAGGTCCTCGCCGTCGTGCCGGATTCTGGAGAGATGCCCGTGCCGCGGCTGCGGTGCGGCCGTCACCCGGGCCCGCTCGCCCGACGCGATGCCCTGGTGTCCGAGGCAGACGCCCAGGACCGGGATGGGGGACTCCGCGAGCACCGAGGCGCCTATCCCGAAGTCACGGGGCCGTTCCGGGTGGCCCGGCCCCGGCGACACCACCACGTTGTCGAACGCGGCGAGGTCCGGGAGACCGTCCGCCGGGGTGTCGTTGAGGACCACCGTCGGCTCCTCGCCGTTGACCTCGGCGATCAGCTGGTACAGGTTGTACGTGTACGAGTCGTAATTGTCGATGAGCAGGGTCTTCACCCGCCCACCCCCCTTTATCGTCGTTCTCAGCCTTGCACAGCCCGGCGTTTGTGCCGTCCACGTATGGCCTGGAGCGGCGGGTACAGCCATTTCTTGAAGAAACGCTGCAGCCGGGGCATGAGGATCCACGTGACCATGGCCGCGACGGCCAGGCACAGCAGCAGGGTGCGGATGAGAGGATTGAGGCTGCCGAGATAAGGAAGAATTGCCACATTGAACAGGAGAACCGGCGGGAAGACCGCGCTCATATTCACGAACCACAGCTTCCATTTCGGCGGCGGACGCGGGGCCGCCGCGGCGGCGGAAGCGTTCTCGGCCATGGAATCGAACCAGGCCCTGGAGCCCTGCACGGTCCGTCGGCCGGTCTCCTGGGCCAGCGTCTCCCCGCGGCCCCGCCAGTCCGCCCGCTCGGGCGAGGTCTCCCAGACCAGGGCCGCGTCCGCGCTGGTGAAGCGGTAGACCACGTGCCATTCCGCCTCTCCGTCGACCAGCACGCCACCGCCGAGAAACCCTGGTTGCCGCGCTCCGGCGCGCAGCACGCCCCACCCCCACGAGTGGAACTCGGCCTCACGACCGGGTGTCACCCGATACGCGACCGTGAGGGTTATCGGATTCCTGGCCACGTCACTGAATACGGAAAGGCGAGATGCCCTGTTCAAGTATCAACAGAGTTTCTGCCACCGCCAGGAATACCCCTCCCAGTCAGCTTTGTGACCGATTTGTTGCACTTTGGCTGGCGTTTCGAATTCCGAAAATCACTTACCGAACATTCGAACGAGGTGGCGGCATCGACCCCGGAATAGCAACGACTGAATATGCCGGTGGAGATCACGTTTTTCGCGGTTTCCGAAGGTCGCCCGCTCCGGTGTTCGCCGCGTCGTCCCTCTTCTTCGCGGCGGCCTGCACCACGGTTTCCTCCGGCGACGACGGCGGCGGCGCAGCGGCGTCCTGCGCGTTCGGGGTCCGGTTCCGCGGCGAGCTCTACACGCGGGTGCAGCACGCGGACTTCACCGTGAGCGACGAGCTGGGCAGCAGCCGGCGGACCCCGTGCGAGGACACCGGCGAGGGCTCGTCGGCCGGCACGGCCGGTACGGAGACGTACGCGACCTACCGGATCGAGGAGCTGGAATCGGGCACGGCCGTCGCCGTGCGGGACACACCCGTCAACACCGGCCGTCGGGACAGACTCAACCTCTACGTGCTGCAGCTAACCTCGCGCTTTCACGAGGTGGGACGTCCGAGGCTTGATCAAATAAGCGGAGAGTGCTCCTGACCTGCAACGATGGGACTTGTCTAGGGTCCTGTT